>JBILGM010000077.1:0-7726 GCA_044351045.1 Methylococcaceae bacterium | reverse complement strand
GCGGGCAAAACCACTCTCCTCAACCACATTCTTGCCAACCGAGAAAATCGACGCGTCGCCGTCATTGTCAATGACATGAGCGAGATCAATATTGACGCTGCATTGGTTCGCAATGAAATTCAGCTCAACCGTGCCGAGGAAAAACTGGTTGAAATGAGCAACGGATGCATTTGCTGCACACTGCGTGAGGATTTGCTTATCGAGGTTGGCAAACTCGCTAAGGAAGGCCGTTTCGATTATCTCGTCATCGAATCGACCGGCATCGCCGAACCGCTGCCCATTGCCGAAACTTTCACTTTCCGCGATGAGGAAGGCCAAAGCCTGTCGGATCTTTCCCGACTGGACACCTTGGTCACAGTCGTCGATGCCGTCAACTTCATGCAGCATTATTTGGATGCACCCGACCTGGGTGAAATCGGTCAATCCATGGGTGAAGAAGACACCCGAAATCTGGCTGATTTGCTGGCAGATCAGGTGGAGTTTGCCAATGTCATCCTGATTAGCAAGGCCGACCTGGTCGGCACCGATGAATTGCGAAGCCTGACCGCGATCCTGCAAAAACTCAATCCAGACGCCCAGATTCAGCCCATGGTGATGGGCCAGGTGCCATTGGCGACCGTCTTTGACACCCATTTGTTTGACTTCAACAAAGCCGAGCAGGCGCCTGGCTGGATGAAGGAAATGCGCGGCGAGCACCTTCCGGAAACCGATGAGTATGGTATTCACGCGTTCAGCTATCGGGCACGTCGACCCTTTCATCCAGGGCGGTTTCATCGCTTCTTGCATGAAGGCGGGCATGACAACGGCACACTCTTACGCTCAAAAGGCTATTTCTGGCTTGCTTCCCGCCATGCCATGGCCGGCACTTGGTCACAGGCCGGCGGCATCATGCACCATGCCGCAGCGGGTCGCTGGTGGGCAGACG
The DNA here is from genome assembly GCA_044351045.1 of Methylococcaceae bacterium. GTDB lineage: Bacteria > Pseudomonadota > Gammaproteobacteria > Methylococcales > Methylococcaceae > UBA6136. The sequence goes on along the minus strand of JBILGM010000077.1, from coordinate 6,801 downwards.
TCCCGCCCGAAAACTGGCCGGATGATCCCTTGATTCTCACGGAGATCAGACAGGATTGGGCAGAGCCCTATGGTGATAGGCGACAAGAACTGGTCTTTATCGGCCAGCAATTGCATGAGCCTACCCTGCGGCTTGAGCTGGATACCTGCTTGCTGACCGATGAGGAGTTGGCCGAAGGTCCAGAGGCTTGGCGGCACTATGAAGATCGCTTTCCAGCCTGGCCGACCATCGGAGACTGAAACATGCAGACTTCAACAAGCCTGCTCGCAATCGCCCTGCCGGCACTGGGGGCCGGGTTAGCTGTCAGCGCGGTGGCATTCTCTGGTGTTTTTGTGCTCTGGCTTACACCCTCCCAATTGGAAAGACTCGTGCCTAACCTCGTGGGTTTGGCCGTCGGCGTGTTGCTGGGTGATGCCTTCATTCATTTGATACCCGACGCTGTTGCCCGACATGGCGATGTGGGCGAGGTATGTCTGGCCGTGCTGGGGGGGGCTGTTTTTATTCTTCGTACTGGAAAAGCTGGTGCGCTGGCGACATGACCACACTATCAGCCATGGCCGGGGTCCCTCCACCGTTCAGCCGATGGCGCGAATGAACCTGATCGGTGATGCCGTGCATAACTTCATTGACGGCATTCTGATTGCCGGAAGTTTCTGGGGCGATCCCTGGATCGGTATGACTACCACCCTGGCGATCATCGCACATGAAATACCGCAGGAGATCGGAGACGTCGGCGCCTTGATCCAGGGCGGCTATCCGCCCCGCATGGCGATCCTTTACAACTTTTACTGTTCGCTCAGTGTGCTACTCGGCATCACGACCACTCTATTATTAGGCCGCATTGCCGAGTCCTCATTGACCCTGCTTCTGCCCTTGGCTGCTGGAGGGTTCATCTACATTGCTGCCTCCGACTTGATACCGGCCCTGCAATCGCGCGTAGCAGTCCCTCAATGGGGACAGGTCTTTTCTTTTGGCATTGGCATCGGGCTGATGAAATCGGTCGTCGCTTTTGAGCAACTGACCGCCATTTTATGATTTCGATTACCCGCAAGTAACTAGTATGTCCAGTCTCGTCTACCTAACTGAAGTTGCGTCCCATCCTCGCGGCATAGAGAGCGATAACCTGGCCGATCTCACACTCATCTATGAGCCGGATATTAACCTTTGCGTAGCACGTCGGCGCACTCCCCCCGGCATAAGCAAATTTGTTTCCCGGCTTTTATTGACCAATCGCTCATTAGAGAGGGAGCTGATTTTGGGGAGCGAAAACCCGGCTGTGGAGAAGCTATTACCCGATGATCTTCAGGCTTTGCCCGGCGCTGAGGCTTGGCTGGGCGATGTGGAATTCCTCATTGGCGTCTTTCGCGACCTGTTCGACTCAGATAACTTGGGTCTGCGGTTGCGGAGTTTGGACAAGGCGATGTGCCCGCGATTTCATGTCGACAGAGTCCCGGTTCGAATGGTTTGCACCTATGGAGGACCTGGCACAGAGTGGCTGCCAGAAATAGCCATCAATCGGGAAAAACTGGGTAGCGGAGCCTGCGGCCAACCCGATGAGACCTCTGGACTGATCCTCAATTCCAATTCGGCCGCCATCCAGTCCATACCTTCTTTTGCCATAGGTCTTCTCAAAGGGGAACTTTGGGAGGGCAACGAGGGCCGCGGCGCAGTGCACCGGTCGCCTCGGCCGACCCTTCAGGACCCAAGACGGTTACTGTTGACCCTGGATCTGCTCTAGCACCATGCTCATCAGACTGAAGGGCGGCCGGGTCTTCGATCCAGACCAAGATTGGCGGGGCGAAGTACGGGACCTATTCATCAAGGATGACAGGCTCATCGACAATCCTGATCCCGGCATCCGCTTTGATGCTGAATATGATGTCTCGGGCAAGATCATCATGGCCGGTGCCATTGATATCCACAGTCATATTGCCGGGGGCAACGCCAATACCGCTCGAGTACTCCTGCCCGAACAACACCGCACTTTCATTGCCGCACGATGGGGGCACGACAATGAGACAGCCCGCTGGTCGACAATAGAAACCGGGTACCGTTATGCGCGCATGGGGTACACCACCGTGGTGGAACCGGCGGTGTTGCCCGCCAATGCCCTCGATGCCCATTTACAGATGGCCGACATCCCCATCATTGACACGGCTGGTCTGGCCATCCTCGGCAGCGACGACTTCCTGCTCCGGCAATTACGCGGAGGCGCAAGTCAGACCCAGATCAATGACTACGTGGCCTGGACCCTTCACGCCACCCGCTGTCTGGGGGTGAAAGTCATCAATGCGGGTGGCGCCAATGCCTTCAAATGGAATGTTCGGAGCTTCGGTCTTGATGATGAAGTGCCCTATTATGGGGTGAGTTCACGGCGCATACTGGGAGTACTCCAGCGAGCCGTTGTCGAACTGGGTGTCCCTCACCCCATTCATGTTCACTGTAACAATTTGGGCACACCGGGCAACGTCGAAACCGCTCTCGCCACCATGGAAGCGGCTCAGGGGCTACCCATGCATCTTGCCCATATCCAGTTCTATGGCTATGGAGCTGAGGGTCCTCGCGGTTTCTCATCCGCCGCCGCTCGTTTGTTGGAGACGTTTCGCCGTCACCCCAATATCACGATGGACGTTGGCCAGGTATTGTTCGGCAAGACCGTCACCATCTCCGGCGATGTGATTGGCCAATTCAACCGCCGCGGCGACGCTAACCCCAACAAGTGGGTAGCCTGGGATGCCGAGTGTGACGGTGGCGGTGGTGTCGTGCCTTATCGATACCGTGAAAAAAGTTTCGTCAACAGCCTGCAATGGGCCATCGGTCTGGAGATATTCCTGTTGGCGGATGATCCGGCCAGGGTATTTTTCACGACTGATCACCCGAATGGCGCGCCCTTCACGCGTTATCCAGAGTTGTTCAGGTTGCTCATGGATTACCCATACCGGCTGGAGTATCTGGAACAAGTGCATCCGGATGTGATCCCTTTGACACTCCTCAAGGATTTGAAAAAGGAATTTTCGCTGCATGAGATTGCCGTCATGACTCGCAGTGCAGCCGCACGGTTGATGGGGCTGACGGACCGCGGTCATCTGCGTCCGGGTGCCGTAGCCGATATTGCGGTTTACACAGATCAACCAAATCAGGCCGAGATGTTCGCAGCTGCCGACTTGGTGTTCAAACACGGGGAACTGGTGGTAAAGGCCGGCCAGATCATCCATCGCCGGCCCGGGACCGCCCAGATCATCCAACCGGAGTTCGATCGCCACATCGAGCGGGAAATTCAGACTTACTTTGACCGATTCTACAGTTTGTCCCTCGACCATTTTGCGGTCACCGAAGCGGTGGTTGACACCGAGACTGGGGGACGATTTGTCACTCAATCGCTGCGGAGCGCTTGAGCGTGGGAATTAGAGTATCAACCGATTCAGCCGTCACTCAATTGCCGACCGAGTCTGAACTGTTAGCCATGGCTGATGATGAATACATGAACCCGCTGCAATTGGCCTATTTTGAAGAGATGCTTCGGGAAATGCGTTCAACCTGTCTGCAGGATCTGGACTCTCTCTGGCCTGGACTTGCCACCACAAGTGGTGTGGCTGATCCTGCTGATCAGGCCAGTCGTGAAGAAGAACAGGCCATCTTGCTCAGGTTGCGCCATCGGGAAAGCAAGCTATTGAATCGGATCGATGCCGCGCTTCTTCGCATTGAAGCCGGCACTTATGGCTTTTGTGAGGACACTGGAGAACCGATAGGTCTGCCACGTTTATTGGCGAGTCCCATGGCCCGATTGACGATCGAAGCTCAGCAACTACGAGAACTCCGCAAACGCGCCTACAGGTCCTAAACATGGATTCGAAAAAGATCATTCCAACGGATTACGCAGAGTGGCATGAATGCATCACCATTAAATGCGGCATCCCTCTCAGTCTGGAATACATTACAGAACGTCTTGCCGCGCTAAGTCAAAGTGAAACCGAAGAAACCATCCGATTTCGCAGGCTTTGTGGCGACCAGCATTGGCGTGATGTCATACATTGGTTCCGTCAGGCGAAACATGACTTGAGCCGTAAACCAATCACAACCCCCCATGATTGAGCAGGCCGAAGGATTATGGGTTGGTGTCGGTCTTCCGTGGGCGAGAATTTTCGATCGTCTGCCTCTCGTTAGAGAGGGACTCCTGTCTGCCGTCGCAAATCAATATGACACTTGTGAAGTGCTCATGCTTACATGGATGAACCGAAAGGCTCCGACTGAAACTCCAAAGACAGGGCAGGTCTGTTACTGGTCACGTTCCAGAGTTTGCTTCTGGGACAAGGGCGATGCTGGGAGCGGCGCAGTAGATCGCTCGCATCGGCCTTGGAGAGAACAGTCTCGGCCTTTGCCGCTAACACTGGATCGCCTATGAGAGAGATGAATCGTCTGCCTGTCGTGGTCCTCACCGGCTTTCTCGGCAGCGGTAAGACCACCCTTCTCAACCGATTGCTCCGCGATGGGCCGCGCGCTGCCGTGCTCATCAACGAGTTTGGCACTACACCCGTGGACCAGCACTTTATCGAGTCGGAAGAACTACCGCTCATGACCCTCGCTGGCGGATGTCTATGCTGTCAGGTGCGGAGTTCGCTGGCGCCGGTGCTGAAAAATATCCGGATGGCATGGGGCAAACCGGGCGCGCCGGAATTCGGGCGGGTCATTATCGAAACCAGCGGCGTCGCTAGCCCGGAGCCTGTGCTGGACACTCTGCTACGGGACCGCTGGTTGGAAGCACGCTATCAACTCGACGCCGTCATAGCCACGCTGGCAGTCCCCTCGGCGCTGGACACCCTCGCCCGCTTTCCCGAAGCGGAGGCCCAGGTGGCCTGGGCCGATGCCTTGGTATTGACCCAGACTGATCTGGCTGACGCCGCTACCCTCGCTCGCGTGGAAGCGCGGCTGGCGGAACTTGCCCCGACCATCCCAAAGCTACGTGCTCTATGGGGCGAACTTGAACTTTCCGACCTGCCTGCGCCAGTCGCCTATCGCAGGGTTCCAGACGGCACCATCGGCCCGGACCATGGCTTTTATAGCGTTTCCCTGAATCTGTTAGGCCACATACCCTGGGCTAGACTTGAAAGCATTCTTAATCAGCTCTTATCTCGGCACCCCTCCCTGGTGAGGGTGAAGGGTATTGTCTACCTGCCCGACCGCTTCGAACCGGTTGCTGTTCACGGCGCCTCAGGCCGGCTCTATCCGCCGGTAATATTGCCGGCCCGCGCCTCCGCCGACCATCGTAGCCGATTGGTACTTATCACCGACGGACCGGTGAGTTGGCTGGCTGAAGAACTGGTGGCAGCACTCGGCGGAAACGTAGAACCGAATGCCGTCCGCTTGCACTAACCGAATTACTCTCTCACAACACACCATGACCCATCCCGCTATATCCACCCATTCCTCCAAAGCCCTCGTTGTCGAAGACGTGCAGGGACGGGCCGATGTCCGCCGTATTCCCATAGACAAGGTGGGCATCAAGGGCATCCTGCACCCGGTTAGGGTGCGAGACCGCGCCGTTGGTGAGCAGCACACCACCGCCCGATTCGACATGACCGTGCATCTGCCCCACGACTTCAAGGGCACTCACATGTCTCGCTTTGTGGAAATTCTCAACGGCCATGATCGCGAAATCAGCGTCACCTCTTTCAAGGAAATGTTAGCGGAAATGGTTGCGCGACTGGATGCCACAACCGGACATATCGAGATGGCTTTCCCCTATTTCGTCGAAAAGGCCGCACCGGTCACGGGGGTGAAAAGTCTGGTGGATTACCAAGTCACCTTCCTTGGAGAAATCAGCGGCGATCAGCCGCAAACCCGGTTGCGAGTGGTGGTGCCTGTGACCAGCCTGTGCCCCTGCTCGAAAGCGATTTCCGAGCGCGGTGCCCACAATCAGCGTTCCCATGTAACTGTGACCGTGGCGACCTGCGGTTTCGTATGGATCGAGGAATTGATCGAGTGGGTGGAGGCGGAAGCGTCCTCGCCCATTTATGGCCTGCTCAAGCGCCCTGACGAGAAATACGTCACCGAATACGCCTACGACCACCCCAAGTTTGTGGAGGACATGGTGCGCGATGTCGCCGCCCACTTGGACGCTGAGCCGCGCATACTGGCCTATACGGTCGAATCGGAGAATTTCGAATCCATCCACAACCATTCTGCCTACGCTCTGATTGAGCGACACAAGGCCCAATCTATAAGCTTACTACCCAAATCGGAGGCATGACACGAACGCCGCGATTTCCAACCGCATTCCCGTGACCCCCAGTTTAGACAGTTGGTTCCGTAACCCTAGAATTCTGAGGGCGCCCACCTTCAAAAATGCTACTACAAACGTTATTTCGGTGCCGCAACTCCAAGCGCTGCAAAGATATCGAACTGTTCGCGCGTGGTGTTGCTAGTTCCCGTAAATTCATTCGAGCCGAACGTTGCCTTGTGTTGCTGAATTCGCCGCAGGAGCTTTAGCGCTGTTTTAGGGCTTGATTTACTGCCATGCTCCGCAGTCGCGACGCTTGACCTCTGTCTTGGTCGACTTCTCAAGGACTCTGCCTTCAAGCATGAGGCCTACCGAAGCGGAAAATTCTCTGGCTTCGATCAGTCCGATCTTGTTCTTACACTGATGTTTGTCTCAGTCGAACACACGGACTTGGGCGCTGTTACGTACCGAACTATCTGAGACTTCCCCGGCCCATTGATTCCGGGATTTTCAAGGGCATTTTCTGCCAGACCCCCTTAATCATCGCGAGAAAACGACAGGCATAAGAAAGGCTGGTGCTCCTC
>JBILGM010000009.1:0-72566 GCA_044351045.1 Methylococcaceae bacterium | reverse complement strand
GTGAGACGATCGTCGATCACCAGCTCGTCGAGGTGCTCAACCAGCAATTCCTCGGCTTCGCCGCTGATCGCGACCACAAGGCCGATAACGAATGTGATACCAATTAGACTTTTCATGCAGCAAGACTCAGGATGCCCGAATTGCAGGGGCAGGGTGGGGGAAAGGCCGTAGTCATCAGGCGACGATCCCAAGTCCAGCGGAGGTCCACTGGACTCCAGAGAGCATGCAGTTGGTCCAGCCGCATGACCTTGGCATGCAAGCTGAACGGATGGTGGTGTTGCATTTTCGGAAAGCCTCAATTCGATATTCGGTCTTGGCGGCCTTGCCTATGGATTTTGCTATTAGGCTCCACCCATCCGCGAAGCCTTTTGAGTGATCCGCCGGTGGCAAGAGGCGATCACGTGAACTCAGCCATCAAATCCCTAACTTCGCCCAAATCGCATCCACTCGCTGTTGGATATCGGCGTCCATGACGATGGGCAGGCCCCACTCGCGGGTGGTTTCGCCCGGCCATTTGTTGGTAGCGTCGAAGCCGGCCTTGGAGCCCATGCCGGACACCGGCGAGGCGAAGTCGAGGTAATCGATCGGCGTGTTGTCGATCAGCGTCATGTCCCGGGCCGGGTCCATGCGCGTCGTGATGGCCCAGATCACATCTTGCCAGTTGCGGGCATCCACATCGTCGTCCACGACGATGACGAACTTGGTGTACATGAACTGGCGCAGGAAACTCCATACACCGAACATCACGCGCTTGGCATGGCCGGGATACTGTTTCTTCATGCTGACCACGGCCAGACGGTAGGAGCAGCCCTCGGGTGGCAGATAGAAATCGACGATCTCGGGAAACTGCTTCTGCAGGATCGGCACGAACACCTCATTCAGCGCCACGCCCAGCACGGCCGGCTCGTCCGGCGGTCGGCCGGTGTAAGTGCTGTGGTAAATCGGGTCCTTACGCTGGGTGATGCGCTCGATGGTGAAGACCGGGAATTCGTCGACCTCATTGTAATAGCCGGTATGGTCGCCGAACGGGCCTTCCGGTGCCATGTCGCCCGGATAGAGGAAGCCCTCCAGCACGATCTCGGCGCTGGCCGGCACTTGGAGATCGGAGGTCAGGCACTTGGCCACCTCGGTTTTCGAGCCGCGCAACAGGCCGGCAAAAGCATATTCCGACAACGAATCAGGCACCGGCGTCACCGCGCCGAGAATAGTGGCCGGGTCAGCGCCCAGCGCCACCGCCACCGGGAACGGCTCGCCGGGGCGGGCTTCTTGCCAATCGCGGAAATCCAGCGCCCCGCCGCGATGCGCCAGCCAGCGCATGATGGTTTTGTTCTTGCCAATGACCTGTTGGCGATAGATCCCCAGGTTTTGCCGTTCCTTGTTCGGTCCCCGCGTGATGACCAGCGCCCAGGTAATCAGCGGCCCGGCATCGCCCGGCCAACAGGTCTGGATCGGGTAACGGCCCAGGTCAATCTCGTCGCCGGCCAGTACCACCTCCTGACAGGGCGGATGGCGCACGGTCTTGGCCGGCATGTTCAGCACCTGCTTGAACATCGGCAGCTTGTCGAATATGTCGCGGAAGCCCTTGGGCGGCTCCGGCTCCTTGAGGAACGCCAGTAACCGGCCGACCTCGCGCAAGGCTGCCACCGAGTCCTGGCCCATGCCCAGCGCTACCCGTTCTGGTGTGCCGAACAGATTGCCCAACAGCGGCACGTTGTAGCCCTTGGGGTTCTCGAACAGCAGCGCCGGGCCACCGGCCTTCAGGGTCCGGTCGCAAATTTCGGTGATCTCCAGGTGCGGATCAGCCTCGTAGGCAATTCGCTTCAGCTCGCCGATAGCTTCCAGATGCTGGATGAAGTCGCGCAGGTCGTTGTATTTCATGGATGATTCAAGTGATCGAAGGCTATCAGCCTTGCAGTTGAGTCACGGTCAGACCCATTGCATTCGCTAACGCAGCAAACGTGGCGGTCCGAGGCTTGCTAGTGCCACGCTCCAGTCGTGCCAGCGCGGATTGAGCCATGCCGGCCTTGGCCGACAACTCTTCTTGCGTCAGGCCAAGGTGCTCGCGCCAGGCACGGATCAGAGGGATGTCATTCAACACATGCGCTTCGACGACCGCTTGTGGTATCACATCGCTGATCGCGTCACGCTCCAGCAGCGGCTTGATGCGTTCAAACTCGGCCACGGGTACCAGAACAAACGCCGGTTTTCCATCATGGTGGATGGTTTGGTAATCAGTATGAGCGCTCATCTCGCTTCCTCACTTCTTCACTTCTTCAATGCTCACCACTTCGATCGCTTCAAACACATTGAACAGAATCCGGTAATCGCCGACTCGGAGACGATATTCGGTGGTATGCCTGGTCAATGCCTTGATGCCCGGAGTTGCAGGAAAATCCGACAATCCCGCCGTTGCCGCCAGAATTCGTCCCTGGATGGCCTTATCGCCCAGCTTTTTTAGCTGTTTGAGAGCCCTTGGCTTCCATGTCACCGTTTTCATGGGCCACTTATAACAAAGTATAACAATATAGCAAGCCCCTGCTTTGGCATCAGCCCACTGGATTCCTGCGGGTGTAAAGCGTTGGCTAGGGATGAGACTTGATGAAATCCACCAAATCCTCTAGCGAAAATAATGCCAACTTTGCCAGCGGTTCAAGCCGGGCTCGTAAATCCTCCCGCCGCTGAATCAGAATCGGTTGGGTGCCCGCCGCCCGGGCGGCCATCAAACCCGTCTCCGAATCTTCCAGCACCAGGCAGGCAGCCGGGTCGACGTTTAGGCGGCGGGCGGCTTCCAGGAACACATCCGGCTCCGGTTTGCCCAGCGCGACCTGATCGCGGGTAACCATGACCGGAAAGGCGTCGTGCAGCCCCCCCCGCTCCAGACAGAGTCGGGCGTAATGGCCATCACTGTTGGTGGCCAGCGCGAAAGGGATGGATGCCTCGCGGAAGCTCGCCAACAGGGACTCGATCCCCGGCATCCGGGGAATACCATGCGTTTCGATATGCTCGAACCAGTGCCGCTCGGCAGCGTTAAAGAAGGTCTCCCGATTGAAACTCGGCCCTAGCCGTTCGGCCAGCGCCTCCACCACATCATCGGCATGGCGCCCAAACAGGCTTTCGAAAAACGCGTCATCCAGCTCATGACCGAAGGCAGCCGCCGCCTTGCGCCAGGCACCACAGTAGGTCGTCTCCGAGTCCAGCACCAGCCCGTCCATGTCGAAGATGACGGCGGAGAATGCGGGGAGCATGCGGCGGACCTTGATGAATTCGCCGGGCGCTTCGCGGGTTGAGCCCACGATGATCCGCTGCGCGCCAGCCTCGGTTTGCTCCAGCTGACCGGACATCTCTACCCATTCGCCCGCCAATGCCTGACCCGCGTAAGTATGACTAAAGCTCAGCACCTCGCCGACCTCGGGATGGGCCACTCGGTAGCGAGCCGGAAAATCAAACGCCTTGCTCGCATCCGTGACCTGGGCGGTCAGCGAGATCATTCCGCGTTTGTGAAGCGGGCCGGCCGGCGGCTCAGGGCGATCCTCCACCAACGTGATGTCGAACTTGGTCCCGTCGCATAGCCCCTTGTTGAGCTTGCGCCGCTCGTGCCACAGGTATTCGGCAAAACTCAAGTCACAGCCGCGCCGCTCATAGGCTGCGCGCCAGTCGTCCGCCGCCAGCTCGGTCAAGTCGCCCGCCGCGATGGCCGCTCTCACCACCTGCCGCGCTCGATGAAAGTCGGTCCGGTCATACATCACGAAATCCAGATCCGAGGCCGGATGCTGGGCGCCGATCAGCAGCGAACCGGTGATACCCACACTCGACAACGGCACACCCCCTGCCCGAAAAATGGCGAGGCACCGTTGTGCCTTGAGTTCCAGTGCATCCCCTGACGGCGCAAGCGCCAGCTCCGCCGCCCGCTCGCGGGGCCGGTGATGCTGATGAATAGCCTCCACCCGCACACCATGCAGCCGGGCGGCGAGACGAGTGGATTCGAACAGTGTGTCGGGATCGTGCGCCGCCAACCAGGCGTTCGCCTGCTCCGTGCCCAGCTTGACCGGATTGCCCCCCTCGTACCGATAGCGGAGAAAGCTCAGCACACGGCCCTGCTCGATCTGCTCATCGACCACGGCAAAAACCAGTCCGTTCCGGGTTTCGATGAAATCGCGCGGTTGGTAACTCACGGCTTTTTCCTGCCAACCGTTTGGTCCGTCCGCGCCTGATTCAGCGGATGAATCACGACCACCGGCTGGCTATGGCCTGCTCCGGCGGCGACGTGGGCGCGGGCTTTCTCGAACCAGTAGCTCACTCGATCGGCCCCGCCCTCACCAGTCTTTTTGGCACCCCGTTCGAAGCAATAGTTGTCCGAGTCACTTGGTTTGTCGACGCCCAGCCATTCGCAGAGGTCGCTGAACAACGGCTGTGCGCCGGCCCGCTTGGGGAGGGCGTTAGCTTTCCAGTTGGCGATGAATGGTTCAGGGCTCATGGATTTCAATGGACGACTTCTGATGATCGCTTGGGGCAGGTTAGAGGAAAGTGCGCTCTCATTTAGTGTACGACACCCTGTTCAGCATTCCCGGCGCTCGGAGAATGTCAGTTCCGGCTCAATCATGAACACCCATGTCGCCATGGGTTTACAGGCCACCTTTTGAAACACGGCTTTTGTCCTATAATGCCGGCCGGCTTTGCCCATCATTGACTGATCCATTCCACAAGGAGACCTCCCATTCATGAAAGCATCCACGACCACCCGCCGACTCTGGCTGCTGGGCCTGGCCCTCGCGGTCCCCATGATTACCCGGGCTGCCTCGGATAAACCCAATATCCTGGTGATCTGGGGTGATGACATTGGCCAATTCAACGTCAGCGCCTACAACATGGGCATGATGGGTTACAAAACCCCGAACATCGACCGCATCGCCCAGGAAGGCGCCAAGTTCACCGACTGGTATGGCCAGCAAAGCTGCACCGCCGGACGGGCGGCTTTCATTACGGGTCAGTCGCCGATTCGTACCGGTCTCACCAAGGTCGGCTTGCCCGGCGCACCCGAAGGCATGAAGAAGGAAGATCCGACCCTGGCGACCCTGCTCAAGGCGCAGGGTTACATGACCGGTCAATTCGGCAAGAACCACTTGGGTGACCGTGATGAGATGCTGCCGACCGCCCACGGCTTCGATGAGTTCTTCGGCAACCTCTACCACCTGAATGCGGAAGAGGAGCCCGAGCACCCCGATTATTTCAAAGATCCGGAAATGAAGAAGAAATTCGGCCCGCGCGGTGTGATCCACAGCTTTGCCGACGGCAAGATCGAGGATACCGGTCCGCTGACCAAGAAACGCATGGAAACGGTGGATGACGAAGTCACCGTGGCCGCGCTGGGTTTCATGGACCGCGCCAAGAAGGCAGACAAGCCGTTCTTCCTCTGGTGGAACTCCACCCGGATGCACATTTTCACCCACCTGAAGCCGGAATCAAAAGGCAAGACGCCCTATGGCACCTACGCCGACGGGATGGTCGAGCATGATGGCCACGTGGGTCAGCTGCTCGACAAGCTGAAGGAGTTGGGGCTGGATAACAACACCATCGTCATGTATTCCACCGACAATGGCTCGGAATCCTTCTCCTGGCCGGACGGCGGCACCACCATGTTCCGCGGCGAGAAGAACACCCAGTGGGAAGGCGGCTACCGCGTGCCCACGGTCATTCGCTGGCCCGGCGTCATCAAGCCCGGCACGGTCATCAATGACATCGGGGCCCATGAGGACATGGTCCCCACGCTGTTGGCCGCTGTCGGCGATACCACCGTGGTCGAAGATTTGAAGAAAGGCAAAAAGGTCGGTAGCGAAAAGTACAAGGTTCACCTGGACGGCTATAACCTGATGCCGGCCCTCAAGGGCGAAGGCGCCTGGCCGCGCAAGGAATTCATCTACTGGACCGATGACGGCAGTGTGGCCGCCCTGCGTTATGACGACTGGAAAGCCACCTTCCTGAAGCAGAACGCCCATGGACTGCATGTCTGGCTGGAACCTTTCGAGAAATTGCGTGCGCCCTTCCTCACCAATCTGCGCATGGATCCCTTTGAACTGGCGCAGGACATCGGCATGGATTATGACCGCTGGTTCGTCGAACACATGTTCATGATCGCGCCGGCCGCGGGCTATGTCGGGCAATGGCTGCAGAGCTTCAAGGAGTTTCCCCCACGCCAGAAGCCGGGCAGCTTCAATCTCGACAACGTGATGGAAGCCGTGACCAAGGGTCACCCGAGCGGCAACTAAGCGGCTTCCGCTTAAGGGCGATCCATACGGGCGGTTGAAGCCCGTGGGTTCGCCCTGCTTATTTACGAGAACAGCACATTGTGAAAACGGCTCTGATTTTGGGCGCAACCGGCCAGGTCGGGCAGTCTCTTCTGGCTCAGGCTTTAGCCCACCCCCACATTGCCAGGGTCGTGGCGCCCACTCGGCGACCCCTCCCCACCCATCCCAAACTGGACAATCCCGTCGTCGATTTCGAGGCGCTACCGGCTGATGCGCGCGGGTGGAAAGCGGATTTCGTGTGCTGTGCCGTGGGCACGACACTGAGACAGGCCAAATCCAGGGCCGGGTTTTACCGGGTCGATCACGACTACGTCCTGGCTGCGGCCCAACTGGCCCGGCAAGCCGGGTCGCCGGTCTTCGGTCTGGTGTCCTCGCTGGGCGCAAACCCGGCGTCGTGGATGTTCTACCTCCGCGTCAAGGGCGAGACGGAGCGCGATCTTCGCCATCTGGATTTTTCTTCATTGGCCCTTATCCGACCGGCCCTGCTGATCGGTGGCCCACGTTCACAGAACCGTCCGCTGGAGTCTTTCGGACTCTGGGTCGGCCAGCATTTGTCCTCTCTGCTGCCCCGGCGCTATCACGCCGTCACCACCGAGTCGGTGGCGCGGTCGCTGCTGAGCGCCTGCTTTGAAGCAACGCCCGGGGTCAGGATCATTGAATCGGAACTCATCAGGGACTGACCCTGTTAACCCACCCAGTCGGACTCTGAACCCATGAATATCAAAAAAACCTTCCTGATCGTGGCCTTTGCCATGGTCACCGTCATTGCCCTGCTTTATGGCGTCAGCCCGCAATGGTTCGGTCGCACTTTCCTTGGGTTGTCGGAACTCGACGCCAATATCGCCCACATTTTGCGCGCGGTCATGGGGCTTTACCTGGCGCTCGGCGGGTTCTGGCTGTATGCGGCGTTCCATGCACCCTTGCGGAATGTCGCCATACTGGTAGCCGGGCTGTTTGCCGGCGGTCTGGTCAGCGGCCGCTTCATCAGTTTAATGGCCGAGGGCGTGCCGTCTTCATCGCTGCTGATCTTCTACATCCTTGCCGAACTGGCCCTGGTGCCCGTCGCCTATTGGGTGTACACGCGCGAAGATGAATAACGAGCTTTTACGGCCACAGGGGTTCCACCATGAGCGCAAAATTGCAACCACTCTCTGAAAGCCAGGATTCCAGCGCGGAGCAGCGCCGGCTCAACCAGTTGTTCAGCCAGCAACAGGAGACCTTTGCACGAGTCCCCATGCCATCGTTTGAGGCCCGCCGTCAGCACTTGCTGACGCTTCGGACGCTGCTGCTGAAGCACAAGGACGCTATCGCCGCTGCGATCAACACCGACTTTACGGCACGCTCACCGACCGAGACATTGATCGCGGAAGTCATTCCCTGTGTGGAACAGATTGGTTACGTATTGAAGCGGCTGAGGCGCTGGATGCGCCCCAGCCGGCGCCATGTCGGCCTGCAATTCCAGCCCGCCAGCGCCCGCGTGGTCTATCAGCCAATGGGCGTGGTCGGCATCATGGTGCCCTTCAATTATCCGGTGAATCTAGCGATAGAGCCGCTGATCGCGGCGCTGGCCGCCGGTAACCGGGCACTGATCAAAATGTCCGAATTTACGCCACGCACCGCCGCGGTGCTGGCAGACATGCTGCGTGAGGGTTTTCCGGAAAACCACGTGGCCGTGATCACCGGGGAGGCGGATGTGGCCAAGGCCTTTTCCGAATTGCCCTTCGATCATTTGCTGTTTACCGGCTCCATTCCGGTCGGTCGTCATGTGATGCGCGCGGCGGCGAATAACCTGACGCCGGTGACGCTGGAGTTGGGCGGCAAATCGCCGGCCATCATCGCCGATGATATTCCGCTGGCGGATATCATCGAGCGGCTGGTGTTTGCCAAATCCTTCAATGCCGGTCAGACCTGTGTGGCGCCCGATTATCTGCTGGTGCCGCGAGGCAAAATGGGCGCCTTGCTGGACGCCTACGTCGATACCTTCCGGCGGTTATACCCGACGCTGAACGGTAACCCCGATGTCACCAGCATCATCAACGAGCGCCACTACCAGCGACTGCACAGCTGGCTGAAGGACGCGGAAGAAAAAGGCGCGGTGATTCGCAAGGTCAGCGATGAGACGATCACTGACGGCAGCTTCCGGATGGCCACGCATCTGGTGACGGAAGTGACCGAGGAGATGACGCTGATGCAGGAAGAGCTGTTTGGGCCGATCTTGCCGGTTATCCCCTACGATTTGATGGAGCAGGCGCTGGATTATGTCCGGCAGCGACCGCGCCCCCTGGCGCTGTACCTCTTTACCTACGACA
This sequence comes from Methylococcaceae bacterium, assembly GCA_044351045.1. Lineage (GTDB taxonomy): Bacteria > Pseudomonadota > Gammaproteobacteria > Methylococcales > Methylococcaceae > UBA6136. The sequence goes on along the minus strand of JBILGM010000009.1, from coordinate 63,955 downwards.
AGGCCTTGCAGGAACAGGTCATGACCCGCACCCATGCCGGGTCGATGGCGATTAACGAGGCCTTGCTTCAGGTCGGCATTGATGATCTGCCTTTTGGCGGCGTCGGGCCTTCTGGCATGGGCCATTACCATGCTCATGAGGGTTTCCTGACGATGTCAAAGGCCAAGTCCGTCCTCATCAAGGGCCGGCTGAACTCGATGAAGTTCATGTATCCCCCTTATGGCCGGGGCATCCAGGCCTGGCTCTTCAAGTGGCTTCTCAGATAGTGTTTCCCGGCTGAAAACGCAGCGCGGGCAGATCAACTGTTGGATGGTAAGGACAAGCTCATGAGACATCACCGCAACTGGCGGGCCGGTCTGGCCCTCGTTTTTCTGTTGGCATGGGTCCCTGTGGCCGCCGTCCAGGCAGCCGATCCGCTGCCTTCCTGGAACCAAGGCCCCAGCAAAGAAGCCCTTGTCGGCTTTGTCGCCAAAGTGACCAAAAAGGGCGGACCGGATTACGTGCCGCCGAGTGAGCGCATCGCCGTCTTCGATAACGATGGCACGCTCTGGTCGGAACAGCCCATGTACGTCCAGTTGGCCTTTGCCCTCGATCGCGTCCGCCAGTTGGCGCCGGAACACCCGGAATGGAAGGTTACACCCCCCTTCAAGGCCGTGCTGGAGGGTGATGAGGCGGCTCTGCAAGCCTCCGACATGCATGGCCTGGTAGAGCTGATCATGGCCAGCCATGCCGGCATGACCACCGAGGCATTCGAGGGCATCGTCCGCGACTGGCTAGCCACCGCCCGCCACCCCAAGTACCACCGTCCCTACACCGAACTCGTCTACCAACCCATGCTGGAAGTCCTGGCTTACCTCCGGGCAAATGGTTTCAAGACCTACATCGTCTCGGGTGGCGGCGTCGAGTTCATGCGCCCCTGGGTGGAAAAGGTTTACGGCATCCCCCCCGAGCAGGTGATCGGCAGCCGGATCAAGGTGAAGTATTCAAACGAAAGCGGCAAGTCGGCGCTGATCCGGTTGCCCGAGATGGATTTCATCAATGACAAGGCGGGCAAGCCCGTTGGCATCTACCAGCTGATCGGGCGGCGGCCGATGGTGGCGTTTGGTAATTCGGATGGCGACTTCGAGATGTTGGAGTGGACGACTTCCGCCCCGCACCCTCGTCTGGGGGTGATCGTTCATCATGACGACGCCGAACGCGAAGCCGCCTACGATCGTCAGTCCCCGTTCGGAAAACTGGACCGGGGGCTCGACGAGGCACCGAAACGCGGCTGGGTCCTGGTCAGCCAGCAAAAAGACTGGAAGACGGTATTTCCGGCTCCGCCCAAGTCCCGTTGACATTTACTCATTTCTTTCTATTTTTTGACTTTTCCGGGAACGTTATATGAAGTCCGGTTTTCTACGCGCAGGTGCTTTATCGTCCTTAATTCTCAGCGTTTCCTTCGCCGCCCCCGCCGCACCGCCTCTGCCGGAAACAACGGCCGCGACCCTACCGACTTCACCCAGCGCCGCCCCCATCACCCCGACCTCCCCCTGGGGCTTCAACCTGTCGGTCTATACCTGGCTGGCCGGTGCGACGGGTAATTACAACGTCGGTCCTTCCAGCCGCTCCATCGATGCCAGCTTTCTGGACATCAACAGCAAGTCACGGCGTTTTCCGGTCGGCTTCATGGGGCGGGCGGAGGCCCATTACGACCGGGTAGGGTTTTTCCTCGATGGCAATTATGTCGACCTGGCGCTCAAACCGCGTTTCAGTCCCGTGAGTAATGGACTGGATAGCGCCCTGGGCTTGATGGACTATGGCTTGACCTACCGACTGTTTGGGCCCACGGCGGCCGAGATCCCGGGCTGGCATGGCAAGAAGCGCCCGAATCGGCTGGACCTCTACGCCGGGGCAAGAACCCTCTGGCTCGATAACAGCATCACGGTGGCCGGTCCGCTCGGCCTCTCCGAGCGCCAGTTTTCAAGCAGTCAAAGCTTCACCAGCCCCATCCTCGGTGGCCGCTTTCTTGTCGATTTCAATCCGGAGATCTTCATGATGGTGGATGGCAATGTCGGTGGCTTTGGCGCGCAGAACGTCAATTTCACAGGCGGGGTCCTGGGCATGGTCGGTTATCGCCTTTCAGCGTTTGACGTGCCCATTTCCGTCGAGCTGGGCTACAAGGCCCTGAAATACAATGTCGACAAGGGCGGACCGGCCTCGACCAATGCTTTGTTGAACGGCCCGTTTATCGGCTTCAGCGGCTATTGGTAAATGCTGGCGCTGCTGCCGAAGAAAAAAGATGTTCGAGACCCCCCGCCATCGCCGCCTCATCGCGATAGGCGTGTTCGCATTGCTTATGGCGCTAGCGCTGTCTGCGGCCAGGGTTTATTGGCTGACCCAAACCGCGACGGACACTCAGCTTGCCTCAAGTCATGCCGTCACCCCGCCGCCCAGCTTCGTCGGGCGCGCAACCTGTGCCGGTTGCCATGCCGAACAGGACCGGCGCTGGCAAGGCTCGCATCATGATCTGGCGATGCAGGAGGCGAACGAGCAGACGGTGCTGGGGCACTTTAACCATGACACCTTCAGCAAGGATGGCGTGGTATCGGAATTCTTTCGTCAGGACGGCCGGTTCATGGTGCGCACCGATGGGGCGGACGGAAAGCTGGCCGATTTCGAGATCAAGTACACCTTCGGCGTTACCCCGCTGCAGCAATACCTGATCGAACTGCCCGGCGGGCGCCTTCAGGCGCTGTCCATCGCCTGGGACAGCCGCTCAGTGGCGGAGGGCGGTCAGCGCTGGTTCCATCTGTATCCCCATGAAAAAATCGACTATCGGGATGAGCTGCACTGGACCAAGCTCTCGCAGAACTGGAATTTCATGTGTGCCGAATGTCATTCCACCGAGCTCAAGAAAAACTACGATGAAGCCACCCATGGTTACCACACGACCTGGGCGGACATCGATGTCGCCTGCGAGGCCTGTCATGGGCCTGGCTCTCAGCATGTCGCCCTGGTCAATAAAACGCCGGGTTACGAGTCGATAGACGCTCGGACACACGGCCTGGTCGTCCAACTCGATGAGCGCAAAGGGGCTCACTGGCCCATCAATCCCACCACGGGCAGTGCTACCCGGGAATCCCCTCAAACGACCAACCAGGAGATCGAAACCTGCGCGCGGTGCCACTCGCGGCGGGGCCAGTGGTTCGCGGATGTCAGGCCGGGCGATCCGCTGATGAACAGCCATTTGCCGGCGGTACTCAGCACGGGTCTGTACCACGCCGATGGTCAGATTGACGGCGAGGTTTACGAGTACGGGTCCTTCCTGCAAAGCCGGATGCATCACGCCGGCGTAACCTGCACCGACTGCCACGAGCCGCACAGCCTGAAACTGAGGGCTGAGGGAAATGGCCTGTGTCTGCAGTGTCATGCGTCCGATCGCTTCGATACGCCGTCCCATCATTTTCATGCGGCGGGTTCTAGCGCCAGCCAGTGCGTCGAGTGCCACATGCCCGCCAAACTCTACATGGTCGTCGATCCCCGACGTGATCACAGCTTGCGGATTCCGCGTCCCGATCTCTCTGTCAAAATCGGCACCCCCAATGCTTGCAATCAATGCCACACCGACCAGTCACCCGCTTGGGCGGCCGCGGCGCTGAAACAGCGGCTGGGCCATGATCCCAAAGGGTATCAGGACTATGCGGAGACGCTGCATGCCGCCAGAACCGGAGCGGCGGATGCCGTGTCTCGGCTTGAGGCGCTGCTTCAAACCAAGGATCAACCCGCCATCGCCCGGGCAACGGCGGCGGAGGCCCTGGGGCAACGGCTGACACCAGATAGCTTTCCCGGTCTGGCTCAGGCCATGCAGGATGCCGATCCCCTGGTTCGGGCAGCGGCGCTTGAGGCAACGGATGCCGTCCCTCCGGAACAACGCTGGGAGGCCGCGCATGGGCGCCTGCGTGATCCGGTGCGGGTGGTTCGGGCTCTGGCGGCAGAAACGCTGGCCGATGTCTCACGCGATCAGGTTCCAGCGGACGAGCGGGCCGACTTCGACCTGGCCAGCGCGGAATACCTGGCCGCCCAGCGGCTTAATGCCGACGAACCGGGTTCTCAGGTGAACCTGGGTAACTTTCTCAGCGCCAAGGGGGATGTTACCGGTGCCGAGCACGCCTATCGGGAAGCCTTGGCCATCGATCCGGGCTGGATCCCCGCGATCATGAACCTAGGTGATCTCTATCGCCAAAGTGGCAGGGATGCTGAGGGCGAAAGCTTGCTGCGTGATGCGCTGGACCACTACCCCGCGGCCGCGGCTTTGCAGCATAGCCTGGGGCTGCTCCTGGTTCGGCAAAAAAAGCTGACGGAGGCCCTGCCATCTCTGCGCACAGCCGCTGAACTGGCCCCAGACAACACCCGCTTTCTTTACGTCTACGCCGTGGCGCTGAATGCCATAGGCAAGAAAAAAGAGGCGCTCAACCGCGTCAACAAGGGCCTGAAAACAGCCCCTTTCGATACGGGCCTGCTTGAACTGCGGACTGAACTGTCTCGCTGACACCGCCCCGGGCTGGGGGTATTGAACCAGTCACTCATAGCGTGAGATCACGCCATCCGGAGTGCGCATAAAAAACAGGGAACCTCAAAAAACCATCCATTCATGCCCTTCGGCTGCGCTCAGGAGAGCCTTCGATAAACTCAGCACGAACGGATAATTTGTTGATTTATATCGAAGTACCGCTCGCACTGAGCCGTTCGACTGCGCTCAGGGGAGCCTTGTCGAAGGGCAATTTTTAACGGTACCCAACATTCGGTAAAACAGTCGATTGAGGTCCCACTATTGGTTGGCATGAAGTTGGCTAGGTATGGCTTATGTCCATCACTGCGCCCACTTCCATGTCAAAACCTGCATTGTCTCCCTCTGCCCCGCAAAACGGCTTCCTGGGATTGCTGGAAAACTGGCGATCTGACCTGACCGCCGGCTTCCTGGTTTTTCTGATTGCCCTGCCCTTGTGTCTGGGTATTGCCATGGCCTCCGGATTCCCGCCGATGAGCGGGATCATCTCGGCGTTCATCGGCGGGGTGGTTGTGTCCCGGATCAGCGGGTCTTATGTGACGATCAACGGCCCGGCGGCAGGGCTGATCGTGGTGATCCTCTCCGCCGTGCAGTCGCTGGGGGCAGGCGACGCCATGGCCGGTTATCGCTACACCCTGGCGGCCATTTTCATGGCCAGCCTCCTGCAAATTCTCATGGGATTGCTGAAAGCGGGCCGGCTGAATGCCTATTTTCCAGCCTCGGTGGTGCACGGGATGTTGGCGGCCATCGGCATCATCATCATGGCCAAGCAAATTCACGTGATGCTGGGCGTCAAGCCGGAAAGCAGCGAGATACTCCCGACCATCGCCGAAATCCCGCACAGCCTCGCCAACCTCAATCCGGAAATTTCCCTGATCGGTTTCTCCGGGCTGGCCATTCTGGTGCTCTGGGGGCTGGTGCAGAATCCCACACTCAAACGCATCCCCGACCGCTTCTGGTCATCGCCGTCGGCATGGCACTGGAGCGTTACTTTGATCTCGATCATGAACACGTCTACATGTTCATGCCCGACCAGGCTTTTTTGCCCCACCACGAGTTCACCGTCGGTCCCAAGTTCCTCGTCAGCCTTCCCAACGATGTGCTATCAAGCTTCTATTTTCCCGATTTCGGCAAAATCGGTACCACGGCTTTCTGGGGTGCGGTCATTGCCATCTGCCTGATCGGGAGCCTGGAAACGCTGCTCAGCACCACGGCGGTCGACAAGCTGGACCCCTACAAGCGCCATTCCGACCTCAACCAGGACCTGACCGCTATCGGTGTGGGCAATTTGCTGGCCAGTGCGGTCGGTGGGCTGCCGATGATTGCGGAAATCGTGCGATCATCCGCCAATGTGGCGGACGGCGCCAAAACCGGATGGGCCAACTTCTTTCATGGCCTGTTTCTAGGCATTTTCGTCCTGTTTTTTCCCTGGCTGATCCACGAAATTCCGCTTGCCTCACTGGCCTCGCTCCTGGTCTATACCGGCTTCCGGCTGGCTTCCCCCAAGGAATTTGCCAAGACGATGCATATCGGCCGGGAGCAACTCCTGATTTTTGTCATCACCATCGTCGGCGTGCTATCCACCGATTTGCTGCTGGGCGTTTTCATTGGCATCCTGACCAAGGTACTGATTCATCTCGCATGGGGGGTCAAACCGGGCAATCTGCTGAAGATCTCCTATGAGATGAGGTCGCCCGATCCCCATAACGTTGAAGTGTATATCCAGGGCTCGGCCCTCTTTTCGAACTTCATCGGGCTGAAAAGCGAACTCGCCGCGCTGCCTGACGGCAAGACCGTCATTTTCGATCTGTCGGACGCTTTCCTCATCGACCACACGGTCATGGAGTTCATCGAACACTTTCGACACAATTACATCGACCGGGGCGGCCAGTGTCAGGTAAGGGGCATTGACTCTATGCAGGCGTTCTCCACCCATCCGCTCTCGGTTCGGCGCAAACCGCTGTTATCCGAGAAACCATAGGAACATTAGGGACCTCAGAAAAATCATCCATTCATGTCGAAGTGTCATTTTTAGAGGTTCCCATTACAGTGAGCAAGGTCATGCACAACAACGACAATCAGATTGACAAACGGCGCCGCCCTGCCCGGTCATGGATCACACATTCCAGACACCATACCGATCGCGTCCACCAACTTAACGTCAAGCTGAGTGGTGAATCCAACGACATCCTGCGCAGCATCGCCTCGAACGAGAACTTGCGGCTCTATGAAGTCGTCGAGAAGGCATTGGCCTGTTATTACCAACATCACTCTATCCAGGACAGCACTGAAACCTGACAGAGCACCGCTCTTCTTTGGGCGATAAAATTGCCCAAAGCCGGCAATGGGGCCTTGTTTGTGATGACCGGGCCACCCTCTCCAGCTCCCGATCATTGTGAACACTTTTCCCTACCGTTATGCCCAGCTTCGGGTGTGGGCCGTTCTTGGGCTGTTGCTGATCGTGCTCGCGCTGTTGGGCGGGATGATCTGGCGTAATTTTGATCGCCTGGAGACCATGCGGGCCTATGTGACCTATGCCCACCGCATTCAGCAGGTCGCCAGTGACATACAGGCCTCGCTGACTGACTATTTCATTTCCCAAAACCGCGAACTGCAGGGACAACGATTGGCCCGGCTGACCGCCGAGATTGTTGATCTCGCCAGCAATGACCATCATGTAGCCCCGGAAACGCCGCTGAAGCTCAAGGAGCTGCGGGACACCATCGTCGATTTCACGGATACCCGCGCCACGCTGGAGCAACAGGAAGCCCGCCTGCTGCAGGCGCTGAATGTCACCAGCTCAATCATGGATGCGGAAACCCTGAACCGCGAGGCCATGCTTGAGGACATCAGCGAATCCACTCGCAACGAAATCATTCTGGTATTTGCTACGGTCCTGGGCCTGCTGATTATGGTCGGCGTTTTTTTGCGCTATCGGATTCTGGCACCGCTGAACGATCTGCAACGCTTGCTGTTACGGCTCTCCCGGGAGGATTACACGCCCATCGAGACACCGCGGGTTGACCCCTTGTTGATGCCCGTATTCAACAGCTACAACGACATGGTGGCGCATCTCGCCGAGCTGGAAGAAGACAAACGCCACTACGCAGAATCGCTGGAGGCAGAGGTCAGATCGGCCACCGGTGCACTGCTGGAACAACAGGCCAGCCTGTCACGCAATGAACGGTTGGCGGCTGTGGGCGAACTGGCCGCGGGCATTGCCCACGAGCTGCGTAATCCCCTGGCCGGCATCCAGATGAGTTGTGCCAATTTGTACCGGGAAATCGAGGACCCCGACAAAACCCAACGCATCTCGCTGATTATCAATGAACTGAAGCGCATGGGCCGGATGCTCAACGAGCTGCTGGACCTGAGCAAGCACACGCCGGCACCGGTCACGCAGTTCGATTTGACGCTCATGAGCCAGGAGCTGGTCGCTTTATTGCGCTATCAGATTGCACCCACCATCAACCTGTCACTGATTTATCGGGGGCCGATAGTCTGTCAGCTCCCGGAAAGCAGAATTCGCCAGTGCCTGCTCAACCTCATTCTCAACGCCGCTCAGGCCATTGGCTCACGCCACGGAAATATCAGCATCACAATCAGGCCCGAGGACGATGAGCGCGTCGCCATTACCGTCACCGATGATGGACCGGGTTTCAGCGATGAACTGCTGGCTTCCGGCATCCGTCCCTTTGTCACAGGCAAAGCGGGCGGCACCGGGCTGGGCCTGGCCATGGTTCTACGCTTCACCCGGGAACTCGGCGGGCAGTTGACCCTTGGAACCCACCCTCCCCGGGGCGGCCAGGTACGCATGATCATCCCGCTGCGTTATTTATGAACAGAGGGTTCCAATCGGGCGTATGACCGGGTGATGCCGTAATCAAGGTTCTCAATGACTGGGGAATAGTCCGCAGGATGTGATGAGTGCCAGCGCATCGCATCGTTCGTGGTTTCCCCCGGCTCAATACCCCCCCCCCTATTTACGCAGGCCAACCATCAAGCGGTTCGTGACCTCACCGCATCCTACGGGCTCTGTTCCCATTGATCTCCGAACCCTAGCCGGGGTGTTATCGGCTTACACAAAGTAGACCTTATCTGCCGGAAAGCCCAACTGAATTGCAGTTTTACTGATGGCGGCATTGATGCGCGCCTTGGAGTCTGGATCAAGGGTGTTTGTTTTAACCCTGGCGAGTTTTTGGGTAGATATGAAGTAAGGGCTTGAATGCTGATCCGTGCTCAGTACCTCTGCTTTTTGCGAAAAATAGTTCTCTGCACGAAGCTGGCAGCGATAAAGAGGCCCTGATCGCTCAAAAACCTGTGTCCCCATACTGCTGATGAGCTCAGGTCCGGTCTTGGTCCTGTGACCCAGCAACGAGATGGCCACTTTTTTACCACTTGTACGGGTCGTAAAAATGCGTGCGGCGGCGACCAGATCGGGGCTTTCATAAAAAAAGAACCAGTATCCGGGGTCCGCGTATGCGTCGTTCATAGCAAAAGCCTGACGCGACGTGGTTACAGGTACGTTGCCACCGGGATTCGTAAGCGATCCGGCGCGGACGCCAGATGCCGTCAAGACTTTCAGAAGCGTGCCAGGCCCCAAAAACGAGGGGAGTTTAGCGGTTGAGGCGGTCTCAACCATGTCAGCATGAACACGCTCTACCCCCAGTAATGGTATCAACGCCGCCGTAGACACGACCCCTTTCAAGAAGCCTCTCCGTTCTGAACCTTCCAAGTCAGGTTTATCTGAATTACTCCCCTGATCAACTTCATCATCATTTATTTGACTTGTCATGACGTATCCTCCTTTAGGGTGTGAGTGGAATGATCTTCGGCATGCTCGACGTACTGGATTTAGCCCGTAGGGTGTGATTAGCGGGAACGAATCGCATGTTTCGTGGTTTACTCCTCCGATCCAATACCCTTGGTTAAGGCAGGGCATACATCAGCGGTTCGTGACCGCACCGCATCCTGCGGGCTTCCCTTTACGGCATGTGCCGGGGGGCACCTGCAAGTGACCCTCACTTGGTCAGGACAGCGCCAGTCGATCGCACCAATAAAAACCCCCGGATTTACCGGGGGTTGGTTACCTTAGGGCAACCAGAATTAATCGGTGGTCACTCCATGGACGAGTGGTGCAATTAAAGGAGGAAAATGTTCTCTAGTGCCACAGTTCTGACACCGTAATCTCCCCCCCTCCAACCCTGACCTTCTCCCTCCCACTCTCTAACTCTTCCCTCCCATTCCCCATCATTCCAACCACCTTCCCAGCCAGCGTCCTCCGCAGCCGCCGCTATAGAATCATCGACCCCAGCCTCTGCCGCACCCTCCGCCGCTTCAGCGGCGAGCGCTGCGCCGACGTCTTCCGGTAAACCTAACGTTAAGAAGGAGATGCCTATCAATGCGATCGCGCCAACAATACCTTCGAGCCATTTCGCCCAGCCTGGCTGGCCGGCTAACCAGTTCTGGAACGCGGTGTTCATCGCAAATACGCACCCGTTGGGGTACTTTTTTGAGTTTTGCGAAGCAGGCATGCCGGGTCCATCCAGGAAGCCGTTGTATCCCGTAAATTGGCTTTGCACGGTAACAGTCCAGGTCTGCCCCGCGGCCATGGTCTGGCCGGGTGTCGGGTTCAGTGTGCTACAGGAGGTCCCGTTGACCCCGGCACTCCAGTCCGGGATGTAGGTGGAGCAATTGGGGCCCACGCACACATCGCCGGCCTTCTGTACGCTGAATCCCATATTGTTCCAGCTACTCGGCGCTACATAGGTCACCGTTTTGCTCTGGCCCTTGTTCACGGTCAACTGGGCACTGGAATAAGTACAGGTAGAGGTAGTCGGGTTGCAGCCATCCACGGGCCAATTGGCCACCGAAAAGGTCAGCGGGTCGGACTGCTGGTTGCTGATCTTCAGGGTCACCAGGTCTGTGCCTGTCAGGTTGGTTTGCGTCAGTACGTACGATTTTACTTTGGCGCCGTCGATTGGCGGTTCCGTCGCGGCGACGACACTGAGGATGCCCAGGTTGTTGTTATTCGGCAGTGTGAGGCTCGCGAGTGTCTTGCCCTTGGGAAGGTGGTGGGTATACCCATAGGTGTAGGTCGAGGCGACTACATTATTGCCCAACTGGTTGATGCGATAACTCTGTTCCCGGATCACCGATTCCCCGGCAACCGGTTGGGGTTTGGCGGAGTTACCGCTATTGGTCCAATCGGTGAAAGATTGGGTCCAGGTTTCGGTGGTGCCATCGGTGAAATTCAGTGTGAAGGCTTGATTCAGCTGGTTGCCATTGGCCCCGGCGCCGGCCAGGTAAAGCCAATCGAAACTGCCGGACGGCATGGTGATCGTCTGCTTGGCGGCATGGACGACGTTCTTCGGGCCGTCCTTCCCGCCGACCTGTTTGTCGGAGGTGGGCACCGGGCCGATCGGGAAGGTAATGCCCTGCCAGACGATGGGCGTGCCATCGACCGGGTCAGAAGTGCTCCCCCCTGAATAGTCCGAAGCGTAGTAGTTGCCGTTGTTGTCAAACCCCTGGTTGTTGGCAACCTGCCACGGGGGGGTCGTGATGCCGAAGGTGTTGAACGGCATATCGCTGGTGGACACGGGGGTGCTGATCATGCCGGTCCCCGCCGTGGTCATCACGGCTTGGGGATTTTTTGGTGTCACCTCAAGCCGGGCCCGCACGGACTGTGGACCCTTATTCACCACCATGTCCTGTGAGAATCGGCCACGCTGATCGGGCACCAGGGTGTAAAGGGTGACCCAGGGGCCGAGCGTGCCGTCAGACAGTGTCTGGGCGCTTTCAATCACGATGGTGGCCCGCGGGCGGACGCTGGGCGCGACCCTTCCGGCAAGGTTGAGCGTCTCACCCGCCTGATAGGTCACTCGGTTTTGGATTCCCGCCGGGATGACTCCATCCTCGCTCCCGGGGAAAAGCTTAGCCAGCAATTTGGGCGTCGTCGCCAGTGCTGCCCGTTGTTTCTTGGTCAGCTTCGAGGATTCCGATGACACTATCATCCCGGTTCCGGCCTTTAAGCCTTTCTCCGCTTCACTGGCATCCGCGACCGGTGTCCATTGGGCACTGACAAGGCCACCTGCCGTACCCACAGGGAGAACCTTAGCGAGCCGGGGACGGGTCGCTGAGCCCTTGATTTGGGCTTGGGCAAACAAGGCCGCCGCCTTGTCGTAACCCACCGCCAAGATGACTGAATTGATGTACTTGGCAATGGCAAACTGGTCCTTGGGGCTGGGTTTTGGGGTCGCGGCTTGGGCGACGCCGGCTACCGCCATCTGCATGCCTTGGATCATCATCACCAAGGCGAGGACGAATTGGGTTAGACGTTTCATCGAGAACTCCAAAGTAAAATCCGCCATCAAGTCATGATGGCGGGGGCAATAACGCAAACAACCTTCAGCCTATTGGTTCGGTGGTAATGGTCTTTCATCTCGACTTCATAGTCCAATCGCTTTTTTGTAAGGGGGGCATAACCCGGACAAATAGCCCGGCCCCGGTGCTGCAGGTGCCTGGCGTCCCGGGTTGGCAAACGGGGCCGAAACCATTGATCACGTGGCACCGTGGCTTGTATAAAGGGACACTCTAAAAATTATCCTTTCATATCGAAGTGCCATTAGAGGTTCCCTAAAAACGGGTCGTAGCTGCTCTGTGCGAGCCGTCCCAGGGGGGTGTTGACGTCGATGCACCCTCGCCTGCAATCACCCGCGGACATTGCCAGGTTATCCCACGCAACCCATCCACCTCATCACGACATCCCTTGCGCTGATTCCGACGATGAAAAACTTGAGAGGCATTGATCTCAACCTGATGACGGTTTACGAGGCCGTCTATGAGGAGCGGAGTCAGGCGTCGGCGGCCCGCCGCTTGGGGATGAGCCAGCCGGCGGTGAGTGCGTCGTTGGCACGGTTACGGGCTACGTTGAAGGACGATCTGTTTGAAACCAGTCTCTCGGGGCTGACAACGCCGACGAGTCGTGGCCATGATTTTTATCGGCACATCCACCAGGCGTTAAAAACCATCCGTACTAGCCTGATCAACCCGGACAGTTTTGATCCGGCCACGAGCCAGCGTCTGTTTACGGCCACCATGGGTTATGGCGGCGGCGTGCTATGGGGGATTCCGTTGTACCAGCGCTTGCGCCAGCAGGCGCCCGGGGTGAGGCTGGCGATCCGGGGGGTGGATCCCTTTGCGGAGATACCGAAGCTGTTGGCTAGCCAAACGCTCGATGTCGCTGTCCATCATCAGCGTTTCAACGATGTCATGCTGGATCAACGGCTGTTGGCGCGGACGGAGTTTGTGGTCATTGCCCGGGAGGATCATCCGCGGATACAGGCGACCTCACGGGTGCAGGACCTTCTGGCGGAGGAGTTTGTGGCTGTCAGTCAGTTTGCGCCTGAACGCTCTATCCCTGAGTTTATTGATTTTCTGGATGTGTACGAGGCCAGAGTCACCTTGCAGGTGCCGAATGCCATTACGCTCCCGCTGGTGGTGAACAGCTCGGAGCTGTTGGCGGTGACCACCCGGCGCATGGCCCAGTGCTTTGGGGACCGGTTGGCGCTGCAGATTCTTCCCCTGGATGTGCCGGGTGCCATTGCCGAAGCTTACCTGATCTGGCATCGCTCGATGGAGCCGGACCCCACGCATCTCTGGCTCCGCGAACAAATTGCAGCGCTCATTCCTGCGGTTAAAAAAGCCGCTCCGGTGTATTAATGGAACCTCTAAAATTATCCATTCATGCCCTTCGGCTGCGCTCAGGAGAGCCTTGTCGAAGTGCAGTTCTTGAGGTTCCCTTAAGTGATTCAGTGGGGGGCACGCTATCAAGTCATCACTTTCGCTGAGGATGGCCGATGCCGGACACCTTGCGCCTGCACAAGTACGTTCAGCGGTGGGTCAGCAGTCTTTTAAGTGAAAAGACGGTCCAGACATCAGCGGACTGGTAGCCCGGCGTTGCCGAGAACCGATCAAACCAGGCGATGAGGTCTGGACGATGCGCGACCAGGGCCCCTGCGCCGATCATTTTGAGACGGGCCAAAAAAACAGCGAGAACCACATCGGCCGCGCTCGGCTTGTCTCCATAAAGATAGGTGCCGCTGGGGACCGGAACCTGCGCGATGAGATGCGTTGCAGTAACCCTGAGCGCTGCAACCTTGTCCTTGAGTGAACCCTCGGTAAAGAAGCCTATGCGCGCCTCGTTTTGGGCAATTTTGTTGGCGAAAGCCTCGCTCAGTTCGGGATGAGCCGCCTGCTCACGTCGTAACGCGATACATGCTTTGCGGAGCAGCCTTGGCAAGACCCATTGCAGAATGGGCCAGCGCAGCATCGCCGTTCCAAAAGTCAGGCCTTCTATGGAAAAAGCATAATGGGCATCCAGAAAAGATGGTTCGCTGCCATCACCCTCAACAAAGACCTCCGGTCGCTCGCGGACGGCCCATTTCAGAATCTCGCGGCTATCGTCGAGAATGCCGGTCTCTGTCACCAGGGCAGGCACCGTCATGTGGGGATTGATGGCCCCGTACGCGGGCGATAGTTGTTCGCGCCGCCGATGGATGTCCATCAGCCGCGAGGTGTAATCAATTCCCGCAACGGCCAGCGCAAGGCGGGCGATCATTGAATAGTAAGACGGTAAGGCGTTGTAGAGCTTCGGGGTGGCCATGATTCAGTGCGGGATTGACTTGGAATTTCAGTCTAGCATGGGGCACCCAAGGGCCAGGCAAGCCGCTGATGGGAGTCCATTCAGCAATGGCGACCGTTTAAGCACTGAACGTCAGCCATGCGCCCCCGGGCTACAGCGTGACGATTTAATCTATTGGCGTGCTCAAAAACCCCCTGCAACACCCTACACGATCCAGGTGCTTTCATTGGTTTTTTGGGCGCGCCCTGTTATAAGCTCTTTACCGGGCATCGTGGTAACCGCTAGAGGTCAATTGTCATGACAATCAACAGCAGAAGGACTTTTATAAAATTAGCGCTGACCTCAACAGCGGGGCTGGGGTGGCTTCGGCTCGCCCGGGCAAGCGGTGTCCCGATGAGTTCTGATGTTGTGATTATTGGCGCTGGCATGTCGGGTCTGGCCGCTGCCAAAGATTTAGCCGCAAAGGGCAGAGGGGTCATTGTATTAGAGGCGCAGAGCAGCATTGGCGGTAGAACGCTAACCGATCGTTCTCTTGGCCTGCCGCTTGATTTAGGTGCTTCATGGATTCATGGAACAAGAAATAACCCACTTTCAGCCATCGCGAACTCCCTCAATTTATCGACTTTTCCGACCAACTACGATGCCATTCAGCGCTATGATTATGATGGTCGAGCGATAACAGAGGCCGAAGACCGCCTGGTAGATGCCAATTACAACAGTTTGCTGGCAGGGATCAGCAAAGACCAGAGGCAATCAAGAACAGATAAATCGCTGGGTGCCGCCATCAACGGGATTCTTTCAGCAAGGACTTATACACCGTTTGATCAGCGCGCTATTAATTATTCTATCAATACTGATATTGAGCATAATTACGCCGCTGATGTCAGTCGGATGTCATTAAAATACTGGGATCAAGACTCAGAATTTTCTGGTAATGACGTGATAATACAGCAAGGATACAGCCAGATAACAGACTTTCTTGCCAGCGGCGTAGATGTACGACTCTCCACCGTGGTTCAAGAGATAGATTACTCTGGCAGCAACGTCAAAATAAAAACAAATAATGGTACCTTTTCTGCGAAGAAGGTCATTGTAACGGTTCCCCTTGGGGTGTTGAAGGCTGGGGCCATAAAGTTCACTCCAGTCCTTCCCTCACGGTTCAGTGGGGCTATAAGCAGGCTTGGAATGGGTTTGCTTAACAAGACCTACCTTCGTTTCCCGTATAGATTCTGGGATGGTCAGGAGCAGTTGCTTGGATATATTGGTCTAGAGCAGGGGAGGTGGGCTGAGTGGTACGATTTTCAGCGCATGACTAATCAACCGATTCTTCTTGGATTTAATGCGGCTTCTTTTGCTTCCACCCTTGAGGCCTATTCTGATGCGCAAACAATAAACAGTGCCATGACCGTTCTCAGGGCAATGTACGGGGCTTCTGTACCTGATCCACTGGGATATAAGATTACTCGCTGGGGCAAGAATCCATTTAGTTTTGGGTCCTACTCTTTTATCGGGATAGGATCTACGCCTAAAGATTGTGACACGCTTGCGCAACCCATTAATTCAAAACTAATCTTTGCGGGTGAGCACACCAATAAGAAGTATATTGGTACAGCGCATGGTGCCTACCTTTCGGGTTTGAATGCTAGTGCGCGCGTCTAGAGCGGCGTGGTTTCTTAACGCTGCGGTCCCCTTAATCAGCCCCCAGGTCGGGCCAGAAGCGATTGGTCTCACCCAGCTACACGGCTGTGTCCCCTGTTTGCCTTGCCATACCGCGTCGTACCCAGATTGACTGGCTGCCAGTGGCTGAACATGCTGGGTTTACGCTGCGCGCCTACCTGGATTTAGCGGTCCCTGGGCATGGCGGCTTCGCCAAAGAGCCAGGGTCAGGGTGAATAAGCGCCGCCCATCTGGCGGAAGCACTGACTAACCCCCTAAGGGAGGGGGGCCGAACTGCTGAATGCCCCCCCCCAAAGGGGGGGCGGATGTCACGAGACGGGGGTGATCGGTTTGCTCACCCCCGAGTTCATCTGAGGAACGTTCTTCGACCGCGACCAACCGTCGTTGTTGGGCCGGGATTCAAACCCTGCGGCTTAGCGGACCAACCAGGCGCTTGACCAGGCGGAACCGATGCCCGGTTCAAACTGGTTGGAGCCTGCCGACCACTGCTGGCAGTAACCGCTATAAGGCCACGGCTTGCATTCATAAACACGGCCATCGCGCGGCTGAAGAACACGGGTGCCGGCTTTGTATTGGCTGAGGTTTTGCGGAAAGACGTAGTCATGGGTGGCGGCAGATTGGGGTGCCGTAAAGACAACAGGGTAGGTTTTTTGCAGCACCGCCCCGGTGCTCGTCACTTTGCCGATGATCACCCATTGATAATTGCCCGCCGTGGCTGGGGATATGCCAAGGGTGATCGGGGTAGACACGTGGGCGGGAACCGCCGCCGAGGATAATCCCACGACCCGTTGATTGGCATCATAGAGCGTGGCGGTGACATCCATGGGCGCATTGGCATCGACGTTCACTGCCAGGGTGACCGCTCCGGCGGTGATCGGATAGGCCGGTGCCAAGCCGCTGATTTGCAAGGTGGGCGTCACCACAGGGGTGGCCTTGACGATCTGGATTTCAACCCGATCGATGCCGCTGCCGGTTTTTGCATGGATCTGATTCAGGCCGGGCACCGGTGAAATCTCCCCGGTCGCCAGCTTCTGCCCTGCTTTGAGCAGCGGCTGTTCGCGGTTGACCTGGGTGGCGAGGTTGAAGGCCCAGGTATTGGCCTGTCCTGCGTTGCTATCTGCTACCGTCAGGACGGTGGCGAGATCCTGGCGTTCGCCTTGTTGATCAAATACGCGGGTGCGTACGCTATCTTGCGCGCTCAGATCCATCGTCGGATTGATCTGGCCTTTGATCTCCCAGCTGGGTAGGGGGGCACCTTCGCCGCCTTTGAAGTCGGCATCAATGAGGTTGTAAAAACTGTTTACCGTGTCTCCGATTTCCCAGACGGCCAGAATGATCTGATGACCGGTCCGGGCGGGAACCTGACAGTTATGGCTGACGACCATCGGTGGCCGCTGCAGCTTGCCATCAACCGTGCAGAACGGGGTCAGTTCAAACGCCGCTCGTGATAGCGGCTGATTGGGGTTCCAGTTCGGCTGGGTGATGTAGTAACGCCAGTTCTTCGCGACATGGTTGGCGGTGAAGGTCCAGGTGAAGGTCTGTGGCCCGGATTGCAGCACCTGACGGTTCCAGCGTGTACTGGTCTGCTCGTCGAGCGGGCTGAACCCGGCAAGGCCGGCACTGGCTATTCTTCCATCGACCGGGCCGCCGCTGGGGAAACCTGATAAGCCCTCCAGGCTTTGAGGTTCGTACTGGATAGCTCCGCAACCCAGATTAACGCCTTGCTTGCAGAGGATGTTACGCGAGGGTGGATTGCTGACGTAGCCGTGGGCATGTGCTGCATTCGGCATGATGCCGGCAGTTAACAGCAGGCTTAAAGCCCCGAAATGAGTGCGTTTCATGTCTTGATGACTCCTAATCTGGAATGGTTTGCTGAGAGAAAGTCTGTTCGACTGACCCCGGCAGATTAGGAAAGGCAAGGCCTTGGGTCCAATGAATATTTGGCAATTTTGATATTCGTCAGATCACTTCACGGGGCTGGCGTGTCACCGGCTGCATCAGGCGCTGCCTGGGGCGTGGTTATTGGAGCAGTGAACGGCACACGGCGCACTCCGCCACTGTACAGACCGTCAACAGGTGGGTGCGATGGGCAGGCAACAGACAGAAGCTAACCTGCAGCTGCTAGGTGGGATGGTTGACGGGCAGTATGCGAGCGCGCGATCGAGGAGGGTCGCAAAATTCTTGGCGATCTTTTTGTTATTAGTATGGGCGACCGCCAAGTCTCAGTTCTCTCTCATGCAACCCAGCAGGGGGAGCCGGGCGCCGTTTTTTTATTATTTTTTTATTCCCTTCAAGGGCCCCTTGGATTGGGGGGAATCAGGTGCCCATAAAAGGAAATGCAATGGTACTGATTCATCACAGAATTGCAAGAAAAAATCTCCAGTGTCCGGAGCCAGACCGTCGGGTGGCGATCATCGCGGGTCAGGGCTGTGTTGAGCCATTGTGGACCGTGACTGCGACTGGCAATGGGCCACGGCAGGATTGGCGTATTGGGCTGGGTTGAAGCGATAGCGAAAACTCAGGCGCATGGCGTGCTGAATTTTTGCTGGGTGCCTAACCGATCCTGGAGGGCTGCGCTTCAGGTGTTGAACTTTATATTTGAATTCATCCCCTCTTTGCCTTACGCTCGCCAACAATCAAATCGGAATACCGCCGATTTGTCTTCACCCGTCCTTACATTCTGCAGGGCGGAATCTGAATGCCGTTCTGGCGCCATAAAAGAGGCATGATGAAAGCAACTATATTTACTAAAAGCCTGGGAGTCATGCTTCTTGCCTTTGCCAGTACCGCATCTATCGCCGTCCCACTGGACGGGGTGTCCAACATGCTCAAGGTCTGGGCCACCGTCGCACCAGAAGAACCGCTTGCTGGGGCCTCTGTCAGCGTAAGGGATGCTAGAGGACGCCTAGTTGGGCGTGGCCAAACGGACGAAAACGGGAGAGAGAATGTTCTCTTGACAACGGTCGATCCAAGCGCCTTTCCCCTGAAGATCATTACCACCGGCGGGCGCGCCAAAAACGTTAAATTCCGTGGACGCCTCGCTGCACTGACATCACAGGTGGGTGCTGAGTTTGCATCTGTCAAGATGGACTTACTATCCAGTGCGGCATCAGTCCTGACAAACGCCCGTAGATCTTATCCTCAGGCTCTGTCAGAGGTACGACAATCCCTTGGGATTGGTAAAGGTGCCCCGGATTATGTGCTTCAGGTAAAAAATATCCATGTCGATAAGGTTCGCCTGAATGATGAGCGGAAACGGCTTGGAGGATTTGGCGCCGTGGTTAATGCCGTGGCCAAGGCGACAAGAAATGGACGCCGATTTAAGCGTCTCGAACCCATTTCAGTTAGCGACATCACCCAAAGTATCGCTCAGGGCGATGCAAGACAAGCAAGTCCACAACCATCAATCGCGGCGGTTGATGGGGGTATCAGACTAAAACCCCGCGCATCATCAGCATCCGATGTGTGCAGCGCACCGGTTGGAAATGGGGATGAATCCAAGTCTTCAACAGAAATCATTAACGATGTCGGTGTGGTCGCGATATTTGCCTTAGGCAAATCTGCAGGTGTTCCTACCCCAGCTACAGAAGCCGTGTTGGGGACGTTTTTAAATTTCCCTGATCCAACAGCAGATACATTGGAGGAAATACAAGCGCAGCTAACATGCATTAGCACGCAGATTGCCTATCTGTCAGAGCAAGTGAAGTATCTTAGTCTTCAGGTTTCACTCATTGTGGCGCAGGAATGCAGCACCCATATTGATGGCGTTTGGCAGTCCTATAGAGACGCCATTGCGCACGCCTCAACCGACCCGCTGGATAGTAACAATGATGTGTTCATTAACAAATGGCTACCAGCATGGGGGGGTGTTCATGAATTTTGTGGATCTGCAATCAACACGGCATTATTTAGCTCCAATGGTGGAGGCACGCCTGCGTGGCGGACGCTGGTACAGATTTATCAAGATAAGCATGGTGGTTGGCTGAAGCAATCAGAGGTGCAAGAGCTTCAAGAATTTCTTGCATATTGGGGTGAAATAGAAAATCAACAATTCACTCTTCAAAGCGAATATGACAACTATAAAGGGCGTACGGTAAACAAAAGCTGGTATAGCGACCTCTCTAATATCGGTGGCTTTTACACGGATGCTAATGGCGTTAAGGACACCAGTAAGTGCGCCTCTGGCACCACCTCGGCTAGCAGTACGTTCTGCGTGTGGGCTAATAATATAAAATCAGCCTATCCTGGAGATTTATACAGCGATGAGCTTGGCGTGATGAGCGATGGCAAAGGGGTTATTCTCTACCCATGGAAAAGTGAGACATATCTCGCTGATGACATGATAAATTTAGGGTATCTTGATCGAAGCGATTATAGTTATGGCTCCATCTACGGAGATGGTGCTTTGACGGAACAGAGAGGGCTAGCCATGGAAAGCAGCCCAGAAAACACAGCGGTAGAGGTTGTGAGTAGACCTCGCATTAAAAGAGACAATATTATTAAAGAGGGAACAGCTGCTGCATTCGATGGGTTTGATATTGATGTAATAAACTATTATTTGCAAAGTGTGAAGACCGACGTTTACTCACCTTGGCGTAATCCTCTCACAGGAAAAGTTATTAAAGCCGAGGATATTGCCGTTTCCCAATACGAGTCAAAAGCAAGCTTAGGTGATGCACAGAATGGTACTCTCCTTTTGGTTATTAACCCCCGTTACGCTTTGAATGATGTAAGATCTAGGTATATTAACTGCGGGGGCTCGTCGAATGAGGGAGGACCCAGGGTTTATGGACCTTGTAAGAGCTATCCTGATGGAAAATCGCTCCCCAAGATCGGCGTTCTGCTTGGGCGATCTTGGTGGCCGGGGTCATCAAAGGCAGCTACTTATACCCCTCCCCCACCGCCTACTTAGCCATCTTGGTCACCGCTGTTTGCGACCGTTGTTGCGCTAATCCATAACGCACCGGCGTCTGGTCCAGGCCGAGGATGACTTCGACCACGGTTTGCACAGCAGTCGGCACGAGGGGTCTTTGGTTGGGGGTCCCATAGCTTTGCCCGGTTTCGCTGACATGAGGCTTCAAGACCCCTCCAGCCAGCGCCGCTGGCTTGGGCAACAGTCGTGTGGGTTTCAACCCGACGGCCGGATTGTTAGATGCGCAGGGTGTAACCCGCCTTTTCCAGATAGCCAACGACCTTGTTGACCCACGATCTTCTGGGTCGGTAAGAATCCCGTTGTTTGAGTGTCAGGCATTCGCCATAGCGGGGCGAATCAGGATTACTCGCCGCAAGAATGGCCTGCTCAAGGCGTCTCTCTTGGTCACTACAGACCAGGAACCCGACTGTGATGACCTCATGCTCCTCAGCCGAAGACGCGGCCACAAGGGATTCGGCGGCCATCGCGGCGGGAGATTGCATGCCGCACAGCAGGGTGACCGTCATCGACAAAAGAGTCAGCCTCTCTTCATTCGGTTCTCCCTATGCTCCTGCTAATGGAATGAACCGGGCCACTTCCCTGTGAGCTTAACTGCCAGATCAGAAATCCTTACAGGATATTTCAGTGAGGTCGCCCACGTTTCTGGAATCTTCAGATTGCTCCGGGTTGGCGATGGGCTTGAACTCATTGACCCCAAAAATGGAACCGCTAGGAATGGCGCCTTTGGATTGAGCTGCCAGGAGGACGCTGTAATCCTGAACATAGAGGCCTTTTATGCCATTTTTGCTGGCATCAGACGTGCCGTAGCTTGTTCCCACCAAACTGATCTGAGTCATGCCGCTTATAACCTGTTGGCTTCCCTGGCTGATGTAAGTGGCAGAACCCGTCAGTGGATTGTAATAAGCGAGCGGCGGATTAACGGCCTTGGTGCCGTGCTCCAGAGCGGTCACCTGAACCAGGTCGCCGGCTTTGTCACTCAAGGCTTTTTGGGGTTTTATCTTGAGTGTTTGCTGCCAGCCACCCGGCTCTACCAGACCGATCAAAAAACAACGTGCACTTGCATCAAGGACCGTTTTTGCTTCTGCAGTAGAGGACAAGCCGATAGTCGATAGGGCCAACGCTAACCCCGTTGTGATGTTTTTCATGGTGATTTTTCCTTGGTTTGCTCAGGGGAGCAGTCCCCCAGACGATCATATCTTATGTCTCTGGCGGGGCACGTCCAATTTAACTCATGACGCAAAGGGTCAGGTCTTGACCCTTGCCAAACTGTTGCTCACTGGCCAGAAGCGCCTCAACTGATCCTCAACACGGGCAGTTCCGCCGATGCTCTTCCGTGGTACTGAGCACGTGGTTGATCATGTCATCCACCGACCGTGTGTCGAGGACGATGTCCTCTTTCAGGCTGTAATAGCTGCAGGGCGCGGACTCCCCCTTCAACTGAAACTGTCCCATCGCCTCCCATGGCCAGGGCTCCTGGCAAGCATCCTTGACGGATTCGCCGAACATGAGTGCGCGGCCGGTCGAGCGCGTCATGCTTTCAAGGCGGGCCGCCATGTTTACCGTATGCCCTAGAATCGTGTAGTCCAGCTTGAGGGGGGTACCGAAGTTACCCTCGATGACGGGACCGAGGGTCAACCCGAATCCACCATAGAGGAAATTACGGAGGCGGCATTGGGCGGCATTGGCCCTGAGCGCACGTATGGCCTGCAAGGTTTCGAGACAGCTGCGAATGGCATCATCAACCCGACTGGTCGGGAAATAGGCCATGACTTTGTCCCCCATGTATTTGTTGACCTGTCCGCCATGACGGACGACGGCGGCGGACACCACTTCCAGAAAACAGCGGGCATGTTCGGCTACCTCCTCGGTGGTGTAGAAGGCCGACAACGCATCAAACGCCGCGATATCGCCAAATAGCACCACCTTGTCCCCGGTTTGGTAGGGGACCTGCAGGGGATTGATCCCCTGATTGATGAACTCGAGAACGGCGGGCTGGGTATACCGCTGCAGGATACGGCGTGACTCCGTCATGTTGGCCAGTATGATGCGAATGGCCTGGATGAGGGCATCATTCTTGTCATCCAGTCGAACGGCCTGCATTGACCAATCGGGGAAGAGGCGGTCGGATGCGGAATTTTCCACCTTGATGAGTTGCAGATCGCCATGTCGTGGATCTTTTCTGATGCGTTCCAGCACCCGGTCCACTTCGACGGCTTCTCCCTCCAGTATCTGGAGAAAAAACTCGCCGCCTGAGAGCAAAATACCCGTCACATGGGCGCGGGCATTATTGCGGACGGAGACACGGGCGATTTCATCGAGCGTGTCTGGCGACGGCGGGCTTGTTGAGGTGCTGACATAGGTGATACGTTTCATTGACTTGGGTTTCTCCTCATGGCCGATGACCAGAACACCCCTGTTGAAGACTATATGGGGACGCCAACGGTCGGTTTGTAGTTATTTTACGGATGATTTTTTTGATTGCCGGCATAGGTTACCAAGCTTCAGATGCCACCATCATCAGAAATAGTGCTGGATGGGTTGAAGGCCCTGAGCGGTGAATTGGCCGGTGTCGCCGACACTAAGCCGTTACAATCCTGATCCGATCATTTGTGGCCTCGAATGCCATCTTGTCGACGCTTATCATCGCCAATGCCATGACTTTTCTACTTCTGGAACGGACCAGCCGATGGGTGCTCTTGCTGACTGTCGCTATTTTCGCGCTCGCATCGGGTTGCTCACTGATTGAAACAACGGTTGATCTCCCCGTTCGTGCCGTAAAAGCTGTTTTACCCGGTGGAGTGGAGACCGAACCGGTTGATCCGGTTGACCTGCAGGAGGATATGCTGCGGTTTGCTGACAACTTTGTTACTTCCACGTCCGGGGCCATCGAGCGCCTTCAGCGCGATGGCAAACCCATACCACGGGAGGAGTTGCTTTCCATCAAAATCACTTTGGCCACGGATGTCTATGGTCTGGCGTCCGGCTCCAATGCGCTGGCTAATCTGGTTTCCCTGACGGTTCTTGCCAGTGGTGCCCGTTGGCGGGTTCAGGATTACTGGCTGCCGAAGGTTTATGGTCTTTCCGCGGACCCTATGCTGAAGACTCTGGAAAGCCGGGAATCGGAAATATGGGCTATCGCGCAAAGAGTATTGACCCCGGCCATGCAGGCGGAGCTTCGACATTCCATCAATGAATGGCACCAGACATCTGGAAGTCCGGACGGTGAATTGGAGGCCTTTGCCAGTACCCGACTGGTGAGCGATGTGACGCAGCACAGTGAGAAACAGAAGACTTCACTGATGCCTTCCAGCGTTTTTGCATTGCTGGATATCGATCCACTGTCCGGTCTGGACCCGGCGACGCGTGAGCTGACAGAGACCCGTTTGTTTGCCGAGCGCGCTCTTTTCATGGGTCAGCGCATGCCTGTCGTCTTGCAATGGCAGATGGAGCTCTTGTCCATTCGGGCGATGTCCGGTCCACAGGTCAAGGAATTGATCAGCGGTACTACCCAGATTGGTTCGGCTGCTGACCGTCTGAGTCTGATGATGGAAAAACTTCCGACCGAGTTCACCGCGGAACGTGAAAAACTGGTGCATGCACTCAAAACTGAGAAAGAGGGCTTAACGGACCTCTCGCGGAGCTTTACCCAAACGCTGTCTGAAGGGGGCAAGATGGCGACTTCCACCCAGCAAGCACTAGGTACCTTTGATGGTGTGCTGACGCATATAGAAAAATGGCCTTCAGACCCGAACTCGCCTCCCTTCGAAATCAAGGATTACGCGATGACGGCGCTGGAAATCAACCGTATGTCGCAGCGGCTGACCGAGACCCTAAAAATGCTGCAGACGACGTTGAGTCCGGTCCATACCGAGGCACTGGCAAAGCAGCTGGCAGAACTGTCGCGTGAAACGCAAAGCCGGGGTGAGGCTCTGATCAACCTGGCTTTCCAGAAAATTCTCATGTTGGCTGGGCTGACAGCGCTGATCTTTGTGTTGGCGGGTGTCCTTTATCACTGGCTGGTAAGCAAAATACGACTCACCCGGGCCTGAACATTACCCCACTGGTCGTAATTAATCGTCCGCTTCGAACTTGCTGCACGAGGAGCAGTCTTGAAAAGGCCAGTCCTGATGGCCACTTCACAGGCCAGATCCGTTAACAGCCCCATATTCACTCCCAGACCTTTTCCCAGGAGATCATCATGAACCCTACTTCCCTGCGCCAGACCCTGATCGGGCTGGCCGTCGTTGCGACGCTGGCTACTGGTGTGACGTTGTTTCGGCAGCAGTCAACCAACAAGCCCGATACTGCTGCTGTTGCAGTACCCGCAGCCAGCGACAAGTCAACGATGGCTGCCATGCCTGCCCCCCCGGTCGCTCAGGCAAGTGAGACGGTTCTGGCGGACTTTGCCGGTATTGCCGCGAGCAGCGGTCCGGCTGTTGTGAACATCAGCACCAGCCGGGGGGAAGGTCCTGCAGAGAAAGAGGACGAACCCCAGGGTCCTGGCTATGGTGATCCGTTTGCGCCGTTTTTTGGGCCTCAGGCGCCTCCGGAGAATGAACCACCCTCACAGGGGATGGGTTCAGGGTTCATCGTTCGCGCGGACGGGGTGGTGCTGACTAACGCCCATGTCGTCGATGGTGCAACCGAAGTGACGGTCAAACTGGCAGATCGTCGCGAATTCACCGCCAAGGTGATCGGCGTCGACAAGCTGACAGACACGGCCGTCCTCAAGATTGAAGCGCACGATTTACCGGCGGTCCGTGTCGGCAATCCTGCCGATACGCGGGTTGGCGAGTGGGTGCTGGCCATCGGTTCGCCTTTCGGCTTCGATAATACCGTGACTGCGGGTATCGTCTCGGCAAAGTCCCGTTCTCTCCCGGAAGAGGGTTATGTGCCTTTCATCCAGACGGATGTGGCGGTCAATCCTGGTAACTCGGGTGGGCCCTTGCTGAACATACGGGGCGAGGTGATCGGTATCAACTCACAAATCTACAGCCGTACCGGCGGCTATCAAGGTCTGTCGTTCGCGATCCCCATCGATGTGGCGCTCAATGTAGAACAACAGTTGCTGGAAAAAGGCCGCGTCAGTCGCGGCAAGTTGGGCATCGCCGTGCAGGATCTGACGCAGGGCCTGGCCGAATCGTTTGGTTTACCCAATCCCAATGGCGCTTTGGTCGGCATGGTGCCCCCCGATGGTCCGGGTGCCAAGGCAGGCATAAAGCCTGGTGATGTGATTCTTGAACTGAACGGTAAACAGGTCACGGATTCCCGCGAATTGCCGCCAAAGGTCGCTGATATGAAACCGGGTAGCGAGGCCCGGCTGAAAATATGGCGTGACGGAAAAGCCTTGGATCTGGGTGTCACTGTGGCCGAGCTGGAAGAAAAATCGCCTGCTGCATCAGAGAAGGCTTCTGACCAGGCAGATCATGGCCGACTGGGTCTCGCTGTTCGCCCATTGTCCCCAGATGAACTGAAGTCAGGACAAATCGAGGGGGGTTTGCTGGTCGAGAAAGTCAGCGGACCCTCAGCGAAGGCGGGTATCCGCAAGGGGGATATTGTCCTGGCTGTCAACGGGCAGGCTGTCAAAGACGCCGCTCAATTGCAGAACCTCGCGAAACAGGCCGACAAACATGTCGCTCTGCTGATTCAGCGCGGCGACAGCACGTTGTTTGTTCCTGTTAAGCTGGATTGAGAGAGCGAACCCACAAGCTGTGGATAAAGGCTGCGGGCGACTGTGGATAAACTGGGGTGAGTCAGGGTCCCCGGTATCGGGGTCGACTTACCCACAGGTTAAACGGGTTTTCCGGGGCACTTTATCCACAGGTATTTTTCTTCTCAAGACAATGAATTGATTGAAAAAAATGAGTTATCTACAGAACCATGGTGGCTTTATAACAAACATAGGTTCTTCTTATCTTTCTTATTCTTTAAGGTAAGAGAAGGCTCTAAAACAGGCCTGACTCGGTCTGTTTGGCTGTCCAGTAGAAGTAAATGAACCAACCCATCAAGTGAATGGCAATGATGCCCCTGAGTATCCACAGATAGGTAGAAGCGCGTGTCTTGTGACGAAAATCGTTCTGGGCAATCAAGGCCCCTGGCCATCCTCCCATCAGCTCCAGGATGTGAAAATAGCTCTCCGGGACCCGCCACTTTCGGGTCGCTGCATTGGCTTTGTCCTTTCCATACAAGATCATCGTCAACAAGCTGAGTATGAAGTAGGAAAAAAATGGTACGGGGTTCTTGGCCATCAGCAGCAAGTAGCTGGACAGCACCAGGGGGGTGATGATCAACACGTTGGTCAACCATGACCGTTGCCTTGGATTCAATTCAAATTGCGCTACGGATGCGGTGTCAGTCTCGATCAGAGCCGGGATCAGCGCGTAGGAAACACGTTTTTTGCCAGGGCCTTCCGCCTCACGAAACTGGACTTCGTCGCCAATCTCCGGCCTGCGTGTCAGCCCTTTCTTGAAGTTGCTGATGTGAATGAAGAAATCCTCATCTGCTTGGTTGGGACGGATGAAGCCAAAGCCTTTTGTGTCATTCCACATGACCAGAGTGCCTTTTTGTAGGGGAGGCACTTTTCGTGATTTTTGTTTTTTTTGGGCGGCCATTTGGGTTCTGTTAGGGTAAGTGACTGGTTTTTAATTATCGCAAACAGGGGATGTTGCGAGCCAAGACGAGCGGTTGACTATTTAATGGCAATCATCCCGCAGAAGTTATACCAGCGGAAAAACACGTCACAGACGCTATAGCCATTGCGCAAGAGCAGTGCTCGGTTTTCATCGTGATGGTAGGGGATCAGAACATTTTCCAGCGCTTCCCGTTTCCGCGCGATTTCCATGTCCGAGTAGCCGTTGCGTTTCTTGAATTGATAGTAATGCTTGATGAAAAGACGATTGAGGGTGGAGTTCTGACCCAATACCTTTTCCACCAGCAGAAGACAGCCATTGCTTTGCGTACCGTCAGCGATGGTTCGGATCAGTTGATCGCGATACAGCGGTCGCACAAATTGCAGCGTCAGATTCATGACCACCACTGAGGCGTTGTTCAACTGAAGGTCCTGCTCCAGATTCCGGCAGATCAGTTCATGAGGGTGATCGAGCGGCGCATCCTGGAATTTTTTTCCGGCGACGGCCAGCATTTCTGCGGATGAATCGATGCCGATGAGACGAATGTCGCTGTTGACGGCCTTATCCAGGTGTATGAGCGTGTTACCGGTGGAGCAGCCCAGGTCATAGATGCAACTGCCTGGGGTCGCGAAGTCGGCCGCGATCTCTCCCAGCATGCGTTGGACCTCGTCATAAAACGGTACGGATCGGTCCAGCATGTCGTCGAAGACCCGAGCCGTTTCCTTACCAAAATTGAAATCCTCGACGAGTGCTTGCGGCGTTTTGAAGTTTTCGTCTTTGTTCATGAAGTTTTTTTCGGCAAAGACGGCGGGCGCTTTTGGTACAAGGCCACACCCGCCCACATCAGGATGAGAAAAACGCTTAACCAAGCGGCTGAAAGGTAGCCAATGATCAGATCATAGCGGCTGATGAGAAACATGAGAGAGGAATCGAAATTAAGGTAACTTACGGATTTGGCTGACTTGACGATGAAAACCCAGCCGGCGTGAATACCGATGCAGAGCCCCAGGCTCATGGGCAGGATGACACGAAGGCTACCCAGAAACAGACCGGCGACAAAGAGAGCCAGAAAACTGTCCGGTGCCACTTCCATAAGGTGTCCGAACCCGTCCAGGGCAATGCGAAAACCGGTGTCCCAGCCGACAGCCCCGCTCTCAGTGGTCCATTTGCTGCCGATGAAATGCAGGAGGGCGTAGTAGAACGCGCTCACCCATATGGCCATGGTGGAATTGGATAGGTGGCCAACAATCGAGAGCAGCGCACCCCGAAAAATGCTTTCTTCGAGTAAAGCTACGCCTAAACCGATCGCCAGTGATTTACCCAAGATCAGCATCAGGTCATGCAGATGGAATGACTCCAGGGACATCACCCGGACCTCCAGCATCACCAGCGCGGTCAGGTGCAGTCCCAGCATTGCCGCGCCAAGTAAAAAACCGACCAGCCATTGCCGAAAAAATCGGGTTTTCAATCCAAAATCCGACCAGCTGAGCCCTAGCCTTTTCGAGAGGGGATACAAACTCATAAGAATGAGCGCTTGCCCACCCCGGCTGACCAGCGAACGGTAAAAGCCGATATCCTGCGATCCACTGAGACGGAAGAGTGGATAGGCCAGCAAGGCCGAAAGCATCGCCACCAGAATCAGGTACAGAAATGGGCTGAATCCGGCTATCAGGAGGGTTCTTAAGGTCTTCAAGGTTTGCTGGTTAGCGTTCAATGTGATGCGGATCGCCTGCTGTGGCCGTGATTCGTCAGCTAGAATGAGGTGGAATTAAACCATCGTCGAGCCCTGTCCGGGGCTATTGTCTCTGGTTTCCCCCTGATCTTCCCTGCTCTGCCCATTTTGAAACCAGCGGTCAGTCATCACGTGCAGCCGATCATGACGCCTGAATTGGATCGGTCTTCATTGCATGTGTGGTTTCTGAATCTCGATGAAGACTCCATGCTGCCGGTGGAGATCCATACGGAGTGGTTGAGTCGTGAGGAAAAAGTCAGAGCCCATCGGTACTCCCATGCGGCTGCGCAACGGGCTTTCATCCTGACTCGCGGCCATTTAAGACGGTTACTGGGGAGTTATCTGGGGATCAATCCGGAAGCTGTCGATTTAGCCATCAATGCGCATGGTAAACCTCGTCTGTCACACACCGAGGAAAATCAGGGCCTGGTCTTCAATGTGTCGCATTCCGGTGGCATGGCGGTGATCGTGTTCGGCCGCGGCATGGCACTGGGTGTGGATGTTGAACGCTTGCATCCGCGTCGTGATGTGGACCGGCTGGGGAAATATTGCTTGTCCGAGGCCGAATGGGACGATTGGCGTCGATTGGGTCCGGCGCATCGGCCAGAATCATTCATCCGGTACTGGAACGCGAAAGAGGCCTTCGTCAAGGCCACTGGCAGAGGCATCGCCGTGGGTCTTAAACAGGTCGTGGTAGCCGAGGATTTTCAGGGTTTTCACTCTGTACCCACCGGCTTTGAACCTGCCAGCGACTGGATTTTGCACACAGGACAATCTGCTGATTACCGATATGCGGTGGTTCATGAAAAACCCCAACGCATCATCCGGCTGTTCAATAACGAAAACGAACCGCCGGCCCATTGCCCATGAAAATCAAAAGCGGCACCCCACCGCCGGCTACGGCGTGGTTGCCGGGTCGCTGTTGCGGCTTATTTTGTGATCTCCTCCAGGGGCAGCGCCTTGCCCCAATTGAGGAGTCCCTTGGGGTCGAACTGGCGTTTGATGTCGTTCATCAGGCGCAAGGAGGTGGCATCCAGCTCACGATTCACGTATTCGCGCTTTTCGATGCCAACACCATGCTCTCCCGAGAGTGTCCCGCGAAGCCGCAGGACAAGAGAGAACATTTCATCCAGGCAGGCGTGGGCTTTGTCGGATTCACCCGGTTTGCCCGGATCGAAAAGCAGATTGACATGGATGTTGCCATTGCCCGCATGACCGAAATTGACAATAGGCAATTGGTAACGGCGAGATAACTCATCGATGCCGCTGATCAGGGCAGGTAGCTCGGTGACCGGTACGACGACATCTTCGTTAATCTTCTTGGGTGCGATTTTTCTCAGTGTTGGTGACAGGGCCTTGCGGGTCTGCCACAGGGCTTCGACTTCCTCTGCGGTCTCGGCGGCTCTGAATTCCACCAGGCCATCATTCTCCGCTGCGGCACGAATGCTTTCTATCTGCGGGGCCATGGCTTCGGCAAAACCATCTACCTCGATCATCAATAAGGCACCGGCCTGGTCCGGCAAGCCAGCCGTCGAGTAGCGGCGGACCATGTCGATTGCATTGCCGTCGATGAATTCCAGCGCACACGGGACTGCCGGTTGTGCCATGATCCGGGCGATGGCTAGGGCCGCAGAGCTGACTTCCCGATAGACCGCCCGCAGCGTTCGTTTAGCTTGGGGTAGTGGGGTCAGTTTTAGCGTGGCTTCCGTGATCAGTGCTAGCGTGCCTTCCGAACCGATCAAGAGTCTGGTCAGGTCGTAACCCACTACGCCTTTGGTGGTATAGACCCCTGAACGTAATTCCTCGCCAGCGCCGGTGATGGCCCGCAAACCCAGGGTATTTTCCCGGGGGGTGCCATACTTTACGGCGCGGGGTCCCGCCGAGTTGTAGGCCAGGTTTCCGCCGACGCTACAAAACGCGGCGCTGGTGGGATCGGGAGGCCAGAAAAAACCATGGGGTTTGACGAAATCCTGTACCGCCTGATTGGTGATCCCCGGTTCGACGACGATGAAGCGGTTATCGGACGAGAATTCAATAATCCGATCCATTCGCTCGAACGATGCCACCACGCCATGTTTGAGGGGAACGGTGGCGCCGGTGGTCCCGGTACCTCGGCCCCGGGCTGTCAGCGGGATCTCATGATCATTGCAGAGCCTGACCAACGCCAGGGCTTGCTCATGAGATGTAGGAAAAACCACGGCTTCTGGCAAAACCTGTCGCTTGCTGTTGTCGTAGCCGTAGACCCAGCAGTCGGCTGGATCGGTCAGGATTTTTTCGGGAGCGAAGATTTCAACCAGTCGGGCGACGAAGTGAGAGGGGAGGGGCATGGTCTTACTCACCGAATAACTGGACGTCGATCAGATCACACAGACAGTGGGTGATCAGTAAATGGATTTCCTGGACGCGTGCCGTTATATCAGAAGGTACCCGGAGTTCAAGATCGCTCTCACGCAGCAATGGGGCTAATGGTCCGCCGTCTCGGCCGCTGAGAGCGATGATGGTCATGTCGCAGTCATGAGCGGCACTGGCGGCCTTCAGCAAGTTGCCGGAATTTCCGCTGGTGGTGTAAATCACCAGGACGTCGCTGCTCTGACCCAACGCGCGAATAGGCTTGGCGAAGATGTCTTCGAACTGGTAATCGTTGGCGATGGAGGTTATGGCCGCTGTATCCGTGGTCAGCGAGATCGCCGGCAGTCCGGGCCGATCCCGATCAAAACGGTTCAGGAGTTCGGAGGACAGATGCTGTGCCTCTGCTGCCGAACCGCCATTACCACAACAGAGAATCTTGCCGTCATTGAGGAGACAGTTGGCCAGGTGGATGGCCGCCGCCTCGATGCCGTCACTCAACCGCAGCAAGGTCTCCTGAGTGGTTTCCGCGTGAAGTGCGAACTGACGAACGATTCGGTCTTGAAATTCCATGATGTCGGTTTTGATTGGGTCAGGATCACTCCGCCTCAAAGGCGCCTTTGATCCAGTTCATCGAAAAACCGGAGGGTCCCGGTGTGATTGCCGCTACATCGAAACGAGTCGGACGGCGAAGGCGCTTATCCTTGATGTAATCGCTGGCTGTGAGGATGAGCCGATGCTGTTTTTGTCGATTAACGCTTTCCTGGGCACTACCGAATCGGTTGGAAGTTCGGTAGCGCACCTCCACGAATACCACAGTCGTTCCCTCTTCCATTATGAGGTCGATTTCTCCAAACCGGGAACGGTAATTGCGGTCCACGAGTTTCAATCCAGCCTTCAGTAAAAGGCTGAGGGCATGATCCTCCGCCTGTCGACCCTGTTCGGTCCGGCTCATGCGCTCCATTGTCCAGAAT
Organism: Methylococcaceae bacterium; assembly: GCA_044351045.1. Lineage (GTDB taxonomy): Bacteria > Pseudomonadota > Gammaproteobacteria > Methylococcales > Methylococcaceae > UBA6136. The sequence goes on along the minus strand of JBILGM010000009.1, from coordinate 31,472 downwards.
GCTTTCAGGTCATTGGGGCATGCTGCTTCTGAGCAGCGGGGCAATTCCTCTTGGTTTCAGACTGGCATCACTGAATTGTGCGCATTCCAATTGCCGTTGTATGCGTTGATCAGACAGGAGACTCAGACTGCCGGTGGCGCCGGCATAACGGTCATAGCCATCGTCTTTGAGGTGATCTATTTCTGCAACCAGTCGGTAGGCATCCAGGCCCATTGCCAGCAGCTTGACCGCGTCGGGTTTTGTCTGACGAATTTCTCTTTCCAGAGACTGAGCCGAAAGCGCCCCGCCCTGATTAGGGTTCAGCAACCAGGGCATATCACAGAAAATCAGGCCATCGAGCGCCGAATTGGCAGGGTCGTTGATTTTTCCATCAAAAACATGGGAGGTCGCATAAATGCTGACCGGAAAAGCACTTCTTAGCCCGGGAACGATTTGCCGCGCCTGTTTTACATCGGCGACCAGAAAAACAAAGGCATCATCGGTATTGGCGGGCAGGTTTTTGGCCAACGTGGGGGGGTCCACCGCGTCCGTGAGGTATTTCCTCCTCTCGATAACGCGACCCCCCAGTGACTGCCAGTAGCGGTCAAAATACCCGGCAAGACGTTTGCCGAAAGCGGAATCAGGCGCCATCAGGATGACCTCTCGTTTACCATCCAGCCAGGCAGTTCCGGCGACCTGTTCCACCTCCTGTTCCGGTGTCAGGCCGAACTGATAGATTCTTGAATTTCTGAGGTCATTGACCTGATTGAGAGCCAACACAGGAACGGGAATATCGCCGCCACGCGCCAGAGCGCTGACATCATCCTTGATTAAGGGACCCACTACCATGGTGGCGCCACCATCCGCCATGCGCCGGTAGTTCGGGTAGATATTGCTTTCAGTTGAATCGGAAAAAAACAACTCGGGTTTATGACTGGTGCGGTCTGCCGCCTGGGCCGTTGTCATGCCAGTGCGAATGGCTTCGGACGCAGAGGCATAGGGGCCGGTCAATGGCAGTAATACCCCGATAAAGGGTCCGGTGGGCAATGCCTTGCCACTGGAACCGCCGGGGACCAATCCGGTTTGTGGCGAAGAAGAACCCTGCCCGGCATCCGCCAAAGCACGCTGCAGAAAGGCGCCATTCGCAGGATGACCAGGATAGAGGCTACGCCATTGCGTGATCGCGGCAGCCAATCGCTCGCCGGGGGTGTTTTTGAGGAGATACGTTAAGGCCATCCAGCCGCCCAGTGCATCCGGGGGCGGGGGTTGTTTATCCACTAGCTGGCGGGCGGGAACCCTTTCGAGGGTCTCATGAATCACTTCATTGTTACGCTGTATTTCCTCCGGACGCGTCAGCAGCTTTCCTAAAGCCACTCGTTCGTTGGCACTGGCAATCATGTTCCCTAACTGGTTTTCGGCGGAAGCGCGCAGTATGTGATAGTTTTTTGCATCATGGCCGAAGAGCCTTTGACCTGAAAGCGGGTCCAGTTTGGTCAGTGCCTCGCTGGCTTTTCCCTCATTGAGATCGAGCCGGCTGGTGAGTAACAGATACCGGACGTTGTCTGTAGAGCTCAGTTCATTTGGGATGATCGCGTTGGCCATATAGATCGCCATGTCGCTGTTTCCCGCTCTTAGCGCGGCATCGGCGGCCTCCAGAAAGTAGTGATCCGGTGTTCTGGAGTCGCGTGCCAGCTGCTCATAGCGCTGAGCCGCGCCGGCGTAATCGCCCGATTTCAACAGTGATTCGGCTTGGGGATCGCTGGGGGGCGTTGCCTTTGAGGTCATGCGATGTAACGTGTTCTGGCAAGCCGTCAATCCCCATGCCGAGAACACAATCAAGACAAAACGAGTGATTCGCATGGTGAAAAATCCCTCAGGAGAACGAAAAGGCATGAGGCAGGAAACGGCCGCTGGAGCCGGGGTACTATACCTAGTCGCTACACCGATCGGCAATCTTGGCGACCTGGGATTTCGGGCGGTTGAGGTACTCAAGACGGCCCATGTCATCGCTTGCGAAGACACCCGCCATAGCCGGCCGCTGCTTGATCATTACGGCATCGACCGTCCGCTTCTGGCGCTTCATGAACACAATGAAGATGCCATCGCGGGACGGCTGGTTGACCGACTGCTTCTGGGCGAGACCGTCGCGCTGATCTCCGATGCCGGCACTCCCCTGATCAATGATCCTGGTTTTCCCCTGGTGCGTCAGGCTAGAGAAGCGGGTATTCGCGTGTCCCCGATACCCGGGGCCTGTGCGCTGATTGCTGCGCTCTGCGCGTCGGGGTTGCCCAGCCACCGGTTTGCCTACGAGGGGTTTCCACCGCGAAAAAGCCAGGCCCGCAAGACCTTGTTCGAGTCGCTTAAGGATGAGCCGAGAACGCTGATTTTTTACGAGTCTTCACACCGGGTTGAGGAAACCCTGCGAGATCTGGCTGAGATGTTTCCAGCAACCCGCCGACTAGTAATCGCCCGGGAGCTGACAAAACGCTACGAGACCCTGGTAGAAAGCCAGGTCGGCACTGCGGCATCCATTCTTGTTGCCGATCCGGAGATGCGACGGGGCGAGTTTGTTTTGCTGATTGAGGGAGCAGGAGAACGGTCTACGGCGGACGAATTAACGGGCGAGCAGCTCAGGATGTTGAAGTTGTTGCTGAAAGAAAACTCGCTGAAGACAGCAGTGAAGCTCACCGCTGAAATCAGCGGAGCCCGCCGGGAACAGGTTTACCAGGCGGCGCTCCTAATGACCAAGAACAGCGAAAAGCTTCCTTGAGGGAATCACTGAGCGGGAGCAGGTATACCCGCTGCGTCATCATCCCGGCCCCCGCGCACGGAGTTCCGCAGTGGCTGCGCGGCCTGGGCCTTGCCGCCCGTAGGATTGCCGGCAGGCTGGGTTCCCAGACCGACCAGATTTTCCCAACTTCCATACTTGACCAGATCGGGATCACCGGCGGCGATGCGAGCACTGACTTCCTGACGAGCAAGATCGATAATCTCATCCGGAGTCTTGCCGTCCACAAAAGGCAGGAATGCATCTGGGCCTTCCTTGGACTTGATGGCCCCGAGAACCCCGTAAGAAGTCTCGAAAATATGCTGTTGCTGGGTAGTCATGTAGCGCTTCAGTTTTTTGACTGAATTGGCTGCAGATCGTTGTGTGGAGCCGTCAATACCATGGGTGCTCGAAGTGAACACGGACATGAAGTAGATGACTGCGAGTAACCCCATCGCCCAAAAGAGAAATTTCATAATTGATCCCGAATACTTTTTTGTTAATTGTTACTATAGGCTTTCCACGGAGGTAACGTCAAAAACCAGATTTTTTCGATGACTCTGGCCCTTGACGGGGTCCGGCGGGTGGCTCTGTTGATTCAACCATATTACGAACACCCAAATTGTGACCGTGAAAACCCCGTATTGGTTCGCTCTGATTATCCTGCTTTCCGCCTGTTCGCATGACTATGACCTCATGAAAATGGAGGAGCAGGTCAGTGGATACGGTTCCGCCATCCGCTGGAACCTTTTCAAAAAGGCGGTGGCTTATCTGGATCCCCCACCACTAAGAGCCCCAGACTGGAATCGGCTGGCGGAGATCAAGGTAACCTCCTACAGCCCTCAGTTCAGGGATGTCTTGCCCAGCGGCAAGGTGATGATGCAGACGGTTGAAATCCGCTATATCCCGCCCGGCAGCGTGGTGGAGAAAATGGTCATTGATCAGCAGCGCTGGCGGTTTGATGAAGACGACCAGCGCTGGGTTCTCGAATCCGGATTGCCTTCACTCAACTGATCCAACGGCTTTTATCCGTGAATTCCGTATCCCATCGCATGGCGTGAGAGCAGCCGCTTGGCGGCCGGAATCCGGTCGAGCGACATCAGGGCGAGGTTTCGTGCCCAGGCCAGCGGAGGGAATTCGTTGGAGAAAATTCTTACCAGGCTGTCCGTGAACCGGATCACCCGGTTGAGGTCCGCCTGCCTGGCCTCGGCATACTGGCCCAGAAACAGCGGGTCTCCAAAATCCTCGCCCAGCCGGGTCTGAATCTGGATACGTTCGGCCAGTACCGCCGCATCCCTGAGTCCCAGATTGAAACCTTGGCCGGCTACGGGGTGGATTTGATGCATGGCATTGCCGATCAACACCACCCGCTGATCCGTCATGCGTTCCGCCTGAATCAACTTCAAGGGAAAACCCTGTGGCCGGTTAGCGAGCGAGAGGGTTCCCAGCCAATATCCAAACGCATCCTGCAGACTGGCGGTGAATTCCAACTCACCCTGATGCAGCAAATCCTCGGCTTCTTCATTCGTGAGCGTCCAGACCACGGAGCATTTACGGCGTTCCAATGGCAGAAATGCCAGTGGCCCCGATGAAGTAAATCGCTCGTAGGCCGTGTCGTTTGTGTCATTGCTGGTATTGACTTCGACCACGATAGCGGTCTGGCCATAGGACCGCACATTCTGCTCGATACCCAGCAGGGTTCTGACGGTCGAACTGCCACCATCCGCCGCCACCACCAGTCGGGCGGAAATATTTAGTTGTTCACCAGCGTGATTGAGGGCAACCAGAGCGCTGTCCTGACCGGACTGGATGCCCATGATGCGCGCAGGACAGAGGCGGGTAATGGGGGAACTGTCCAGTTGGTTTTGAATGGCGTCTTCCAGCACGCGCGCAACGGCGACATGACCGAGCGCGTCCACGCCCCGATCCCGGGCATGCAGGCGAGTTTTTCCAAAATGTCCGCGGTCGGATACATGGATATGCCGGATGGCCATAGCCTGCGGTGCGACCGAGGCCCAGATACCCAGGCCATCAAGAGTCTGCACGGTGCCCCGGGAGAGGGCCAGCGCTCGGTCGCCGGCGGGTGATCCCTGCCGTTCGGCGTCACTCAACGCTTCTACCAGACCGATGCGGAGCGAAGCATCCTTGAGTGCAAGGGCGAGACTGCCACCGACCAGACCGCCGCCGACAATCAGCACATCGTAATCGGTTGTCATATCCCGCTCGCCATGATGGCTTCGATGTCATCCACCGATTTGGCCAATGCGCCGGTGAGTACTTCGCAGCCGTCCTGGGTGACAAGCACGTCGTCCTCGATCCTGACGCCTATGCCCCGCCAGCAAGGATCGACCTCCTCGCAGTCCGCGGCAATATAGAGACCGGGCTCGACGGTCAGCACCATGCCCGCCTGAAATTCGCGCCATTTGCCCCCGATCATGTAAGCCCCGACATCGTGCACATCCATACCAAGCCAATGACCCGTCCGGTGCATGTAAAACTTTTTGTAGGCTTCATCCTTGATCAGCCTGGACGGCTTGCCTTCCAGCAGGCCGAGCCGGATCAGGCCCTTGGTCAACACCTTAACGGCCGCGTCATGGGGTTCATTCCAGCACCGACCAGGCCGCACGGCCTCGATGGCGGCCAGTTGGGCTTCCAGCACCAGCTCGTAAATCAGGCGTTGGGGCTTGCTGAAATGACCGTTGACCGGGAAGGTGCGGGTGATGTCGGCGGCATAGTTTTCATGTTCCGCACCGGCATCGATCAGCAGCAAATCACCGTCGCGCAGTACGGCATCATTCTGGGTGTAATGGAGAACGCAGGCGTTGACCCCGCCCGCGACGATGCTGGGGTAAGCCTGCGAACGCATGCCATTCAGAGTAAATTCATGAGCCAGCTCGGCCTCGATCTCGTACTCATGTCGACCGGGACGGCAAGCCCGCATGGCCCGGAGATGACCCAGTACAGAGACCTCGGCGGCCTTGCGCATGACCTGGATTTCTTCCGTTGATTTGAACAGGCGCAGCTCATGCAGCAGGTGTTCCACGGCGATGAACTCATAGGGTGCCTGAACACCGGTGCGTGCACGACCTCGCACCTCATTCACGGCGGTCATGATGACGTGATCCAGTTCGGCATCCTGGCCGATGGGGAAATACACCCGATCCCGATTTTCAAGCAGTTCCGGCATCTTCTCCTGCAGATCATCGATGGGAAAGGCTTCGTCAGCGCCGTGCACATTTTTGGCCCCCTCCAGCCCCGCATGCTGACCGGTCCAGATGGCTTTTTCCGGATCAAACTCCCGGCAGAATAGGATGAATTCGCCCTCTTTTCGGCCAGGAGCCAGGACCGCAACCGCCTCCGGCTCATGGAAGCCGGTCAGATAATGGAAGTCGCTATGCTGCCGGAAAGGATATTCGACATCCCGATTGCGAATGCTCGCGGGCGCGCTCGCCAGGACCGCTACGCTGTTTTTCTTCATTCGCCGCATGAGCTGCTTGCGACGTTGTTTGAAATCGCTGAGTTTAAGCATGGCCTGACCGATTCAATGATGTTGCGGAGGGGTTTGAGACTGCAATTCGCTGTGGATGACCTGCACACCCACCCGGACATACTCCGTCAGCTCGGTGTAAGCGGACTCATCGCCCTCACCGGCAGCAGCCGGATCAAGCCGCACGATCTCGAGCAAGTCTGCGAGTATTTCATTCATTTCTCCCGGCCATCCGGATTGCTTGCCCGTGTAGCCGATGCCTTGCAGAAAACCGTGACACCACTCGCCTAAGGCTTGTGCGCGGTTTTCCAGAGAATCTTCGTCGTCGGGCAGGAGTGGTCCGAAAGAAAAATCGAAATCCACCAACTGACGGCGAGTTTGTTGATAGAGGCGGTCAAGCAGAAGACGGTCTTCTCCCTGGATCTCGCTCAGCTCAGCCCCGAAAAAATCACCGAGCCATTGATGACAGTCTGTCGCTACATCCATGCACAGCATGCCCGAAAGCAAGCCATGAGCTTCGGCGGCGGTGCCGGATACATCGCTATGCGTCAGCGCATCCTGAATCTCTTCAAAGCTGACAACGTTATTCATGGCCGCTTGCCTTGTCGGTCTTTGGGTAATTCTTTATCCTAGCATTCGACCTCAGTTTCAACCAATGCATCCTCTCTGAAATATCCCCATGAGTGATACCAGCCCACCGATCAAGGTTCAGATTCTTGGCAAGGAGTACCCCGTGTCCTGTCCGGCCGACGAACAGCACGATCTTCTGGTTGCTGCTCGCTATATTGACGAAAAAATGCGCGAAATCCGGGATATAGGCCGCATCATCGGTACCGAGCGGATTGCCGTCATGGCGGCCCTCAACATCGCTCATGAACTGTTGCAGCAGAAACAGCGGCGTCTGGACTGATTCCAGACCCTGCCTGGTTTATCCTCCAGGCAAAATCCGGTATTGCGGTTGTCTGGCAAGCCGGTAGAATTCCGCCCGGTATTCTCTGCCGCGTTCGAAGCACGCTGGGTTACTTCTTGAGCCTAATCCAAAACCCCGGGAGCTTCCGGGCCATTGATGTGCGCAGGTCCGCCTCCGAGCGGAAAGCCTGATTCGAGGCCCACTGATCCCACCTGAACCTCTGGTTCAAGGGCGAAAGCGCGCTCCGGCGCAGGCGGGGAATACTCTCATCCATCCAATGCCCTCTGGGGGCGATTTTCCCTCTACCCCTGACGGGCCTCTTCCCGATCACCAGCTGTCAAGCTCTTGATCATCACGGCGGGCGCATTGCGTAAATGAAAAACCAACCCAACCCAGCGGTAGCCGGGCAGGCTGACCTCATTGTCGGCTGTGGCGATATCGGAAGACGCGTCGCCCGCCTGGAAATCTCGGAAGGCCGCACCGTGATGGGTCTAGCCCGATCGGAGTCCACGGCCGCCGCGCTCAAGGCCATGGGCCTTGGCGTCATCCGCAGCGATCTGGATGATGTTGCCAGTCTGATGGCGCTCCCGGATCTTGTGTCGACACTTTATTATTTTGCTCCGCCCCCACCCTCGGGCGCTGACGACCCGCGACTGCGCAATGGCCTGAATGCCTTGAAAGGACTTCCCGAGCGAGTGGTGTATATCAGTACCAGCGGTGTCTATGGCGATTGTGCCGGCGCCTGGATCGATGAGGAGTACCCGCTCAATCCAAAATCAGATCGTGGCAAACGCCGCATGGCGGCCGAGCACATTTTGCAGGACTGGAGCCACCGAACCGGTGTTCCCGTGGTCATCCTGCGGGTTCCAGGGATTTATGGCCCCGGACGCCTGCCCGTCGAGCGCGTGCGCCAGGGAGTGCCGGTGCTGATCCCGGAAGAATCACCTTACAGCAACCGTATCCACGCCGATGACCTGGCTGCGGCCTGTGTTGCGGCGGCACGACATGGCCAGGCCGGCCGAGCCTACAATATTAGTGATGGTCATCCCACCACCATGACCGATTACTTTTGGCGGATCGCCGACCTCCACGATCTACCCCGCCCGCCCGCCATCTCACTGGCCGAAGCCCGCATGGTGCTTACCCCGGCCATGCTGTCTTTTCTTGAGGAATCCAAGCGGCTCATCAACCGCCGTATGCTTAACGAGCTCCATGTCAGTTTGATTTACCCCAACCTCGCCGGCGGTTTAGTTCACTGCAAGTAGCTTAGGTGTCAGCCACTGAGTCCATCCCCTCGACAATCCTGCCCACTATTAGCCAATAATCTATGTTGGTAACGGTGGGTTTTACAGTTTGAGAATCAAAATATAGTTGGGGCTAGCGGTCCTTTTGGCTAAACCCAGTACCGCCTCAATGACGCTCCAGCGGACATCCAGTCCGCAGGGCCGGGTGTCCGCGCTAGAGTTGATGAAATAGGCTGATAGCACGATCTACCTTGCTAAGGAGTATATTAATAATTCGTAGCTCGTCGTCAAATGACAGTCTAAAACATTAATTATTTTATATCCGAGTTTATCAGAATTGAGTTGATCAGAGTTTCCCAAACGTACCATACATAAAGCCTCAAAGCGCGAGGCTGCATGCCCCAAATGACCACCGGTTTGTCAATTGTGGATGGTCATAGGGTTCCAGCACTATTTCCCATGGGGGCCATTAGCAATTTCTTTTTTCGATTGCCATGGTTGATGAAACCACCATGGAGCAGCGAAGCAGCCAAACTCAACACCTGAATTTGCTGCTTCTAGCCTCCCAGGATGAAGCAATACATTGTGAAACGATGGGGGTTACTTCAAGTTGTCGAGCTTTTTTATGGTATTCCTAAACTTATCGTCGAGCGCCCTCTGCTCCTTGGTGGTTGGCGGGCATGCGACAGCAGTAACCAGACCCTTATCAAAAGCCTCTCTCGGCGTTTGTTGACCCTCTGAAAACATGCTTACTGAAGAAACATATGTACCTTTAAGGGTGTCAAGGTTAAGCTTAACGTGAATTGTTTGCTCAGTGAAGTTTTCAACCCCGCTATAATTCTCAAACTCAGCATACTGGATGTTTCCCTCAAGCACATTATTGTGAAGAATGCTAGAGCCCATCGCCGGAGAGCACTCCGTTACGCCTATTTTTGGCGTATAGCACACCCTGCCGAAAAGATTTACATGACCATTCCGGATTTCCCCATAGGTATAGTTCTGGGTTGACTTATCGCCACTTACAGATGATGACGACTCAAAACAAAGCTTTTAACACCCGCCTGTGAAGCAAAAGGGAATGCAAGCGCAGTAAGCGTCATAATATATAAGATTTTTCTCATTTCTGTCTCTACAAAGTTAATAAAGCGTCACATTGTAGCACATGTGCGCATGGACGGCTGTCAGCGCTGAGACGGACTCGATTTCAGGATGGCTACCATAGAAAAATTAGCATATTTCATGCCGCACTAACGTGAATAGATAAAATACTATTTAATTCATTGCGTTGTGTTATGGTTGATATTCTAACAGTATCCGCTCCTCAAATGATGAATGGTGGATGGCGGATGCGACTGCTTCAATACCGTGCGCGGCGCACTCAAAGTGTGCGTGAAGCTCAAGGACGGTTAAGTCCAGCTCTCGCTTTGCCCTGTCAGTCATTCGCCGGGGTTGTCTAGTTTGATGGGCGCGTGCCTTTTAAATACAGATACAATTCGGCAAGGCAAGGGGTAAAACCAACCATGTGGCTGGGTTCAGCTATCACTGCTGCCCGACCTGCGTGCTGTACACCTACCCTCCCGGCCGGGTTGAGCGCTATCCAGTGAGTTGAACATGTCAACGGTGTTTTGGCACGGGATCCGCTTTCCTTGACGGAGGGCGGCAATACTCATACACGAAGTCTTGACTTTTATCCAATGAGACGGGTAGATTCGCTGAAAAGGAGCCTGCTAAATCTTTCCACAGTGTGAGGCATGTATGTACGATAGGCGTCGATTTATACGAGATACAGGGGTTGCGTTCGGTGGTTTCGCCCTTTTCTCACGGCTGGCCGCCGGTGTTGAGCTTGTACGTGAGCAAGAGCCACCAAGCATCATGATACCGAATAGTAATAGCGGCCTTGCCCCTATTGAAGTCAAGCTGAGCAATTCGGTCGCGTGGGATTATGATCGCTATGGCGACAAATATGCCCTCGACATGCAAAAAAATGAGCTGATCAGATACTCCGATGGCAATGTGGTATGGAAGAGAGGTGGAGTATCAGTCAGGGATAGAAAGCTGCTTAACATTCCTTCCTCGTTAGCTACTGACATCCGTAGCCGATTTTACATCACCGATATTGGCAACAGCCGAGTCATTGTCATGTCTCGGAATGGCAAGCTTCTTGATGTTATCCGCTCAACTAGAAAAAACGCTTTAGTTTACCCCAGGGACTTGGCTGTTGCTAACGACAGGGTGTATGTCGCCGACACATCTAATCATCAAATTGATATCTATGATCGTAGTGGCCGCCACAAATATTCATTTGGGAGCCTAGGTCTGTCTTATGATAATCTTAATGGGCCGACTAGTGTTGCTGTGGGAACTGACAGCGATATTTATGTGGTGGACAAAGGTAACCATGGCATCAAGGTATTTAACCACTCGGGGGTGCTTCTTGATGTTTACGATGGGAGTCGTCTTGGTAATGTTCGGAACTTTAATCCATGTTATATCGCAATGGGGCCGGATGGTATTCTCTATGCCGCTGACGCTAGCGCCGGAACAATTATCGCCATGACCCAAAGAGGGAGGTTGTTGGATACGATAGACTTGATTCTGCCTGATGGCTCGAGAGCGCAGCCCAGATATCTGGCCTTCTCACCAAATGGCAGCTTGATTGTGTCTGCCTACAGTGCAATTCCCGTGTAGCAACGGTATTAGGTGTTTCTAGTTTGTTATTATATTTATATATTAATAGGAGGTAGTGATGGAGAGCTTCATCGGTCAGATTATTATGGTCGGATTCAATTTTGCCCCTTATGGGTATATGTTTTGTCAAGGACAGACGCTCGCAATAAGTCAATACCAGGCTCTATATGCATTGTTAGGAACTACCTACGGCGGTAACGGAGTTTCGACTTTTAATTTGCCTGATTTGACTGGGCGTGTACCGATGGGTTTTGGCCAGAATCCTCAGCTCGGTTTTTTTAGGATGGGTGATGCGGGTGGTACGCCAACTACACAGATTACCTCGAGTAATCTGCCCCCCATGTTCTCAACTGGCCCTTCAGGTCCGTCTCAAGATGCTGCACCATACACTAATTCAGGCACCGCGGTTAAGGTCGTTACCCCAACCCTTATGGGAAGTGGGAATCCGATAAGTGTGATGCAGCCCTATATCTGCCTGAACTTTGTCATGTGCGTAAATGGAATTTTTCCATCTCGCAGTTAATTTCTATTTTATTCCTGAAGGTACTTATCTTTGTTAGAGCCTATAATTGAGTTTAGTCAAAAAATCGGTATTGAGGTCGTTAAGGGCGAGTCTAAGGATATGGTAGGCAGCATAAATGGGGCTGTAATAGATGCGGGTGTGCTCAAATATAGTGATGGTGCTAGGTATCCGGGTGATATTGTGTATTTGGCCTCATCCATAGCTATCTGTCACCCAGCCTGCCGCTCGAAGCTATCTACACCGCTTACTTTTACGGATGTTCAGTTAAAGACAGCGCACAGCATGGTGACTGCAGCATGGTGTTATGCGGCCTGCGTTCATCTCGGGATACCTGCCTCGGTGTGCTTTCATGAAGGGGGCTATCAGGGACAGGGCGGGTGGCTAGCGCAGAGCTTTGAAGGTGGACAATACTTTGGGTTGCCTTTCCTGCAGCTATTTCGCATGGCATACGACCTTGATGCCGCTGAGGCGGCTGGTGTGGCTCCTTACCCCAATATGGTGAGCTGGCTCAGGGCTGACCAAGATCATGAAGACATCTCCTTCCTGCCTACCTGAAAGTCGGCCTTTTTCCCCTGCAGTTCTGTAGCTACCTCGACCGAAAAGTTGCAGGTTCATCGATCTGCGTGATGAACCCCCCTTCCTCATTCCCTGCTTGACCAGCGCCCAGGCAATGAACCTGATGTACCCATTGATTCCCGTATTTCTCTCTGAGTACAAGCGTCGTTAGTTATGTGCGATAGTGGACTGGAGGAGTGAAAGACCGGGCTTTATTCCCGGTGTTCTCGGCCGTGTGGCGTCATCTATGGGCAAGCTCGTTGATACAGTATTGCCCCTGCGCCTATCGAACAATTCGTTGACTTGATCAGCAAGGTGGCGGCTTAAATCGATCATGACGATATCGTTCTTAAGATAAAGGTTCTGCAGGAACTCGGCATTACCCAAATTGATGTGGTTACCTCGTAGCCTCTGGAGTTTGTTGGTTAGTTGGCGGACCATTGTTTGGCGGAGCCTCGGCGCATATCGGCCGGGATGGGTGCTGCGACGGGTGCCGGTGGACCGATCTCGGTGCTGATGGGGTGGGTATTCCCGCCATGTTATTGGGTGCGTCAAGTCTCATCCGCAGGCTGTCCAATTCTTATGGATATGTGTTCACCCCGGAGCATGAGAATGGTGTGATTATAGGGCTTGCTTAGTAGGTTTTGACTCAATGACTGCGGCAAATCACACAGTCTGTAAGGCAGATGGCGGACATCACCTTTGCATCGCCGATGCTCGGGAATAGAGGCCCATGGGGATGTGATGGCGTTAGTTGGATTACTCACCCACCTTGAGCCGCTCCCAGTATTTCGCATAAACCGTGACAGCTTCGCCGATATCCAGGCTATATTCGCCATTGGCCAGCACTGCGGGCGAGGGGTACATGACGGGATTGTCGCGAACCTCGGCCGGCAACTGTCGGACGGCTTCGGCGTTGGGGGAGGCGTAGCGGGTTTTTTCGGCAATCAGTCGGGCAATATCCGGTCGCAGCAGAAAGTTGATGAGAAGCAGCGCGCCTTCCGGATTCCTGGCACCGGCAGGGATGGCCAGATTGTCCATCCACAAGCCGCAGCCCTCGTGCGGGTAGATGTAAACGAAGCTGGGGACTTCCTGTTGGGTGCGATAGGCGTTGCCGCTCCAGGTCATGCCGGCATCTACCTCGCCGGTCACATAGAGCATCAGCGGGGCATCGGAATTGAACAGCCGGACATTGGGCATCAAGGAACGCAGTTTTTCATAGGCTTGGCGAATCTGTTCCGGATCGGTGCTGTTGCCGGAATATCCCAGCACCCGCAGACCGATGTGAAATACCTCGCGCATATCGTTCGACAGCAGCAGGCGGCCATGAAACTCCGGTCGCCAGAGATCGGCCCACGCTTTCATCTGGCCGGGATCAAAATGCCGTGTATCCAATGCGATGCCAGTGGTCCCCCAAAGGTAAGGCACACTGTAACGGTTGCCGGGATCAAACGGTTTGTCGAGATGTCGGGTATCTAGAAAGCGGAAATTCGGCAGTTGCGAGCGGTCCAGTGGTCTCAGCAGGCCCTCTTTACCCATGCGGTCGATAAAATACGTGGATGGGACGATCAGGTCGTAGCCCTTGCCGCTCAGGAGCTTGAGCTTGGCATACATCGCCTCGTTACTGTCGTAGGTCGAATAACGCACGCGAATGCCGGTTTCTGCGGTGAACTGCTCCAGTACCTCGCCGGGCAGGTAATCCGACCAGTTGAAGAAAGTGATCTCCTCCGGTGCGGCCAGGCAGATCTTTGTAGCGAGCAGCCATATCCAGACCATCGCGGCCCGCATCAGCGCTTCCTTCCCATCAGCCGTTGAGACAGGATGACCATTGCCAGCGACAAACCGAACAGCAGTGTGGCCAGCGCATTCACTTCGGGCTTGATGCCCATGCGCACCATGGAATAAATCCTTAGCGGCAGCACCTCGAATTCCGGCCCGGTGACAAAAAAGCTCACCACTACATCATCCATCGAGAGGGTGAAGCTGAGCAGCCAGCCGGCGAGAATGGCGGGTAACGCTAGCGGCAGCACCACGTTGCCGATGGCCTGGGCCTCGCTGGCTCCGAGGTCACGAGCGGACTCGATCAGGCGCGGGTCGAAATCCTTGAGCCGGGACATGACGGTCACCGTTACAAACGGCAGGCAAAAGGTGATGTGTGCCAGCAGCAGCGATCCGAAACCCAGCGGAATTCTCAGGGCAAGGAACAGCACCAGCAGCGAAACACCCATCACGATCTCTGGCGACATCAGGCTGACCAACATCAGACGGTGAAAAAAAACCTGCCCGCGAAACGCATACAAGCTTGATCCCACCGCGCCTGCGGTCCCTATTACCGTGGCCAGTGAGGCAGAGAGCAGAGCCACTGCCACGGAATTCAGGGTGGCCTCAATGAGCAGCGGGTCGTCCGCCAGGCGGCGGTACCATTCCCAACCCAGTTGATCCCAGTTCGAGCCGAAGGGTGATTCGTTGAACGAGTAGGCCATCAGCAAGGCCATCGGCAGGTAGAGAAAGGCAAACACGCCCCACAGATAGATGCGGCCAGATCTAGACATCGTCCACCTGCCCCATCCCGGCCCACCGCTGTGCCCACCGATAGACTCCCATCAGCAGGAATAGCCAAAGAATCACGATCAGGCTGGCCGCCGAGCCGAAGGGCCAGTCACGCGCCTCCAGAAACTGATCCTTCAGCAAAGCCCCGACCATCAGATCACGGGCGCCGCCCAGCACATCGGTGACATAGAACAAACCCAGCGCCGGGAGAAATACCAGCAGGCAACCGGCGGCGATGCCGGGCGCGGTGAGGGGAATGATGACATGACGGAAGATCGCCCAACGACCGGCGTAGAGGTCGGCCGCCGCCTCGACCAGGCGGCGATCCAGCTTCTCGAAACTGGAATAGAGCGGCAGGATCATGAACGGCAACAGCACATAGGTCAGCCCCAGGCCGACGGCCCAACCGGAGTAGAGCAGGCGAACCGGCTCGTCGATCAGTCCCAGCGCCAGCAGCAGACTATTCATTGCGCCTTTGGCCGCCAGCAGGTTGCGGATCGCGTAAATGCGGATCAGAGAGTTAGTCCAGAACGGAACAATCACCAAAGTAAGCAAGACACCCCGCCATGCCGAACCGACGCGGGAGAGAAGATAGGCAAACGGATAGGCCAGGCCTAGGCACAAGAGGGTAGATAACCCGGCCATGGCCATTGAGTGGGTAAAGACCTTGAGATAGACCGGATCAAAAAGACGCCGGTAGTTCTCCAAAGTGACCTCCGGTGTGATCCATCCGGCTTCATCCCGCGTCAGCAGACTGACCGCCGACACCATGAGCAGGGGGATCAAGGCAAAAAGCAGAAGCCAGACCGGCAAGAGGCCGCGTCCGGCGTTCAACATGGCATCAGCTAGGCGCATCGGCGGGGAGCACACAAGCTGAGTGGGGCGCCCACCCGATGGCCACGCGCTGGCCCGGGGTCCAGGCAGCGTGATTGCCGTCAAAAATTTCGCTGGCATGCAGGACCGTGCCACTGTCGAGCCGGATGAGGGTGTCCAGCGTCATGCCCTTGTAAGTCCTGTTCTCCATGGCACCTGTCAATTGGCCCTCCCTCGCTTCTTCGAGGCCAATGATCTCCATTTTCAAATCCTGGGGTCGCAGCAAGACCACGACGTGCGCGCCGGGCGACAGGCTCAACGGAGCGGGGAAGGAAAAAACCTGATTTTCCATCTCGATAGCGACGTATTCGTCATCGAATCGACGGGTGATCATACCCTCCATTAGATTGCTTTCGCCCACGAACCGGGCCACAAAGCTATTGGCCGGAGTCTCATAAATATCCCGGGGAGGACCGATCTGTTGAATCACGCCATCACGCATGACGGCGACGCGATCGGACATAGACAGAGCTTCTTCCTGGTCATGCGTGACAAAAATGAAGGTCAGTCCTAATTGTCGCTGCAGGGCTCTCAGCTCGGTCTGCATGGCTTTGCGAAGCCGAAAATCCAGGGCGCTAAGGGGTTCGTCCAGCAACAGGACCCGGGGTCGGTTGACCAGGGCTCGGGCCAACGCAATTCGCTGCTGTTGCCCGCCAGAAAGCTGACCGGGTTTTCGCCGGGCCAGATCGGGAAGCCGGACCATCTCCAGGGCTTCTTGCACACGGCTCCGGATTTCCGATGGGGGAATCCGTTTCATGCGCAGGCCAAAGCTGATGTTCTGCTCCACTGTCATGTGAGGAAAGAGCGCGTAGCTCTGGAAGACGGTATTGATCGGGCGCTTTTCGGGGGGGAGCGGGTTGATGACGACCCCCTCCAGGCGAATCTTGCCACTATCGGGCGACTCGAAGCCCGCCAGTAACCTGAGAGCAGTGCTCTTGCCGCAGCCGGACGGTCCCAGCAGGGTGAGGAATTCACCCTCTTGCACCTCCAGAGCCAGACCAGGCAGGACCATCTTGCCGTCGTAGCTTTTGGCAACGGCGGAAAATTCAACCAGTGGAGGGGGCATAGGGGGGGTAGGACTGGAGGCGGTTGAGATTCTTTGCCGATAAGCTACCACGGCTCTCAACACGCTGCGAAAGTCGTTCATCGAGTCCCCGGTTTTCTGGATCGCGCTACACTGGGTCTTTGCGGCCTGAGCTTGTTACTGCCACATCCCGGAGAAACTGATGAGCACACCCAACCCGTGGACGCAGTCATTGCCGTCCAGAAAGCCCCCACCGATTGGGGCCATACTGCTGGTGCTGTTTGCCCTGATTGGATTGTTCACTGCCTATTACACCGTGCCGGCCGAATCAGAGGGCGTGGTGCTGCGTTTTGGCAAGCATCTGCAGAATGTCCCGCCGGGCCTGCATCTTAAATTGCCGTTTGGCATCGATGAAGTCATCAAGGTCCCTACCCAACGCCAGCTGAAGCTGGAGTTCGGGATGCGCAAGCCCGCCGATTTGACGACCAATCCCGATCAGATCGGAGTGGACCCTATGAAGGAGCGGTCCATGGTGACGGGCGACCTGAATGCCGCCCTGGTCGAATGGGTGGTGCAGTACCGCATCACCGATCCCGAGGTCTTTCTTTTTGAGGTGCGCGACCCCGGCATTACGCTTCGTGATCTGTCCGAATCCGTTATGCGGGAGATAATCGGCGACCGAACCGTAGATGAAATCATCACCATCGGTCGGCAGGATATCGAGGACACCTCGCTTAGCCGACTCCGGGATCTGGCGGCTCGTTACCATCTGGGGGTGGTGGTCAATCAGGTTCAGCTCAAGAATGTCGATCCCCCGGAGCCGGTCCAACCCTCGTTCAATGAGGTGAATCGGGCGCAGCAGGACAGGGAAAATGCTATCAATCTCGCCAACGGCGAATACAACAAAGCCGTCCCCCGTGCCCGCGGTCGAGCGGATCAGGCCATCCGCGAGGCGGAAGGCTATCGGTTCAAGCGTATCAACGAAGCCGAGGGTGATGCTGCAGCGTTTGGCGCCGTTCTCGAGGAGTTCGTCAAGGCGCCCGAGGTGACGCGGACCCGTATCTACCTGGAAACCATGGGTGACGTGTTGCCCCAAGCCAAGCAGGGCATCATCGTCGACGAAGCGGTGCAGCAGATCCTGCCCATGCTTCCCCTGCCCCAGACTCAGACCCTGCCCGGAGTTGCCAAATGAACATGCGTCACATCCGTTTTGCCGGAGCCGTTTTGCTGGGTCTGGTTTTGTTGCTCTCGCTCTATACCGTTCGGCAAACCGAGCAGGTCATTATCACCCAGTTCGGTCGCCCGATGGGCGAACCGATTACCGAGCCGGGACTGCATTTCAAGTTGCCTTTCATCCAGGAGGTCAACCGTATCGACAAGCGCTATCTGGCCTGGGATGGGCCCATGGTCGAAATGTCGACCAAGGACAAGACCTATATCCAGGTGGATACTTTTGCCCGCTGGCGCATCACCGATCCCATGCAGTATTTTCTGCGCTTGCGGGATGAGCGCAGTGCCCAGTCACGGCTGGAAGACATTCTGGGCAGTGAAACACGCACCGTGGTGGCCCGGCACGAACTGATCGAGGTGGTGAGAACCGAAAAGCAGCGCAAGCCGCTGCAGGACGAAAACGCGG
This sequence comes from Methylococcaceae bacterium, assembly GCA_044351045.1. Taxonomy (GTDB): domain Bacteria; phylum Pseudomonadota; class Gammaproteobacteria; order Methylococcales; family Methylococcaceae; genus UBA6136. The sequence goes on along the minus strand of JBILGM010000009.1, from coordinate 13,236 downwards.
CCGCCACGTTGAGCGGGGTGGGTGCGTTGGGTGTTCTGCGACCGATTCAGTTTGGCCGGGCGGAACTGGAGAAGAACATCTTTGAGTCGGCGGCGCCCAAGCTGGCCGAATTCGGCATCGAACTGCTGGATATCCGTATCAAGCGACTCAACTACAACCCGGAAGTGCTTGAACGGATTTATCAGCGAATGATCAGCGAGCGTTTGCAGATTGCCCAGCGTTTCCGCTCCGAGGGCGAGGGCGAAGCGGCGCGGATCAGCGGCAAGAAGGATCGTGACATCAACGAAATCGAATCCACCGCCTACAAGCGCGTCCAGGAGATTCGCGGCGAATCCGATGCCAAGGCGACCGAAATCTACGCCCGGGCTTATACCCAGAAACCCCAGGCCGCCGATTTTTACCGATTCACCAAGAGCATGGAGACCTACCGGAAGATCATCGGTAGCGAGGCCACCGTGGTGCTCTCCACCAACAGCGATCTGTTTTCATTGCTGAAGCGGATCGAGCCGAAGAGCCATTGAACGACCAGGTTCTAAAGGTTAAAACACGGGGTCGAACATGATGGTGTGTTGGACGGCGATTACACCGAGCTGACGCGAGTCAGTCCGGTGTGGTTCTCTCGTACCAACCTTTGGAGGCATTCACCACCTTGACGACCAGCAGCATCACCGGCACCTCGATTAGCACGCCCACCACGGTAGCGAGTGCTGCGCCGGACTGAAACCCAAACAGGCTGATCGCTGCGGCCACCGCCAATTCAAAGAAGTTGGAGGCCCCTATCAAGGCCGACGGACAGGCAATGTTGTGCTTCTCTCCCACCGCACGATTGAGCCCGTAGGCGAGTGCCGAGTTGAAAAAGACCTGGACAAGAATGGGAACGGCGAGCAGCGCGATCACTCGTGGCTGTTTCAGGATGGCCTCGCCCTGAAATGCAAACAGCAGCACCAGCGTGGACAGCAGCGCTGCAATCGACCACGGGGCGATCCTTTCCATGGCGATCTCGAAACTTGCCGTCCCTTTGGACAGTAGCCGTCTGCGCCACCACTGGGCGAGAATCACCGGGATCACGATATACAGAACCACTGAAGTGACGAGGGTGGCCCAGGGCACGCTAATGGCGGAGATACCGAGCAGGAGGCCGACCAGGGGGGCAAAGGCGAACACCATGATGGTGTCGTTCAAGGCCACCTGTGACAAGGTGAATATCGGGTCACCTTGAGTCAGCCGACTCCACACGAAAACCATGGCCGTGCAAGGCGCTGCCGCCAGCAGAATCAGGCCGGCGATGTAACTGTCGAGCTGGTCGGCCGGCAGCATCGGGGCGAATAGATGCCGGATGAACAGCCAGCCGAGAAACGCCATCGAAAACGGTTTCACCAGCCAGTTGACGAACAGGGTGACACCGATGCCCCGGACATGCTGACGGACTTCATGCAATGCGCCAAAGTCTACCTTCACCAGCATCGGAATGATCATGATCCAGATCAGCAGTCCAACCGGCAGGTTGACCTGGGTGACCTCCATGCGGCCCAGCGCCTGAAAGGCTGCGGGGAACCACTGGCCCAGGGCAATCCCTGCCAAGATGCAGAGCAACACCCAAAGGGTCAGGTAGCGCTCAAAAATACTCATGGGTTGAAGGGCCGGGTTTGGCTGCCCGAAGTTTTTTCTGTCTTTACCGCTTTGGCGAGCGGATGAGGTTTTGGGGCGGTGCTTTTGCCGGCTCATGATGTTCACCTGGAGGGTATTGGAAAAAGGTCGGTGTTGGACATGTGAGTCCTCGTTATCCTAAGTATGGTGAAGCGTGAAGTAACTGCTGCAGCCGATCTGCCCCCACGGGCTCCTCCTTCAATACGGGCACGACGGCATAGCGCTTGGCGTGGTGTTGGGCCACAGCCTCAACCTCGCCGAGTTCGTTAAAGGCGCGTTGCCTGAGAAGCGCCGATTGGGTATCCGTGGCCGCAATGCAGTTGTTGATGATCCAGGCCCAGGGCTCTATCCCGGCCCGCCGCAAGTCGTTTTGCAGGTTCGCCGCTTCCAGCACCGGGGTGGTTTCGGCGAGCGTAACCAACAGGACCTTGGTCTTTTGCTGATCCTGCAGCTGCATCATCGGCGTCAGGACATCCATGCGGCTGTCCGCCATTTGTCGGGAGACTTCGCGGTGGTAGGCGCCCGTCGCGTCCAGCAACAACAAGGTGTGCCCGGTCGGCGCGGTATCCATGACGACAAATTTCTTGCCGGCTTCACGAATGATGCGTGAAAACGCCTGGAAGACAGCGATTTCCTCGGTGCAGGGTGAACGCAGGTCTTCTTCCAGCAGGGCGCGTCCGGCGGCATCGAGCTTGGCCCCCTTGGTTTCCAGCACCTGCTGACGATAGTTTTCGGTTTCTACGTGAGGATCGATGCGGCTGATGTCGAGATGGGCGACCGCGCCGGCCAGGGTTTCGGTCAGATGCGCCGCCGGATCGGAGGTGGTCAGATGGACGGGTAGCCCGCGCCTGGCGAGGTCCACGGCGATAGCGGCGGCGAGGGTGGTTTTCCCGACACCCCCTTTTCCCATCAGCATGATCAGGCCATGGCCATCCGCGGCTATTTCATCGACGAGCGATGCCAGCCCGGGCGCCTTCAGAGGAACGAGAGCCGGACTCTCACCCTCACCCGCGGGAAGCTGACCTTCTCCGTCGAGGAGTTGGCTCAGGGCTTCCAGGCCGACCATGTTGAAGGTCTTGAGACCGATGAGATCGCGAGGCAGGCCAGCCAAGCCAGCCGGCAGCTCATTCAGCGCGGCTTGTTCGCGCAGCAGCATGGCCGCAGCCAACGGATCATGGGCGCCTTCGGCGACCGGCAGGATGCCATTGATCACCAGGTATTGTTCCGACAGGCCGATCCCCGCCAATTCCTCGTGAGTGCGGGCGACTTCAGCCAGAGTGGCTTTCTGCGGCCGTGCCACCAGAATCAGTCGTGTGCGCAGGGGATCAGCCAGGGACGCCACGGCGGTCTTGTATTGCGCCCGGTGCTTATCCAATCCGGCCAGGGGACCGAGGCATGAGGCATCGCCTTTGCCGGCGTCGAGGAAGCTGTTCCAGGCGCCGGGCAGGCTCAATAGACGAATGGTGTGACCCGTCGGCGCCGTGTCGAAGACGATATGGTCGAACTCAGCGGTCAGGTCGGATTCGACCAGCAATTCGGTGAACTCATCGAAAGCCGCGATTTCGGTGGTACAGGCGCCCGAGAGTTGCTCCTCAATCCCCCTGACTACGCTGTCAGGCAAGACGCCGCGTACCGGACCGACGATGCGATCACGATAGCCCTGCGCGGCTGCCTGTGGGTCAATTTCCAGGGCAGAGAGCCCGGGCAGCGCCGTCAGAGGGGTGATCCGGTTGCCGATTGTCACGTGAAAAACCTGGCCGACGTTTGAAGCCGGATCGGTGCTGACCAGCAAGACGCGTCGCCCGTCGCGGGCCAGGTGAATGGCGGTGGCGCAAGCGAGGGAGGTTTTCCCAACCCCGCCTTTTCCCGTGAAGAAAAGAAAGCGCGGCGGTTGCTCGAGGAATTTCAGGGTGAGGGTGCACATCAGCAGCAGGAACTTCCGGAGCAGCCACCGTTTTCGGCGGGGGTTTGATCGGTCGCGACGGTCACCCCAGCCCATCGGGCCAGTTCGGCCCGCGCCGGATAACTTCCCGCCATGGCAACTTCCCCATCAACCAGAATGAGTGGAAGTCCCTTTTCTCCATTGGTCTGCAGAAACGATTTGACTTTCGCATTCACGGCGAAGGCCATGGGTTCCTGAGACAGGTTGAATCGCTGAATCTGAATGCCGTACTGTCGGGCCCAATCGACGTCGGCGGAGAAATTGACCAGGGCCTGGTCAACGTCCACACCACATACGCCGGTGCTACAACACAGCGCGGGATCAAATATCTGAATGGTGCTCATGCCAATCTCCTGAGAATCAAGGGTGAATACAGCCGGTTGAATGGGGAAGGTTCATCCCATTTCCTGGCCGATGCGATCGAGTTCTTCACTCAATTGTTCGCGGCTCATCGACTCGATAGGCAGCTCAACCAAGCGGGTGATGCGATGCTTGAGTGTGGCGAAAGTCGCCTCGAAGGCCGCGATCACTTCTTCGGGAGTCCCTTCGACGTGGCCAGGATCGGCCACACCCCAGTTGGTGCGGATGGCGGAACTCAAATAAACCGGGCAGGTTTCGCCCGCCGCCGAATCACAGACGGCAATGAGAATGTCGAAATCGACGCCTTCCAGGGCCTCCCAGGATTTGCTGGTGTACCCGTCAGTGGGCAGGTTATGACGCGCCAGCGTCGCCAAGGCACCCGCGTTGATGCGGCCTATGGGATTGCTCCCCGCGCTGTAGGCTTTGAAGCGTCCGGCGCCGAGACGGTTGACCAGGGCTTCGCCCATGACGCTGCGGCAGGAGTTGCCGGTGCACAGGACCAGCACGTTGTAGGTTTTTTGGCTCATACGGTTTGATCTCGATTTGAGGGTGAACAACAGGAGGAAGTGGTCTTGACGGGATTTTCGATAGCGCCGCCGAACACCGGAATGCTGGATAAGGAGTGAAAGGCTTCCCAGGCGATGCCCTGCGGATCGACGGTCCAGTACTTGTCCGATTCTGTATAGCAGCAGTCAGCCTGTTTCTGCGCCTCCACGGGAGCCGCTGCGGCAACCAGTCGCTGATTCAGTTGCTCCAGTTCGTCCGCGGAATCCACCTGGATGCCCAAATGATCGATCCCCAGGGTTTCACTCCGCCGGGAAATAGCGAAATTGATACGGGGATCATCCAGCATCCATTTGGCGTAGTCGGATTCCCGTCGTGTGGGCGGACTACCAAACAACCCCGAATAAAACGCAATGCTGGCTGGCAGGTCTTCAACCCGGAGATGAACGTGAAAGCGTTTCATGGATTTTTCCTCAACAGTGGCAATGGAGCTCGCTCTCTTCCAGGCACGCCTCGCCCTGGCAGCAGTTTTCCGTGAGATAGGCGATCACTTCATTCATCGAGTCATAGTTGGCCCGGTAAATCAAATGGCGTCCATGGCGTTCCTGGGTCACCAAGCCGGCGTGCATCAGTTCCTTGAGATGAAAGGACAAAGTAGCGGCTGGAATAGCCATCTGCTCCGCCATGACGCCCGGAACCAGACCGGTTTGCCCCGCGACCACCAGCGCCCTGAAGGTTTTCAGCCGACTGGACTGGGCCAGGGCCCCCAAGGCCTTGAGAACATCATTCTCTTTCATAGTTTCAATATTATAGAAATATAGGATGATTCTAACTGAACCCGATAGCGCTGAAAAGCAATGCAGATGGCGCTTTATTTCTACCGGGAGTGACTCCGGATCAATGTCAGCTTCGGTAGGCGGGTTCGAGTTGCGGTTATTGCCCGCAAGACCGTTTAGTCGGCGTGATTTGAATATTGACGGGAAGCTCGTGTCCGGGAACGCGAACCATCACCCAGGGTTGAGTCATGACCTGGGTGGTCATGCAGTCCGGACCCGGAGAGATCAGTGAAAGCCTGAGCTCCCACCCCCCAGAGATTTTGTTCAGGTCGGTCAAGGCTAGGGCATGGCCTCCGCTCGGCTGATGCCCGGCAAAAACGGCCACGACGCTATCTGCTGCAAAATTCACCGAGGGTATTTTTGGGGCGGGGTTCTCATGGGTCGAGTGTTCAGCCCACAGCGCGTCAAAAGCCGCTTGATCCCTGATGATCGTTTGCCGAGGCGTCTCGATGGCGCTGCGGGTGCCTTCCGCGATCAGCGCGGAAACCGGTGTTGGTGCTTTAGGGTCACCGGGAGGCACCACGGCGAGGTTCGTCTGGCTGCACAAAGCCGCGAGGATAAAGGCGACCAGAGGCGAGCATCGTGTAGGGTGCACCGGAGGATTCTCCTGGGATGAGAGTTGCGACGGTCTCATCGCCTTAGCAGCAGTTCGGCATCGTCCATCAGGAATCGGGTCGCAAGCGAGGAGTTCTCGCTGCCGGTCCATTGGAGCTGTATCGTTCTACCCCGGTAGGCCGTGAGGTCGAAGCTCTGTGCTTGCCAGATTGCCGAACTGTCGTGGTTGGAATAAGTGGCCAGGGTTTCCAGGATCGAGCCGGATGGCTTACGCACGGTCAGCTTGAGTTGGTCATGGGCGGGTGCGGTGCCTGGTTCACGGGTCTCGACCCGGAGCCAGAAATTGAGCTGAGCCGAACAGATATCGGCCGGGAGGGTGATGCGCTGGAAGAGCTTACGCTTATTGCTGCGGCCCTTGCCGTTCAGGTTAGCGACCCAAACGCCGGTTCTTGGCCATTCAGGATTCAGTCGGCTGATGATACCCGAGGAGCCTTTCCAGCCCACGCCGAAACCGCTCTCAAAGCCGGGATTGGTCAGCACCTGCTCAACCGTGGAACAAACAGCGGGCGTGATCGGATTGACGGTATTTGCATGGACGACCTTCGAGTCAGCCCGGTTCCCTGCACGATCGGTAGCGCTGGCAGAAAAGACATGCGTCCCATTGGCTACCCCTGCGGAGTCCCAAATCAGGCTGTAAGGAACAGCCGAGGCAGTCCCCACGGACTGACCATCCACTCGATAGTCCACCCTGGCGATGCCTGACCCTCGTTCCTCATCCGACGCCTCGGCCGACAAGGTGACATTGCCTTTCAGAGTGGCACCGTCCCGCGGATTGCTCAGTTGGATGGAGGGGGCAATAGCGTCTGGTATGAGGGGCTGCATGAATTGGCTGTTCAGCAGAAGGTTGGGAGAGCCGACGCCAGCGGTTATGACCAGGCCTCTGGATGCACCGGCTGTCAGCCTGTCGGAGACTTGCGCCGGCGTCGCTCCTGGCTGAGTGGCGAGGTAAATGGCGGCTAAACCGGCCACATGAGGCGAGGCCATGGAGGTTCCGCTTTCTAGCGTCGTGGCTGTATCCGAATTCGACCAGGAAGAAGGGATACTGCTACCGGGTGCGAAAAGATCCAGGCAGGGACCATAGTTGGAGAAGTCGCTTCGCTTATCACTCGGGGTCGTGGCCCCGACGACGATGGCATCCAGCACCCGCGAGGGCGAATGGCTGCAGGAAGAAGTGTTTTCGTTGCCCGCCGCCACGGTGTAAGTCACTCCAGCCCGTATGGAGTTTTGCAGGGCGGTGTCCATGGCCGGGGACGCTCCCGCACCCAGGCTGAGATTGGCTACAGCGGGTCCGCCCTTCTGTTTGAACTGCGTCGTTACCCACTCAATCCCGCTGATGACATCGGACACCATGCCATCTCCCTTGCAGTCGAGGACTCTGACTGGAATCAGCGATACCCCTTTGGCCACCCCATAACGAGTGCCCCCAACGATACCGGCAACATGGGTTCCGTGCCCATTGCAGTCTTCTGTTCCCTGGTTGTCCTTGATGACGCTGAACCCGGGTAGCATCCTCCCCGCCAGCTCCTGATGCGTCGATCGGATACCAGTGTCGATCACAAAAACCCGCACCCCGTTGCCCGGGTTGGAATACTGGTAACGACCATCGAGGGGGAGGCCCGGCTGATCGATCCGGTCCAGGCCCCAGGGGGCGCCTTCCTGGATGGCCTGGATGGTGACCAGCCCATCTTCTTCCACTTCCGCGACATCCGGGCGGCGGGACAGTGCCAACGCCTCAGCTTCGGACATCTCCGCCACAAAACCATTGAGTGCCTTGCGCCAACGCCGCCCAAACTGCATGGTGCGTCCACTCAGCAGGCGCTCGGCGCGGGTATCCTCGCCGCTACCCGCCGCCTGCCCCTGAAGCATGACGATGTAACGATGAGGAACCGGGTGTTGCGCCTTGCGAAATGTTCCGGCTTGCGCCAATGAAAATATCGCTACCCCCAACCAAAGGCTCAGCGACAGGGCCGTCAATCCAGAAATCCGGAGCTTGAATGTGTGATGATTCATTCGGCAGTCAGGCCAGGCAAAAGGGTCGTGTTGGGGTATTTTTTGAACTTTAAAGAGAAGATAAGCCGAATAATGAGTTGATGATACAAAGCACTGTCAATTGACTCACCCGTGCGTCTTGAGCCAGTCACGCAGGGCGGCGTTCATCCGTGTTTGCCAGCCCTTACCTGTGGTCTAGAAGGCGTCGATCACATCCGCATCGTAACGGACTGTCAGGGAAAGTTTGGTGATACCAGCCTTGGGACGACCACGGCGCACCCACTGGCCTCCGACGTACTCATCCGCTTGAGCAAAAAACTCTTCTGTCAGTTCCGGAGCATCATCCGGATCATTCCCCCCGGTGGGTGTGGCGTTCTTTTCGCGTTGGTCAGCGTCAAACTCGATATGCAGCCCGGTTATTGTGGTTACGTTATTTGGCAAGATCAAGGCAAGCCGTGCACTTGGGCCAGAATGTGGCCACACAAAAATGCGCAATACTCCCGCAACGCATCCTTGATGTAGCACCACCGCGCACCCACAACGGATTGCTGACGTAGAATCCAATTTTAACGGCTGCTTCACCAGATCCCCTTATTCCTCGTGTCTCTGACCACACCGCTGCTGGCTTATCTCGGAAGTCGCTTGCGATTTCTGTTGCTGTGGCTGGTCTTGTTGGGGGTCTATGCAGCTATGGGCTCGCTCCTGATTCCTTACCTTGCCCAGACCCGCTGGCTCCCGGAGCTGGCGCGTCAGCACCAGATAGCTATCAAGGCCAAGGATATCAGCTTCGACCCCCTTGGCTTCGGTGTTGAACTCCGGGAAGTCACGGTGAACGATGCCACGGGTCAGCCGTTTGTTTCTGCCCATGAAGTCAGTGTCGATCTGAACCTGATCAGCTCCCTGAAGCACTTTCACCCTGCGTTGTCGGTTGAACTGGATGCGCCCTTCATCCGGCTGGATCGGGACAAGAAGGGACAATGGAATTTGGCCGGCTTGTGGCCCCCCAAGGCCCAGAGCAAATCCGTAGGCTTCCCTGTAGCGCTGACGCAGCTGAGTCTGAACCATGGTCAGGTCGAATTTTGTGACGCCCTCCGGGGTAAATCCGTGTCGACCCGCTTCACTGATGTGGCGCTGATGCTCAAGAATTTTCCGGGTGATGCCGCGAATCACGCGACCTATTGGCTGGCCGCTAAGGGCCCCGGACAGGAGAGCTTCGCCAGCGAGGGGACTCTCTTGCTGGACCCGATGACCGTGGCTGGTTCGCTGACCGTCGAGCAACTTTATCTGCCGTTCTGGCTGGATGCGCTACCTTCCGGGCTGCCCTGGAGAGTCGCCACGGGGCAGCTGACCAGCCAGCTCCGATTTCACATGCCGGCGGAGAACGAGGGGGGTGTCGCGCTCGATATCGATCAGCTGTTGCTCACGGGCCTGAATGCCATGGATCGGCAAAACCCGTCGCAGTGGATTCGTGCGGGCCGTATTGAGCTGGACAAGACGCGCCTGGGGACCGAGATCCCCCCGCTTAGTCTCGGTAGTCTGCGTATTTCCGGCCTCGAATCGCCATGGGGCAAATTCGGTTCGCTGAAGATGGGTCGTATCGCTGCCGATCCCAGTGGCCCGAATTTCCGATCGGAGACCGTTGGGCTCGAAAATCTCGAGCTAAAGGAAGGCAAGATCTCATCGATCATGGCCGGCACCCTGGTCTATGACGCTAAAAACCGGCAACTCCACCTGACCCATGTCACGGTACCCGCCATCGACTCCCGCTGGGGTGCGGTGAGCGGTCTGGCGCTGGTCGGCCTGGACTACGCAATGAACGAGCAGCAGAAACCGCGCAAAGTCAGTCTTTCGTCGCTTTCGCTCGAAAGCGTCGACCTGACCCAAGGCAAGGTCAAGAGGCTGCAAACGGGACCGCTGACCTACGATGTCGAGAAAGGACGGCTTAATCTAAGCACGATGTCAGCGGTTGAGGCGCAGACCGAATGGGGGGGTGTCGGCGAGTTAAAGATGGATGGGCTGGAATTTGCTCAGCGGGATGGCTCATTGAAGATCATGGGCTTGTCCGTCAATCAGGTGGATAGCCGCTGGGGGCAACTGACTTCGCCAACACTCACCGAATTGCAGTTTTCACTGACCCATCAGCGTGTACGGTTCGATCATTTTGCCGCTGGTCAAATCAACAGCGAATGGGGCGTTTTCACCTCGCCCGATCTGCAGAACGTCGAATACGACATTGCTGCCCGTTCCTTGCAGGCCAGCAGTCTCAGGTCGGGCGCCATTGAGACAACGCATGGCCGGCTGGGCAGTCTGATCGCAGAAGACCTTCATATTCGGGGAAAAGACGCACAGGTCGCGCTGGCCAATGGTCGTTTCACCGACCTCCAGAGCGACCTGCTGAATGCCAGTCAAATGGTCGTGGAGAGTCTGGACTATCAGCACAGTGGCCAGCGTTTTCGGGTGAAGTCGGCCGAACTGACGGACGCGGTGGCTCAAGGCTTCATCGAAAACGAAGCGGTGGCCATTCCCATCCTGCCCGCGAACATACCCACGGCGTCAGACCCGGGCGGCAAAACCACGGCGGGTCAGCAGGATGCCGCTGCTCAGACATACCCGCGCCGCGCCCGTTTGGGCACGCTTCGACTGGAGGACGCCCGGGGTGACCTCGAACATCGTTTCCTGGCCGCCCATCTGATCAGCTCCGGCAAGACCGAAATGGACATCATCCGGCGTAAAAACGGGAGCCTTGAAATCCGTGGCTTGCCGTCGATCGTCAGCGGAGCCAGCCCCGCCAAGACCCAGAGCTCGTTAATCCTTGGCATCGATGCCCTGCAGCTCGATGACTATTCCATCAATGTTTATGACGAAAAAATGGACCCCCCCGCCCGGTTTCGCTTCAATGGCCTGACCCTCAAGGCCACAGATCTGACTACGGATCCAGATAACGCCATTGAATTCCGGATGCGTACCCAGATCGGCAGCAGCGGCCGCCTCGAGGCGGAAGGCCGCTTGCAACTCAAGCCCCTCTTGCTCAGCTTTCGCTTCGGTCTCGACAAATTGCGCATGCGCACTATCGAGCCCTACTGGAAACCGCTCACCAATATCGATCTGCAACGCGGCAATGTCAGTCTCTGGGGCGACGTCATTGCCCGCGAGGCGCCCGATTTGAAGATTGACTATGCCGGTGGTGCCGAGGTGCTGGAGTTTGACTCGATCGACCGCGTCACGCGCCAACCCGTGCTGAAGTGGGACCTGCTCAAGGTCGATGGCCTGGCCATCAACAACAAACCGCAGCGTTTTGTCGCTCGGGTGATCACGGCAGAAAATGCGTTTGCCCGGGTCGCACTGGACGAAAAGCGCCATCTCAATCTGCTGGCGGCCCTGGAGCCACCCAGTCAGGCGGCTATTCCCAGCGAGCTAGAGGCCCTGCAAGTCGAGAAAACGCCGGTGCATAAGCTGCCCTCGGCCGCCGTCGGGTTGCTGCGCATCAAGAACGGCACGGTCGATTTTTCCGATCGAAGCATGAAACCGGGTTTCTCCGGTGAAATCACCCATTTTGATGGCACCGCAAGCGGCCTCACGTCCCGGGCCGGGGCGCGGGCCACGCTGTCGTTGAGCGGCAAATTCAATGGCAATGCCCCGGTCAATGTCTTTGGTGAACTGGACCCCACTGACTACCGCGATCACACCAATGTCACCGCCCAATTCAAGGGCATCAACCTGACCACCTTCTCGGCTTATTCCGGCAAGTTTGGTGGTTATCGGATTGAAAAGGGCAAGCTGGACATGACCTTCAATTACCAGATGCGAGACGGTCTCATGGAAATGACCAACCAGGCCGTACTCGACAAGCTGACCCTAGGGGATCGTGTCGATGACAATAGTTCCTGGCTGGTTGACTTTGCGCTTTACATCCTCAAGAACGGCGATGGAAAGATCGATATCGATCTGCCGATTTACGGCGACCTGACCAACCCGGAATTCAACCTGTGGACGCTTTACCGGGATGCCTTCACCAGCCTGATCGCCAAACTCTTTTACACCCCTGCCAGTCTGGTCAATGAAGTGGTCAATGGCGGCGAGGCCCAGCACTTCACAATATCATTCCCCGCCGGGGAATCCGAGATGGTGGAGTCCTCGGTTAATGCCCTGAAAACGATCGCGGGCAGCCTGCAATCCAAATTGGGTTCCACGCTCGACATTCGCGGTACCGCGGACCCCCGCCAGGACCGGCTTGCCTTGGCCGCCAAAGCGTTGCTGGAAGAACTCAAAAATGCGCGTCGGGTCGAGTTGCGGACCCAGGGCATTCGGCTCCGGGGCGCTCCAGTGCCAGATTTGACCGATGAGGATTACCAGAGATTATTTACCGCCTATTACCGCGAAAAATTTCCCGCATCGACCGAAATTCGGACGATGGACAAGGAAGGTCAGAAGCGGTTGAGCGGTCGCCTGTTTGAAAATGCCCAGCTGAAGGTGTTGGACAAATGGCCGATCGACGAGACCCACCTGAGGGCGCTGGCTCAGGCTCGCGCCGAAATCATTCGTGGCTTTTTGATCGACGAGCAAAGCATTCCCGATGAACGTCTGTTCCTGCGCGATGCCAAGATAGAAGTCTCTCCCGATGGCTGGGTACGTGCCGAGCTAACGTTGGAAAGCTTGTGAATTATCCCGCGCGCTAGATCAAATCAAGCGGCTACCGGCGGGTAGTTACCCGATTATGGGTTCTCCTCTGGCGGGGCCGCTGCGGCGTTAGCCCCCTCTTGCCAGGGGGTTATTTTCAGGGAGTTAAGTTTGTAGCGGTATTCCTCTATTTTGTTCTCCTTCGCGACCGAGGCAATTCCCGTGATCGGCTCTGCCTCGGCGAGACTATCGAGGAAACTACGGTTGCGGAAGTTTTCAAGTGCCTCACGATACGATTTTACAAGTTGGTTGTTTGTATCCGTCGTCTTCTTGATCCATTCCGTTCGTTCTTTGACGGCGTTGACCAAAAGTTCGTTGTCGTTCAGGCTTGTCCGCAGGTTCGCGGATAGCTGCTCGCCTTGATTTTTTGCCTGCTTAAACTGCTCCAGACCCTGTGCCAACTGTTCCTTGAGCTTATCGATATTGCTTTTCAAGATCTCGTTATTTCGGGTGAGAATCTGATTGTTCTTCTGTTGAACGATCAAGCTGGCTGATTCCTTTTTCAAGTCGGTTTGAAGCTGCTGATTCTCGGCTGATTTGGCGGTCAGCTGAGCGCTTGCGTCATCCAGGCTTTTTTGTATTTCCGCCACTTTGGCTTCGAGAGCCGTCTTTTCCTGGCTTAACTGACGCAACATACCCTGCGCTTTGTTCAGTGTTTTTACGATG
>JBILGM010000048.1:0-23582 GCA_044351045.1 Methylococcaceae bacterium | reverse complement strand
GGCTGCAATGGTGCTGTTTATGCTGACAGAAACATCATCAAACTGCTGATACCCGTTATTTATATAGGAACCGGACACCTTGCTTACATTGTCAGAGGTGTAGTAACCGAAATTGGTGGCTGAATAGCCATCGCTGGTCGGCCAGCCATTGATTTGGTTGACTGCCTGAAAAAAGAAATTGCTGGCAGTCAGGCCCCCCGAGGTTTGTGGATAGTTCAGGGCACTGATTTGGCCTGAGGTTATCGTCAGTGTGCGCAGGGCCTGAGGGCTGTCGTATGTCTCGATGGCGCTGGCATTGCCGGCTGGATTGATGCCCTGGTTATTGAAGATGGTCTGCGAATTGGCTACCAGTGTTGAGGCGTCATAGTCGTAGGACCAGCTATGAGGTCCTCCTTCCGCCCAATAAGTGTTGGCGAGGTACTCAGCGCTCAGAGCGGTGGTGGATGAACTAAAGGTTAGTCCCCCAGGGAAGGCATTGATCGCGGTCCCATTCAACAAGCCGATCTCGTCACTGTAAAGATTGCCCGGAGAGGCAAACTGGATGTTGCTTTGCCATTGGCAGACGTTAACGTTGGCAGCGGGTTGGCTGTAGGCGCATCCCGGTGAACCATTGCCAGGACTCCCACTGAAGGTCACGGCATTGCCCCACTGCCCATAGTAATTGTAGACCTCGTTCTGCAAGACAAACTGGTAGTAAATCATGGTCGACCAATAGGACAGGAAGCTCTGCAGCGCCTGTGCCTGAGCTTGGGTGTACCAGGCATACTGTGACTGGTAGAGAATGTTCAGTTCAGCCCACGCCGAACCGCCGGCATCCCCTGCCGAACCAAACAGCGTGTTATTGATCACGCTACTGCAGGCGTTGACTTCCGTTTGCCAGGTATTGATATCTCCGCTGCCACAGGCACCACCGTCCGAAACACATAGATTGGGATTCGAGCTATTGAGAGTGCCGTCCGCCCCATTGGCCATGGCATTGTAGAGGCTCCAGCCCGTATTCAATCCGTTCGCGCAATTATTGGCATTGGTGAGTTCAGCCTGGAGCGTGTCGTAGTCGACCAGGGTTTCAATTTCGGCGAGTTCCGCATCGAGGTACTGAATCTGTGAACTAATGCAGTCCAGCTCTTCGGCAATGTTATCGAGCGCCGCGTCAGTAGGTGGCTGATCATCGAGTCCAACGCTCGCAAGCAGCATGCCCGTCAGACCCTGTGTTGCGGAAGACGGCAAGCCTACGCCTTGCAATAGTGTGTCGGAGGCGATCGCGCCAAACTCAGCAGAGGTGCTTTCGCCACTCGGCACGGCGGTAGTGCATAGCGGTGAAGAATTAGAGCTTGACGTTGCACTGGCAGACAACAGGTCTTGAGGTGCTTCCTCTGGGTATAAAGCGCCATTCAATATCAATGCGGATGCAGATTGACCACGACGCTTGATGGGTTGCTTTGGTGGTTGTAGCCCACCAACATATTTACCCAGCTTGGTCACGCGAGCGAGATCGCGGACAAACTTGTCATAACCGCCGGCACGAGCAATAGCCTGATCCAGTCGCTCACCATCCACATATGGGTTGTTGACCCGCAAAGTGTCTACGGCCGCTCGTTCCATGATTCTGAGGGTGTGACGAACAGCCGAGGCGGCCTCTGAATAGGACATGCGTGGGCTCATCACTTGACGAGCCGTGGTGGAAATAAGGTCCAAGTACACGATGGGCGTCCTCCCACCGACCTCGGAGGCCAATGCCTTAAGCTGGCCATGGAAGGGCTGATTTTTTAACTTCCCCCCTAAGGTTTGAATGCGCAATGGCAGTTGGCGCAGTTTCTTGTTGGCAACCCGAAAGCCGACAATGCCCCGATGATTGGTTTTGCCTCGGGCAACCAGGGTGCCCTTGGCATCACGGATTTGGATTTTTGCATCGGCCAAATATGACAATGGGCCCGTGCTGGCCCACACATAGAAACGCGTTGTTGGTGAAGGACCTGTCTGATTTTCCTAGGCTAAAATACCAGTAGAAAACCCGGCAATCATGAGTAAGACGATGAAGATGGCGCTGGGTGAAGCTTTAATATTCATTGATTTTTTGCTCAGCAGGTCGGGTTTTCGGGGCAGTGGGGTGAGTTTCTTCGAGTCAATCGACTGAATCCGCCTGCGGGGCATTCGCCTACGCGCCATGCCCCCGGCATTTCGGATCAATTGCCCCTCATACCCCGTTCGGGAAGGCGTAACTGTAATGCTTGCGCAGCGGTTTGACGACTTCCCATTGACTATCGAGGCCAGCGTGGAAAGACACGAGGTCGCCGGCGACGATGCGGACGGGTTCGCCGCCGGCCGGGGTAACGAGAATTTCGCCTTCCAGGACGTAGGCGGATTCGGTTTCGTCAAAGTCGATCGGGAACTTGGAGACTTCCTTTTCCCAGATTTCCCAACTGCCCACGCCGAGTTCTTTCAGGCGTTCTTCGCTGGGGTTGTGTTCGATGGTGATTTTGCTCATTGCAGATTTTCCTTGAGGTTAACGAAACAGGGTCATTGGGTCGCTCGGGAATGGGCAGCACCGGGGGTGCCGTTGATTGCCGTTATAACAGGTACGGATGGGCCGCCGTGAATCCATGTACCTTGGCCCGGGGTTTGAATTCGGGCACTGGCCACGGTTCGCTGGTCTGCCCAGCCAGTGATTTCGCAAGCCACAGGGCCTGTTGGCGGATGGGCATGACGTAGGCATAGAGGCGTCCATCCGGCAACTCGGCGGCGTCGCCCAGGGCCAGGATTTCAGGGTTCGAAGTGCGGAGGAATTCATCGACGACGATGCCGCGCTTGATCGACAGCCCGGCCGCCTGAGCGAGTTCGGTGCGGGGTTTGAAGCCGGTGGCGACGATGATGCCGTCGAAGCCGGTTTCGAGACCGCTGGCCGAGCGGATCGCCCGCTTTTCCCCATCCCGCTCGAAACCTTCCGCGCTGGCATCCAGGCGCACGTCGATGCCCATGTCCTGGAGCACCGTGAGCAGGGTGGCCGAATCCTCTTCCACCAGCTGCCGCTCCATCAGTCGGGGCAGGGCATGTAAGACCGTTACCCGGTCACCCGCCTTGGCGAGATCCGAGGCGACTTCGCAGCCAATCAGCCCGCCGCCGATGATGGCCCAGCGAGGCGGGTGGCCAGCAGCCAGCAGTTGGGCGCGCTGCCGCCGAAGATCGATCAGATCATCCAGGCTGTTGACGACCCGGTAGAGTCCTTCCGCTGACCGGAAGGGTGGAGGGATGAAGGCCGCCGAGCCAAGCGCGAGCACCAGCTTGTCGTATCCCATGCCCGACTCCTGGCCGTCCTGCCGAAAAGCGACGGTCCTGGCGGCGGGGTCGATGGACAGCACCTCCGTTCCAGCGTGAATGTCGATGCCACTGGTGCGAAGGTCATCGAAGGATTTCAGGATGATTTTGGTTTCGATATCCTCCCGCGAGAAGCCGTGCGAGAGCATGGGGCGGGAATAATAGCCATGGGTTTCCTGGGTCAGGACGGTCAACCGGGCATCGGGTGACAACTTGCGAAGTTCCTCTGTAAGGATGACGCCGGCCATGCCGGAGCCAATGATGACGATATGCATGGGATGTCCTCTTCCAAACAGTATGAGGTCGGAGCGGCAGGCCCGTTTCAGCCCAGCGGACGAATGCCGATGCTGGCGCGGATTTCCTTCATGAAGGGTGTACTGTGCTCGCGGGCCTTGGCGGCGCCTGCCTGCAGGGTTTCCTCGATTTTCTCGGGGGCTTGCATCAGGGCTTCGTAGCGTTCGCGGGCGGTCCTCAGATGCTCGTTGAGGTATTCGAACAGCACGCCTTTCATTTCGCCCCAGCCAATGCCCTCGGCATAGCGCACCCGGACGGCGGCGGTTTCCTCGGATGTGGCGAATGCCTTGTAAATGCTGAACAGCGTGCAGGTATCCGGGTCCTTCGGTTCGCCCGGTTCCAGCGAGTTGGTCTTGATCTTGTTGATCAGCTTGCGGAATTTCTTTTCTTCCATGAACAGCGGAATGGTGTTGTCATAGCTCTTGCTCATCTTGCGGCCGTCTAGGCCGAGCAGCGTCGCCGTGTCCTCGCTGATCACCGCCTCGGGGATGGCGAAATGTTCGCCATAAATATGGTTGAAGCGGCCGGCGATGTCGCGGGCCATTTCGATATGCTGAACCTGATCACGACCGACCGGCACCTTGTGGGCGTTAAACAGCAGAATGTCGGCGGCCATCAGCACCGGGTAATTGAACAGGCCCATGGTGACGCCCTTGTCAGGGTCCGGCTCACCGCTGTCCTGATTGGCCTGCACCGCCGCCTTGTAGGCATGAGCACGGTTCATCAGTCCCTTAGCTGTGACGCAGTTGAGTATCCAGGCCAGTTCGGCGATTTCGGGTACGTCCGACTGACGGTAGAAGACGGCGTTGGCGGTATCCAGTCCCAAGGCCAGCCAGGTAGCGGCAATCTCCAAGGTTGACTGACGCACCCGTTCCGGGTCCTGGCACTTGATCAGGGCGTGATAGTCGGCCAGAAAGTAGAAAGGCAGCACATCATGGCGATGGCTGGCTTCGATGGCGGGCCGGATGGCGCCAACATAGTTGCCCAGGTGGGGCGTGCCGGTGGTGGTAATGCCGGTCAGTACATGCAGTTTGCTGCTCATGGATACGGTGCGCTCAGGGCGTGAGTGGGGGTATATAGGGTACCGGGGACGTCTTTGCCGTATGGCCGGGCACCTACCCAAAAAAATCGGGCGAACAATAGCACAAGCCTTGCTTTTTCAGCCAAACCCGGACTGACTGAAGATGTGGGTTACGCCGTTCAGCAGCGCGTGTCTAGATTACAATGTAAGCCCCAGCGATTACCCGAGTGATGTCTGTGAAAAACGAAAAGCCCCGCCTCAGCCCGGAGGATCCTCTCCATGGGAAAGTGCTTTACCGCCGTATTGCGGAGCCTGAACCCGTCGAGGGCGAGGGGATTTCATTCAGTGGGAGCGGAATCCAGTTCTCGGGCGCGCACCCCTTGTCCAGGGGCGAAGCCGCTGAAGTGCGGATCGATGCCGTCAAGGGACTGTCTCCTCCGTTGACGGCATATATCGAGGTCACCCGGTGCGATCCGGACAATGTGAAGCGTTATCGGATCGAGGGTCTGGTCAAGGGAATCCGCAGCCACTAATCCACTCTCAGCGTCTGTTCAACTCACAGCGACCGACCATGTTCACCATTACCAAGGACATCTACTTTTGCTACGGCCACCGGCTCATGGGGCATGCCGGCAAGTGCCGCCATCTGCATGGTCATAGCGTCAAGGCGGCTATAACGGTCGCGGCACCCGAGTTGAATGATCAGGGCATGGTGTGTGATTTTGCCGATATCAGCACGATTGCCCACCGCTATATCGATGCTGAACTGGACCATAACCTGTTGCTGCATCGGGATGATCCTCTAGTGCCGGCGCTGGAGCGGGGCGGCGAGCGATTCCTGCTGCTTGATGAGCATCCCACGGCGGAATTTCTAGCGAAGATGATTTATCGCCATGTGGCGGCGCAGGGCTTGAATGTGCGGAGCGTGGCCCTGTGGGAAACCACCAGCGCTTGCGCCACTTACAGTGAAGCCTGAGTTCGGCGGCTGGTCATGAGTGCGTTCAGCCCGATCGAAAAATCCTTGTGGTTGCATAAGGTCTGCGAGGCCAATTTCGCGCGGCTGAATCAGCTGATACCCGGCCTCGAACATGTCGGGGACAGCTTGACCGCCGAGGTGCCGGGCAAGCCGGCGCTGCACCTTCGGCTGATTGAGCGATCGCCCTTTACGCTGGTGCTGGAGTTGACCCACGATTTCGCGAGGGGCTATGCGCTACTGGCGGAGCCCGCTGTGCGCTTGCGGGTCTGCCTGGATGCGCGGACTGTCGAAATGCTCAGCGATACGGCGCGACCCGGGATGCATGAGGCGCTGCGGCAGAGGCCGGAACCCGAAGCGATACTGGATTACAAGTGGTCGCTCAACTATTTTCTGGCCCGTTGGCTGGAGCACTGCCTGTCTGGCCGTTATCGCTTTGGCGTGAGTGCACCGGAATCCGAACCATTCCCGAGCCTGATGTCGGCCTGACGCGTGAACGGCTTAAGGGGATCTCTAAAGTCTATCCGTTCGTGGTTCGACAAGCTCACCACGAACGGATAGATTTTTGTTTTATAGAGTGAATCGTCCGCACTGAGCTTGTCGAAGTGCAATCCTTGGAGACCGCTTTAAGTAAGCACCTATGTCAGGGTTCCGGTGCGATCCCACTCGGCTCGCAGACAGCGCAGAATGCCATACTCGTGCTTGCCTTCGAAGGCGTCGTATAGCGGTTTCACGCCGCGCTGCTCCTCTTCCGGCAGACCGTGCCACACGCGCTCAATCAGGCTGATTTCATCCGCGCTCAGACCGACCACCTCCCGACCGGACAGCTGCCCGTTCTGAATGACCAGTGCCAGATGATCCAGGATGGTGCTGGTTTTCAGGCCGCGGCGCTGGGCAATCTGCTCATAGCTCATGCCCAGCCGGAACAGGTTTGCGCTTTCCATGGCCGTGTCGCTGATCGGCTGTCTGGGCACCAATGTGGTTCCGCGATGCTTGAGAATGAAATTAAGAAAGTCGTTGCCGTAGCGCTCCAGTTTTTTTTCGCCCACACCCGAAAGCCGGCCCAGCTCGGACAGGCTGGCTGGCCGGCGCTGCACCATGTCCAGCAGGACGGCATCCTGAAAAATGACATAGGGCGGCACACCCTGCGTTTCGGCCAGTTGCTTGCGTAGGCCGCGCAGCGCTTCCCACAACTGGTGGTTTGCCGGGTCGGCCAGCGGTGTGGCGCCGCTGGATTGACGCCGGGCCAGTCGCTTTTCCTCGTCGCGCCTCAAAAGCAGTTGCGCCTCGCCCCGCAGCACCGGCCGGCAGGCATCGGTAAGCTTGAGGGCGCCATAGGCTTCGTGATCGACGTCCAGATAGCCCAGCGTGATGAGCTGGCGGAAGACTGAGAGCCACTGCTTTTCGTCCAGGTCGCGCCCGATGCCATAAGTGCTGAGATGCTTATGGCCCATGCGTTCGATGCGCTCGTTGGATTTGCCCAGCAGAATGTCGATCAGGTGATGGGCGCCGAAGCGCTGGCTGGACCGATAGGCGCAGGACAGCGCCTTGCGTGCCGCTTCCGTGCCATCCCAGGTGGCCGGTGGGGAAAGACAGTTGTCACAGTTGCCGCAGGGTTCGCGGAGTTCTTCGCCAAAATAGCGCAGCAGGGTCTGCCGTCGGCAGGACGTCACCTCGCAGAGTCCCAGCATGGCGTCCAGCTTGTGGCGCTCCACCCGTTTATGGCGTTCGTCGGCCTCTGAGTTTTCCACCATCTGTCTCAGGGTGATGACATCCTGCAGCCCATACACCATCCAGGCATTGGCCGGCTCGCCGTCGCGCCCAGCCCGGCCGGTTTCCTGGTAATAGGCTTCCGGGCTTTTGGGAAGATCCAGGTGGGCGACAAAGCGGACATTTGGTTTATCGATGCCCATGCCGAAGGCGATGGTGGCGACGACGATGATGCCGTCTTCCATCAGAAACCGCCGCTGGTTGCGTTGCCGCTCGTCGGTGGGCAATCCGGCGTGGTAGGGCAGGGCGGTGATCCCTTGCGACACCAGATAGGCGGCGGTATCTTCGACTTTCTTGCGAGACAGGCAGTAGACGATCCCGGCTTCGTTCGGATGTTCGGCCCTTAAAAAATGCAGTAACTGGGCGCGGGCATTCTGCTTGGGGGCAATCGAATAACGGATATTCGGGCGGTCGAAGCCGCTGCAAAATACCCGAGCGCTCTCCAAACCCAGTCGCTGGATGATTTCCTGCCGGGTGCGTTCATCGGCAGTCGCGGTCAGGGCAATACGCGGAATGGTTGGAAAGCGCTGGTGTAATAGCGAGAGCTGGAGATAGTCGGAGCGAAAATCATGCCCCCATTGCGAAACGCAGTGGGCCTCGTCGATGGCGAACAGGCTAATGGGCGTTTGTCCTAGCAGGTCTAGAAATCGTCCGGTATTCAATCGTTCAGGCGCGACATAGAGCATGTCCAGTGCGCCCGACAGGAACTGTCGTTCCACCGTGCGCTGTTCATCCAGTGCCTGTGAGGAGTTGAGAAAAGCCGCCTTGATGCCCAGTTGCTGGAGTGCCTCCACCTGATCCTGCATGAGGGCGATCAGTGGCGAGATGACGATGCCGGTTCCCGGCCGCACCAGGGCGGGAATCTGGTAGCAGAGCGACTTTCCTCCCCCGGTCGGCATGAGCACCAGGGCGTCGCCGCCACGACAGAGGTCATCTACGATCGATGATTGAGGGCCCCGAAAAGTGCTGTAGCCGAAGGTGTGCTGGAGGATTTCGAGGGCGGTGCTGGATGACATGGTTGTCATTGTAAACTAGGGATGTTGGGCAACGTTGTGGCCGTTGATGAGATTTGCGGCCGGTTTGCCTGTGCCTAAGAATCAATATTTACGACTGCTCTTCCCACCATCTTGGTGCGAGTTTGTTGCAAAGGGGTGCTTGGTCCTGGGGGTTGTTGCGCGTATGGCCTAATTTGTTGCGGATTGTGGGTATTCTTGTCGTGGCATGGAACCTGCTTATTAGAATGTGACCCCTAATATTTGGAGAAACATCATGAGTAGGAGAGTTTTTGCAAGATCTCACCTCGCTGTCAGCTGTAGTGCAGTGCTAATGGCGATATCGATGCACTCGGTGAATGCCGAGGAAATCGAGGAGACAACCGGCCTTGCCGACTACGCGGCGGGGAGCACCGATGTGCAATTTTTGAAGGATTACGGCATTACCTGGGGAGGATGGTTGAACGCCGGCGTCACCGCCAATGCGAACAATCCGGCGGATGGATTTAATGGGCCGATGACTTTCAATGATCGGGATGGCGAGCTGCAGATGAACCAGTTCTATGGTTATTTGCAACGCGCTATCAATGTGAGTGGCGATGAATGGGACTTCGGTGGCCGAGTCGATGTCAATTACGGTACAGACTCGATTTTTACTCAAGCCTATGGTGTCCCGGCCTATGAGTTGGGGACAGGGGAGCAGCTCAATCGTGGTAACTATGACTTGCACCTGACCAGCTGGAACAACCGTTTCTATGGGTTGGCGCTGCCGCAAGCCTACCTGGAAATGAACTTGCCAGTGGGCAACGGTCTCGCCGTCAAGGCAGGGCACTTTTACACCATCCTCGGCTATGAAGTGGTTACCGCGCCGGATAACTTCTTTTACAGTCATGCCTATACCATGCAGTATGGCGAACCCTTCACGCACACTGGTATCTTGGCTACCTATGCATTTGACCAGAACTGGACTGCCAGTGCGGGTACCACCACGGGCAGTGCGACCGGTGGTTGGGATGGCAACTTCAATACCCAGCTTACCAACTGGGGTTTCCTCGGCAGTGTGACTTGGACCAGTGACGAAAAGGATTACTCGGTCAACTTGGGATCCACGGCGGCTGAGCGTTCGGCTCAGTCATCCAGCCCTTGGGCCATGTACAGCCTTGTGGGCAAGGCTAACTTTTTGGACAGCACATTGCATTACGTGATCCAGAACGATATGGGTTTTGCAGATGACGTTATTACCGGCAATGGTTTGAGCAATTACGCCAATGGTATCGCTGCCGATGGCAAGCAGAATGCAATGTGGTACGGCATTAACCAGTACCTTATGTATGATGTCCTTGACAATCTGGGGGTCGGTGTTCGTGCCGAATGGTTCCGGGATAACAATGGTTTCCGTATCTGGGGGCCCCAACGTTGCCCGGGTAGTTTTAATGTTGATCAGCAAGGTGTGGGGTCGTCCTACGCGTGTAACATGACCAACATGGCGTCATATCCGTTGGCCGGAGCAGATTACTATGCCCTGACGGCGGGCCTGAACTACAAGCCCCTAAAATGGGTCATGCTGAGACCCAACTTCAGATATGACTGGTCTAGCCAGAACACCTTCATGAGCAGCACCCCAGGCGAACAGTTGGGCAACCAGTTCACCTTCTCCGCCGATGTGGTCATCACGTTCTAAGTTACGAGAGATAAGTCAATGAATAAAAAGTCCATTACCCCCAAACTTTCATTGTTGTTGGCCTGCTCGGTAGTCTTGTTCGGTTGTGCCGAAAAGAAGCCGATCAGTCCCAGTGGCGTGGCCATCGAAAAGACGTTGAAGCAGGCCGAGAAGGATGCGCGGTCCGGAAACGAAGCCAAGGCACTCCAGGAGATTGATTCCGCTGAAAAGGCTTTGATCGAGGAAGACAAGAAGCATCCTTATCCCCAGCGACAGAAGACCTGGTCAGGAGAGGATGCCAAGGCGAATGCGGATAGCGCTGCTATCAAGGAGCTTGAAAGAGCCCGCCGAGATGCCAAGGGGGAATTGGCGGGGGATGCCGCCGATGAAGTTCATAAGGCTTTGAAGGATGTCGAGGTCAAGGAGGCTCAATAAGTTCGAGCTGAGTGATACCCAGAAAAAACCGGCCGAGGCCGGTTTTTTTATCGATTCAATCCTAGGTAACGTTGAGCGAGTCCAGTCCATTCCCTTTCGCACCAACAAAGTGCAATTTTGGGGTTAACGCATGCTGAATGACCCTTCATAGCTTTCCTGATTGGCCAGATACATGTCGAAGGGCTTCTCTAACGCGACGCAGAGTCAATAAATGGGTAGCTGGCACGGGTTCTGCATTATTTCGGTCGAGGTACCTGATCGACGCATACGATTTGAAATAAACGCAGGAGAAAACTCCCCATGAAATTAGTGACCGCCATTCTTAAACCATTCAAGCTAGACGATGTTCGCGAGGCGCTGTCGGAGGCCGGGATTTCAGGCATTACCGTGACCGAGGTCAAAGGTTTCGGTCGGCAGAAGGGCCATACCGAGCTCTATCGCGGTGCGGAGTATGTCGTCGACTTTTTGCCCAAGATCAAACTGGAGATCGCCGTAACGGATACACAGCTGGATGCTGCACTGGATGCCATTGCCAGCACGGCCAACACCGGAAAGATTGGTGATGGCAAGATTTTTGTGACCAATCTTGAGCAGGTCATCCGCATTCGGACCGGTGAAACCGGCTCTGAAGCACTCTGAAAACGGGGTAAACACTATGAATAAAAGTACTTCGACTTTCCTTTTCGCTGCCCTTGGTTTGGGCTTCGCGAACCTGGTTCACGCAGACCCTGCCGTTCCGGTGCCCGATAAGGGCGACGTGGCCTGGGTGATCGTGGCTACACTGCTGGTGACGTTGATGGTCATCCCCGGACTAGCGCTCTTCTACGGTGGCATGGTGCGCGCCAAAAACATGTTGTCTGTCCTGATGCAGGTCTTTGTTATCTTCTCCCTGATGGGAGTTTTGTGGGCCATTTATGGTTATAGCATCGCGTTCACCGAGGGCAATGCCTTCTTTGGTGGATTCGATAAAGCCTTTCTCATGGGAGTGACCCCGGAATCCATGGCGGCGACTTTCAGCAAGGGCGTGGTCATACCTGAATACATTTATGTCGCCTTCCAGTTGACTTTTGCTGGCCTGACGCCCGCATTGATCGTCGGCGCCTTTGCCGAACGCATGAAGTTTGCCGCCGTGCTGCTCTTCACGGTGATTTGGTTCACCTTTGCTTACTTACCCATGGCGCATATGGTCTGGTACTGGGCGGGTCCGGATGCTTACACCAGCCCAGAGGCGGCTGAGGCGGCCGGTGCTACAGCCGGCTTCCTGTTCCAGAAGGGAGCACTGGATTTCGCGGGTGGCACCGTGGTCCATATCAATGCCGGTATCGCCGGTCTGATCGGCTGCATTATGGTCGGTAAACGAATCGGTTTCGGAAAGGAAGCGATGGCGCCGCACAGCGTGGTGATGACCATGATTGGCGCATCTTTGTTGTGGGTTGGCTGGTTCGGCTTCAACGCGGGCTCCAACTTGGAGGCCAATGGAACGACCGCTCTGGTCTTTCTCAATACGATGGTTGCCACCGGCGCCGCTACGCTGGCCTGGGTGGGTGCCGAATGGCTGATGCGCGGCAAGCCCAGTATGCTGGGGGCGGCATCCGGCGCGATCGCCGGGCTAGTGGCGATCACACCCGCTTGCGGCTGGGCCGGCCCGATGGGTTCGATTGTTCTGGGTTTGGTCGCTGGTGCCGTGTGTTTCTGGTCGGTTACCACCATGAAACGCTCGTTGGGCTATGACGACTCGCTCGATGTGTTTGGGGTACATGGTGTTGGCGGGATCATCGGCGCACTGGGTACCGCGATTGTGGCATCTCCCGCGCTGGGTGGTGCGGGTGTCTATGACTATGTAGCCAATGCGGTCGCTGACTATGATATGAAGGCCCAGTTCATCAGTCAGGCATGGGGGGTTGGCGTGGCGCTGATCTGGTCTGGTCTGGTGTCCTGGGTCGGCTACAAGGTGGTCGACCTGCTGATTGGATTGCGTGTAAGCGAGGAAGTTGAACGTCAGGGTCTTGATATTACCGAGCATGGCGAAACCGCCTATCACGTGTAATTGTGTTTTCTTGAGTGGCTCCCATCTGGGGCGTCTTCGGACGCCCTTTTTTTGGTGCGGCCGACAGGGCTTAATGACTGGAGGGTGAAGATCCTCGGTTGACACGGCCAGAGAATGAATTGCCGCTTTGGTGTGTCTGCTTAGCTGACCGCATGCACTGCCCGGGCGGGTCTCTTGTCTGTTCCATTGACTGTGATGCCAGAATTTGGCGGGTATTTATCAGGTTCTTTCCTGGCGGTTTCGTTAACCTGTTAGGCGTGGCCAAGAATCTCCACAGCCAAGGTGTTGAGCTCATGGGACGCGGGCCCCTGGGGCGCCAGTTCCAGAACGGAGAGGCCGGATGCGGCACTTTCGGCAAACACAACCCGTTGTGTTATTGCAGTCTGCGCGACGGCCAAGGGATAGTCGCCAAGTGCTGACGCCACATCGCGACCCAAGGCCGTGTTCTTGATTTTGCGATTGATCACAAACAGCCCTTTGAGGCCATCATTATAGATGGTGACCTCGGTAAATAACTTCACCGTTTCATCAGCTGCCCATACATCATAGGGCGAGGGTTGGACCGGGATGATGACCAGGTTGCAGGCCATCATGGCCGAGCGAGTGAGGTCATTGATGCCGGGTGGTCCGTCAATCAGTATGTGATCATAATTTTGGGCCAATTCGGGAATGTCTTTATGCAAAGTCGGTTTGGCCATGCCGACCACGGGAAACAGCGTTTTCCCCTCACGACTGGCTTGCCAGTCCAGTGCGCTCTCCTGCGGATCGGCATCAACCAGAAGAATGCGGCTTCCGGACAGAGATAGCGCCGAGGCCAGATTAGTGGAGAGGCTGGTTTTGCCGACCCCGCCTTTACGATTAAGAACGCCGATAATCATGAGTTTGTCACGCTTTTAGTAATAAAAACCTTACCAAAGTCCTGGTGGAGAGAGCCAAACTTTCGATGTAGGTTTGTCCCTTAAACTACCACTTCAAGGATCTTTGCACATGCATTCTGCCCGAATCGTTGCTGCCGGCTGCTCGTTAATTGTCTGATTGATTTCAGATTTGTCCAGGTTCATTTTACGTCCTGATTTAGCCGGTGACTGATATCGATCAGGCTTTCATCAAATTTTAATAAAACGAATCGACAATTTCGTGGAGGCGGGCTTTCAGTTGGATTTCGGATGAATCGAAGCAGGCATTGGGTTACCCATTTTGCAACACTAAGCATCGTCGGGCTGTGCCTGAATGAAGATGTTTTTTTAGCTGGGAGTGCATCGCAACCGGGTAGGTCCTTTGGGGTGATATCCGGTATCTGTCGGCGTCTCTTTCCAGTCTTGTATGATCGAGTCGAAATTCCATGCGATTCAGTGATTTGGGTTGACCATTATTTGCTAAGGATGCTACCGTGAATGCCAAGCGACAAGCCTGCTAAAGGTTCGAAGTTCAGACCCATTTTTAACTTGGAGAATGACCATCATGGCAAAAGCAACCACGGCTGACACGATCAACGAAAAGGACCCATTGACCTCTATTTCCGACGCGATGCGTGATGCAATTCACAATGCCTCCGAGGATGCCAGTCGAGCGCGTGAGCGTGTTCGTGAGGCGAGCGCAGGGGTTGGTCACTCGGTATCTCGTTTCGGCTACACCAGCTCCTACATGCTCTCATACGGTATTGTTTACGCGGCAGTCTTCGTTGCCCGATCGATTCCGCAAGAGAATCCGATCGTTGAGGGCTTCATTGATGGTGGCCGAGCTGCCATCGAGGCGCTGAATGAGGTCAAGAGCGGTGCTGATAACACCGCAGATGTCGAATCCTGATACGGTAAATCGCTAGTCTCAATCTGTTTTTGGGGGCAGGCCTAGCAGGCTATGTCCCCCACCCCATATTGGTATTCAAGAGGTTATCATGCCCTCCACGCCGAATCGGCAATCCGGGTCAGTTGCGCCTGAAAAGGCTTTTGTCAGTTTCCCTCATCCCGGTACTCTCCGGATATCGGGCCACTCCCTTTTTACATCTCCTGATGCCCCCAATTTTCTGCGGTTCATGCGGAGGGCCTTTGCTTCCCAGGAACTGCGAGGTCTATCGGTTTCCGACCATCATCAGATGGCCATCGATTTGCACTACGATGCAGCGCATTACTCGCCCAAAGAGGTCTTGACCGGCTTGGCTGAGTGCCTCACCAGCGATGAGTGGGACGACCAGCAGGGCAAGGATGGTGCAGGAGCGCGATCCGGTGAGGGCAGCAGGCCAAGTAAGCCACCCGTGGTCTCTCCACTGGCCACAGCGAGGGATCGTCATGGCGCCATCCATTATCACCGCTATGAAAATATTGTCAGTGGCTGGCAGGTCGTCTCCAGGGGTACGGGGACCATCAAGCTGAAAAATCCTGTTCTCTACCGTAAGGGTGGTTTATGTGAGGCCATTGAACGGGAACTCATGAGTGTTCTCGGGGTTGATCGTTACAAGACTCACTCCCTGCGCTGCACTGTCCAGGTGGATTACGATCCCCGGCGTTTGAGCTGGGCTAATGTGATCGAGATTATCGATAGTGCGCTTGCCTCTGCAGAGCACCAGGAGGAGCTTGACAAACTTGATCTGGACCTGACCATCTGCAGTGTTTCGGTTCCTGTCGCCGCGGCTGCACAGTTTGCGTTTCCTCCATTGCTCCCCGTGGCGGCGGGGCTGTTCGCTTACACGGCAATCCCAAGCATCAAGGGTGCCTATGAGGTGGTGGTCAAAGAACGCCGCCTTGGTGTGGACCTCCTGGATTCCGTCGTGGTGTTGGGTTGCTTGGGGACCATGCAGATTTTCCCCGGTGCCGTTTTGGCCTGGTGTCTTTCGCTGGGCCGACTCCTGGTCAAAAAGACCGAGGATAACTCCCGCAAAATGCTGCTGAATGCCTTTGGCAAGCAGCCAAGATTTGTCTGGCTGGTGAAGGATGGTGCCGAAATTGAGGTGTCGCTCGACAAAATTGCACAAGGCGACATAGTCGCGGTTCACACCGGCGACATGGTGCCGGTTGATGGTCATATCGTCGACGGCATGGCCATGATCGACCAACATGCTCTGACCGGAGAGTCCACCCCTGCCGAAAAGGGTGTGGGGGACCGGGTTTATGCCTCAACTATATTGGTGGCAGGCAAGATCTTTGTTTCGGTGGAACAGGCGGGAAGCGAAACCGCTTCCGCCAAGATCACCCAAATTCTCAACGATACGGCTGGTTATAAACTGACATCGCAAAACAAGGGTGAGAGACTGGCGGACACGGCGGTTCTACCTACGCTTCTGATGGGTGGGCTTGCCTACTCGACCTTGGGGCCGTTTGGGGCCGTGGCTGTGGTTAATTGCGATTTGGGGACTGGCATCCGTATGGCCGCCCCTTTGGCCATGCTCTCTTCTCTGGCGCTATGTGCCCAGAAGGGAATTCTGGTGAAGGATGGCCGTGCTCTCGAGCTCATGAACGAAGTCGACACGGTGCTGTTCGACAAGACCGGTACCCTGACGCGGGAGCGGCCTGAGGTAGGAGAAATCGTAACTGCCAATGGCCATCATCCGGAGGAAGTGCTGCTTTATGCGGCAGCGGCTGAGCGTAAATTCCATCACCCCATCGCGTTGGCCATCCTGCACAAGGCCGAAGAGCTTTGTTTGGTATTGCCCGAAACCGATGATACCCAGTACAAGGTCGGGTATGGCATCAGCGTCGGAGTTAATGGTCACACCATTCGAGTGGGAAGTCGCCGTTACATGGAGATGGAAGGCATCAGTATTCCGGCTTCGGTGGATGAAAAACTCGATGCGGTCCACGCCGATGGTGACACCATGGTGATGGTGGCGATTGATGATCATCTGGGCGGCGCGCTGGAACTGAAGGCGGCGCTGCGACCGGAAGTCAAGGATATTATCCAAGGCTTGCGTCAGCGAGGGATCAAGCACTTGGCTATTATTTCGGGCGACCATGAAGCGCCCACTAAAAAGCTGGCCGAAGAGCTTGGCATGGATCGTTATTTTGCCCAGGTGCTGCCGGCCGACAAGGCCGATTATGTTGAAAAGCTTCAGCAGGAAGGCCGCAAAGTTTGTTTCGTGGGTGACGGTATTAACGACTCCATTGCGCTCAAGCAGGCCAACGTTTCCATCTCGCTGCGGGGCGCGACCTCTATTGCCACCGATACGGCACATATCGTGTTCATGGAGCAGGGGCTGGGCAAGCTCTGCGAACTTCGCGATATCTCCCGTAAGCTGGACAAGAACATCCAGCGCAGCTGGGGCATGATACTGGTGCCAAATATAGTGTGTGTCGCGGGCGTCTTCACGCTAGGGTTCGGTATCGGGGCTTCCGTGGTTGCCAACAATGTGGCCGCTATCGGTGCGCTGGTTAACGGGGTTTGGCCCATGCGTGAGGTGGCCAAGCTGGAAGCGGAACGTCGGCATGCGCTGGAGCTGGAAATCCTTGCGGCCAGTGAGCAGCCTCCCTCCAGGGATGAACCGAGTGAAAGTCCGGGTTGCTTCCAAGAGACGGTCCATCTTTCAGCCGCTGAGGATTTGAAGGCGGATGGTTCGCCGACAGAGGTGTCACGTTCGACTAACAGAAGGTCAATGGTTCACGACGAGACAAAGGCAGGGCGACGCAAGGGCTCGAAGATTTAAGCCAGAAGCCTTGGATTAGTTCGCTTCAGCGGTTACTGAGGCGTTTTCATTTTTACAAAAGTATGACCCAAGGGGTGCCCCATGGCAGAGGACAATAAAACAGTTAAGACGCAAGGGCCGGCGGGTCGGGCGGTTCGTTTGCTCAAGCCAAAGCCCAAGACCACGGAGACTCACGACGCTCCTGAGGCTTCGGCAGAATCCCAAATTCATGCCGGAGATATCGCGCATCCACCCCGATTCCACTTTTTTCTCATCGATTGCGGTTGGGAGGGGCCGGTACCTAATCTGATCCGCAACAATCTGTCGATGATCACTCATCTTCAGAACAATGACCCGCTGTTTGTTCTGACGCGCGAACAGTCGGACCAGATGCTGAGGAAATACCCTCACCTGATTGGCAAGGATCCGGTTTTGCTCGCCCGTGATCTCTATGCCAGCCGGACCGATTCGGAGTCTGAGTATCATGGCTTTCATCTCAATCTGGGGTTGATCAAAACCGAGAGCGAGGCGCTCGCCACCATCAGGACGTTTCTGAATTTTCTGGCTTCTCACCGCAAGGGTGGGAACATTGAGAAGCATATTCAGGAGCAGCTGCATCGTGATGGAATCAAGGGCGCAATCGAGGTCCTGCGGGTTGGCTCCGAAGCTATTGTGGGTGGCTGAAGCCGGCCTTTATTCATTGAAAGCGAGGAAAATAAAACATGAATCCTGTTGCTGAGGTACTGAGTACGGTTTTTGGAATTGTCCTGGTTGGGGCCATCGCCTTTGAGATTCGTCAGCGACGCAAGCGGTTGCGTGATCTTTATAACGTCCTTGATGCTGAAGATAAGAATGTCGTGGCTGAACTGGACATGATGGTTGCAAATGGTCAGCTAGAGCCCTATGTGATTGGCTAAGGGTTCTTCGCGGCCTGAGGATCACCTGACATGAGCCCAAAGATTTCTATCCTTCCCAATGAGATTGGGTTGAGGGATCCCGCTCTATTTGATGAAATCGACCCAATGCCATTGCGATTGCTGGTTGGGCGGGTATTGGGGCTTGCGGGTGTAAAGTCGGTCATTCTTGAGCCCGGGGTCAAAAAGGTTCGAATCGCCTTTGCAGCCAAGCCAGCCCAGCGACAGGCTTTTCTGCTACAACTTGTGAGTGCCAGTCGAACCAACGACAAGGCATTGCTCGAGTCTGATCTTCCGGAGTGGGGCCTGGATGCAACCACACTTCTGGTAAGAGGCAACGGCAAAATCATACCAAGCACACTGGAGGAGTCTTCGCCGGGCCAATGGCTGATTACGTCCCCAAGTTTGCAGGGCGATGAACATGATCAGTTCGACCAAAAGACAATTAAGGCGCTTCAGCGCCTGACCGGGGTGCGGAACGTCAGACCGGTCATCCATGCGGGTGTTCGCCGTCTCGGTGTCTCGTGCGATCCGGAAAAAATTTCGGTGACGCCGCTTATCCACACTCTTCAGCGAGTGTGGATTGACTCCCCTTCAAAGGACGCGGTGAATTACTCAGCCGCCAAAGTACCTATGACAGTGTCAAGTGGCACCGTAGGTCTTGGTGCCGTGGGTGAGCTGTTGTTGCCTGTGGCAACTCCCCTGGCAGCGGGCGTCCTGGTGGCAACCAACCTAGGCGTAGTCCGCGAAGCGGGAGTGCAGCTGACCAAAGGCAAGGTGGGCATGCCACTGTTCCATACCGCATTGCTGACATGCTCCATTGCGACAGGGCAGGTTCTGGCTTTTGCGCTGACAGATTGGTCTTTGCGGTACTGGCAACGTCGCTGGCGCAAACAGCTAGAGAAGGAATACCAAAGTCTCGTCAGTAACCCGCTGAAACAAGTCGCCGATATTCGCCGGGTAGTGGGTCAGGGTCAAGTCCAGTCAATGGCTGTTGCTGACGTCACTGCCGGCATCACTGTCCGCGTGCTGGCTGGTGAGGTGATTCCGGTGGATGGTCATATTGTCGCCGGTGAGGCGCTTTTAGACGAGAAGGCAGTGGGAGGATCTCCTTTTCCCGTTAGAAAATCCTCGGGTAATGAGGTTCTGGCGGGCTCACTGTTGCTGGTAGGTGGTCTGGAATTCAAAGTCAGCCGGATAATGTCGGAGTGCCGGGCGAGCCGGATGACAGAGGCGATAGGCAAGACGGCCGATGGCATCGCCTCGAGTTTGTTCTTGCAGAAGAAGGCTGAAACGCTGGCGGATAAGACTGCCTTGCCTACCTTGGCAACTGCAGGTGTGGGTTGGGTTGCCGGTGATCTGATTACGGTCGGAGCTATACTTCACCAAGATTGGGTGAGTGGCCCCGCTTTGGCGGTGCCGTTGCTGACCCTTCGCCATGTCGGGGAAGCACTGAAGTATGGTGCGGTTGTTCAGAACCCGAATGCATTCTCGAAGCTTGCCGCGTGTGACTTTGTGGTGCTGGATGGCGATGATCCCCTGCTGGCTGCGGGATCATTAGAGGTAAAGGAAATTCGCTGCAAGCTGCCGGAGAGCACGGATAGCCTTTTGCGACACATTGCCGGTGCGGGCACTTATCTCGGTGCTGACGTGGCCCTTGCCTTGCTTGAGGCGTGTCGTGCGCGAGATCTTGTTGTGCGCCAGGCGGAGCTCCTCGCGCTCGAGCCGGATGGGGTGTTGGCCCAAGTGGGTAAATCCCGACTGCATCTCTCTCTGCGGCAAGATTTGGCCGGGCCGGTATTGAGCGCGGAACTCAATGGTAAGCAGGTGGCTGATGTTCTTTTCTGCCGAAGCAGCGTTCCATCTGCCGCCATAATGGTCGGAAAGCTTCAGTATGCTGGTCTGCAGGTCTTTATGGTCTCATCGGCACCAGAGGCGGTGGCCAGTGCCCTTGCTCAGTCATTGGGTATTACCCTGTTTGGCAGTGAGTTGAATTCGGCACAGCGGCTGCAATTCCTTGATGGCTTGAAGCGTCGCGGAGTGAATGCACTCTATGCGGGTCGGGTGAGTCGTCAGCCCGACATCAACAACCATGCCGCGGTCACCGTCGCTATCGAAGCTCTGGAGCATGGGGCCATACCCGCTGACGTGGTGGTTACGGGCCGTCATTACGATCGGTTACCTCTGCTGATCGAACAGGCTCGCCGTTATGAGCCGGACATTCGACAGGGCACACGCGCAGCCACCATTCCAAATATTCTCTGTGTGGCGGGTGGTTTCGGCGGAGTCCTTAACGGCATTACCTCGGGCATTGTTGCTAATGTAGGCGTGATGAATGTTGACCGGCACATCCAACGCCAACTTGCGTCCATCTGAGGTTTGGCGGGTTTGCCGACATATCATCTAATCTCTTAAGCCCGTGTCGCCTTAGTTCGCGCCTAACCTCCGTTGTGGGAATTCGGCAGTCATACTGCCGGCTGAGTGTTGATTAGACGACTTGGTCTTTGAGAGGAACTTTGGCGGAGTGCGTTTTCGAAGTTCCTTGAGGCCCATTGCCTTTTCCATTATTTGTCAACGAGGATTCTATGGCCCCTCCCATCAAGAAACAGCCCACAAAACGGAGTCCACGGCTAAAGACCGTCAAGGCCAGAGTGGTGGCTGATGAGGAGGCGACTCACGAAGAGAGTCGGGCACTTCTGGCCCTCGAGCAGAGTCTGGTTGCGCTGGATATGGATGAGCAGACCATCGATCGTGTCGAAAAGCTGCCTCGTGATGTGGGCTGGCTCTTAATTACCGCGGGTCTGGTGGGCGTTGTTGTTCCCGGCGTTCTGGGTGTGCCATTTCTGGTGCTGGGCGGTCTGGTGTTGATGCCATTGACCAGTCAGCGGGCAGAACAATGGCTGGGTGGGCACTCGCCAAAAATGTTCAAAGGCAGTGTCAGACAGATCAATCGTTTTCTGGACGATCTGGATCGCCGCTATCCACGTCGGCAGGGGAGCTAGATTGAATACGATCAATCTGCAGGATCCCTCCATCAGTTTCAGTCAAGGCCTCCTGGAAATTAGAAACACGGGTTTATTTCAGTCCGGTCGCCAGCGTCTGGCAAACGATCTAGTTCAAGTCCTACTTGACGGGCGTCAGGTGAAGTCGGTCTATGTTGATTTGGATGCCGGGCTTTGCCGGATTCATTTTTCCGGTTCATCAGTTGAAGCTCCAGAAGCGGCCAGCCTGTTTATCGGAGCGTTGGAAAATAGTCTCACCAAGCGGATTGGAAAGAGCGAGCGTTGTCCTCTTCGGGGTCGCAAGTGGAGTCAGCTTGCAGGTTACCAGGAGGTGGGGTGCTCAACCTTGTTCAAGCTGGATAGCCATCGGCAGGGTTTTCTGCGATTTCGACTGTTGGGCCACAAGCCACGACATTATTCATGGGAGCGCATCGTTGATGGTGTCGGAGGCTTGTCGGGGGTTGAGAGTGTGCGAGTCCGACGCTGGCCGAATCTTGGTTTGGATGTCGAATACGACACTCAAACACTGACACAGGACAGCCTCGTTGCGGCGACCGCCGGGGCTTTTTCCTCGCATCCTCTGCCCATGTCGCGGCAGCCGGTCGATGGTATCCAGTTTGTAGTTAAGGGGCCGCGTCGCCTGCTCTACCTGCTTGCGGGTACCGGGAGTCTCGCCCTTGGCGTGGTTGGACTGATCGTTCCAGGTATACCCACCGTCCCGTTCCTCCTCGCCAGCAGTTACTACCTCGCGAGATCCTCCCGAGAACTCCATGATCGGTTGATGAAATCGGTTTTTCTGGGTCGGATTCTGAGTGAATGGGAGTCTTGCAAGGGCATGAGCAGAGAGTCAAAACGCAAGCTTGCCGGGGTGACCGTGGTGGTTATTCTGGTGACGGTGGCGTTAGTGCCTGTGGGCCCCTTCTTGATTGTTGTGATGATCAGTATGGGCCTGATGACCCTGTATGGAATTAGTCGCATACCGCTGATTCCCGGAGGAAATGGCCTGCCTAACTTGTTCTGAGCTTTATCGCGTTTTTGCCCTGTCTGCTCTCGCCTCCAACCTAAATGCATGGCATTTGGGTTGAAGCTATTGCAACGCCTCACAAAGCAGCGGCTGCAGGATGTGCGTTTGGACGACGTGCCAGACCCACTTGTGCTCAATCTGCTTGGTCAGTGGAAGACACCTCTCTCGATGTACCTAAAATTTCCCAGGTTTTACTATCTGTTAGTTTTTGTGCCGCTGAGCGCAATGACTGAATGGCTGGGATCCCCGCCATGGTTGGTTTTTCTGTTGTCGGGCCTCGCTATCGTGCCACTTGCCGCCATCATTGCTGATGCCACCGAAAAAATTGCGGGCCAGGTCGGCCAGTCCCTGGGCGGTCTGCTCAACGCCACTTTCGGCAATGCCACGGAAATGATCGTCTCGGTCGTGGCACTCAAGGAGGGCTTGGTCGAGGTCGTCAAGGCCAGTATCAGCGGAACAATCATTGCCAATTTGTTGCTGGCCTTGGGTGCGGGTTTGTTTTTTGGCGGGCTGAAGTATCGGGAACAGCGATTCCAGTCGCGTACCGCCCGTATTAATGCTTCCTCCTTAAGTCTCGCATTGGTGGTTATTCTCTCTCCAACCGCAATTGATATGACCTCCGATGGTTTGGCGGCCGCGACAATTGATCGCTTTTCATTGGTGGCCTCATTTCTATTATTCAGTTTCTACCTTTTGTCTTTGCTGTTTACCATGCACACCCATCGACATCTCTACGAGCGGGGAGACGATGATGAAGGGGATGTTTTGATTGAGCAGGGGCGGTTGGCCGATCCAATCTTGGCGTTGCTGGCCTGTAGCGTCGTTCTGGTCGGGGTTTCCGAGGTGCTGGTCAACAGTCTGAAGGGAACCATCCATTCTTTGGGTTTGAGTGAGCTATTCACCGGTGTCATCCTGATCCCCCTCTTTGGTGGCGCCGTGGAATTCATCACCGTGATCAGGTTTGCCCGTAAAAACAAGATGGATCTCGCAGTCACTGTGGCCATGGGGTCGAGCCTGCAGATTGCCATGTTTGTTGCGCCCATTCTGGTGTTTGTTGGCTATGCGATGGGTCAGCCGATGAATTTGCAATTTCACCCGTTCGAACTTTTGGCGATTGGTGTTGCGGTCGTGCTGGCTAATTCAATCAGTGCCGATGGCCAGTCAAACTGGTTGGAGGGTGCGATGCTGATGGTTTGCTATGGCGTGGTGACGGCTGCTTTCTATTTTCATCCTTAAGGTGGGAGTATTCAAAAATCGCTGAGCTTGGCGAGTGTCGGGCAAGCTGCGACTGGTCTATGATGGGGGTCGTCTTTTGTCAACCTAAACAGCAGATACTTGTCCCATCCCGATTTCGAATTGCCGGTATGACGCTTCGGATTCTCGTTATCGAAGATGACGCAGACTACCGCGATGCCCTCTGCCAAATATTCAACCTCGAAGGCTTCACTGCCGACGGCGTGGGCAGCCTGGCGGGGTTTTTGGCCTGGCGATCAACCCACCCACTGGATGTCCTGATTGTTGACCGG
>JBILGM010000047.1:0-24199 GCA_044351045.1 Methylococcaceae bacterium | reverse complement strand
ATCGGCCAGTTGCTGCGGGCGTTGAAAAACGAAGGTGGGCACGCCTGCGGGCGACCGATGATTGGATTTCGGTCAGCGTATGCAGGTAGTTGAATTTTGCAGGGCCGACTAAAAAACCCCGACATAGCCAGGGTTTCTTATAATTCTTAATTACTATCGAAGATACACTGTCGGAATCCTTAATATTTTTAGACAAAATAAGACACAGCTATCCCTGTAAGGACTCCAGCGACTATCTCCAATCCCGTATGCCCCATCCTCTCGCGCAGCAAGGGTAATTCTTCTTGTGGCATGGTTGAAGCGATCCGGTTAATTACCGCGGCCTGCCGGCCCACCTGACGGCGCAGGCTGCTGGCATCCATCATGACGATAAAAGCCAGGGTCACGGCAACACCAAAGGCGGGGTGGCCAATACCCTCGCGCAGGGCGATGAGCGCCGCAGTGCTGGCGACGATGGCGCTGTGATTGCTCGGCAGACCGCCATAGCCGATCTGGCCGAAGGCCCAGCGGCGGGCTTTTACACTGTTGATAAGAAACTTCAGGCACCCCGCTGTCAGCCAGGCCAGGAATGGGGTCACCGCATAGGTAATATCCATATTCAACTCCCGGCTGGCCAGAGGGCCCAGCCACAGGCAGCAACCCACAGGATCACCGTCAGCAACAACGGCCCGTCACTCAGCAAGGCGTCGGTGGGTGACTCGCCGCCCTCCAGCTCCTCCACCACATACCAGTAGCGGAATAGCCCGAACAGCACCAGTGGCACCGTGATCACCATGGTCGGCTTGGCCGACATGACAAACAGGCTGTAAAACACCAGCGCGCCGGTCGCCGACATTTCGGCATAACGTTCCACCAGCGGGATGGAGTACTTTTCCAGCACCTTGCGGCCGTCAGTCCCGCTCTGCGCCAGCTCCTGCTTGCGCTTCACGGCTGCAAGATAGAGTGCCAGACAGAGTGTCGTTACGAACATCCAGCTGGACAGCGGCACCGCCAGGGCTATGGCACCCGCATAAACCCGCAGCACGAACCCGAGTGCAATGGTGAAAATGTCAATGACGGGCTGATGCTTGAGCACGAAGCTGTAGGCCACGTTGAGCAGCAAATACGCGGCGATGACGGCCATCACCCGGGGTGCCATAAAACTGCCCGCGACGAGTAGCATCAGCAAACACCCGAGTAACGTGAATGCGGCCGGGACAGTCACTTTGCCGGCCGCCAACGGCCGGGTCCTGGATTTGGTGGGATGGCGGCGATCTCGCTCGATATCGTGCAGATCGTTGACGATGTAGGTGGCGGACGAGGCGACACAGAACAAGGCAAAGGCCAGCAGGGAGGTCTTGATCGACTCAGGATGCAGAAACTCGCCGGCAAATATCAGCGGGGCCAGGACAAAGACATTCTTCACCCACTGCCGCGGCCGCAGCAGACGCATGTGCCAAATCAACGAATTCAAACCTACCCCCCGAGTACCTTGTAGAATCCAAAGTATAAAGGACTCGAGGTTGCCTCGCCCCACTCGTCATTAACGCCAAATAGTTTTTCTCGCACGATGAAGCTCGCACTAACCTATGCCTTACTGGCGATGATTGCGACCGCCACCAATATTGGCGCCCAGGATCTGACGGTTCGGCTGTATAGCGGCACCTATGCGGTGCTCTTATCGGTCGCTGTGGGTACCGGTGTCGGCCTGATCGTCAAGTATGTACTTGACAAGCGTTACATCTTCCGGTTTCGCGCCAAAAATGTTGCCCACGATAGCCGGACCTTCGTGCTGTACACCCTCATGGGTCTGGCCACCACGGTGATCTTCTGGGGCTTCGAATTCGGCTTCAATGCGGTGTTCCAGACCAAGGAAATGCGCTACCTCGGCGGCATCATCGGTCTCGCCATCGGCTACCTGACGAAATACCATTTGGACAAGCGTTTTGTTTTCCGGAGCCAGACCGCATGACCCCCCTGTCCTCTTGGGGCCGGCTATCCCGCGAACCGCACGATGTGCACCCCCTGGCCGACCGCCACAGACTGCCTCAGCAACTGGCCCGCGAAGCGCCCGGCCTGGCTTTCGGCATGGGTCGCAGCTATGGCGATGTTTGCCTTAATCCCGGCGGCACGCTGTGGAAAACCACCGGGCTGGATCGTTTCATCGCTTTCGACGCGGTCTCCGGCCGGCTGACCTGCGAGGCCGGCGTGTTGTTGCGCGACATCCAGCGGCTGATGGTGCCACGTGGCTGGATTCTGCCGGTGACGCCCGGCACGCAGATGGTCACCGTTGGCGGCGCCATCGCCAACGATGTGCATGGCAAGAACCATCACCGGCTCGGTTCGTTTGGCGATTCCGTGCGCTGCCTGCGGCTGGTGCGCACCGACGGCCAGATTATCGACTGCGGCCCGGACGATGAACCCGGCTGGTTTGCCGCCACGGTCGGCGGTCTCGGCTTGACCGGCGTCATCGCCGAAGCCGTTATCCAGCTCCGCCGGATTCCCGGCCCCTGGCTGGAGACGGAAACTCTGCCCTATGGCAACCTGGACGCATTCTTTGCGCTGGCGGATCGCTCCGAGGCGGGTTGGGAGCACACCGTCTCCTGGATCGATTGCATGAACCGCCGGGGCGGACGGGGCCTCTTCATGCGTGGCAATCCCGTGGACGTCGGCGAGCGCCAGATACCCCAACCGCATCCGCGCACGCTGCCATTCACGCCACCATTCTCGCTGGTCAACCACTTATCGCTAAAGCCCTTCAATGTCAGCTATTACCATCTGCATCGGCTGAAGGCCGGCAAGGCGATTGTCCATTACGAACCGTTTTCCTACCCGCTCGACAATCTGCTGGAATGGAACCGCATGTACGGGCCCAAGGGCTTCTATCAGTACCAAAGCGTGGTGCCGCGCGAGCCTGGGCAGGAGGCCGTCGCTGCCATGCTCAAGGCGATTGCCGACACTGGCGAGGGTTCGTTTCTGGCGGTGCTGAAAACGTTTGGCCAGCGCCCCTCACCCGGGATGCTTAGCTTTCCGCGCCCCGGGGTGACGTTGGCGTTGGACTTCCCGAATCGGGGTGACCGGACGCACCGGCTGTTCGCGCGACTGGATGCCATCGTCCGCGAGGCCGGCGGCCGGCTGTATCCGGCCAAGGACGCCCGCATGCCACGCGACCTGTTTGAATCCGGCTATCCGCGCCTGCAGGAATTTCTCGGTTACCGCGACCCCGGCATCCACTCTGCGCTTTCAAGACGACTTATGGGAACCTGAAAATGACCAACCACAATCAACATATCGTGATCATCGGCGCCACCTCCGGCATGGCAGAGCACTGCGCCCGCCTCTGGGTGCAGGCAGATCCCGTCCGCCTGACGCTGGTAGGCCGCCATCGGGCCAAGACCGAAACGGTGGCCGCCGATTTGCGAGTGCGCAATCCGGCTTGTGACATCGATGTAATGACCGCCGATTTTCTCGATGCAGCCAGCGTCCGGGCCACGGTCGAGGCCATCGTCCAGCGCGGTTCACCCGATATCGTCCTGATTGCCCAAGGCACGCTGCCGGAGCAGGCCGAATGTCAGACCGATCTGCCATTGTGCCGCGATACCCTCGAAATCAACGGCATTTCCCCCGTGTTGTTTGCCGAGGCCTTTATCCTGCCCATGGAACACGCCAACCACGGCACCCTGGCCATCATCGGCTCAGTGGCCGGCGACCGGGGCCGCAAGTCCAATTATGTCTATGGTGCGGCCAAGGGCCTGGTGAGCCGCTATGCCGAAGGATTGCAGCATCGGCTGGCCAGATCGAAGGTCAAGGTGGTGCTGATCAAACCGGGCCCGACCGATACGCCGATGACGGCGGCGTTCAAGGCCAAGGGCATGAAGATGGCGCCGGTTGAGTCGGTGGCGCGGGAGATTGTGGCTGCCGTTGAAAAGGGGCAGGCTGTGGCTTATGTGCCGGGCAAGTGGTGGTTGATCATGCGCGTGATTCAGCATCTCCCCACGATGATCTTCAATCGATTGGATATCTAAGATTTCTGAGGCCGCGCTATGACGAGCCTAAATTTGTCGAGGGGGAGATGCCGCTCACTGCCTCACCAGGGACTTCAACTGAAACAGCCACTCCAGTGCTTGCCGAGGGGTGATGGCGTCAGGATCAATGGACTCCAACAGGTCCAGCACAGGGCTGGCTGGAGCCATCTCGAATAAATCCAGCTGCCGCGTCTGCTGACGCGCCGGATTTTCCGCGACCACCTGGCGCTCCAGCTGCATCAGTTTTTCCCGGGCGCGCTGAACCACCTGTGGCGGAACACCCGCCAGTGCCGCCACCTGCAGGCCATAGCTTTGATTGGCCGGCCCTTCCTTCACTGCATGCAGAAACACCACACCATCGCGGTGCTCGGCCGCGTCCAGATGGACATTGGCCACGCCGGCACACTCCTCGGGCAGGGTGATCAACTCAAAGTAGTGCGTTGCAAACAGGGTCAGCGCCCGGATTTCCCTCGCCAGATGATCTGCCGCCGCCCAGGCCAGTGAGAGCCCATCAAACGTGCTGGTACCCCGGCCAATCTCATCCATCAGCACCAGGCTATGTGGGGTGGCATGATGCAGTATGTGAGCGGTTTCGGTCATTTCCACCATGAAGGTCGAGCGGCCGCTGGCCAGGTCATCCGATGCGCCAATGCGGGTGAAAATGCGATCAACCGGCCCGATCACGGCCCGCTCGGCCGGCACAAAACTGCCGATATGCGCCAACAGGACAATCACCGCCGATTGCCGCATGTAGGTGGACTTACCCCCCATGTTCGGCCCGGTGATGATCAGCATGCGACGATCCGGGGTCAGTTCCAGATCATTGGGCACAAACGGTGTGTCCAGCACACTCTCCACCACCGGATGCCGGCCGGCCGTAATCCGGATGCCGACCTGGTCGGTCAATTCGGGCCTCACCAGCGCCATTGTTTCGGCCCGCTCGGCCAGATTCGACAGTACGTCCAGCTCGGCCAGCCCCTGCGCTAAGGATTGCAGCCCCTCCAGGCGACCGCCCAACAAATCCAGCAACGCCTCATACAAGGCCTTTTCGAACACCAGCGATCGCTCACGAGCGCCCAGGACCTTGTCCTCGAAGCTCTTCAGTTCCGGTGTGATATAGCGCTCGACCCCTTTGAGTGTCTGCCGGCGGACATACTCGACCGGCACCTTATCGGACTGGGTGCGGGATAGCTCCAGATAAAAGCCCTGCACCCGGTTGTAGCCGACCTTCAGCGTGGCAATGCCGGTCCGCTCGCGCTCGCGCTGTTCCAGATCAATCAGAAACTGCTCGTGGTTCTGGCTGAGATGGCGAAGCTCGTCGAGTTCGGCGTGATAGCCCTCGGCAATGACGCCTCCATCGCGGATGAGCATCGGCGGATTTTCGATGATCGCGCGTTGCAGCAGTTCGGCCAACTCGGGTTGCGGTTGCAGCGTCAAACATAGTCGCTGCATTAGCGGCGATTCTAAGGTCCCGATCAGGCCATTCAGATCTGGTAGCGTGGTAAGGGTCAACCGCAGGGTAGTGAGATCGCGGGGACGGGCCGTTTTGAGCGCAATGCGCGAAACGATCCGCTCGATGTCCCCTACCGATCGCAGGTTTTCGCGAATCTCACGGAAAACACCATCATCCAGCAACAGGGCCATAGCATCATGGCGGGCATTCAGTTCGCCTTGATCGCGTAGCGGTCGATGCAGCCAGCGACGGAGCAGCCGCCCACCCATGGCAGTGACCGTGCGGTCGAGAATGCCAAACAGCGTGAAATCGACGCGACCCGAGGGATGAAAATCCAGTTCCAGATTACGACGGCTGGCCGCATCCAGTGCAATGACGTCTTCATGCCGCTCCAGCCGGATACCCTGGATGTGCGGCAGGGCTGACTGCTGGGTGTCTTTCACATACTGGAGCAGCGCACCCGCCGCTGCAATGGAGGCAGGCAAGGTGTCACAGCCGAAAGCGACCAGGTCATGCACACCAAAATGGCGTAACAACAGGTGCCGGGCACTCTCCACATCAAAATGCCAAACGGGACGCTTCGTGATGCCCCGCCGCTGAGTCATCACCACCGGTACGGGCCATTCCTCACTGATCAGCAGCTCGGCCGGGTTGAGCCTTTCCAGCTCACCCAGCAATGCCTCAACAGAATCGAGTTGCTGGACCGTAAATCGACCGCCGGCGAGATCCAGGGACGCAAGCCCGAATACGCTGCTGATTGGCGCGACGGCTACCAGCAGATTGTCCCGACGATCGTCCAGCAGCGCCTCTTCCGTCAGCGTACCCGGGGTAATAATACGAACGACGCGACGCTCGACCAGCCCTTTGGAGGCTGTCGGGTCGCCGATCTGCTCACAGATCGCCACCGATTCACCCAGCCTGACGAGACGGGCCAGATAGCCTTCTGCCGCATGGTAAGGTAAGCCCGCCATCGGAATCGGCGCGCCGGCCGACTCACCCCGCGCCGTGAGCGTGAGGTCGAGCAAAGACGCCGCCCTGCGCGCATCGTCATAGAACAGTTCATAGAAATCGCCCATCCGGAAGAAAACCAGGCGATCAGGATGCTCGGACTTGATGCGCAGGTACTGCTGCATCAAGGGGGTATGTTGCGACTGGCCGGGGAGTTTGGAAGACATAAAACGGGGTTGCGTGAATAGTCGGTCAGCTAGAGATTATTTAGCGGGAGAACTGTTGCGGTTCGTCAACCATGGGGTAGGTCGATCATTCGGCGACTGAACCTTGATATGAGTTGGGCATAAAAACTGGCCAGAAAGCCCTGGCTAAAGGCTATCGAGCAGTGCGTCTATCGCCTGCCAGTTATCAAATCAGGCCTTCTCCACCCAGCATCACAGGACCGGGGGGCGCCCATTGCAAATCGATCACGCTATTTCCATTGAGCCGAACTTTCTGCATGACCGAACCATCCTCTTCCTGTGCGTCATTGACGCCATACATGAAGTCGTAATAATCATGGTCACGCCCTAGCCAGCGGGTTTTGGCGACTATCAGAAATTCGCCATTGGCCAGATTGGGAAAGGCAAAATTGCCATCTTCGTCGCAGCGTGTGGTGCGGGTGGCCGCGTAAAACGCTTCTGCGCCGATAAATTTGATCTCGGACTCCCGACTGTCCATGCGGTAGGCGGCGTTGAGCGTGCCGTATTTACCGGTGTCGAG
Organism: Methylococcaceae bacterium; assembly: GCA_044351045.1. Classification (GTDB taxonomy): domain Bacteria; phylum Pseudomonadota; class Gammaproteobacteria; order Methylococcales; family Methylococcaceae; genus UBA6136. The sequence goes on along the minus strand of JBILGM010000047.1, from coordinate 17,029 downwards.
TTCATAAAATTGCCTGGCCCATTCGCGGGCATAGTCGGTGAGCGGCACCAGGCTGACCTCCTGTCCGGCACAACTGACCAGGGTACCGCTCGGCATCGCCGCCATCACCCGGCCGGTCAGCTGATTGTTGCCAGGAGCGAGCATGGCGCGGGCCTTGCCGGCATCAAACGGGATACCCATGCGGACTGACCGTTGAGTCGTGCATGCGGTTGGCAAAATAAGAAGAGCAAAAAGGATAAAGGCCGATGTTTTCATGGTTCTCGTCTCGACTGTGCGTGGGTGTAGTTTATTGACCTGGCCCTTCAATAGGTTGGGCTGCGTGCTGAGTGGCGGGGTGCTGGAAGTAGGACCTGACTCGCTCAGGCCAGGTCTGTCACCGGGTCATGAAGGCCATCGCTTTCTCGATTAACTGCTCACGATGCTCGCTGACGGCAGCAAGGCGCTAGTGGGTCTTGAAGTCTCAGATACTCGTCCGGGTTCGATTCAGGGGCATAAGGGGGGAGAAACGCCAGTTCGATGCGGTCTTGCTTATCCTCCAGCCAGGCCGTCATGGCTGCCGCCTTATGAACGCTCAGGTTATCGACGACCAGTAGGATCTTGCGGGGCGCGGCTTCAATCAAGGCAGCCAGGAACTCAATGAAACGCTCCGCATTGAAACCGCCCTCAACGATCCGAAAGGCGACCTCGCCACGCGCCGAGATGGCCGAGATCATCGACAGCTTGTCCCACCGCTGGGGCTTCTTCAGAACCGGGGTTTGACCCTTGGGCGCAAACCCGCGCACCCAGGCGGTATCTTCCTTGACCGCGGTTTCATCACCAAAGTAGATCACCGCGCCCTCCGCCCGGGCTTTGGCCACCAGCGCCGGATAGGTGTCCTGTAGCCAAGCCCGAACTTTTTCAGGCTGCTGCTCCAGCGCGCGTTTGATCGGTCGCTGTGGCGTGAAGCCCCAGCGCTTGAGATATTTACCGACCAATCGGTCCGACAACTCCAGGCCGAACTCCTGGCGGGGCAACTCCCGGATGGCTCTTCGCGTCCACAGGGCGAAAGGCAGCCGCTGCTGTTTGGGGTTTTGACCGATGACCGCCTCTCTTACCCAGAATTCCTGTGCCAGCGTCAGCTTGCGACAGCTACCCACCGGCGCCCGCGGAGTTTCTCCGTCAATGACCCTTCACCCGCCTTCCTGGCCCAAGCCAGCCACTTGAGTACCGTGCCAGGATGCACACCCGCAATGGCACCGAGCCCCGCCGCGTTCATGCCAGACTGTTGCCGCAGGCGGATCACCATCGTCCGAATTTCATCACGAGCGGCCGGAGTGAGTGTGCGCGTATCGATCTTTTTCATGCGCACTATCTTATCTGATCCTCATCTATTTAAGGGCCAGGTCAATAAGGGGTGACTTCATCGCTCATCAAGGACGGCCCGAGGCCATTGGGTTCATCACGCTGGACATGTCATGGGCCTTTCAGGCCGGAGCACGGAACCCGTTTCCCAACGCCGAGCTGTGTTTTGATGCCTTTCATGTCGCCCAATTAGTCCATGACGCGCTGGATCAAGTCCGTCGGAGCGAGGTCAAGCAAGACGCCTCGCTCAAGGGCAGCCGCTGGGCGCTGCTCAAGTCCTCGAGGGATGGGTCTTTTCAGCCGATCACCGACATGCACTGGCGACAACGGTCAGGTCTGAAGACCGCCCGGGCCTGGCGCATGAAAGAGCGCTACCAGGAGATTCATCAGCGCTGTCGAGCTGGCGAAGATGCCGAGCCCTTGCTTCGTTCCTGGATCGCCTGGGCCCGGCGCAGTCGCCTGGAACCCTTCAAACGCTTGGGCAAAACCCTGAAGGCCCATCTCCCCGGCATTCTTGCCGCCGATCGTCTCGGTGCCAGCAATGCCGTGGCCGAGAACATCAACAGCCAGATTCAGGCCGCCATCGTCAGCGCCCGAGGCTTTCAGTCCCTCAGAAGCCTCACCAACATCATCTTTTTGACCACAGGTAAAGTTGCAAAACCTCCCAGCCAATCCTTTCGCTCACACGGTTGCCCTATGAGTCTTTCCGCTCCAAACGGAAGAGAGCCGCCTTTTGCCATTTAAGCCTCTTGTATCGTCGAGTTTTTGCATCGAACACCAAGGTGACCTCTCTTAGGCCCATTGGGTAGGTATTGACGAAACCACCCACTCCCCGAACGAAGCCCTTGCCATCGATATTGGATAGTGAGGCCGCCTCCTGTTCTAGCACATAGGTCGCCCTGATTTCACCATCGGATTCATCCTCTCGCAGGGGTACCCCGTATTGGAAAATCATCGCTTGGTAAGAGGTTAGAGATGGCCTCAGGAAAGACAAGTCGTCCAGATTGAGACGCCGTGGTTCCTGGCCAGAGCAGGAGAACAAGGCCGCGCAGGCAATCAGCATGAGGAGCCTTCCGAGTAAGCCTGGACTCACCATAGAGGGTGCCATTAGTTGATAAGGGCCTGGCCTCATGCAGAAGAAACCATCACGCGCCGTTGACCGGAGAGTTCTGTTTCAGGGTTGCATCAACCCACCGAAGGAGTGCGGAGCTTATAGCCACTGTCGATGACCTCATCGGGAAGAGGTTGGCTCTCCTCGTTGGGTATCATGACTTCGATGTAGACAGCACCGTCGTGAGATTCGATTTTTTCCAGGATTTCGTCAAGTTCAGCGATGGTCCTGACCTGGGATGATAGCCAACCCTTGCAGCCGAAAGCCTCAGGGAGTAGATGGTATTTGACATCTGCCAAGTCGTCGTAGCCGTGACCACGCTCGCTGATGACATCCTCTATGCCGTACAGACCATTATTGAGGACAAAAATGACGGGCTTCACACCGTAGCGACCCATGGCCGCGAGTTCATTGAAGGTGAGTTTGTGGGCACCGTCGCCGGTGACCAGCCATGTGCGCCCGGATGTCTTGGCCATGGCCACGCCAAAGGCGGCCGGCGTGGCCCAGCCGATGGATCCCCAGAGACCCTGCCCTTCCCCCCCTACACCGGCGGGCAGACGCACCTTGTTGAGGTGCGTCATGCAAGTTCCCGTCTCAATGACCAGGGTATCGCCGGACTTCAGTCGGCGCTGAAGCCGTGGATATAAGGAGGCAGAGCCAATGGCATCGTCACCATGGCCGGAGATTGGCAATAAGCCACTACCCTCAGGAGAGACAACCCCCTGCGTCCGCGGTGTCACTTTGGCGATAAGGGCGGCCAGCACATCATCGATCGCTGTGTTGACGAAAACCTTGGTGCCAATTCGCACCCAGTTGTCATGGATGGAAACCAATTTGCCAAAATCAAGGTTCTCGGTCCACATGCCCGTGTTTAATTCGGTCGGGATGAAACCTCCAAGATCGAGCACCAGATCGGCTGCCTGCACGGTATCTCTAACGGCGGCCGAGGAGGACCAATCCCCCGCGTAGAGACCAATATATTGAGGAAGCGCCTCATCCATCGCTCCCTTGTCGTTCGGGGTGAGCGCGGTTGGGATGTTGGCTTTCTGTATAAAGTCCTTGACCTTGGTCTTCAGGCCATAACGTGATGTCAGGGAGGTCACCAAAGCAACGGGGTTTTTGGCGGCCTCAAGCCTCATCAGAATGGACGCTACGGCGGCATCGAGTTCCTGCGGAACACTTTGCTGACGTTTGATTTCGGTCAGCGGTTTTCCCGTAACAGGTTTGCCGAGTACCGGTTGTATTCCGTTGAGCTCGGAGATGACGATATAGGCGGGCATGCTCTGGCGCAGCGCCTCACGAATGACCCGTTCAAGTTCGTCGACGCAATTGTCAGGGGTAAGAACCGCCGAGACGCAGGCCGCGGCTCCCGAAAGTGCCTGGAATCGGTCGTAATCGACGTCTCCGAGATTGTGATGCGTTAGAAGACCTTGCTTCTGGATGCGCTCACTCGGCATGCCGACAAGGTGGAAAATGGGCAGACGATGGGCTTTGCTTCCCATCACCCCATTGATGGCCGACAACTCGCCAACTCCGTAGGTGGTCGTCAGCATGGCCGCTCCCCGAATGCGGGCATAGCCGTCGGCAGCATAGGCCGCATTGAGTTCATTGACGGACGCCACCCACTCTAACCCGGGAATTTGCTCGACAGCATCATCGATCGAAAAAGCATAATCCCCTGGCACACCAAAAATCTTGTCGATGCCAAGTTGAGAAAGACGGGCCAGGGAATATTGCGCGACGCTTTGAGCTTTCATATTTTTCCGTTTTTTCGAAACAGGTTTCGCAGGCCCTGTTGCCCCCGCAGGGGCTGGCAGGAATGCTTTCGTGGTTAGGTCAGATCGAAACGATCGGCATTCATCACCTTGGTCCAGGTGGCGATGAAGTCGTGCACGAACTTTTCTTGGTTGTCATCCTGGGCATAGACCTCGGCATAGGCACGCAGAATAGAGTTCGAACCGAATACCAAATCAACGCGCGTTGCGGTCCACCTCACGATGCCGGTTTCGCGGTCGCGAATCTCGTAGAGATTTTTCCCTGACGGTATCCATGTGTAGGTCATATCGGTCAGGTTGACGAAAAAGTCGTTACACAGCACACCCACCCGATCGGTCAAAACACCATGCTGACTGCCGCCATGGTTGGTTCCGAGCACTCGCATGCCGCCGACCAATAGAGTCATTTCGCAGGCGGTCAGGCCCAACAACTGGGCGCGGTCGAGGAGCAACTCCTCCGGGTTGACGACGGAGTCGTTCTGCAGCCAGTTGCGGAAACCATCGGCCAAGGGCTCAAGTACCCCGAAGGAGTCAACATCTGTTAGTTCCTGGCTGGCATCACCTCGCCCGGGCACAAAGGGCACCGTGACCATCAACCCAGCCCTGTGAGCTGCCTGCTCGATGCCGAGGTTACCGCCAAGTACGATCAGATCGGCGACGCTGACACCGCTATCGGCCGAGATCTGCTCATAGACGCCCAGCACCTTGACCAAACGCGCCGGTTCATTGCTCTGCCAGGCCCTCTGTGGCGAGAGGCGGATGCGAGCTCCATTGGCACCGCCGCGCTTGTCAGAACCTCGGAAAGTCCGGGCGCTGTCCCAAGCCATGACTATCCGATCGCTGATGTCAAGGCCGCTGTCGGCGATTTGAGCCTTGATGGCGACTACATCGTAATCCACTAGGCCAGCCGGCACAGGATCTTGCCAGAGCAGATCCTCATTGGGCACATCCGGGCCGATATAGCGGGATTTCGGCCCCATGTCTCGGTGGGTTAGCTTGAACCAGGCGCGGGCAAAGGTCTCGGAGAAACAGGCCTGATCGTCACGGAAACGTTCGGCGATCTTTCGGTACTCGGGGTCGAACCTCAGGGCCATGTCGGCGTCGGTCATTATTGGCTTGCACCGTATTGATGGATCCTCCACATCAACCGGCATATCCTCTAAGGCGATGTTGATCGGCTCCCACTGGTGGGCACCGGCGGGGGATTCCTGCAACCACCAGTCGTATTTGAAAAGCAAGTCGAAGTAGCCGTTATCCCATTGGGTCGGATGAGTGGTCCAGGAACCTTCGATACCGCTGGTCACCGTATTGCAACCAATGCCTCGGCTACTCTGGTTGTTCCAGCCAAGTCCCTGCTCCTCCAATTCGGCACCCTCCGGAGCCGGACCGATTTTGGCTGCGTCGCCATTGCCGTGGGCCTTGCCGACGGTGTGGCCACCGGCGGTCAGGGCCACGGTTTCTTCATCATTCATGCCCATGCGAGCAAAAGTCACACGCATGTCCCCGGCCGTCTTGAGGGGGTCTGGATTGCCATTCACGCCTTCCGGATTGACGTAAATCAACCCCATCATCACCGCTGCAAGGGGGTTTTCCAGACCGCGCTCACCAGAGTAACGACCGCCCGGCTGGTTGCTGGGAGTCAGCCACTCGCGCTCCGGGCCCCAGTTGATGTCATCTTCCGGGTGCCAGATATCTTCACGCCCAAAACCAAAGCCGAAAGTCTTGAGTCCCATCGATTCATAGGCCACGTTACCGGCCAGCATCATCAGGTCGGCCCAACTGAGCTTGTTGCCATATTTTTTCTTGATTGGCCAAAGCAGCCGACGGGCCTTATCAAGATTGGCATTATCCGGCCAGCTGTTGAGCGGTGCGAAACGCTGGTTACCGGTTCCACCGCCTCCCCGACCATCCGCGATGCGGTAGGTCCCAGCCGAGTGCCAAGCCATGCGAATCATCAGACCGCCATAATGGCCCCAGTCGGCCGGCCACCAAGGCTGGCTGTCGGTCATCAACGCTTTGAGATCGCTTTTGAGTGCCTCGACATTGAGCGTCTTGACCTCTTGTCGATAATTGAAAACCGGACCCATCGGGTTGGTCTTGCAGTCATGCTGGTGGAGAATTCCAAGATTCAAAGCCTTGGGCCACCACGCCGGGTTAGACGTGCCAGTCAGTGTAGCGCCACCATGCATGACGGGACACTGTCCAGCGGAGCTCATGTTCGCATTTTCCACTTAGCTCGCCTCGATTCGCTGATCAACTCAAAAACCGCAGTCTACCCCCGATTAATCCGACCTCATAGCAGGCAAGATTCAAGCGGAGCAACAATTCCGCTGCACCACCCTCGGGCCCATTGGGTGGCCGTTGGAGGAGATCCCTCGTTGCACTGGGGATGACATGGGAAACAGGGGGGGCGCCAAAAAACTCCATTGGGCAACCGATGTCATCCTGGCGTTTCGATAACTCGCAGCCCGGATGAAGCCAAGCGACCCTTCGGCTACGCTCAGGGCGAGATCCGGGACTAATATCGGCCCCGGAGCCCCGCATTTCGCTGAGCTGCATGCAGGCTAACCGCTATCGAAGGGCTGATGGCGAGACTGAGGATGACTGCCAGCTCCAGACCGCACACCCCATCACACATCGCTCTGGAACTTTCCCCCAAAGCTTTATTTCTAAAAAATTGCTCGCCGGCTAGCAATCGCTTGGCGAGATTGGCAGGGCGGCATATAGCCGGCCATCTCAAGAGGGAACAGGACGGAGATCAGGTGCATGAACACCAGGAAAGACCGGTTAATCACTCGCGAACTTCTCGATTGCTACCGCCGGGACATTTACAGTAGCCATCCTGTCTTTTCCACACGGGCGATACAATCACTGAAGGAAAGCATCGAACGCGGCAGCGATTTTGACTGTGAAGCCACACGCATCAATGCCCTTGACCTCTATTGTGCCGTTGCGTTGAGTTCCTGACACTCACCCCGCCAGTCCCCCTCTATAAAGTAAATTCTTACGACAATGCGCGATCTCTTTAATTGGTTGATGGTTATTGCCATTGTGGGAGCGGCGGCCACCGCCTACTGGAAAAACCGCTCCACGACCTACCGCACGGCAGACGGTGCATGTCAGTCGCTGACGGTTGAGGATGAATGTTACTAACCCACCCATAATCAACCGTCCATCGAGCCTCCACGACATTCAGGAACGTCCAACCGGCGCCTTAGCAAGCCACCGGGTGTTAACCCCTTTTACCCGTAAATCGCTGAATAAAGCCTAAGCTCTCGAGTTATCAGGCTGCCGAACTCCACCAGAAGGCGTGAAGGCCACACGAAATCCACGCCGAATAAATGTAGGCACGTCATAATTGACGCGATCATCCAGGCCTGAAAGGCTGATCTGAAACACATTGAATCCAGCGGGATGATCACATAACAGCGATTATTCGATGTTGATATCCTGACCCCGCAATTGAGGGGTAGGAATGGCAAAGGCAGCGTTTTTCATAGCATTAACTCCAATAGCAAGAAGACACGCGCCTAGATTACGGGAGTCACTCGCTCACCCGATGATACGGAAAGTCCCCCAGTCATTTTTTTTGGGCCGATCAAATACCCGCCCGCCCCTGCCCTCATGCCAGACCCAGTGAAGCCCTAGGAATCATGATTGATGCGGTAACAGCCCATCACGGACAGCTTCCCGCTGGAGGGCGCTAGCGAATGCTCGCCGGCATGATCCGATTTTCGGTGCGCCACGCGGGGGTGGTCCTATCGTTGGCCATGCTCCTGCTGGTTTATGGTGCCTATCAACTAAGCCGTGCCGGCCTGGACATCTTTCCTGAATTTTCCGCGCCCCGCGTCGTCATCCAGACCGAGACCATCGGCCTTACTGCCGAGCAGACGGAAACCCTGGTCACTCATCGTATCGAGCGACATCTGGCCGGTCTGATCGGCCTGGATACCCTGCGCTCCGAATCGATCCAGGGTCTGTCAGTGGTGACGGCCATCTTCCAGGACGGCACGGACATTTACCGTAACCGTCAACTGGTGGGGGAACGACTGGCTGCGCTGGCCAGCGAATTGCCGGCCGGTATCGGCGCGCCGGTGATCGTGCCTTTGTCCTCCTCCTCGGCAACGGTGCTGACTATTGGCCTTCGCTCCGACCAGCGGAACCTGATGGAGCTACGCGATCTGGTCGACTGGACGCTGACCCCTCGACTACTGGCTGTCCCGGGCGTGGCGGATGTCAATGTATTTGGCGGGGAAATCCGCCAGCTTCAGATCCAGCCCGATGCGGAGCGTCTACGACGTCATGGGCTTTCCATCCAGGAGGTGCTGACCGCCGCCGAACAGGCGACCGGCATGCCGGGCGTCGGGTTCGTCGAAAATGCCAATCAGCGGATCGCCCTCAATGTGACGGGCATGCCGACCACGGCCGATGCCTTGCGTCAGGTGGTCCTGATCCGCAAGCAGGGACAACAGATCCGCCTGGGCGATGTCGCCAACGTCACCATAGGCTCTCGCCCAGGCATTGGGGCTGCCGCAATCGGGGGCAGGCCCGGGATAGTGCTGATGGTCATCGGTCAATATGGCGCCAACACCCTCAGCGTCTCGCGAGCCGTGGAGAGTATCCTCGGGGACTTTGAAACGCTGTTCCAGCGCCAGGCGATCGACTTCTACCCGCGCCTGTTTCGGCCGGCCGATTACATCGAGCGCTCGCTGCAAAACCTTTCCGGACACCTCATGATCGGCGGGCTGCTGGTGGTGGCGGTGCTGTATCTCTTTCTTTTCAATCTGCGGACGGCGCTGATTCCGGCCGTGGCGATTCCGCTGTCGCTGCTCGCCGCCGTGATTGCGCTGCTGACGCTGGACGTGCACCTCAACATCATGGTGTTGGGCGGACTGGCCATAGCGCTGGGCGAGGTCGTCGATGATGCCATCATCGATACCGAGAACATCTTTCGCCGATTGCGGGAAAACCGGGGCGCGGCACAACCGTTGTCGCCCTTGCGCTTAGTATTCGATGCCTCAATGGAAGTGAGAAGCTCCGTGGTCTTCGCAAGCTTCATCGTTGCGTTGGTGTTCCTGCCCCTGGTAACCCTGGGCGGCGTTGCCGGTCGACTTTTCGCCCCGCTGGGTTATGCCTACATAATGGCTATCCTGATGTCTCTGCTGGTAGCGCTGACCATCACGCCAGCGCTCTGCTATCTGCTGTTAGCACGGCGCAAACACTTCGACACAACGACTGCGACAAGCCTTCGTCATGACACGCCCCTTATCCGGGTTCTGCAGTGCCTCTATTCCAGGGTTCTTGGCGCGATCATGGGCTGGCCGAAGCTGGCCGTGACACTGAGTCTCGTCGCCTGCGCAGTGGCCTTCCTGCAGATCGCCCGTCTCGGTGGCGAGTTCCTGCCGGAACTCCGTGAAGGGCATTACATCGTCCATACCGCCAGCCTGCCCGGCACCTCGTTGCAGGAATCGATGCGCATCGGCGGACAGCTGGTGCAGGCGTTTCAGTCGGTACCGGGGGTCGTCTCGGTGTCCCAATGGGCGGGACGGGCGGAACGAGGCGCGGATACCTATGGCAGCCATTACAGCGAATATGAAGTTCGGCTGAACTCACTGTCGGGCCCTGAGCAAGCGCGGGTACTCGACCGGCTCCGCGAGATTCTCGGGCGTTATCCCGGCATACTGTTTGAAGCCAATACTTTCCTGACCGAGCGCGTGGAGGAGACCATCTCGGGCTATACCGCGCCGGTCGTCATCAATCTGTACGGCCAAGATCTCGCTCAACTGGATGAAAAAGCCACGGAAGTGGCCGAGATGCTGCAGACGCTGCCCGGCGCCACGGACATTCAGGTGCGCTCCCCCCCCGGCACGCCATTGGTTCACGTGCAATTGGATATCGAAAGCCTGGCCAGTGTCGGCCTGCGTCCACTCGAGGCCGCTGGGATCATTCAGACAGCATTACAGGGCCGCGTGGTCGGCCACTATTACCTGGAAAACCGGGCCTACGAAGTCTCGGTCATCCTGCCGCCGGAGGCCCGTCAGCAGATTGATACGCTCGAAAAGCTGCCATTGAAAACACCCGATGGGCTGATCGTAGAACTGGGGCAAATCGCCCGTATCGTCCAGATGGACGGGCGCTATAACATCCTTCATCGGGGCGGGCAGCGGGTACAAACCGTAACTACCCATGTGATCGCCCGCGATCTGCAATCTTTCTTGGAGGAAGTCAGGCGGCGGATGCTCAACGAGCTGAACTTGCCGGCGGACATCACCCCGGAATTTACCGGCGCCGCCGTGGAACAGGGCGCGGCACGCCAAGCCTTGTTACTGCATGCACTGATCGCCGGTGTCGGCGTCCTGCTGCTGATTTATCTGGCCATCGGTAGCCTGCGGCATGTACTGCTCATCCTACTGAACCTGCCTTTCTCGCTGGCGGGTGGCGCTGCGGCCGCGCTGTTGACCGGCAGCACCCTGTCGGTGGGGTCGATGGTGGGTTTTGTGACCTTGTTCGGCATTACCGTCCGCAACGCCATCATGCTGATTTCGCACTACCGACATCTCACCGAGGCAGAGCAACGACCCTGGAATATCGACACCGCTCTTCTCGGCGCTCAGCAGCGGCTGCCATCAATCTTGATGACGGCCCTGGTCACTGCGCTTGCTCTGCTGCCTATCGCCATCAACAGTGACAATCCCGGCCGAGAAATCATGGGCCCTATGGCCAGCGTTATTATCGGTGGTCTGGTTTCGTCCACCGTGCTGACCTTGCTGTTGCTCCCGACCGTCTTTGCGAAATATGGGCGCTTTAGGTCTGAATAGACTTGTCATATGCCATCTAAGAGCGATTCGGGCATGTATGCAACAGCTGTATCAGGGATGCAACTGGCGACGCAAGGCTTCCAGGGCACTGGCGCTTTTTTCGATGAGGTCTAGAATTTTGTCAGCCATGGGGATTTCCATTTTCGATGACGGCACGGTCTGTTCAACCAGAAAAGTCCCACGAATATTGCCGGATTGGCAGACCCAATCCAGCACCCCGGCCTGAGTGGGGGTGAATCGGAAGGTGTTCATACCGGGCTGGACAGCCAATTCGAGATTCAGCGATGGAAGACTGATCTTCGATCCGCAGGCCGCCAACCCGTCCCCGCCAACCATCCAATCCACCGCTTCGTCGGCTTTCAAGGACGGCTGTTCCGTCACCGGGCCCGCCCCTTCCAGTAACGTATGAATCATAGCCGGCCCCGTGCGGTGCGACGTTGAAGTCTCGTGTTCGGCATGATTCATTCCGGCATGCAGATCGGTGCCGGTCGTCATCATGGCGTAACCCCGATTGAGCATGATGACGCCCAAGGCGACAACAATGAGGCCTGAAGCCCGAACAAGCCCGGGCGCGAATTGACGCGACAAGGCGCTGGCCATGAAACCAAACCCCATCATCAGTGGCAAGGTGCCAAGCCCGAATACGAATAGCATCCTGGCGCCTTCCACCGGGCTGCCGGTGCCTGCCGCCATGACGTACATGGCTTGCAAAGGCCCGCATATAATCATCAATCCGTTCAAAAGCCCGATGACAAAGGGATGGGTATTTCTTCGCAGGGCGGCGCCAACCCAACGCATCAGGAAGCCGGGCGTTTTTAGCTGAAAGCGGGCCAGGGGCGCAAACACCCGCAACGTCGCCAGACCGAACAGTAGAAGGAAAACTCCGGCTGCCAGACCCGCGAAACCCCGCATGAAAGGCGTAAAGGAAATGACCGAACCGAGTGCCCCGAACAGCCCGCCGATGATGGTGTAGGAAAGCGTCTTGCCCACGCCATAATAGAGATGGGTCAGGTATTTGGCGCCACCCTCAGCGGCGGTTTTGACGGTATAGCCAACCACTAGGGCGCCACACATTCCGGCACAATGGAATCCCGTCAACGTGCCGGCAATGAAGAGCAGCGCCAGACTCAAGGGCTGCCCGTCCCTGGGGGCCTCAAAATGCCCGCCCAGGAACAAGCTGAAGTTCAGGAGAAAGTATAGCCCCAGACAAAGGATTGCAATCACCATTCCTTGCCGCAACCGCGACCCAAGCGTATGGGTTGGCCGCTTCCCGATTTCTTCAGTCATTGAAAAAAAATTGAACTCACATTAGAAGGTGACGATACAGATCGAGTGGTCCTGGGACAGACTTGGCGCTAGTCCGCCAGACCCCGTGGTTCCAATGCCGGTTTCCAAAGCAGGATACATGCCCTTATCCAGAAAACGGCGATGAGTGGTGGCCTCTAGATGATCATCGATGAAGTCATTTGGCGATTGATCCCCACTTGCCCCGTAAAAGTGTGTGATATCACACACCTGACTCAGTCAAATGCCGCATTTCTTCGCTGTGACAGGTTTGCCTTTCGGCTGCCGCCCGCGTCAACTGACACTTTCATGGTATGGCATGAAGCTTGATTGCTTTATGGCTGTGTGAACAACCTGTTTAGCCATGAGGTGAATCGATGAGTTCCAATCAATCCTTGACCACCATTCAACAGCCGCAGCCCGGCGCCATGATCCTCGGTACCGGCCTGGCTTTCGCCTCGCTGATACTATTACCCGCCGTAGCCACCCAATTGGGTGTCGGCGCGGCGCTGACAGGTGCCATGCGCATCGCGCTGATGCGGGCCTCCAGCCGCGTGATCAGCGGCGGCCAGGCGACGGGCGAGACCTCACCCGCCGGCTTCAGCTGTCACTAGATGCACCCGGCGAAGTCGCTACGGTGGCGTATTGATTCCGGATGAACTCGGCCCCTCGACAATCATCGCGAGCATTTCAAGTGAACGACACCATCAAGTCCTGCGACCTTTGCCAACTACCCGTCGAGGTCAGCGGGTATCAATTGAATACCCTCGCGGGTGTCAAGTATTTCTGTTGCGAGGGATGCCAAGGTATCTATCGTATGCTGCATGAGGGTGAGCTCACGAAGGAGCATAGCGACAACTCACCCGAAACTTGATCTCCTGGGTTGTCCCGTTTGACCGGTCTATAATCGGCAAGGGTACCGGCACAAACACTCCATATTCAATCAGGAGATAACGGCAATGGCACATGTACACGGAGCAGCCGCCAAGACGGTCGCACACCACCACACCGCCATCGGACATGGCACTAGCGGCGTGTCTTCCATGTTGGGTCATGCGGGTGGTGCGGGACATGCCATGGCAAATATCACACAACATGCAGGCACGGCAGCCGGAGTTGCCATGGCTACAAGTACACCAGCGAGGAAAGGATTTATGAGTATTCTGGCAAGACACCCTTTTTTGGTTTTCGGTTTGGGCATGGCCGCCGGCTATTACGCTCACAAGTATCGGAAGGAAATCATCGAGTCAGCCGCCCTGGCCACGGAGAAGGGCAAGGATTTCGTCCTGAACCAAAAGGAGAACCTTGAAGACCTGATCGCGGAATGCAAGGAGTGCGCGGACGATGATGCATCCGACAAGGGAAAGGCTCAGGGTCAAGCCTGAGCCGGCCCCGCCAACCTTGACGAGCACTCCAGACAACATGTCGCTTTCCCGACAAGTCAGGCTGCGCTATCGCGCGGATGGTCATTTGCGGTTTGATCTACCGCCGGCGCTCTGCCTGCCAGACTCCTCAGCCGAACTGGTTGCGGGGTTGCAATCGCGGGAGGGTATTTACCGTGTCGACCTGTCACCCGGCAGGGGAAAAATCGCCATCCGTTACCTGCCCACGATCTGCGATTTTGCCACTGTGATCCGCTGCCTGCATGAAATCGTCAGTTCCCGAAAGCCAGCGAGATCGAGCGACAAGGGCGTCGCGTTGCAACCCTCGGGCCGCTCGGGCGCGCTTATCCCGGCCCCGGCGTCAGTCTCCCTGGGCGCGTGGCTCAGGTCAAAACTTCAGGAACTGCGCGAGACCGTCATGGCATTGAAAATCCTGGCGCAACGAGCGATGGGACCGGGCGCCTCCGCCATAATCCAGCGACCGCGCTGGCTGAAGGAGTTCATGAATGACCTTCTGATGCTTTACCTGATCAAGCTGCACTGGCATCACATTCTCACCGAGTGGTTACCACGGCCTTGGACGCACCGATATGAATGGGCCGCGACCGTCTACCTGATCCATTTGTCCGTTCAATCAAAACTGCCCCAACAGACCCGCTGAGAAAAATCCACTACCGGGAGTGACGTGAATGGTTGCCGCTGAAACTCTACCCCGTCACTTCAGACTAGAGCATCGCCTGAGGCGCCGAATCAGGATTTCTGCACCGAGTCTCCGGCTCGACCCCGAGCGCCTCTATGCCCTGGAGATCCTGCTGCGCAAGCGGGCGGCCATTCGATCAGTGCGGGTCATCCCCGGCTTGGGGGGCGTGGTTATTGACTACAACCCCAGCCAGCTGCCTGAAGGCAATCTCTACACCTTACTGGATGGCGTTATCCCAAATCTGGGATCAGGCAGGACCAGTTCCCGTCCCTGGGCAGACACCCACACATCCAGCGGGGCAGTCCGGGAAATCCATTTCGCTATTGAGGGCATCAGCTGCGCCTCCTGTGCGCTATTGATCGAGCTTGTCCTGAAGCGTGACCCACGGATCCAGCGCGTCAGCGTCAACATGGCGGCCGAATCGGGTCTGGTGGTCGGCGATATTCCTCAGGAAGCGGTTTACGGCATCATCGATAGCCTGGGGTATAAAGCCCTGCCTCTGGATACCGTCTCACAACGCAAGCTGCTGATGGCGAGGGAAGAACAGCGGTTGAGCGAGTCGAAGCGACGCGCGGTCATCGCTGGCTTGCTCAGCGTACCTGTCACGATCATCGCCATGGCGGAATGGAAGGGGGCCTTCTGGCGATGGGCCCAATTTGTATTGAGCACTCCGATTGTCCTCTGGTCCGGCAAACCTTTCCTGAAAAAGGCCATCAGTCTGGCCAAGCAACGGTCCGCGAATATGGACAGCCTGATCGTGCTGGGTGTCGGGGCCGCCTACGTCTACAGTACGGCATCGCTGTTTTTCCGGCGTCCCTACCTCTATTTTGACGCGGCGTCGGGCATCATCTGCTTCGTACTGCTGGGTCGCTATCTCGAGGAAAAAGCCAAGGGTCGGGCGCATGCCGCCATTCGTCGTTTGCTGGACCTGCAACCGCAAACGGCTAACCGGCTAAACGATGGCGAGGTGACGACCGTCTCTGTGGATGATCTGGCTATCGGCGACCTGATTCTGGTGCGGCCCGGTGAAAAAATACCCACCGATGGCCTCGTCATGGAGGGACTATCGACGGTTGACGAGGCTATGCTGACCGGTGAAAGCCTCCCTGTGGTCAAGGCCGCTGGTCATGAAGTGGTCGGGGGCTGCATCAATGGCAACGGGGCTTTGCGAGTCAAGGTGACGGCTATCGGGGCCGATACCGTGCTGGCCGGCATCATTCACATGGTGGATCAGGCACAGTCTTCCAAACTGCCCATTCAGAAAACGGTTGACCGCATTTCCGCAGTCTTCGTGCCGAGCGTGATGGCCATCGGGGGGCTGACCTTCGCCGGCTGGCTTCTGGCGGGCGCTGGCTTTACGACGGCTTTCGCGACCGGCATTACCGTACTGCTGATCGCCTGCCCCTGTGCACTAGGCCTCGCCACACCGGCCGCCATCATGGTCGGCACCGGGCAAGCAGCGCAGCGCGGGATCTACATCCGCAACGGGGAAAGCCTGGAGACCGCTACCCATCTCACCACACTCATCTTCGACAAAACCGGCACGATCACCGAGGGCAAGCCCTACGTCACAGACTTCTTGAATGTCTCACAACTCGACGATACACGAGTGATCACGCTGGTGGCCTCTGCCGAAGTGCAGTCAGAGCATTTTCTCGGCAAGGCCCTGGTCGACCATGCCAAACAGAGGGACTACTCCCTGGTCACGGTCGATGACTTCGAGGCGACGCCGGGACGGGGCATCAAGGCAACGCTCGAAGGACATCAACTGGTCATTGGCAATCTCGCATGGATGAAGGAGCTGGGCGTCCGCCTTGAGCCATTCAAAGACCACCATTTGGCCCTGGCCGAGGAAGGCAAGACGCCGGTCTTTTGTGTGATCGACGACCAGCCCGCCGCCCTGTTCGGTATCGCCGACCGGCCCCGGGCGAATGCGGCGGAAGCTATCACCCGACTGCATGCGCGTGGCGTGGAAACCATCATGGTCACGGGTGATATCGACGCTGCCGCGCATTTCGTAGCCAGACAGGTGGGCATCGTCAAGGTGGTTGCGCAGGCACGGCCCGAACACAAATTGGAAATCGTTCGGAGCCTTCAGGCCTTGGGCAAGAAAGTTGGAATGATCGGCGACGGCATTAATGATGCGCCGGCCCTTGCGGCTGCCAATGTGGGTTTTGCCGTGGGAACAGGGACCGATGTTGCCATTGAAACCGCCGACCTGACCCTCGTCAGTGGGGATATCAACAAGGTGGCCGATGCCCTCGAGATCAGTCGCGATACGCTCAAGGTCATCAGACAGAATCTTGCCTGGGCATTCGGCTACAACACACTAGCCATTCCCATCGCCGCCGTCGGGAAATTGAACCCCATGGTCGCCTCGATCGCCATGGCGCTGAGTTCAATTTCTGTGGTGGTCAATTCACTTCGCCTGCAACGCAGGTAAGCCCGACCTTCGCGTTTTTAAGCACTGTTCTTTCCGATCATACTGAATCGCCCCTAGCCCTGAATGAGTCAACTATTTGATTCTGGAAACTGACCGAGCACCCTTTGAGCATCCATAACCATGAGGCCTTCATGCCAATCGAGGTGATGCATGCCATGCCAACCCGACGCTTCCC
>JBILGM010000008.1:0-75577 GCA_044351045.1 Methylococcaceae bacterium | reverse complement strand
CTGTCTTCGGACAATCTGGCTGTCCTCCGCTCCTCGGAGTGGGGGGCAGTCTACCACCCCGCAAAACCCTGTCAATAAAAAATGCGACATTTTGTCGCACCCCTTTTGCCATGCAGGCTTGGCGTGAATTGAGGCTCTGAAATGACCCTAATTTGTGAATCTTCATGCGTTAGAATCGCTTCCAACCAACCTCTTCATCCTGCTTCACAACCCGCGATCATATAACCCTATCCCATTGATTAAAATAACAATATATTCTAGATCTTGGCTAGCTATTTTCTGGTTCATGCTGTCTCAGCCTGTACATGCCGTGAATTCAGATGCTGAGGCTATTGCCCAAGAATGCGCCGGCTGTCATGGAACCCGGGGCGATGGGTATGGATCCTTACCACCCATCGTTGGGATGGACAGGCGTCTGTTTCTCAAAACCATGCAAGGCTTCAAGCAAGGCGATCGCCCGGCAACCGTCATGACCCGGATCGCCAAAGGCCTCACCGACAGAGATCTGGTCAAATTGGCCGAATATTTTTGTAAAGAACTCTGACATGTCAGACATCTCTCGCAGACACTTCCTATCATTCGGGTTAGGTTGCGGGGGCTGGTTACTGGGTGCCTGCAAAAATACTCCGGACAAAGCCAGTCATCTGAACAAGGCGAAGGTGGTCGTCGCCGGTGGAGGTTTCGCTGGTCTTAATGCGGCCAGAGCACTAAAACGCATTGCACCCGAACTCCAGGTGACCTTAGTAGAGAGAGATCGCACTTACATGAGTTGCCCGGGCTCCAATCGGGTCGTTGCCGGAATGGCATCATTCAGTAGCCTGGCTCACGATATCGGTAACGGCCCAGACAAAATGGGCATCAAGGTCATAACGGACAACATTACCGGGATAAATGGCCACCGGAAGTACATCACACTAGCACATGGAGGCTCGCTACCCTTCGATCGCCTCATCATGGCCCCCGGCATTGATTTCCGGTGGAACGACATCGAGGGCTATGACGAAGCCGCCAGCAACTTAATCCCGCACGCATGGAAAGCCGGCGACCAAACCTTGCTACTTCACCAGCAGATCCGAGCATTACGCAGAGGCGGAACAGTCGTAATAACGGTGCCGGACAATCCATACCGATGCCCTCCCGGCCCTTACGAAAGAGCCTCGCTGATTGCTGATTATTTGAAAAGACACAACCCACGGGCCAAAATTCTAATCCTGGATGCCAAAACCCGATTCTCAAAACAGCCGGCGTTTAGTCATGCCTGGAAAACACTTTACCCAGGCATGATTGAATGGGTCTCATCGGAGCATGAAGGGCATATCGATCATATCGATACCCGACATCGCGTGGTGCACACGGAATTCAACAAACACCCTGCGGATGTGTTGAATGTCATTCCGCCTCAGCGCGCCGGAAAGCTCACTACCTTGGATGATTTGCAGGATGAAACGGGCTGGTGCCCGGTAGACCCCCTAACATTCGAGTCCACCAAGATTGCCGGCATTCACGTCATTGGTGATGCCTGTATCGCCACCCCGATGCCCAAATCAGCTTTTTCGGCCCAATCTCAGGCAAATGCCTGCGCCTCTGCGGTGGTTAGACTCCTATCTGGGCAAGCGCCCAGTTCGCCCCACCTGATCAATCACTGCTACAGTTTTGTAGGCGCTGAGCGCGCCATTTCCGTCACAGGGGTTTACGGCTACCGGCCTTCAACCAGAGACTTGGAAATACTTTCTAGCGGTGAAACTGCCACTGATGGCAACTGGGCTCTGGAGGGAATATATGCCAGCGACTGGTACAGGTTATTGATTGAACAGACCTTCGGCCAGGAATCTTTAAGTCACCACAAAATGTTCAAGAAAGTCGCGCCAACGTAACCAGAGGTTATGTCCACCCGAATGCGCTAAAAGAGCTCGATGACGCACAAATATGACCCGTTATTGACTCATTGCACACTATCTGGAAACAGAATGCGCGCCCACAGCTTCTTCCCAACAAGGTTGTAGTGCATCATCTTGTCAGTGCATTCAATCACCCGAGGTACGTGCAATGGAAATCCTTACAAGTACGGTCATTTTTCCATGTTGGTCAGTCTCGGCATTTTCATCCGCCTAGTCATAAAGACTTTGAAGGAACATGACTGACATTAGTCTTAGCCAGCCCCTTGCCTGGATGGCGGGGAGCTTGACTGGTCTGGATTGAGGTATAACCGGGATTGACGTTCGCTTTCCCAACTCAACAATCTGACCGTTGAATGATTATTTAGCCAGTTCCGGTAATTCTTCGACAGACACGTTCATGTGTTTCGGATAAACCGCCGGGCCAAACTGATTGTAGATCGCCACATCGGCCGCATCATGGCCGTAGGCCACCACAACCCTTCCTCCGCGGGGCTCCGACTGAGTGGGGTCGAATGTATACCAGCGACCACCCACATAGGCTTCAAACCAGGCATGGAAATCCATGGGTTGCAGACCAAACAGATATCCCACCGACATTCGCGCCGGAATACACAGGGCACGACATAGCGCGATTCCCAGGTGGGCAATCTCCCGGCATACGCCCTCGCCCGCCTGAAAGGTTTCCACCGCAGACAGCTGAAATTTAAGCGAATTGGGGTTGAAGCATATGTTCCGACGGAGCCATTGGTTGATGGTGGCCACTTGGTCATACCCGGGTTTGACACCCACGACGATCTCCTGACTCAGGTCGATAAACCGATCAGACTCGCAATATCGGGTAGGCAACAAATAGCCCAGCACCTCCTCGGGAAGGGTTTGCACCTCATCAAACGGCGCACCCGGCATGCTATCAATGTGCCTTTGCGCGTGTATATCCGCGCTGGTGTGCACGGAGAACTGACCGGGCGACGCAACCAGGCGCTGACAGAGATTGCCAAACCTATCGGTGTATTCAAAGACCGGGACAATCGGCTTCAGCAGGTAGGACTCTCGCCCAATCCACTGTTGAGCGTTATTGCGTGGTCTCAACATCAAAATGAAGGGGGTTGGCACCTCCACTTCGAAATCCATTTCACAGCGGGTTCGCAGCCAAATCAGAGGGTCAGGCGTGGTCTTCTCCATCAAATATCCTCTTTGACGCCCTCCTCCTGCCCGGCCGCAAAGGTCAGTTGGGCGACATTGTCCTTGGTGAAGAAACCTTGGAAATCGCCAAAGCGCTGGACGTATTCAATGATCAGCGAGGAGAAGTCCGAGGCGGATGAGAAGATTTGTTTGAGCCCCTCGCTCCTTGAACCAATCGTTTCCAGCAGGAAGCCCTTGCCCTGACCGGCGATGGCATCGACCACGATGTCGATATATTCCTTGCCGTCCCTCTGGCCGTCCTTGACCTCGACCGCAATGTGATGTAGCCGGGGGCCATAGTTGCGCACGAACGTCTCCGTCGGGCTGGGCAACTGATCGAGATGATTGACACAGTAGGGATGGTTATTGGCGGTGAAGACCTTCGCCGGGCTGACGGATTCCGGCACCTGACGGATGCTTTTGGTGACATTGGTCGAGGAGTTCTGATCCTTGATGTCATAGCTACCCCAATAGTAGTAGCTGGAAAGAGCGAGATATTCCAACAACGCCGCTTCCCGGTTCTGGCTGTAAACACGCGTCGCCAGATGGTCCACTGGGCAGAGAAATTCCTTGATACCCAGTCGCTCCTGCATCTCCTTGCCGCGGTTATTTGCGGCCTGGGCCGTGGGAAGAATGATGCATTCTCCATGCTGATAGACACGAATACCGTCCACCGGTCGCTCCATGTAGCCCACCACATTCTGGGTATAGGGTGAGGGTTTGGAGAGACTGACATTGAGCGGCAGATCCAGTTCGGCCAGTTGTCCGACCTGGAAGAAGCGGAATTCCCGCTGCTGCTGCAAGGCAACGACCTGATGGCGATCCGATGTCAGCAGAATCTCGCCCAGATAACGACTATGCGGCCGTCTTGATCCGACCGGGTAAAGATCATTGAGGCTGCGAAAGATATCGATGTGGTCCGGCTTCTTGGTTTCACGCAATAGGATGTCCGGCGAATTCATATCGATGCGCAGGACGTGGGTGAGATGCTTCTCGCTATCAAGGGTGACCAAGTACTGGTAGGGGGTCATAAGTGCCAGTTCGGCGATGTACTCCACAGATTTACCGGGTTCGACACTGATGATCATGGCCTCTATACCGCCGATCATCTCGGTCAGGCCGGAACGATCACGTTCCTCTAGCAAGCGCACCAGGTACTCCTCAAAAAAGTCGGAGTTTTTCTTGTCACCGAAGCGTGGCATGGCAGTAGAGCAGTACATGGACATTTTCCTGATTTAAAGGGGTTTCCAGCGAAGGTCGAGGGTCAGGGGAAAACGGGGGTTCGGGGGTTCATCGCGCACCCGCAGCGCGCCCGGGGTATGGCCATGCTCCCAGAACCTTGCGCGGCGACGGGCTTCGGCCTCATTGGCATTGACCGGGAAGGTGTCATAGTTGCGTCCGCCCGGGTGACTGACGTGATAAGTGCAACCGCCGATGGCGCGGCCATTCCAGCTATCCACCAAATCAAACACCAGAGGCGCATGCACGCCGATACTGGGATGCAAAGCAGAAGGCGGTGCCCAAGCCTTGAACCTGACCGCTGCAACAAACTCGCCGGGGACTCCGGTCGGATGCAGCGGCAAAAGCCGGCCATTGCAGATGACCTGGTGACGGGTGCCGGTCATCCCGTTGATCTTGATCTGTAGACGTTCCACCGAGGAATCGACATAGCGCGCTGTACCGCCCGTGCTGACCTCCTCGCCCAACACGTGCCAAGGCTCTATCGCTTGCCGTAACTCCAGCTTCACCCCTTCGTAGACCACACTGCCATAACGCGGGAAGCGGAACTCCAGAAAGGGCGAAAACCAGGCGTCATCGAAGGCATAGCCCGCAGACCGCAGGTCACGGGCGATATCGCGGATATCTGCCTCGATGAAATGCGGGAGCATGAAGCGGTCATGGAGGGCCGTGTCCCAGTAAACCAGTTTTCCGGCATAGGGGGTCTTCCAGAAACGGGCGACCAGCGCCCGCAGCAACAAGGCCTGAACCAGACTCATCTGGTAATGCGGCGGCATCTCGAAGGCGCGCAACTCCAGCAAGCCAAGCCGCCCCGTCGCGGAATCCGGGGAGTAGAGTTTGTCAATACAAAACTCGGCACGATGGGTATTGCCGGTCATGTCGATCAGCAGATTCCGCAACAATCGATCCACCAACCAGGGCTGGGCAGTCTCCTTGCCCGGCCTCAGCCGGGACTCGATTTGCTGGAACGCAATCTCCAACTCGTAAAGGTTGTCATCCCGGGCTTCATCCACGCGTGGCGCCTGACTGGTCGGGCCAATGAATTGACCGGAAAAGAGATACGAGAGCGAAGGGTGCTGTTGCCAGTAGGTGATAAGACTCTTGAGCAGATCGGGTCGCCGCAGAAACGGACTGTCTGCCGGAGTGCCCCCACCCAGCGTAATGTGATTACCGCCACCGGTACCGGTATGGCGTCCGTCCAGCATGAATTTCTCGGTGGCCAGACGGGTTCGCCGGGCTTCTTCATACAGAATGCGCGTGCGGTGCTCCAGCGTTTCCCAGCTTTCGGACGGATGAATGTTCACCTCGATCACTCCCGGATCGGGTGTCACCGATAACGATAGCAGACGCGGGTCACGGGGCGGCGCATAGCCCTCCAGCCGAACTGGCTGCTTCAGTTCGACGGCACAGGTTTCAATGGCGGACACCAGTTCCAGCCAGGCCTCAAGACGAGTAATTGGCGGCAAGAAGACATAAAGAATGCCGTCACGAACCTCCAGCGCCAGTGCCGTGTGAATCACCTCACCTGCGGCGGGTTCGTCATCTATCGGGTCGGCTTTTCCCGGATGCTTGGCACGCTGCCCCTCCGTCAGCGAGTCACGGGCCGCAAAAGGATCGAGCGGCAACTCGAGCTCAAAATCCTCGGGAGCGACCCAGGGCAGACTGCTCAGGGGCAAACGCAAACCCATGGGCGAGTCACCCGGCAGCACATACAAGCGATCATGCACCAATGGCCAGCGGCTGGATTTCCAGCGCGACGGATTCATGGTGTCCATCGACTTGATCGGCAGGACATAACCGACCCCGGTGGCCAAGCCCGCGCGCAATTGGCGGGCGAGTGTCTGGCGAATGGCAGGATGCTCCAGCTCGGCGGCATGCAGGTCAACGTTGGCGGGCAAACGGCTCTCTTCGTCAAGCGCCAGCCAGGGGTCCTCGAATGCGGGAATGAGATAGCCGGGATTTAACCCCAGATGGGTCGTCAACGCCTTGCCGAAGGATTCGGCCGAGCCTAGAGAGAGCCTGTCGTCCGCCGCCTGTGCCAGGCAGGCGCCATCCCGCCAGACGGGCATGCCGTCAACGCGCCAGAATAGATTCAAGGCCCAGCGTGGCAGGAGTTCCCCCGGGTACCACTTGCCCTGACCAAAGTGCAATAGGGCGCCGAACGCGAACTGGGGCTGCATCCGCCGGATCAATTGGTTGGCCAGAGCCCATTTTTCGTCACCCAGCGCAGCAATGTTCCACTCCGGACCGTCCATGTTGTCCGCAGAAACAAAGGTCGGCTCACCACCTTGCGTCAACCGGACATCCCCGACCTTCAGGTCCTCATCAATCTGCCGGCCCAGGGCTCGCACCTCGTCCCACTGCGCTTCGGTATAGGGCTTGGTGACGCGCGGATCTTCGTGCAGGCGAGTGACGATCATGCTCACATCCAGCGTGGCATCACAGACACTGGTCATGCCAATCACGGGAGCGGCGGAGGTCGGCAAGGCTGAAACGGCCAGCGGGATATGCCCTTCCCCGGCCAGCAGACCGGACGTCGCATCCATTCCGACCCAACCGGCACCAGGGATATAAGCTTCACACCAGGCATGCAGATCGGTGAAATCCGCCGTCGGTCCGGCCGGACCCTCCAGCGGCTTCTCATCGGCCACCAGCTGGATCAGATAGCCGGACACAAAGCGTGCAGCAATACCAAGATGCCGCAGCAACTGCACCAGCAGCCAGGCACTGTCACGACAGGAACCGGACTGCTTCGCCAGCGTTTCCTCGCAGCTTTGGACACCGGGCTCCAGCCGAATCAGATAAGAGACAGCTTGCTGGACTCGCTGGTTGATCAATACGAGCAGATTGGTCGTGCTGATACCGACCGGAATTTCCCGGCGGAATGCTAAAAGCCAGGACTCAAAGAGCGAACCAGGCGTGTCGATTTCCAGGAAAGGGGCCAACTCCGAGGCCATTTGCTCGGGATAGCTGAAGGGGTAGTGCTCGGCCCACTCCTCGACAAAGAAATCGAAAGGGTTGATGACTGTCATGTCGGCCAGCAGGTCGACCGTGATATCGATCTCGCACGTTGGCTCGGGAAAAGTCAGGCGCGCCACGAAGTTGCCGTAGGCATCCTGTTGCCAGTGAATGAAGTGCTGCGCTGGCAGAATCTTCAGTGAATAGCCTGATATCGGGGTGCGGGCATGGGCGGCGGGCCGAAGGCGAATTTCATGCGGTGCAGCCACCACCGGTCGGTCGAAGACATAGTGCGACTTGTGATGCAGCGCGACACGGATCGTCATGGCATGAAGCTCGGTCTTGCTTTCGTTACAGGAAGGTGGGGTCGGGCGAGCCCTTTGGCTCGTTTAGCCAGTCCGGATTCGGTAAGGAGGCAAACACACCCCGCAATCCGTCACTCCAGCGCTTGCTGATTTGCGAGAAGTACGGATCTTCCTGTGTGATGTGCTGTTCGAGATCGAGAAAAAAACTAGATTCGCCATAACAGGCCAGATCGATGGGCAAACCCACGGAGAGATTACTGCGCATGGTGGAATCAAAAGACACCAGAACGCACTTGATGGCATCATTCAATGGCGTATCCGGCTTGATGACTCGATCGAGGATCGGCTTGCCGTATTTGGTCTCGCCGATCTGGAAATAGGGCGTTTCATCGCCCGCCTCGATGAAATTACCCTCGGCATAGACCAAGCAGAGACGCATGCGCTCGCCGCGGATCTGACCGCCGACGATGAAGTTGGCGCCGGCATCCACGTTGCTCTGGGCCAGGAAAACCCCATCATGCTCGCGAACGGAACGCAGACATTCACCCAGCAACTGCGCTACGTCAAACATCGACTCGACGTTCCAGATATTCCGCTGCTCCGGATGACGCCCCTGCTGTTCCAGCAGGTTGATGGCATTCTGGGTGATGGACAGATTGCCGGAACTCAAAATGACGATGGCGCGCTCACCAGGATTGATGAAGCTGCGCATTTTCTTGAAGCAGGCAATCTGATCAACCCCGGCGTTGGTTCGAGAGTCGGAGGCGAACACCATGCCGGAGTTCAATTTCAAGGCAACACAATAAGTCATGATTTTTTAGAAAAAACAGGGTGGAGGGACTCTCAGGCCGCCTGCCTCATAGACATCAGCGACATGGGGTCCCCATGCGACAGATAAGCGCTGCGGATTTCACCCCCCAACAGATCGGTGTTTTCCAGGAAAGCCGTCAGATATTCATGCAGCCCACAGGTAAAGACATCTTCGATCCGACCGAAATGCAGCTGGGCATGTATCTCACCTGCCAACCGGCGTGCTTCCCGTCCCGATGTGCCATTGATGGCAATCAAAGCGGTCTCTACCTCATTCATGCAGGCGTGAAGGGAACGCGGCATATCGTCTCGCAATATGAACAGTTCCGCCACACGCAGCGGTGAAATCACGTCCCGATAGGTTTTGCGGTAAGCCTCGAATGCGCTCACCGACTTGAGCAATGAGCCCCATTGATAGTAGTCGACTGCTCCACCGACATCGGCGACGCTGGGTAACAGGATGTGATATTTAACGTCGAGGATACGCGCCGTATTATCGGCACGCTCGAGAAAAGTGCCCAACCGGATGAAGTTGAGCGCAATGTCCTTAAGGATGGTGCCTAGGGTGACTCCGCGGAAAAGATGCGAACGCTCTTTCACCCACTCGAAAAATTCGGTAAAGCTCTCATCGCTCATCGTCTGCGACAGGCGGCTCATTTCCAGCCAGGTGGAATTGATGACCTCCCACATTTCTGAAGTGATCGCGCCGCGGACGGTGCGGGCATTTTCGCGTGCCTGACGCAGACAACTGAAGATGCTGGAAGGATTATCCGGATCCAGGGCCATGTAATGTGTCACGGCATCGGCCCTGGCCAGACCATACTTTGCCTCATAGCCATGGGCACAACCGGTGATATTAAGCGGGGCGTACCACAGGTAAGCCTCGGCCCCTTCCATATCGAGCGGCAACAGCGACGAACGTAGCGCCACGTCCAGTATGCGCGCGGTGTTTTCGGCCCGCTCAATATGGCGGGCCATCCAGAACAGGTTTTCTGCAGTACGTGACAACATGATTTAGTCCTCTAATACCCAAGTATCCTTGGTGCCGCCACCTTGAGACGAATTGACGACGAGCGAACCTTCCTTTAGCGCAACCCGGGTGAGTCCACCGGGTACCAATCGAATATCCTTACCCGATAGGACGAAGGGGCGTAAGTCGACATGACGCGGTGCGACGCCGGATTCCACCAGCGTAGGACAAGCCGATAGCGCCAACGTGGGCTGCGCAATGAAATTGGCGGGCTCTGAAAGAATGCGTTGCCGGTAAGCCTCGATTTCCGCCTTGGAACTGGTCGGCCCGACCAGCATGCCGTAGCCGCCGGAACCCTGAACTTCCTTCACCACCAGCTCCGGCAGATGCTCGAGGACGTACTTGAGATCATCCGCCTCGCTCAAACGCCAGGTTGGAACATTCGACAGCAGGGGTTTCTCGCCCAGGTAGAACTGGATCATGTCCGGCACGAACAGGTAGGTGGACTTATCATCGGCGACACCGGCACCGACCCCATTGGCCAGAGCCACGTGACCGCTACGATAAGCCTCGAACAATCCCGGCACACCCAGCATGGAATCGGGCCTGAAGGCGAGTGGATCGAGGAAGTCGTCATCCACGCGACGGTAGATCACATGGACTTGCTGTGGACCTTCAGTGGTGTGCATGTATACCTTCTTCTGGTCCACGAAAAGATCCTGCCCTTCAACCAGCTCGACGCCCATCTGACTGGCCAGGAAGGCGTGTTCGAAATAGGCACTATTGAAGGCACCGGGCGTCAGGACGACGATGACCGGATTACTGACGTGATCCGGCGCCGATTCCCGGAGGGTATCCAACAGCATCTGCGGGTAATGCTCTACCGGCTCCACCGCATGGTGGGCGAAGAGCTCGGGAAACAATCGCATCATCGTCTTGCGGTTTTCAAGCGTGTAGGAGACGCCGGACGGGGTGCGAAGATTATCTTCCAGCACATAAAACTCGTTCTGCCCCACCCGCACCAGATCGATGCCGGCAATCTGCGCATAGATCCGGTTGGGCAGGTCCACTCCCTGCATTTCCGTCCGGTACATGGCGTTATCCAGCACCTGATGCGCACTGATCACACCCGCCCGGATAATTTCCTGCTCATGATAGATATCATGGAGAAATGCATTAAGCGCCCTCACCCTTTGTTTGATGCCCAGCTCCAGCCGTCGCCACTCCTCGGCACCAAAAATACGCGGCACGATATCGAAGGGAATCAGGCGTTCGCCACCATCAGCCTCCCCATACACGGCAAAGGTGATGCCCAGACGCCGAAATAGCAACTCGGCCTCGGCAGTCTTGCGCTGCAACGCACCAGCCGGCAGGGCCTCCAGCCACTGAGCGTAACGCTGATAGATTTCACGAACCACACCATCCTGGGTGTGCATCTCGTTGTAGAAAGCTGGGGGTATTTGAGTGTTCATGGACTAGACCAAGCAAGGAGCGAGCCACCGGGACGGACGCTGTAAATTACGACTGCGGACCACGAACAAATGGCGGCTTGCACCATTACGGACTTCAAGAAATCTGTTGCGCATTAATTTGGACCAAAGAATAATCGGGATCCAGCATGCCCTTGGATTCATGCTCGGGACAGTATTAAATGTGGTCGCATCGGGAGCCCCCGCCCAGACGAAAGCTGTCAGGGCCGAGACGACTCTTAGCCCCTGACCCAAGAGGGGTGGTTGTGGTGTAGAGTCTGTCTTGGTGGTTCAGAGGGATCATAAAGCTTGGGCAGTGAAATTAATGCACCGAAATCCGCAACCCCCGTTTTACCCTCTTCACGACAACGACACCAAACGCTGACTAATCACACCAACACGCGGACAACCCCAGGAGCCCTATCATGAAGAAAATTCATCTTTTTGCCCTCGTTTTGCTATTCGGCATTCTGCCGTTGAGCCAACAGGCACTTGCTTATGGCGGGAGCGGCAGTGGTGGCGCAAGCAGCTGCTCGGAAGCCACTTTCACCGACGAAAATCCGACACGTGACACGAGCGTGCACTCCCTCGGCGAATTCTCGATTGTGGCTTCAGAAAATACCGACCTGTCTACCCTCCTGATGCAGGTGAACGGGGAAAAGGTGACCCCGGTCATTACCCCCAAGCGCTCCGGCGATTCGTTACTTGAAGTGAAACTTGCCCAACCCATCACCGCAGCTGGCCGCGTCCGCATTACCCTCAAGGCCACGAGCAAGGACGGCTGCGCCAGCTTCCAGCCAATCTATGTTGAAATCAAACCCTGAATTATCGAGAAATACCCCATGAACCAACCCAGCATTGCCAAGAAAGGACCCTACGCTGTGGAAGTGGAGGCCGGCAAAGACTATTACTGGTGCGCCTGCGGCAAAAGCGGTGGGCAACCCTTCTGCGACGGGAGTCACAAGGATAGCGCTATGGCCCCCGTTAAATACACTGCCGACAAATCCGGCACGGTTTATTTCTGCGGATGCAAACATAGCCAGAACAGCGTGCTATGCGATGGCACACATTCCAAACTATAGGCGCACACCGCACGATCACGCCGCAGAAATCCATGCAGTTCACCGGTTATGGCGGACCGGAAAAACTCCGCCTGACCGGGATACCGCAACCGACACCCGGTCAGAAGAGAGCTTCTGATCAAGATCTTAGCCAACTCAATCAATCCCATTGACTTAAAATGGTATTCACGTATGTTGAGGCGGCTGAGATAGCTGCACTTTGCGTCGACACCCTGTTTCGATTTCGCGTGCATTGTCAGCAAAACCAGTACTGGCGTCACCGGCTGGGAAATATGGGATCGTATATTTGGCATGCTGCTCATCAATAGTCTGGGTGCCACCGGGGAGTCTGTGGTGGTAGAGAGCAGTTATGTTTGCCGACTGCCAGAGGGGCTGGATTTCAAGCCCATGGAAGCACTGCTTCTGGCCGGCTTGACGGCCTTCCAAGCGCTGAGGGATCAGGGTCAACCTAAGTCTGGCCAGAAGCTGTTGGTCATCGGAGGTCGGCATTGTCGGACATTATGGCGTGCAGATCGGACGACGGCTGGGCGCCACCGTCACCGCTCTTTGCGCGGCCCAAAATCTGACTTTCTGCCATTAACTCGCCGCAGAAACCGTACTGAATTACGCCCAGGAAAATCCCGAATTGGCAAAAGCGAACTTTGATGTGATTCTCGATTGCGCGGGTCATTCACTGTTCAGTCTCAGGCAACCTGCGCTGACCCCGGAGGTACGCTATGTCGCCCTGCTTCCCCATCTTTCACTGGGCCTTGCTGGATTGCAGCTGAGAGTTTTCAGTCGACAACAAATCCGGGGCACTATCGTCCGGGCTCATCCCGCCGATTTAGCCTCCTTGCTGGCCAGAGAGGTAACCGTTGGTGAACTAAAAACGGTCATCAATGAGGTATTTCTCCTGGAAAACCTGTCGGACGAATTGGAGGAAAGCCTTGAAGGACACGCCCGCGGCAAGATCATTTTGACCATCGCCTGTAGGAATGGCTGGTCGGTATGACACCTATCATCATCCCCCACCATTCGCTGGAGCCCGAGACGCTCTTGGCCATGCTTGAGGAGTTCGTCACACGGGATGGGACCGACTATGGCGAACGAGAGGCTAACCTATCCCTGCGCGTCAGACAGGTTCGTGGCCAGCTTGAAAGCGGAAAGGCGGTGATCGTTTTCGACACCGATGAGGAAACCTTCGGTATCGTCCCAAGAGAGGCGCTTGAGAGTACTCGCGCATGATTCTCCTCTGACCCCACCGCTCAGGTCTATCCCGGCGGGCGGAGGAACAACTAAAGGAAAGACAACGGGAAGCGGGTATTTCCTGAATATTTCCTCTCAACAATATGACCGCGTAGCCATGAGCATCGAAGCCCATTCAGAGAGTCTAAAACCATGAATCTAAAAAGTGCCTTCAATGAGGGACAATTGATCGAGCGAGCCTTTCTGCTTTTGCTAGTCGGCGGATTGGGCTATGCCTGCCTGCAGATCGTTGCCCCATTCATTCCCCCCTTCATCTGGGCGATGATTTTGTCGCTCTCGACCTGGCCCTACTATTTATCGCTGTCGCGATGGCTCGGCGGTCGGAAGAAACTCGCTGCGGTTCTGCTGACCTTGCTGCAATTACTGGTTTTCGTGGTACCGGCGGTTCTGGCTCTCAGCGCACTCACGGAGCATGCTCCCAATGCGGAAGGCCTATTCGAGCGTGTAATCGCCTGGCTTCGCGGCGAGCCGCCAGAATGGCTGGCAGGTCTGCCATGGGTAGGTGAAAGCCTGGATGCTGATTGGCGCGAGGGGAAATGGTTGGCGCTATTGGATCCCGCCCGAATACGCCCTCTCTTGACCACGGTCGGCAAGTGGCTACTCCATGGGAGCGCCGGCCTGGCCCTTAATGCCATCAACATCGTGCTGGCCGTACTTATGGCCGGCCTGCTCTATTCCTATGGAGAACAGGCGACGGCGGTGGCTGAAAAGCTGGCTCAAAGAATTGGCGGTGAATCTGCACTCACAGCGACACAGACTGCCGCCAATACAGTTCGCGGTGTTTCTCTTGGTGTCATCGGCACCGCTCTTATTCAGGCAATACTATCCGGGATCGGGTTCGCAATGGCCGGCGTCTCGGCCGCTACGATCCTCGGCCTGCTGTGTTTTCTGGCGGCCGTGATGCAGATTGGCACCGCCATCATCTGGATTCCCGTCGCGGCATGGTTGTCGCATTTGGATCAGAACGGCTGGGCGGTCTTTACCGTCACCTTGGGTATTGCCATCAATCTGATGGACAATTTCATCAAGCCTTACTTTATCGGTCTCTCTAGCCCCCTGCCTTTTCTGCTGATCATGGTGGGCGTGGTCGGCGGAATGCTGGCTTGGGGTTTTGTGGGAATTTTCCTGGGCACAACCCTGCTGGCAGTCGCCTACACCACTTTTTTTGCCTGGCTGGAAAATCAGCCGGAATAAGAAATTCGGAGTGAGTTGGCCCTGTTTCCGCCAAGGGTTTTTGCGCCTACTCTCTCACGACTTCTTTAAGGGAGTGCGGTTTTAACCGTCCTTATTGTTGATCTTGACGTCAGCCAACTCCCTGAGACGCTCGACGAAAGACCCAAACTCGCGCTGAGAGCCGGAGCGAGTCATAAATTGGCTGGCCGATTCCTGATCCTTGGCATCGGCAGCTGCCATGGGACCGTCTTTTACGGTAGTGACGCTGAATACCCACTGGCTTCCGTTTGGCTGAGTCGCGTCCCCCGCGCTGACCTTGCCTGCAGCGGGACGTCCAGCGGTGAAAGCGGCTCGCAACAGTTCAGGCGGCAACTTGTCGTTATCACGCCGAACAAATCCGGTTTTAGTAATCTTGAGACCGAGGTTCTTGGCCGCTTCAGCGAGCGATTTTCCATCACGCACAGTTTTAAGAAGTTCCTGGCTGCTTTTGACAGCTTCGGCACGAGACTCCTGATCACGCAGTTTGGCAATGATGGCGTCTTTGACCTCCGCCATGGGTTTATCAGAAGCCTGCTGGTGCTCCTTGATGCGAAGGACGACCGCTTTCTCATTGCCCAACTCGACCGGCTCACTGTTTCGACCACCCAGCACATCCTCGGAAAAAGCGGCCTTGCGCACGGATTCTTCGGCAGCTAACCCCTCTCCCTCTTCACGGGTAAATAGAACCGTCTGTTGGATCTTCAATCCCAGCGCCTGGGCGGCAGTATCAAGGCTGCCGGGGTGTTCAAAGGTCTGTTCGGCAAGCTTTTGTCCCTTTTCATAAAAGCGGGTTTCTGCGGCGTTGCGCTGGGCAGTCTTATGTAACTCCTCTTTCACTTCTTCGAAGGACTTTTGCTTGGCTGGAGTCAACTCTGTCACCTTGATCAGGTGGTATCCAAACGAGGTCTTGACAGGCTCCGAAACTTCATCCGAATTTAGCTTTTCAGCCGCTTTGGTGAAAGACTCCTCCTGAGCTTCCTTATTGAGAAACCCAAGATCCCCGCCCGCTTTACCCGACAACGCATCGCTTGAAACCTCCTGAGCCAGTTTGGCAAAGTCCTCACCTTTGAGGATCCGATTACGAATACCGGTCGCCTTGTCTTGGGCGGCCTTCAGTGCCGCCTCACTCCCGTCCCCTGGCGCAATCAGAATGTGACTGATCTTGCGACGCTCGGGGGTCCCCAGGCTGGCTTTTTGTTCTTCGTACAGCTTGGTCAACTCTTCATCGCTGACCTGGACATCCTTGGCGATTTCGTCGAAGTTGAGCGCGAGATATTCGACAGAAACCCGCTCAGGATTGCGGAATTCCGTGAGATACGTCTTGTAGTAGGAGGAAATCTCCGTATCGCTGAAGGTTCGGGTGACTTGAGTGAGCGGAATTTCCGCGTATTCGATCTCTCTCTCCTGGTTTTTAAGCCGCATGAGCGTTTCCAGTTCACCCTTGGTTACGAAGCTACTGTCAACGACTCCATGCTGGAACTGTTCGCTCATGAGGGCTCGACGAATCTGGGCCGCGAACTGTGTGGGGTTCATGCCCTGCGCGGACAGCATGACTTTATATTTTTCCTTATCGAATTTGCCGTCCGTTTGGAAGTAGGGAAGCGTCTGAATGAAGCTACGTGCCTCGGTATCAGAGACTGTCAGCATGCGCTCTTCGGCGCCCTGAACTATCACTTCTTCGCTGATCAAGCGCTCCAGAGCCTGTTCCCGGAGCTTTTTCTCATCAAAATCGTCTATGCCGACCAGATTATTGAGACTTTGCTCGTAGGCCCGTGTGACATCCCGATCAAATATCTCGCGATCACCGATCGCGGCCGCCGGTTTCTCCTTACCTGTATCGATGTAGTTCTGTATGCCCCACAAGGCGAAGGGGACACCGATCGCAATCAACATAACCCAGGCAAAAATACCGTGTGCACGATCCCGAATCGCTTGGAGCATATCTAATAACCTGCAGAGAAAAGATTAGGAGGAATATGTGGAGTACCCAGCATTGCTGGAAGATGCGCCATAATGGTAAAAAAAAACCCCGCTACATATTGCGGGGTTTCCTTTTTTATGGCGGAGCGGACGGGGCTCGAACCCGCGACCCCCGGCGTGACAGGCCGGTATTCTAACCAACTGAACTACCGCTCCAAATGGTGGGTGCTGTAGGGATCGAACCTACGACCCTCGCCTTGTAAGGGCGATGCTCTCCCAGCTGAGCTAAGCACCCTGGAAAGCTGGTCAGTTTACAGCATCCTTGAGCGCCTTGCCAGCCTTGAATGATGGAATCTTTGCAGCGGCAATCGTGATCGTTTTGCCGGTTTGCGGATTCCGCCCCTGGCGAGCGGCGCGTTCCTTAACCAGAAAGGACCCGAAACCGACCAATGACACCGTGTCTCCCTTTTTCAGTGCCCCAGTGATTGCATTCACCATGCCATCCAATGCACGACTCGCATCGGCCTTCGTAAGATCAGCCGCATCGGCAATCGCTTCGATCAATTCCGCCTTGTTCATGGATCCCCCTGTAAGGTGTGAGATTTCGTGGTTACGCTTTGAGATGGTTCAGATGATAGTGGCCTGATGTCCGTTCGCGCCACAGTAAGCCTCTTCTTTAAACCATAGTTGGCAATTTAGCAGTCCACCAAAACCCGTGTCAACCCGCTATTTACGCGGGTTTCTGGATATTGCCACTGAATTTTCGACGCCTCGGGGACGACACCCATATCAGTGAGCCACGACTGGACCTAAGACCCCGGGCGACTTGCTCACCCCGGAAGAATCTGACTTGGCGCCACTTAAGATGGGCTCAGGCTCACGCTGCAAGGCATAAGTCAGAACCTCGTCAATCCAGCGCACAGGGACAATTGTCAAGTTCTGCTTGATATTCCTGGGAATTTCGGCGAGATCACGTTCGTTTTCATGGGGGATCAGAACTGTCGTAATCCCACCACGGTGGGCCGCCAGCAACTTTTCCTTGAGGCCACCAATGGGCAAGACCTCGCCTCGAAGCGTGATTTCACCTGTCATTGCCACCGAGGAAAGGACCGGAATCCCGGTCAAGGCAGATACCAGTGCTGTGCACATGCCGATACCCGCGCTCGGGCCATCCTTAGGGGTGGCACCCTCCGGGACATGAATATGGACGTCCTGCTTTTGGTAGAAGGACGGATCAATACCCAATGATTCGGATCGGCTTCTGGCTACTGTAATGGCTGTCTGAATGGATTCCTGCATGACCTCACCCAGCTTTCCGGTATAGGTCTGTTTTCCCGTACCCGGCATGATGACAGCCTCGATCGTCAGCAATTCACCACCCACTTCAGTCCATGCCAAACCGGTTACCTGACCAACCTGATCATTTTCCTCGGCCCGCCCGTAACGATAGCGTCGAACGCCAAGGTAATCCTCCAGATTCTTGGGACTTACATTGACACGCTTGGATGCGGGTTTCAGCAACAAGCTTTTCACGACCTTGCGGCAGATCTTTGCAATCTCGCGTTCCAAGCTGCGAACGCCTGCCTCACGAGTGTAGTAGCGGATGATGTCCCGCACAGCCGTTTCAGTAATTTGAATCTCGCCGTCCATGAGCCCATTGTTTCTGATCTGCTTAGGAATGAGGTAGCGCAGAGCGATGTTGATCTTCTCGTCTTCGGTATACCCTGCCAGCCGAATGACCTCCATACGGTCCAGCAACGGTGCGGGAATATCTAGCGTATTTGCAGTCGCGACAAACATGATGTCCGAGAGATCGAAATCCACCTCAAGATAATGGTCATTAAAAGTGTGATTTTGCTCAGGATCAAGCACCTCTAGCAAAGCCGACGCCGGGTCTCCACGAAAGTCCATCGCCATTTTGTCAATTTCGTCGAGCATGAACATCGGATTGCGGGATTTTACCTTACTCAGGTTTTGCAACACCTTGCCTGGCATCGCGCCAATATAGGTCCGGCGATGCCCACGAATTTCCGCTTCATCCCGAACTCCACCCAAGGCCATCCGCACATATTTGCGATTGGTCGCCTTGGCGATGGATTGGCCCAATGAAGTTTTACCCACCCCGGGAGGGCCCACGAGACAGAGGATGGGGCCCTTGAGTTTCTTGACCCGCTGCTGAACGGCAAGGTATTCAAGAATCCGCTCCTTGACCTTATCCAGACCATAATGCTCTGCCTCCAGAATCTTCTCGGCATAGGCAAGGTCATGATTAACCTTGGTACGCTTTTTCCAAGGCATGCCGACCATCCATTCGATGTAATTTCTGACAACCGTCGCCTCGGCCGACATCGGCGACATTTGTCTGAGTTTGCTCAACTCGGTCTCTGCCTTGGTTCTGGCGGGTGCCGGCATACCGGATTTATAGATTTTTTGCGCCAACTCATCCAGTTCACTTGGGGCATCATCCATGTCGCCCAGCTCCTTCTGGATGGCTTTCATCTGCTCGTTCAGGTAATACTCGCGCTGATTTTTTTCCATCTGCTGCTTGACGCGGCCGCGGATGCGCTTTTCCATTTCCAGCATGTCAACTTCACCCTCCATGAGGGTCATGAGACGCTCAAGCCGCTGGGTAATTTGCGGAGCCTCCAGGACAGACTGCTTCTCATCAATTTTGATGGTCATGTGGGCGGCAATGGTGTCCGCTAAGCGGCTCGGATCGTCGATACCTGCCAAAGAATTGAGCACTTCTGGCGGTATGCGCTTGTTTAACTTGACGTACTGGTCAAAGGTACTCACCACAGTGCGCACTAGGACATCCATTTCATGCTCGTTTGCACCCAACTCGTCGACCATGGGCGAGACGGATGCGACGAGGCAGTTGTCCACTTCATGGAATTGGTCAACGACACTACGATCCGCACCCTCAACCAAGACCTTGACTGTCCCGTCAGGCAGTTTCAGTAGTTGAAGAATGTTCGAAAGGGTGCCGACGCTGTAGAGATCATCAAAGCCCGGGTCATCTACCTCGGCTTCCTTCTGGGCCACAAGCAATACTTGCTTGCTATCTCGCATGGCATTATCGAGCGCCAGTATGGACTTTTCCCGGCCCACGAACAGTGGAATGACCATGTGCGGGTACACGACCACATCTCTGAGCGGGAGGACGGGAATAAGTTTTTCCGGCTTCATATTCTCGGCTGTGCTGTTTTCCATCATTTGGTCCTTGAGCTGCGGCATGAAAGGAAGGTTGATGCAGGATATGGGCGAGTGATGGAGAAATACAAGCTGAACGCTTAAAAAAACCCGCCAAGGCGGGTTTTTTGGAATAAACGAATAATGAAACGTCACTCACCCGCCGCGCGCTGCTTCTCCTCCGCCGCATATACGAGGAACGGTGTCGCATCGCCCTTGATCACGTTTTCGTCAATAATGACCTTGCTGACATTTTCAGCCGATGGAAGCTCATACATGGTATCGAGCAAGGTATGCTCAAGGATGGTTCGTAAACCACGCGCTCCGGTCTTGCGCTCCATGGCCTTTTTGGCAATGACATGCAACGCATCGTCCCGGATTTCCAGCTCGCACCCTTCCATTTCGAACAACTTTTTGTACTGCTTGACTAGCGCATTCCGTGGCTCACTGAGGATCCGGACCAGTGCCTCTTCGCTTAACTCTTCAAGCGTTGCAACGACCGGGAGGCGACCGACAAACTCGGGGATCAAGCCGTACTTGATCAGATCCTCTGCCTCGACATCAGCCAGCACCTCGCCGACATTGCGGGTTTCATCCTTGCTTTTTACATCAGCCGAAAAACCGATACCGCCCCTTTCAGAACGTGAACGAATGACCTTGTCCAGCCCGGCAAAAGCGCCACCGCAGATAAAGAGGATGTTGGCAGTATTGACCTGCAGAAATTCCTGCTGGGGATGCTTGCGCCCCCCCTGAGGCGGCACCGATGCGACAGTCCCCTCGATCAGCTTCAGCAGCGCTTGCTGCACGCCCTCGCCAGACACATCACGGGTGATGGATGGGTTGTCGGACTTGCGGGAGATCTTGTCGATTTCGTCAATGTAGACGATGCCGGATTCAGCCTTTTCAACATCGTAATCGCACTTCTGGAGGATTTTCTGGATGATGTTTTCGACATCCTCACCCACGTAACCGGCTTCGGTCAGCGTGGTGGCATCGGCTATTGTGAAGGGGACATCAAGCAGGCGGGCCAGGGTTTCCGCCATCAGGGTTTTACCGGAACCCGTGGGGCCAATCAGCAGAATATTGCTTTTGGCGAGTTCAACATCATTCTTTCGTGAGTTCCCCTGCGCTCGAAGCCGCTTGTAGTGGTTGTAAACGGCAACCGAGAGGGTGCGCTTGGCTTTTTCCTGACCAATCACGTATTCATCGAGAACATGCTTGATCTCTTTGGGCTTTGGCAACTTGTCGCCAGTCGCGGTGACATTGTCCTGCAATTCCTCGCGGATGATGTCATTGCATAACTCCACGCATTCATCACAGACGAAAACAGAAGGACCGGCAATGAGTTTGCGAACCTCGTGTTGGCTCTTGCCGCAAAAGGAGCAATATAGCAGCTTGCCGCTACCATCCTTGCCGCGCTTTTCTTCACTCATGTTGGGCTCCTCCGATATTCAATGACCCGGTTTTCAGGAATCGAAAACGACAACAGCGGCAACCTCTTTCATTACGAATCATCAGCTTAACCCGCCGATTCAGGATGCCACCCTACGGTCCAGCACCTTGTCGATCAGGCCGTAATTTACCGCGTCTTCACCACTCATGAAATTATCGCGATCGGTATCGCCAGCGATCTTTTCGATAGGCTGCCCAGTATGGTGGGCTAGGATGCGATTCAGCCGATCACGAACAGAAAGAATCTCACGTGCATGGATATCAATATCACTGGCCTGTCCTTGGAATCCTCCCAAGGGTTGATGAATCATGATGCGCGAGTGCGGCAAACTGTAACGTTTGCCTTCCGCACCACCCGCTAGCAACAAGGCCCCCATGCTGGCCGCCTGACCAATGCAAAGCGTGGTCACATCCGGCTTGATGAACTGCATGGTGTCATAGATCGCTAGCCCGGAAGTTACCACGCCGCCCGGCGAGTTGATGTAGAGATGAATGTCCTTGTCAGGATTTTCCGATTCCAGGAACAAGAGCTGGGCGATCACCAGATTGGCCATGTAATCCTCGACCTGGCCGACCAAAAAAATCACACGCTCCTTGAGCAGACGGGAATAGATGTCGAATGCCCGCTCCCCCCGGGCGGACTGTTCTATGACTACCGGCACCAAGCCAGTCGCATGTATTGCAGAGTCTTTCGGTTGGGAGCCGTTTATCATGGTTTGCGTCACCAGTAGTTAAGCCTGCCCAGGCAAGGAAGCGGCGGTCGCCGCCGTCATCAGGGCTTGAAAGTCGATACTCTCTTCTTTGGTCGTGGCCTTCTCAAGAATCAAATCTACAACCTGATCCTCGAGCACCATGTTTTCCACTTCCCGGAGGCGCGAGGGATCAGCATAGTACCAGCGAACCACCTCATCCGCGTCCTCGTAGCTGGCCGCCAGATCCTCGACCGCACTGCGCACCCTTGCCGGGTCCACTTTTACGCCATGGGCATCAATCAGCTTGCCGAGAATCAGCGCCAGCGCCACCCGACGACGGGCCAACGGCTCAAGCTGGGGCTTCATGGCATCTTCATCCAGGGGCTGCTTATGCTTGCGAGCAGACTCATGATAGGGCTTAAGCAGGTCGTTTAGCTCATCCTGAACCAACACTTTCGGTAACTGGATCGAATTGCGGTCGAACAACTGATCCATGACCGAACTCTTGGTGCGCGATTTCAGCGCACGTTTCATCTCACGCTCCATATTGGCGCGAATATCGGCCTGGAATCCCGCCAACTCGCCGGTCTCGACGCCGAAGGACTTGATGAAGTCGGCATCTAGTTCAGGCATGACTGACTCCTCGACCGCGATGACCTCCACAGCGAAATGGCCGGTCTTGCCCGCCAGTTTTTCCCCAGGATATTCAGCTGGAAAGTCGATATCAAAATCAAGTTTTGCGCCAGCCTCAAGGCCGGTCAGCTTGTCCTCAAAACCCGGAATCATCTGACCCGACCCCAGCACTACCGGGAAATCTTCCACACGGCCGTTGGTGAAGGATTCCTCACCTTGAGTCCCCTCAAAGGCAATGACCACGCGATCATCCTTCGCGGAAACACGACCAACAGAACTCCAGGATTTGCGCTGTTCCCTTAGGCGCTGGATCATCCCCTGGATATCTTCGTCGCGGACGTTGGACGTGAATCGCTTTACCTCCAGGGTTTCTAGTGGCATGGGGACGAAATCAGGCATGATCTCGAAGCTGGCTTCATATTCAAGGCCTTCCCCTTCATCGATCTTGTTGGCCCTGATCTGAGGGGTACCGGCAGGATTAAGCTTTTCATCCCGAACCGCTTCATAGAAGCTCGACTGAATTAGGTCAGAAACCACCTCTTCGCGCACCTGTTGCCCATAGCGCTTGCGCACAACCGCCTGAGGAACCTTGCCCGGGCGAAATCCGTCAATCTTGGCCTTGCTGGAAAGGGACTGCAGACGGGAGTCCACCTGTTTCCGTATTTTGTCCTCAGGGACGATCACAGTCATTTTTCGGCTTAGTTCGGATGTTGTTTCAACAGACACTTGCATGTCGCAGTCACCTCAGACAGTAATTGGATAGGACATGAAATTACGTTGACTGATATCAGGAGGGGAGCAACGTAATCCGGAAAATTTTTCAGATTTGCAAACTATTGCAACCAGCGGCAAGCAACAGATTCAAGCAATGCTATGACCCATAGCCGCAACGGAAAACTTGGTGCGAATGGGGAGACTCGAACTCCCAAGGGTTACCCCACTGGAACCTAAATCCAGCGCGTCTACCAATTTCGCCACATTCGCGCATTCAGACTCGCACCGTCGCCACCCTGGGCTCCGCACAAAAATCGCGTGCCGAGCATTGCGTCGCACTCAAACGGCACACAACCTTGCGAGTCAGCCAAGTATTATAAGCCGAAGGATTATTTTTTCACCTTAATTCAGGAAACTTCCCCAATGCTTAGCACGCCTTGGCCCAGCGACAGCGATCCATGATCCAGGAGATAACGGCCGAAATGGAAGGCGTCACCCAGTATCAACTCGACTTCAAGGGCGCTCAACCACCGCACTGGGGTCTCTGCGCAGAACTGGATGCCTGGCGGAGAGTCCTTTTTCTGCTCAATCTCACCGGCCAGGACCGCAACCGTTATGGCGGACTCGCTTATGGCAACGTGAGTCTGCGAATTTCTGCGGACAGCTTCCTGATCAGTGGCACTCAGACCGGGGGCTTGCCACAGCTCTCCGCTAGTCATTACTCCAGGGTCGATCGCTGCGATGTTCATCGCAACCTGATTTTCGCCGAGGGGACGATCGCCCCCTCCTCCGAAGCCCTTACTCATGGTGCCGCCTACCTGGCGTCCTCGACCATCCAATGCGTCCTCCACGTCCACTCGCCCGAGCTATGGACCCATGCCAGATCGCTCGGCATCGCCGTCACTGACCCCGCTGTGACTTATGGTACCCCGGCGATGGCTGCATGCGTTGCCGACATGCTTGACGAAAACCCTTTTCAGGTGATTGCCATGGGCGGACACGAAGACGGCATTCTCTCCTGTGGGGCGTCGCCCGAATCGGCGACCCAGAGGCTGATCCACACCCTCGCCCAAGCAATAAAACTTGCGTCATCGCGGAAATAGCTGGAGTAACGGGTCACCAGTGTAGCTTACGCTTGATCGGTTTAGCCTCCGCAACAGCTAGTCCGCTTTGATCGACTAAACGTTGCACCCAGAACTCAACAAACCTCTGACGACCCTATAATTCAAAGTCCGATTCACCCCCCTCAGCCAACCAAACATAGAGATACCATGCTTAAAATCAGACTGAACGAAATGCTGTCGCACCCGCTTCATGCCAGCGCTTTTGTGGCCCTTTTTTCACTGCTTATTTTTCTGCCCCTGATCCGGCCACCAGTCCTTCTAACGACAGTGCTGGTTTCCGCTTTGGTATACGTGTCCATGTACTTTGGCGCCGTTTTCGCCAGGACAGCGGGGGCGAACGATAGCAACCCAACGCCATGAAGCATCGGCATCGCCAACCCGACAAAATCGCGGCACTCGAACCCGCCGGGCTTTGGCGACGACTGGCCGCATTGGTTTATGACTGGATACTCTTAACTGCCATTCTGTTTCTGACCACCGTTGCTTTGCTGACCTTTCGGGGAGGCGAAGCCTTTCCGGCCCATGATCCCGTCTATTCCGGGTGCCTGATCGTCACCGCCATGGCATTTTTTGGCTGGTTCTGGACCCATGGCGGACAAACCCTTGGCATGCGCGCCTGGAAAATTCAGGTCATCGGAGCGGACGGTCAGCCGATGAGCGGGCGACAGGCCCTCATACGCTGCGTCGTTGCGATATTAAGCACGGCTGTGTTGGGGCTGGGATTTCTATGGATGCTGGTCGATCCCAGGCACCGGTGCTGGCAGGACATTGCGTCTTGCAGCCAAGTTATTTTTCTTGGGAAAGCGGACACTAAAACGGGGCATGACAGCAAGCCGTCATGCCCCGCCTAGATCGGTCATTTAGATTTCTTCGCCTGCCGTGGGCTTTTCGTGGTGCTTTACTTCACCACGCTGCATCCGGACATATTCCTCCAATTGACGTGCCGCCGCTGAAAACGCATCGCGCAGAGCCACGTACACGTCTTCATGCGCCTGCTTGTCGTGATGATCACGGCTGACCACGATGTGCTTGTTCGGGACGCTGATGTCGATCCTGACCTTGTAAAGGTTACCTTGATGATGGTTGTGGTGTTCCGCCTCAACCGCCACCCGGCAGCTGGTGATGTTGTGGCAATACTGCTCCAGCTTGGCCGCTTTTTCGCGAATTCGGGTCTCTACTGCATCGGAGTGCGGAATCCCCCGAAACGTAATCTCTAGTGGTAATTGCATAGGTCCTTCCAGAATTAAAATGGCCGCTCGCCTTGCCAACTCCGGTCAGCTGGGTGATGGCACTGGAGCCACTCCAACCAAAACTGACTTGCCGCCGTTTGCGCAGCATTTTCAGGGCTTAAGGAATCCCAGCGGCTTGTAATGTAAGCATCTCCACTTCATGTGTTTGCAGGCACCAGAGCCCGCCTTGTCAAAGACATGAAGAGTAAGGGATGATAAACAAACCGGTTGGAGTCTGTCGAATCAGGAAGGGCCGCTGCAGTGCAGGAAGCACCTATATGACGACTTTTCCGGTGGATTGACAGAGTCCGACCCCCTACTTCGTCACCCATACCCCCATGTCTATGGAAGCCATGCCTGCCCCGTTCCAAATCACGATCACTTCAGGAGTGATTGAGCGTCGCCTGAGGGCAAACTACCGCACTTGTACTACGAAAATGGCTGGATTCGAAGCAAATTCCGAACCAGCGGCTGTAAATCATCGCTGATGGTAGTCAACAAAGTGGTGCATCTGGCCGAGGCGGCCTGGCATCATCCCGACCTCACCCTGTCCTTTACGTTGTGTGATCGTCAAACTAATCATGCATTCGGCAAAAGGCATTACCGAGAAAGACTTTGTCCTAGCTGGTGAGATAGAGGATGTACTCCAGTGGCAGCCGACCCAAAGCCACCCAGGGGTATTCGAAGGCACGCCGGAAGATCCCCGCTTCAAGTACCTCAAATACGATTGATCACACGGCAGCCTTGTCAATGGTGTCCAGAAGACGTCGCGCCTCCCGCTGCAATTTGGCGCGGATAAACAGGAAAATCCAGCGCACGCCGCCGGCCTGCCGCCAGAGTAGCGCTGAGCGGACACCGGCCAGAAGCAGCGCACGTATGCGATTGCCGTTTTGCTGATCGGACAGATGGCGCTGTTCGCCGGAGACGATAACCCTTGGTTTGAGCTGGCTCAAGGTCTGCTGGTAACCATAGGCGAGCGCTGCCAAAACGTCATCATCCAGCACATGACCTGCTTTTTCCGCGTTCGCCTGAGCGCGCTTGACGGCAACGCCGATAGCCTCGGTCATCGCCGGTTGCTTCATGACACTCTGCTCGAGATACATCAGCGTTGAAGCATAGCGTGCCAATTCAGGGTCCACTTGCCGAGGTTCCGTCAGTTGCCTTTCCAGTTGCCGGAGCCCCGTTTTTAGACCGGCCAGACCACCGTAGACATCAAGAATGTCATCGGCATCGATTTTCAGGGTGCTGACAATCAAAACCTCCATGGCCTCCTGATCTGCATGGCCCCGCTTCGCGATCTGCTGCACCAGGGTGACCGCCTGGGCCAAACCGGCCAATGCGATGGTTTGGTTGGTGAGATTTTTTTCCATCGTCAATTTTCTATGGTCGGCGGCTCTGTGAGGTTTCATTCTGCCGAGACATGAACTGAGCCCTTTGCTCGACAAGTTTCAGTAAGGCTGTTCCCGAATATGCAGCTTGTGGAGCCATCGAGACAACCAGAGTTCCAGCACAAAAAAAGCCATGACCAATCCAAAACCAGAACCCAAGGTCAGCGCCCACTCACTCCGCATCGCCCAGAGCGGAAAAAGTGACTCGGGAATCT
The DNA here is from genome assembly GCA_044351045.1 of Methylococcaceae bacterium. GTDB lineage: Bacteria > Pseudomonadota > Gammaproteobacteria > Methylococcales > Methylococcaceae > UBA6136. Next base: position 48,648 of record JBILGM010000008.1, on the reverse strand, counting down.
GGTCGAGTCCCAGCGCCATGGCACTGGGTGAAAACGCTAGTCGGCGCTTGATGAAACTAGAAAAAAGATCGCCAACCATAGCCCAGAGACCGATGAAAACTCCCACCTCAAATGACCAGCCCGTTACCAGGGCGCCCAATCCGGTTGCCAACAGCGAGGAAACAATCCCTCGCCAGGTTTTGGATTTTCCCAACAGGGGGTGACCGTCCAACGGCAAGAGCCAGCCTGCATCCACCGGCCAGGCTCCCTTATCGGCAAACATCCGCTTCATGACGATCGGCGTGCCATTCGCGACCATCAGCAGGAACAGGAGTTGGCAGTCCAGCCAAACCCATTTATACAACATGATCCGCGGAGATCAAGCGGCTAGATGGCACGAAGTGCCTCACCCTCAATGCAAATTCCACCCCAACCATATTTCATGAAATTCCGGATATTGCCATGATCCCGGCCCTCCGGGTTTCCGAGCACATCATCACGGTAATAGCCGCCAAAAAGTGCCAGGGTTTGCGGCTCACTCAAATCATGGAGGCGGGCAAAACAGAAAATCTTGCAGGAACCTTCATTGGTTCCTGGTTCATTGATCACTGCACCCTCGCCCAAGCCATTGGTAAAGCGGATTGGCGTGTAATGGTAATGGTGGCTGATAACAGCGATCGTGTCCTTGAACTCAACCGAATGGTCGGCTTTCACCTGCGCAAGAAAAGCATTCAGTTCGATTGTCATGGCTTAATAGTCTTAGGTGTTTGGTTCGTCTAGCAGGAAAGCGCCCCTTGTGATGGTCATTTTCCCATTGCGGGAGACTCCAAGGTAGAGTCTTGAGCAGTCCTGGCTGTCAGCATCGGTGCCAGTTGTTTCATGACCTGCTCCAGCAAAACCGGCTGCGCCGACCTATTCGGATGAATCCCATCCGCCTGCATCATCGAATCCTGACCACCCACGCCCTCCAGCAGAAACGGCACCAATCCGACGCCGGAGTTTTGCGCGACCTCACCATAAACCCGCTGGAACATCTCGGCATACCGCTTGCCATAATTGGGAGGTATTTGCATGCCCATCAAAAGCACCTGCGCCTTGAAGGCCCGGGCCTTTCCGATCATGCCGGTCAGGTTAGCATTCATCTGGGCTGGAGTCAGGCCACGCAAACCATCGTTACCCCCAAGTTCGAGCAGCACCCAGGCGGGCCGCACCCGCTCCAGCAAAGCATCGATGCGTGCCAGACCACCTGCCGTGGTATCACCGGAGATGCTTGCATTGACGACCTCGATGCCGCGTGGCTTGAGTTTTTCCTGAAGCAGAGCCACCCAGCCCTCCTCCAACTTGTCCAAGCCATAACCGGCGCTGATACTATCGCCCACCACCAACAATGACTCTGCCCTGGGGCAGATCGACCAGACCAGAGCCATCAACAGCATAACGATTCGAATCATGTCAGACACTCTTGTGAACAGTTTGGACCCGCACGCCGAATCCGTCATCAAAGCCGAGCAAATCGGCAAGCATGTTGCCTCCGCCGAGGGCCGGCTTGATATATTGACAGCAGTCAATCTGGCGATCAAACCTGCTGAGACAGTGGCCATTGTGGGCGCCTCCGGGTCCGGCAAGTCAACCCTGCTGGGCCTTCTAGCCGGACTGGATCCCCCCTCCGAGGGACGAATCTGGGTGGCTGGCGAATGCCTGACAGACTTTGACGAGGATGGCCGTGCCCGGATTCGCGGCCAGCACATCGGCTTCGTTTTCCAGTCTTTTCAGCTGATCCCCCATCTCAATGCACTGGAAAACGTCATGCTACCACTTGAACTCAACGGTACGAGGGAGGCACGGCGCCGCGCGATGACCATGCTCGATCAGGTGCAATTGAGTGAGCGCATCCACCACTCCCCCCGCCAGCTTTCGGGGGGCGAACAACAACGTGTTGCCCTGGCGCGGGCCTTTGTTACCCAACCAGCCATTCTCTTTGCCGACGAACCGACCGGCAATCTCGACAAAAAGACCGGACAGACCATCATCGACCTGCTTTTTCGCCTCAACCAGGATCAGCGTACCACCTTGGTGCTCGTCACCCATGACCCCGCCCTGGCAGAGCGTTGCGACCGCACACTGCAACTGGATGGTGGTCGTTTGATTTCGGGTGACTCGGCATGAACCGGCTAGCCGGACTGGCGCTGAAACTGGTATCGCGCGACTGGCGCAGCGGGGAACTGAGCCTACTGGCCGCTGCCCTGCTGATTGCGGTTGCTGCAGCGACGGCCGTGCATATGCTGGGCGATCGACTGCATCGAAGTATGAATCTGCAGGCCGCAGAGTTTCTCGGTGCAGATCTCTCTGTCAATGGCCACCTCCCGCCTCCGCAATCCTGGATAGAGGAAGCCAGAAGGCAGGGTCTCGAATCGGCAGTCACGACTGAGTTTTCTACGGTCCTGGTCGAGAACGAAGAACTGCTGCTGGTCGGTGTCAAGGCAGTCCCGAAAGGCTATCCATTGCGTGGTCATCTCAAAACCACGAACCAGCCCGGAGGCGAGGCGCTGGAAACCCGTGACGTGCCCGCTCCGGGCGAGGTGTGGCTGGAGCCGCACATCCTCTCGGCCCTGATGCTGGCCATGAGTGACACCCTGACGGTTGGCGAAAAAACGTTGCGGATCACCCGCCTGATCGCCTATGAGCCGGACCGTCGGGGTGATGTCTACAGCCTTTCACCCCGAGTGCTCATCAATCAGGCGGATCTTGAGGCCACTCGGGTCGTTCAGCCCGGTAGTCATGTGCATTATTACTCGCTGTTCAGCGGGACCAATGCCGAGGTGCTCAAGCTGAAACGGTGGCTGAAGCCCCAGCTTCAGCCCGGGCAACATATCACCGACATTCATGAGGATCGGCCGGAACTGGGTAAGGCCATGGAAAGGGCGGAACGCTATCTCGGCCTGGCCAGCATTGCTGTGGTGCTCATCGCCGGAGTCGCCATTGTCATGAGTGCAAGACGCTACACCGAGCGTCATTATGATCTGACTGCGATGCTCAAATGCCTGGGGGCAAGTAAGCGGGACGTTTTGCTGATCGCCTGTCTGCAGTTTCTGATCGTTGGCCTGATGATCATTCCCATCGGCACTCTGGCGGGCTGGGGTCTGCAGGCCGGTATCGTGCACCTGGTCAGGCCGCTGTTGCCACAGGCACTGGTTGAACCCGGCCTGCCCTCCTGGCTGCTGGGTGGCGGACTGGGCTTCCTGATTCTGGCGGGCTTTGCGCTACCTCCCGTGTTACGGCTGCGACGGTTGCCACCTCTGCGGGTGCTCCGGCGCGATCTCGAACCGATGCCTTCCAGCGCCCGACTCGTTTACGGCTTTAGTTTGATAACCCTGAGTCTACTCATGTGGCGCTACACCGAAGACTGGAAAACCACGCTATCGGTCATTGGAGTCAGCAGTCTTCTGGTCCTGTTGTTTGCCGCCATGGGATATGCCTTGCTGAATCTTGGCCAACGGCTAATTCCGCATGTGCCTTTACCAGCCCGTATTGGCCTGAAGCAACTCACCCGACGCCCACAACTAGGCGTCGCCCAGATTCTGGCCTTCAGCATCACCCTGGTAGCGATGCAGATCATCCTGCTGGTGCGCACCGAACTAATCGGCCAGTGGCGGCAGCAACTGCCTGCCGATGCACCCAATCATTTCGCACTGAATCTTTTCGATACCGACCTGGCGCTATTTCGGGACTTTCTGAAGCAGGAAAACATTCCCGGGAGCGATATCTATCCGATCGTTCGCGGGCGACTGATGTCAATCAACGGCCAGGACGTCATGTCCCGCGCCGGCAAGGATGCCCGGGCGGAAGGTGCCATCAACCGCGAACTCAGCCTGACCTGGAGCGATACGCTGCCTCCGGACAATCGCATTGTCGCCGGCCAATGGCCGAATCCCGCCGCTGGGACCGGTGTCTCAATGGAGCGAGATCTGGCGGAGCGTCTCGGCGTGAAGCTCGGCGACCAGTTGCTCTTCAACATCGGCGGCCAATCCCTGGAGGCCCGCGTCGGCAGTATTCGAACCGTCCACTGGGACCGAATGACGCCCAATTTCTACATGATCTTCTCGCCGGGCACGCTGGACACCTACCCCCACACCTGGCTCAACAGCTTTTATCTACCGCCGGAACAAAAATCCGTATTGACGCGCATGGCGAAAGCCTTTCCCGGCATGACCCTGCTGGATGTCGGCAAATTGCTGGGACAGTTTCAGGCCATTCTTCAGCAACTCTCGCTGGCCATTGAATTCATTCTGGGATTGGCGTTGGCGGCTGGATTCACCGTGTTATTTGCCACGGTCAAGTCCACACTTGATGAACGCATCCATGAAGATACCGTGATGCGATCCCTGGGCGCCCGCAGCCGACTGCTCCGCATCGCGCAATGGGTTGAATTTTCCGCGCTTGGCCTGCTGGCCGGTTTACTTTCCGTGGTGATCTCGGAAAGCATCGTCTGGATCATGTACCGAAAAGTGCTGGACCTACCATTTCACCTGCACGGTGGCTATTGGCTACTGGTGCCGATGCTTTCTGCTCTCGTGATTGGCTGGGCGGGTTACTGGAACACCCGCCGCGTCACCCAAATGAGTCCGATGTGGGTATTGCGGGGGCTTTGAACAAAATGTGGATGAGGCGCAAAAAAGCCCGGACTCGCCGGGCTTTATATCGAAGGCGAGGATGCTTTATTGACCTTTGACGTTGACCTTTGAGGTCCAGCCGGACTTGCCTTGGCATGGACCATCGCTGATGGCAACCTTGACATACGGCAATAGGCCCGTCACCTGCTCATCTTCAACAGTGGCATGGGTGCCCGAATTAGCGACACAGATATCTTGTTCCACGTCCTCCTCAGCAGTCTGGGCCCCCATCATTCCTGGTGCCGCTGTGACATGGGAAAGACCACCGTTGGGGTTCTCAAGCACTACGCTCTGGCCTTTGCTGATGGCCGTATTTACCACTACCTTGCTTTCACCACCACCGAACAAGGCCAGACCTAGAGTTACAATGGCAATGGCAGCGATTAAGCCGTACAGGGCCTTGGGGTTTCCCTTGATGGCGCTCAAAATGCTGTTCTCTTCGCCACTTTTGCCGGGTTCTGGGTTGTTGTACGCATCAGTCATTGGGTTGTCTCCTTCATTCAGCTATTTTAATTTTAAGTTTCAGGCTATCGGTCTATAAGCTCGTGAAAGTTATCACGTCGCATTTGGAATGCAAACCCACAGCCACGTTCGATTATCCGCTCGCCACGTATATCCCAACAATTAAACAGCGCGATGGACTTGCTCTTGCCAAAGACTTCCTTATATTGAGGATCATACAGAGGGCGATACCTGCGACCATTTTGAATGGGGGTAAGTTCCTCGGCGCGATCCGCTTGTGGTCCAAAATGTTTTCCAGCAACCCTAGAAGATCAACAGCATGGCTGAAATTGGAAAAATCCCAAAATCGGATACATCAGTCCAAATCGCCTCATTCCTGGACAAGGTCGCCAAGACACCGGCAACGCTGCCATCATCCTCTTGTGGCAAGCTGATCTTTGCCCTGGATGCCACAGCCAGTCGCGAACCCTCCTGGGAACAGGCCCGTCACCTGCAATCGACCATGTTCGATGTAGCCTCCAATCTGGGTGGCCTCAGCATGCAGCTGTGTTTTTTTCAGGGCATAGCGAATTTCTTCACATCACCGTGGCTAGGCGATTCCAAGGGACTCAAGGCCAGGATGGAACGGGTCAATTGCCTGGGCGGCCTAACACAAATTGGCCGCGTGCTGGAACATGCTCTCCAGGAAGCCCGTCGGGAACGCATTCACGCCGTGATATACATCGGCGATTGCCTCGAAGAAAACCCGGACGCGCTGGGTCACCTGGCGGGAAAACTGGGCGTCCTGAATACCCCCCTCTTCGTCTTTCAGGAGGGCCATGACCCCAAAGCCGAAATGACATTCCGCCAACTAGCCAAATTAAGCGGGGGCGCCTATAGCCGCTTTGATGCGGGCAGCGCCCGCGAATTGGCCGATCTCCTCGGCGCCGTGGCCGCCTATGCCAGCGGCGGATTCACAGCGATGCTCCAATTCGGACGCGACCGGGGCGGTCTGGCACAGCACCTTACTCACCAACTTCCCTCACGCTGATGGCACAACTGGTCTTGTTTGCCTTAGTCCTGCTGGCTGTAATGGGCGTCCGTCGGTTCCTGAGCAATACACCACTGGCGCGCTACAGTGCGACCCGGCAATCACTGATGGCCCTGGGCATTCTGCTCTTGCTACTGCTGACCCTGACCGGGAGGCTGGGCATTCTGGTGCCGGTGCTTGGGGCCGTATTGGCTGCTCTGTTCGCCACCGTCTCGCGCATACTGCCGGTACTGATCCCGCTCATCGTCCAATACCTTCCCCACTGGCAACGCTATCAAAGGCAACGCGCGGCCAATGAGGGACAGATGGACGAAGATGGCGGTGGAACGGGGTCCTCCACGGTCCAATCAGAGTTCCTGCGGATGCACCTCCATCACGCCACCGGCGAAATGAACGGGGAGATATTGCAGGGCCCGCATGCGGGAGAATCGCTAAAAAATCTTTCCCTCACTGACTTGGCTTCGCTTTACCGTAGCTACACCCAAAAGGACCCGGAATCGGCCAGACTGCTGGCTGCTTATATTGAACGCGTATACGGTGACCGATGGCGCGAGCCCGAGCAAGCCAGGCAGGCCGATTCGGGCAGTTCGACACTAGACAAGTCGGAGGCTCTTCAAATGCTGGGCCTTCAACCGGGGGCCACACGAGAAGAGATCATCGCTGCTCATCGCCGTCTCATCCAGAAAGTCCATCCTGACCGGGGTGGGTCGGATTACCTGGCCGCCAAAATCAACCAGGCTAAGGACATGCTCCTCGGCGCCTGAATTCCGTGATCAACACGGACCGAAGCCCAGAACAGCGACCTCACTGCCCCGGCCGATCTATTGCAACATGGCGAGGACACTGGGGCGATCAGGCACTCAAGGAAGGCTGGCAACTTCAGCCCGAGGCCCCATCCACTGACCGGCGCACCCTGATCATCGGGGCCGTTCCCAGCGGGCTTTCTGCCGCCTATCACCAGTCCATGTGCGGCCACACCGTCAAAAATGCATGAGGCGGTACCGGTTCCTGGCGGCAGGTGCATTTCGGGATCTCGGCTAATCGGCTCCCCCGCGATGTCCTGATGGCTGAAATTCGTCCCATTGAAACGCTGGGGTCACCGTAAGACTCAACCACAAGGTTGAGAATCTGCTCAGAGACAAACAACGGGGAAATTCGACGCTGTCTTTGTCGCCATCGGCGCCCATCTGAGCCGGCGAGTGGACATTCCCGCCCGCGATAAAGGGAAGAACTCGATGCGATCAGCTACCTGCATGAGGCCATAACCGGCTCGGCTGGCTGGACGCCCCCCTGAAAAACGACCCAGACCTGACTGTGGGCGATTGCACCACGGGAGACTTCCTTCCCGTCACCGAACATCTCCAGAACGCCCAGATCCTGCTGGCGGTCGACCGCTGGCTGGAGCAGTTGAACGACCGACAGTGAGAGATCGTGATTCGCCGCTTCGGTTTGCATGAGCATGATCCAGAGACCCTTGAGTCCATTGCACACTCCATGCATCTCACGCGGGAACGCATTCGACAGTTGCAAGCGGAAGCTCTGCGGCATCTGGCCCGGATCGTCGAGAATCAAGGGTATACCGTCGATGCCTTCCTGCACTGAAATCAACGCTGGCGCTAATACGCTAAGTTCAACGAAACTCCTGTAAAATCTCGCCGTCCAGTCTATCCTTAAACCACCCCATTGCTCCTCAATCGCCAAGGGAAACGCCATGAAACTGATAACCGCCATCATCAAACCCTTCAAGCTGGATGACGTCAGGGAGTCCCTCTCGGACTTGGGGATCGCCGGCATTACGGTGACCGAGGTCAAGGGCTTTGGCCGGCAGAAAGGCCACACAGAACTCTATCGTGGCGCGGAATACGTAGTCGACTTTCTACCCAAGGTGAAGATCGAAGTCGCCGTGACCGACGCGCTACTCGACCAGGCCATCGAGTGCATCATCAAAGCGGCTAATACGGGCAAAATTGGCGACGGTAAAATTTTCGTAGCAAACCTCGAACAGGTGATTCGCATCCGCACAAGCGAAACCGGCGATCAGGCGCTTTAGGCCGGGGTTATCGCACCGAGATTTCGCTCAACGGGTATCCTTTCATGGGCGGATACCCTCCTCTACTCATTTCATCTGGTTCATCCGAATTCTGGCTTATGCACGCTGACAGCACCCCTGCTTTGGCGGGCTCCAGCGCAGGCGCCGATCGCCTTCGTGAAATCCCTTACAACTACACCTCTTTCTCCGATCGCGAAATCGTCATCCGCCTGCTCGGCGAAGAAGGCTGGGAGACCCTGCAGAGTCTTCGCGCCGAAAGGATCACAGGCCGCTCGGCACGAATGCTCTACGAGGTGCTGGGCGATATCTGGGTAATCCAACGAAATCCCTACCTCGAAGATGACCTGATTAGTAATCCTGGTCGACGCAAGGCCCTGCTCGAGGCGCTGCGACATCGTTTGCGGCAAATGGAAGAGCGACGGGTAGCGCTGGAACAGGAAAAATCCACCCGCGCCAACAAGGTCTCCAAACTGCTCCAATCCGCCCACGAGGCCGTGGACGCATTCCAGGGGCGTCTGGAACATACCCGCGAACTGCGCCGCCAGGCCATGGCTCTGCTGTCACGGCATACCCGCAAGGACAATATCTGCTTTGACGGCTACGCCCGTGTCACTCATGTGACCGACGCGACTGACTGGCGTGTGGAATACCCATTTGTCGTGCTGCATCCCGATAACGAGAGCGAAATCGGCCATCTGGTGCGCGACTGCATTGAGTTGGGGTTGACCATCATTCCCCGGGGCGGCGGCACCGGCTATACCGGCGGGGCGATTCCTCTGACCCCGCTCTCCGCGGTCATCAATACCGAAAAGCTGCTGGACATGTCCCCCATCGAGCGGGAAACATGTCTCCCCGGCGTGTCCGTCCCTTATGCCACGCTGACCACAGGCGCGGGAGTCGTCACTCGCCGGGCCATGGAGGCTGCCGAGGCGGCGGGTCTGGTGTTTGCCTGCGACCCGACCTCAGCCGATGCGTCATGCATTGGTGGCAATGTGGCCATGAATGCCGGTGGCAAGAAGGCCGTTCTATGGGGAACGGCTCTCGACAATCTGGCGTCATGGCGGATGGTGACACCGGACGGCAACTGGCTGGAAGTGGAACGACTCAACCACAACCTCGGCAAGATTCATCTGCAGTCCGAAGTCAGTTTTCGCCTGAAACGCTTTGGTCCCGATGGACGGGAGCCCTCGGGTGAAGAAATTTTGCACATACCCGGCGAGCGGTTCCGCAAGGAAGGACTGGGCAAGGATGTCACGGATAAGTTTCTTGGCGGCCTTCCCGGCATTCAAAAGGAGGGCTGTGACGGCCTCATCACTTCGGCCCGTTGGATACTTCATGAGATGCCGCGGCATGGACGCACGGTGTGTCTGGAGTTTTTCGGGCAGGTACGGGAAGCGGTGCCGGCGATCGTGGAAATCCGCGATTATCTGGACAGGCTGCCGAAGATGGGCGAAGCACGCGTCATGCTGGCGGGGCTCGAACATCTGGACGAGCGCTATGTGAAAGCCGTCGGCTATGCCACCAAGGCGAAGCGGCATGGTCGGCCGAAAATGGTCCTGATTGGCGACATCGTCGGTGATGATGAAAATGCCGTGGCCCTGGCCACCAGCAAAGTCATCAGGATCTGCAACGCCCGCAGAGGCGAGGGATTCGTCGCGGTCAGTGCCGAGTCCCGCAAAACCTTCTGGCTGGATCGTGCTCGCACGGCGGCCATTGCCCGCCATACTAATGCGTTCAAGATCAACGAAGACGTTGTGATCCCGCTGCCGCGCATGGGGGAATATTGCGATGGCATCGAACGAATCAACATCGAACTCTCGCTGAGGAACAAACTGCGTCTGTGTGATGCACTGAGTTCACTGATTCGAGGCGAGTTGCCTCTGCGTGCTTACGATGAGGGACTGGATGCCGAGGCACTCATCGGCGAGCGGCGCCAACGAGCACTTGATGTCATCACCCGCGTTCGGTCACGGTGGGACTGGCTTTACGACCATCTGGATCTACCTCTGACCGAAGCCGAACGGGTCTTCCCTGACCTGGGCATCGTGGCGAGCGATCTCACCAACCGGACCGAAGATCCGACAGTCTTCCATCGGCTCCAGGATCACTCGGTTCGGGTGTCCTGGAAACGGGAGCTCAAAAGGCCGCTGATGGAAATCTTCGAGGGCGACCACTTCCGCCCCGTCATGGAGCGTATTGAAGCCGTTCACAAGGAAGTGCTCAGGGGCCGGGTGTTCGTAGCCCTTCACATGCATGCCGGCGATGGCAACGTCCATACCAACCTGCCGGTCAATTCGGATCATTATGAAATGCTCCAGGAGGCGAATGCAGCGGTGGAACGCATCATGGCACTGGCCCGCTCGCTCGATGGCGTCATTTCTGGCGAGCATGGCATCGGCATCACAAAATATGAATTTCTGACGCAGAAAGAACTGGCACCGTTTCATTCTTACAAAGCTCAGGTCGATCCGGAGGGCCGATTCAATCAAGGCAAGCTGATGCCGGGATCAGATTTGACGCGGGCCTATACGCCCTCGTTCAGCCTGATGGGTTTTGAATCGCTAATCATGCAACAGAGCGACATTGGTGCCATTGCGGACTCGGTCAAGGACTGTCTTCGCTGCGGAAAGTGTAAGCCCGTTTGTTCGACGCATGTGCCCAAGGCTAATTTGCCCTACTCGCCTCGCAACAAGATTCTGGCGACTTCACTGCTGATCGAAGCCTTCCTCTACGAGGAGCAAACCCGTCGCGGCATCTCTATTACCCATTGGAAAGAGTTCGAGGATGTAGCGGATCACTGCACCATCTGCCATAAATGCTACAACCCCTGTCCGGTCGATATCGACTTTGGCGATGTGTCGATGAACATGCGCAACCTCCTGCGCAAGATGGGAAAACAGAGCTTCAACCCGGCGAAAAGCGCGGCAATGCTGTTCCTCAATGCGACCCATCCGAATACGATCAAGGGGCTACGTACCGCCATGATCGATATAGGCTATAAGGGACAGCGGCTGGGCAACCGGTTGCTGTCTCCTCTCGGCCGGGCGCAAACGGCCCATCCTCCTGCGTCACTGGGCAAGCCCCCGGTGCGGGAGCAGGTGATTCATTTCATCAACAAAAAGATGCCAGGCAATCTACCCAACAAGACGGCACGGGCACTGCTGGACATCGAGGATAACCAGGTCATCCCCATCATTCGTGACCCGGATAAAACCCGCGCCGACTCGGAAGCCATTTTCTATTTTCCCGGCTGCGGTTCGGAGCGACTTTTTTCTCAAGTCGGCCTGGCCACACAGGCCATGCTCCATGAGGTCGGGGTGCAGGCCGTATTGCCGCCGGGCTACCTTTGCTGCGGCTATCCTCAGCGCGCTGCCGGACAATTCGACAAGGCGGACAAGATCACGACGGACAACCGGGTTCTGTTTCACCGTATCGCGAACACTTTGAATTATCTGGACATAAAAACCGTGATCGTCAGTTGCGGCACCTGTCTGGATCAACTCGCCGACTACGAGTTTGACAAGATCTTTCCAGGCTGCCGACTGATCGACATCCACGAATATCTGCTGGAAAAAAAGGTGAAACTGGAGGGCGTCAATGGCACCCGCTACCTCTACCACGATCCCTGCCACAGCCCGATGAAGCAGCGCGATCCGATGAAAACCGTGAACAGCCTTATTGTTCCGGGCGACGGATCGGCAGTGATGAAGAGCGACCGTTGTTGCGGGGAATCCGGCACGCTCGCCATCGGCCGGCCAGACATTTCCACTCAGGTCCGTTACCGCAAGGAAGAAGAATTGCAGGGCAACGTCACGGGTCTGCGCAGTGATGGATTTGATGGACCCGTCAAAGTCCTGACCTCCTGCCCTTCATGTCTGCAGGGTTTACAGCGATACAAGGATGACGTCGATCAACTCGACGCGGATTACATCGTAGTCGAGATTGCAAAACATGTTTTGGGCGAGAACTGGCTGCCCGATTATGTGAGCCGTGTCCGCAACGGGGGCATCGAACGTGTGCTAGTCTGATTGCAACGACCGAGGTGTGGGGCGGAGGCCCCTGAACCTCAGCCGTCAACCTGCAGGAATGTGTTCACGGCAGATTTTGTTGGCGTCCGAGTCCGTGAGGATTTCGCGGGTCAGGCCGCAACGGCGCTGAGCATCGTCGGTTTGCTGATGATGAATGCAGGTTCTGCAGGTGCCAAAGGTTTTGAGCCCATTTGCATGCTGCAGACAAAGGAGAAGATGCTCGATTGATTGCGCCATCTGCCGTTGCTCCTGCTCGGGGAGTTCATTGATTGCAGACTTCAGGACATCCGGAGGGATGGACTGATCCAGCACCTGGGTTCCGGACGGCGTCAAATGCAGATGCACCACGCGCCGATCGCGTGCGTCGATTGTTTTTTCCACGAACCCGTTGTCCTCAAGCACACCCAGTGTCTGAGACACCGTGCCCTTGGTCAGCCCGAGGAACTCGGCGACGGCCACAGGGGTGTTGCTGTATCGATTGCACCGACTCAGATAGTGGAGCGCCTCCATCTGGACAGGCTGCACGCCACTCGCAAGTCCGGTCTTCCGAACGCGAGTACGGATCAGGTTGGCGATCCGCTCCACATATTCGTACATCTCATTGGGATTCATTGGCTCATCGCATCCATTGACTACGCCCCGGCATCAGGCCAAGCATTTGAGGGTTTACCGGCACCGCGAAGATCATTTCCGGCAGAGCCAAGTGGTTAACAGTGTCCTCAAGCAAAATCCACGCCTAACACCCAGGTTCCACCACTTCAAACTGAAGCGCGACAACACCACAGAGCACTAGCACCAATATCGTGCATAAACATTAGCTTGCACAGTTAAAGGGCATTCCATCGGGTTCTTGTAATACCGTCAGGCACTAACTCAAACATACGCCATGAAATCTGCTTACTTGACGCGATGCCCATCACTTTCAGCATTTTCGATAGCCTTACCCATACAGGTCATCTCATGATCGGGAAGACTGGCAGCGGCCTCGCGGGCTTTCTGCTTGGAGCCAAATAATTGCTCGAACTCGGCGATGGCCTTTTCTCCGTCGGCCATTGATTTAACGCTCAGGAAGTGAGCATAGGCCTCAAAAAACTGACCCCGGCGTGGATCACCGGCAAATCCGGGCAAACTGGCACCAATCTCTTCTACCATGCAATCGGCCACCTTGGCTGGATCAAGATTGTAGTCCTTAAGATCAGGATCCTCCCTGAAGCGCTCGATCAGTACCTCGCGCAGTCCTGTCTTTTCTTCCTTGGCACAACCGAAAACGGAAACAAAGGCCAGCATCACAATCATCAGTTTTTTCATGAAAAATCCGGGCTCTAGAGTGAGAAAGTCAAATAGTCAGTCATTATCGACCGCCGCCGAACATCTGGCTAGACGGTTCTAAGTCAAGGCGACGCTCGGCGCGAACTTTTTGACCCGATTTGACGTCCTCTGCAGCAATTGCAGTACGTCTTCGGATTGAGGGAGATCGGCACCCAGACTGATGATGAAGGAGGACACTTCCTCGATACTCAATTGGGTCTGGATGACTTTGGATTCATCCACCATGATCGTAAAACCGGAGGTGGGATTGGGCGAGGTCGGCACATAAACCACCAGCATGCTATCGATCCGGTTGGTTACATAAGCCGGCACCCACAGGTCCGGCTTCGGATATTCAATGAAAACGACATCCGTGATCTTGTTGTCATTATCGTCATGAAACAGCTTGAGAAGCTTCTGGGACACCCGGTAGACGGTCCCCAGCAAGGGTATCCGATGAATGATCTTCTCCAGGAAATACAGCACATGAGCCTTGTCCTGCTTCAGCAAATAGCCGATGTAGATGACCACCCCTACCGCTCCGCCGAATAGCAGCACGGGGATCAGGATGCTTTCGTAACGACCATAAATGCCCAGGACCGTATCTCGCAGGAAGCCCTCAATGTAGAGAACGATCTGAACGATAATCACGATGGGGAGAAGCCCCAGCACACCAATCAGAAAATATTCAAAGAGTCTTTGCAGTTTCGTTTTCATCACTGAGGCACCCAAGGATAGAATTGCAGCGGAATCAACCGGCCGTCAGACATTCTACGTCTGCATCCAAGTTTCTCAACCCGAATGCGTCAAAGCCGGAAAGGCACGTAACCTCATGAACAAAGTACGTATGTACAGCACGGCTATCTGCCCCTACTGCGTCATGGCGGAACGGCTACTGCTGAGAAAGGGCGTCAGCCAGATAGAAAAGCTACGGGTGGACCAGGACCCGGCACTCCGGGCGGAAATGATGGAAAGAACCCGACGCAGAACCGTGCCGCAGATTTACATTGGCGAAACACATGTCGGCGGATTTGATGATCTTGCCCGCCTCGACCGATCTGGACAGCTAGACACGCTGCTGGAATCCGGGGATGACGAAACAAGGTGAGGTCAGAACGGGAGTTCTGAACTCAGTCTCGAATATCGATCACTTCGCCGTCCTTGTTCATGAGAAACACCTTACTTTGCGTCGCAAAATTACCTAAAACATTCTTTGACCGGAACGTGCACCGCACCTGATACCCCCCCCGATCGGTCAGGCTCACCCTCCCCCATTCCAGAATCTCCATGGAACTGGCGTCATGCATGCGGCGCTTCAGATAACCCTCCACCTGGGCTACCGAGTGATCCCAGGGGCTATTGAAGACCACGGATTTACCAGGAATCGGCGAGGGCGCTCTAGCCTTCCTGGAGGGGGCTGTCGGTGCTTGCTCGCGCCCAGTCACCCCCGACTCAACCTCTGATTGCGGGAAATGGGTCCGGGAAGGCGAGCGCGGTTCGGCGCTTAGAGTTGACCCATCGGTCGGCACGGGCTTTTTAGATACGTTCGCAGAGACCGAAGGAGAAGATCCCTGCGACAAGGTAGGCTTCTTCAGCACGGGCGGTTTTGCTGTCAGTGAGTTCCTGACTTTTCTCTCTTCCGGCGCGACCAGACCCTGCAATTTGGAGAGCAGTCCGGTGAGAATCTCTCCCGCCCGATCACTCATCGGCTTTTTTGTGGAAGTGTCATATTTTCGGGTCGATTCCGACGGCTCGAAGGAAGCCGTCTTGTTAGTTCCTGATGGAAGTTCCGGCTTCGGTCGGATAGTGACGGACTTGGCTTTCGAACTCGAGGGAAGCGTTGCGGCGGATTTATCCCGGTAGGGCAGGAACTTGCCTGCTGTCGCCACCAGCAGAAAAAGGATGATCAGGGTGCCACAACCAAGGTTCACCCGCCTGGGTTCGGCCTCCTTGTAAAACTCGGCGCCGAGGCTTCGCCCTTTGGACTCAGTGGATTTTTCTGGAGGATTCCCAGAGCTCATTGCACCTTGATGGCTTCAAAAGCCGCACCCAGCGCTATACGGTCCAGCTGACCCTTATCGACCTTCAAATAGGCCACACCCTCCTCAGCCACCACCACGGCTTCGGCAATGCCTGAAACCTTCAGCAACCGTTGCCCAAGCAGGCTGGCCTGCCCGTCATCGATTCCTTCCACATTGACGAGCAGACTACTTACATGGCGGGGGGGTTTCATGAAAGCCGCCACCGCCAGCCAGGAAAGCGCGGCAACTCCGCAAAAAACAAAGACCGGCGCGATACCGTGGTGACCATAAATCCAGCCGGCACCCACGCCACCCACGAAGGCCCCAAGAAATTGAGCGGTCGAATAAACCCCCATGGCGGTTCCCTTGAGATCGGGCGGGGCGATTTTCGAAACCATCGACGGGAGCGTAGCCTCCAGCAGGTTGAAGCCGGTAAAAAATAGATAAAGCAGGGCAAAGACGCCCCAGAAGTGGTCTCCCAACAGGAGAAATCCGAGATCCGCCAGAGCCACCAGGCCAATGAACGCAACGAACACTGATTTCATCTTGCGTTTTTTCTCCGCCAGAATGACAAACGGCACCATGCTGACAATGGCTAGCACGAAGACCGGCAGGTAGATGTGCCAATGATCCTGGGTCGCGAGTTGCAGCCTATCCTTGAGGATCAATGGCACCACCACGAACGAGGCCGTCAGAATCAGATGCAGGCAGAAAATGCCAAAATCCAGCCGCAGCAGTTCAGGATTGCTAAACACCCTGGCGAAAGATCCTGCCCTCACCTGAGCATCACGATGAAAACGGATCACTGTTGGATTGGGGACCACCGTATGCAACACCAGGATACTCAGGAGGGCGAGCACCGTGATCAGCCAGAAGAGCCCTTTCAGTCCCATCCAGTTTGACAATACCGGCCCTGCCACCATGGAGATGGCGAAGGAAATACCAATACTGATGCCAATGAGGGCCATGGCCTTGGTCCGGTGTTCCTCGCGCGTCAGATCGGCTGCCAGGGCCATGACCACGGCAGCCACCGCGCCGGCACCCTGCAGTGATCGCCCGGCAATGATCCCATAGATGGAATCCGATAACGCCGCTACCGCACTACCGATGACAAACAGCAGCAAGCCCACGGTAATGACCGGCTTGCGTCCGTAACGATCAGACCAGAGACCAAAAGGAATTTGAAAGATGGCCTGAGTCAGGCCATAGGCGCTGAGGGCGAAACCCACCATCACCGGCGTGGCACCGGGCAGATCGCGGGCCAGCACGGCAAACACCGGCAAAATCAGGAACATCCCAAACATTCGCAACATGTAGATCGCCGCAAGCGACAGACTCGCACGGAGTTCCTGTCGGGTCATCGGGGTATCAATTTCAAACGCCGGACGCAATGGAATCACTCCTGATTTTTTGTCGTTATTGATGTAATGACGCTGACAAGCAGCGGCATCAGGGCTCGATGAGAACCTGCATACCCACCGGCACTCGATCGAAAAGATCGATCATGTCCGGGGTTTTCATCCGAATGCAACCGTGTGAAGCCGGAATACCCGTCACCCCACGATCCGGACTTCCATGTATGTAAACATACCGCCAGGTCGTATCCACGTTTCCGTAACGATTGACGCCAGGCTCAAGGCCGCCGAGCCAGAGAATGCGCGTCAGAATCCAGTCTCTGCCAGGATGACGGGTTTCCAGCTCATCCCCGTAAATCTCGCCGGTGGGCCGACGCCCACGAAACACCATATTGAGGGGTGTACCATCGCCGATCCTGGCTCGTATACGGTGCCACCCGCGCGGCGTGCATTCGCTGCCGCGTTGTTCGCCAGGACCATTTCTGGCCGTGGATACCAGCCAGGCGCAAATGGTGTCGCCCTCTTCAACCCATTCCAGCGTCTGGCGCGTAATGCTGACGCGAAGGAAAGGCCATGATTCTGACCGATCCACGCTGCTGTTCACTTCTCGAACAACGCAATGGATTCGACATGGGCAGTCTGTGGAAACATGTCCATGACCCCAGCCGTCATTAGCCGATAACCATGCTCATGCACCAGAATGCCAGCATCACGGGCCAGCGTGGAGGGGTTGCAGGACACATAGACAATGCGTGAAGCACCCCACCGGGGAATAACGACCAGCAATTCCTCCGCGCCCGCTCGGGAGGGGTCGAGCAAAATTTTGTCATAGTGGCCCTCAGCCCAGATCTGACCCTCGAGTGGCTGGGTCAGGTCTGCCACATGGAATTCAGCATGATCGAGTCCGGCTAATGCGGCATTCTCCTTAGCCCGTTCAACTGCGTCCCGACCGCCTTCCACACCAACGACATGACCGGCGCGCCTCGCCAATGGCAGCGTGAAATTCCCGATCCCGCAGAACAGATCCAGGATGCGCTCTCCGGGCTGCGGGTCCAGCAGTTCCATTACCCGGCTGACCATCTTACGGTTGATCTCGATATTGACCTGGGTAAAGTCGGTCGGCTTGAACCAGAAATCGACACCCTCGGCTGGCAACGCGTAACGGAGATGTTCGGGCTGTTCGGGATAAACCGGTGCAACAGAATCCGGGCCATGGCGCTGAACATACATATCGAAACCGAAACGCTGACCGAAGTCAGTCAGCCGCTGACTGTCGTCCTCGGTCATATCCTCCAGAATCCGGAACACCAAGGCAGCGCGGACGTCCCCGATGGCCACCTCGATCTGCGGCAAGCGGTCACGAATACTCAAGCCACTGATCAAGTCTGAGAGCTCATGAAGACGCTCACCCACCTTGGGATTCAGGACGGGACAAAACGCCAGGTCGGCCACAAAGGGGCTGCATCGCTCGCGGAATCCCACCAGCACGCGCCCCTTCTTCGCGACATACTTGACGCCAAGGCGCGCCTTATGCCGGTATCCCCAGCTGGGGCCAGTTAGTGGCGGAAACAGCGGCACTCCCTCGAGCTTGCCAATGCGCCTGAATTGCTCTACCAGCAACGCCTGTTTCAGCTCAATCTGGGCAGCATCGGCGACATGCTGAAAACTGCAGCCCCCACATACTCCATAGCTGGGACAGAGCGGCATAACCCGCCCGGGCGCCGTCGAATGCAGTGTCTCAACTTTTCCCTCGGCATAGTCACGTCGAACATCCGTGTAGAGAAAGCTGACCTCTTCTCCCGGCAAGGTCCCATGGATGAACACTGGCTTGCCTTCCACGCGGGCAATGCCGCGCCCGTCATGCGTCAGCGATTCGATGGAGACCCGCACTGGCGCGCAGGGAAGCACCCGTCTTTTTCGTTTGAAGCTCATGCCTGGAGGTCACGCATCCGGAAAGACCCCAGTCGAAAGATACCGATCACCCCGATCGCAGATGATCACGACAATCACCGCCTGCTTGACTTCGCTGGACAGGCGCAAGGCCGCTGCGACAGCGCCACCCGACGAAATGCCGGCAAAGACACCCTCGCGTATTGCCAGTTGCCGGGTCATCATCTCAGCTTCGCCTTGCCCGATATCCATGATGCGGTTAATACGGCTGAAATCACAGATTTTGGGAAGGTATTCCTTGGGCCAGCGGCGAATCCCCGGAATCCTGGAATCTCCGGCCGGCTGGACACCGATGATCTGTATCGCCGGATTTTGCTCACGCAGATAAGTGGAAGTCCCCATGATGGTGCCTGTCGTCCCCATGGAACTCACGAAATGCGTAACCCGCCCCTCGGTATCGCGCCAGATTTCAGGGCCGGTCCCTTCGTAATGGGCGCGCGGGTTGTCGGGATTTGCGAACTGGTCAAGGATGCGCCCTTCACCACGGGCCTCCATGCTGCGGGCGAGATCAATCGCCGCCTCCATGCTTCCGGCTGCCGGAGTCAGAATGATTTCGGCGCCAAAAGCTTTCATTGATGCTCGGCGTTCGGCACTCATGTTTTCCGGCATGACCAGAGTCATCCGGTAACCCATTATGGCGGCCGCCATGGCAAGGGCAATGCCTGTGTTACCGCTGGTCGCCTCGATCAGTCGGTCACCCGGCTGGATCTCGCCGCGCCGCTGCGCGTGCTCAATCATGCTCAGGGCAGCCCTGTCTTTCACTGAACCGGCAGGATTATTTCCCTCCAGCTTGGCCAGAATCATGTTGTTGGTATCGCCCGGGAGACGTTCCAACCTCACCAATGGCGTGTTGCCGACGCAATCCTTGAGGGTTCCAACGGCCATGGGGGTCATCATGCGCGAGGGGTGATTCCTGAGCGTAATAGTCAACTTAAGGTAAAATCGGCCCAATTCTAACATCACCCCCCTTTGCCATGAATACACCGGAACTGCTCTCCCCCGCCGGCACCCTCAAGAACATGCGCTATGCCTTTGCCTATGGTGCAGATGCGGTGTATGCCGGGCTACCGCGATACAGTCTCCGGGTCCGGAACAACGATTTTCTCGAACAGAATCTAGGTCTGGGAATCGCCGAGGCGCATCAACTGGGCAAGTCGTTTTTTCTGGCCACCAATGTCCTGCCGCATAACCGCAAGATAAAAACCTTCATTCGCGACTTGACGCCGATTGTAGCCATGCAGCCAGATGCCTTAATCATGGCCGATCCCGGCCTCATCCTGCTGGCCCGCGAAGCCTGGCCCGAAATGCCCATCCATTTGTCAGTCCAGGCGAATACCGTCAATTACGCTGCCGTCCGCTTTTGGCAGAGCATCGGCATCCGCCGCATCATTCTTTCACGCGAGCTCTCGCTGGATGAAATCGCGGAAATCCGCCAGGAGTGCCCGGACATGGAACTGGAGGTGTTTGTCCACGGCGCCCTTTGCATTGCCTACTCGGGCCGCTGTCTGCTGTCCGGATACTTCAATCACCGCGACCCGAATCAAGGCACCTGCACCAATGCCTGCCGCTGGAAATATGATGTTCAGCCAGCCCAGGAGAATGCCGAGGGTGATTTTGTGCCTGGCCAGCTGAAGCTCTCGCTCGACGACCTGAACAGCAGCCTGACAGACTGCGGGGATCAGGTCCGGCACCCCATGGCTGACGAGGTGTATTTCCTCGAAGAAGAAAACCGGCCGGGCGAACTGATGCCGGTCATGGAGGACGAGCATGGCACCTACATCATGAACTCCAAAGACCTGCGGGCGATCGAGCATGTGCAGCGACTGGCCGAGATCGGCGTGGACAGTTTAAAAATCGAGGGCCGCACAAAATCTTTCTACTACGTGGCCCGCACCGCTCAGATCTACCGACAGGCCATCGAGGACGCCGTGGCAGGACGCTCCTTCGATCCTCGACTGCTGGGCAAGCTCGAAAACCTGGCTCAACGGGGTTATACCGATGGCTTCTATCAGCGTCATCACACCGAGGACTATCAGAACTACCTCCAGGGGCATTCGACCAGCCAGCAACAGCAATTCGTCGGCGAGATCACCGAGTTCAATCATGAAACCGGCGAAGCCGATATCGTGGTCAAGAACAAATTCAAGGTGGGGGACCGGCTTGAACTGATCCTGCCGGAGGGCAATCGGGATATCGTGCTGGAGCGGATGTCAGACAAGCAGGGGCATGAACTGACAGAAGCCCCAGGGAGCGGCTGGGAGGTACGGATTCCGCTGCCCGTCAGCCAGGCCGAACGCGGCCTCATTGCCCGTTATCTGTGAACCCGTGACAGGGTGGCCAGTCTATCCCAGCAGTCTCAACTGCTCCCCACCCCGAGGTATCCAACATGACCTTCACAACTTCTAATCTATGCGATCAGTTCGGTGAGACCCACCATCTGCAGATCGGCGAACCCATCTTTCTTCGGTTTGGCGGGCGCTGCGCCTTCAGTGGTCAGGTGACCACCTTGAAAGTATTCGAGGACAATGTGCTGATTCGTAAGGTGCTGGAGGAGACCGCCACGGATGGCGTATTGGTCATTGATGGAGGCGGCTCGCATCGCTGCTCACTGCTCGGCGGCAATCTCTCGCGACTGGCCTGCGAAAACGGCTGGGCCGGGATCATCGTTTATGGTTGCATTCGCGATTCGGTCGAAATCAGCGAATTACCAATCGGCCTGCGCGCCTTGCATACTCACCCCATGAAAAGCCACAAACGCGGCACCGGCGACCGTGACAAGCTGATCAGCTTCGCCGGCATCAATTTCCGCACCGGCAATTACGTGTATGCCGATGAAGACGGCATCGTGGTTGCGGATGAAAAACTAATCTGAGCAGAAACCATGGGCCACCGACTCACACGCATTTATACCCGCACCGGTGACGCGGGCACCACCGGACTCGCAGATGGCACACGGCTTCGTAAGGACTCCGACAGAATCGCGCTGTTGGGCGATTTGGATGAACTCAACAGCCATCTCGGCATGCTTCTGACATGCGCGCCGCCACCTGAACTTGCCGCCTGTTTAAGTGAAATACAGCAACTACTGTTTGATTTGGGGGGCGATCTAAGCATTCCCGGCCGAACCAGCGTCTCCGCAGATCATGTGGAATGGCTGGAAAAGTGGCTGGATCACTACAACGACACCCTGCCTCCCTTGAAGGAGTTCATTCTGCCGGGGGGAAATGCAGCGGCTGCGCAAGGGCATCTGGCCCGCAGTGTCTCCCGTCGTGCTGAACGCAGGGCGGTAGCGCTGAGCCAGTCTGAAGATCCCGGACTCAACACCCTCGCCTTTCTTAACCGGCTATCAGACTTTCTCTTTGTTGCGTGCCGGATCCTAGCTCGAATGAACGGCAAAGATGAAGTTTTCTGGCAAGTGAGCCGAAATCCACCCCTTGAGCCGCCCAATTGATTCTCGGCACGCAACGTGCCAGAATTCCTTAGCGTTTTACTCAGAGAAATAGTCGCCCCAATGGATATCCTGCTTTCCAATCCCCGCGGTTTCTGCGCGGGCGTCGATCGTGCAATCGAGATCGTAGAACGCGCCATCGAAGTGTTTGGCGCACCGATCTATGTCCGCCACGAAGTGGTTCACAACCGCTATGTGGTCGATGGCCTGCGCGAACGGGGTGCGGTGTTCGTCGAAGAGCTTTCGGAGGTCCCTGAAAATTCCACCGTTATTTTCAGTGCGCATGGCGTATCCAAGGTGATCCAGGATGAAGCCAAACGGCGTGGGCTTCAGGTGTTCGATGCCACCTGCCCGCTTGTCACCAAGGTGCATATCGAGGTTCACCACCACGCCAGTCAAGGTCGGGAAATTGCCTTTATCGGACATTCTGGCCACCCGGAGGTCGAGGGCACCATGGGCCAGTACGACAATCCCGCTGGCGGCATTTACCTAGTGGAATCCCCTGAAGATGTAGAGACGCTCGAGGTCAAAGACCCCGAAAATCTCGCTTGGGTGACACAGACCACCCTGTCGATCGATGACACTCAGGCCGTGGTCGATGCGCTTAGGGCAAAATTTCCGAAGATTTGCGGTCCGAAAAAGGACGACATCTGTTACGCGACACAAAACCGTCAGGATGCTGTCAAGAAATTGGCGGATCAATGTGATGTCATTCTGGTAGTCGGCTCACCCAATAGCTCCAATTCCAACCGCCTACGGGAAATTGCCGAGAAGCTAGGCTGCAGCGCCTACCTGATTGACGATGCGAAACATGTGCAAAAGGAGTGGGTCGAAAATGCCCGATGTGTCGGGGTCACAGCTGGTGCTTCAGCCCCCGAAATTCTCGTTTCTGGAGTGATAAACAAACTAAAGGAATGGGGCGCCAAAACAGCCGTTGAATACAAGGGAATTGAAGAAAAAGTTGTTTTCTCTCTCCCTAAAGAACTCAAGAAATCAGCTTAGTATCTTAGACAAGCAGCGATCTGGATTTCAACAAACGAAAGCTTAAGTCCGGATCAATGGCTGGCTAATACAGATAACTTAGCCAAAACTCAAGCATCGAGATCCGCCAAAAATCGCCTTGGGGTAAAACCCAAATCTTTGGCGGCTTCTTCCTTACCGAAACACATATCACGGCTGATTCTAGTAGCCATTTCAGTATTGAGATGCCGAAAACGGGGAATTAAAGACACCCCCTGAATGATAGCCTTAAGAGCCGGTAGGGGAATATCGATCATAACGGCTCTGATGCCGATGGCTTGGGCTATTCTTCTAACCATTGCTTGATAGGTCAAGGTCTCTCCACCACATAGGTTGTAAGCCTTTCCAAAACTTCGGGGGTTATCTACGGCCCCGAGGCTAGCCAAGGCAAGATCCTCCGCATGCACTGGCTGGCGAAGCCCCCTTGAGCCGTTAACCAGGGGGAAAAATCCAAATTTGTTGAGGAAATCCGCAATGGTAGTCACATTCTTGTCGCGACCCAAGTGATAAACCAAGGTCGGACGAAAAATAGTCCAATGAATTTCATAACGTGAACTCAACTCTGCAATTTGAGTTTCCGAATTCATCAGCCCTTGAGCTAGTTCTCTTTCTTTTTCGAGCGCGGATTCCGTCTTGGTAAAGACACTGGTTGAGCCAAAAGCGATCACCCGTCGCGGGCATTCCTCAGCCAGCGCATCCATCACTGGAGGAAGCGTAGCCAACGGGGCGAGATGAATCAACACATCGGCACTGCGAAGAATATCTGGAACCTCATGGGTAATGTCGGCCTCATGCCAAAGCAATCCGACATTCTTTCCGTACTCAAGGGGTTTTCGACTGATGGCATGCACTTCATAACCGGCATTGAACAGAGCCGGGACTAGATAGTCGCCAATCAGACTAGTAGCCCCCGTCACCACTGCGCGCCGCGCGACACCTTCACTGGGGTTCAAGAACTTTTTCGATAGCTGGCTTGCCAGGCCATGGGCTTCTCGGCGGGACTCTCTTCCTGGATACAGGCCCAGCTTTGTCAACGAATGGAAACCCACTCGCACCATGAATCGCCCCAAAATTGCAGGAAACAAAACGAAGTACAGCAAAAGCGGATACTGATCGCGAAAAAACTTGCGATAAAACCGGATCATTCCCATGTGCTTGTGATATTCCACCGCCATTGGCCTCATGGCGGTGCATACCCCACCCACATGCAGTATTTCGACAGATGGCTCGAACATCACCTTCCAACCTTTGAGCCGAAATCTCAAGCACCAGTCCAGATCTTCGAAATGCATGAAAAAGCCTGCATCCATGCAACCAACCTCATCCAGTGCCGCCCGTTGAACGAGCATAAACGCACCAGAAATCGCCTCGATTTCCTCGGACTGGGTCGGGAGGGGTAAACCCGTATGCAAATAGCTCCGGAAACGTGCGTCGGTAGAACCAAGGCGACGATCCAGTCCTGTGAGGTGAACAAAGGTTCGCAAGGGTGTAGGGATGCTTCTGCGGCAACCAGGTTGCTCGCTGCCATCAGGATTCCGGATCAGGCAGCCGGCCATGCCAACCTTGGGGTCAACTTCAAATAGGGGGAGCATTCGGTACAGCGTATCGGGACGGACGATACAGTCTGGATTCAGAAACAAGAGAAAAGGGTGTTTGGAGTGCTCCAGCGCCAGATTATTGGCTCTGGCAAATCCCAGATTAGTTGAGCTCTCGATGATGCGTAAACGTTCATCTGCGCCACAGATCAGTCGTAGATCAATGAGGCTAGTATCGGTCGATGCATTGTCAGAGACCAGCACTTCGACGGGTACAGTAGATGCCAGAACCGAACGAACGCATTCCGCAAGCAATGGCCCGCCGTTGTAATTGACGATGATGACGGATACCGCTGTCTTCATGCCCCATCCCCCGAATGAACCCATCAACCCACAATCCGACGCCTGAGCATCTCTTCCGCCTTCTTATGAATGCCGCCAAAACTGCCATTGCTCATGAAAAGAATATGGTCGCCTGCCGCGGCCTCGACCTCGAGCCAGCTAATGATGGAATCAACCGAACCATGAACCCGAACATTATCCGCACTCGCTGTAGCCTCGGCTGCGTTCCAGCCTAAATCCGGCGACTGACAGATCACGGCAATATCAGCGCACCGCAAGGACTCGCCCAGCAAGCCCGCATGCACTCCCATTCGCATGGTGTTGGAGCGCGGCTCCAGAATGGCGATGATACGGGCGTTACCCACCCGCGCCCGCAAGCCCTCAAGCGTCGTCGCAATGGCCGTCGGGTGATGCGCAAAATCATCGTAGATCACCATATCGCCGAGGGTGGCCTTGATTTCCATGCGCCGCTTGACGTTGCGGAACCTCCGCAACGCCTCCGCGCCCCGCTCGGGGAAGATGCCGGCATGATGCGCGGCGGCAATAGCGGCCAAACCATTGTGTACATTATGTAGCCCTGTCAGTTCCCACTCGACAATACCCGCCGGTTGGCCGTCATGAATGACTTCAAAACGGCTGCCGTCCGGCGACAACAAATGATAGGACCAAGTTGCTGCCAGTCCCGAGTTTTCCTGGGCCGTATGTTCAACCGGGGTCCAGCATCCCATCTGCAGGACTTCATCCACGGCCGGTTCCCAGCTGGGCGCGATAATCAGGCCCTTGCCGGGAATGCTGCGCACAAGATGATGGAATTGTCGCTGGATGGCGGCGAGGTCAGTGAAGATATCAGCATGATCAAACTCAAGATTATTGAGGATGGCCGTCCGCGGCCGGTAATGCACAAACTTGGAGCGCTTATCAAAAAAGGCCGTGTCATATTCATCCGCCTCTACCACGAAAAACTGACCCCCACCCAACCGGGCAGACACACCGAAATTCAGCGGCACACCGCCAATCAGGAAGCCCGGATTCAATCCCGCGCTTTCCAGAATCCACGCCAGCATGCTTGTGGTCGTGGTCTTGCCGTGCGTACCGGCGACTCCAAGCACCCAGGCGCGCTGCAACACTTGATCATGCAGCCACTCGGGGCCGGAAATATAGTGAAGACCAAGGTTCATGACCGCTTCCATCTCCGGATTGCCGCGAGAAATAGCGTTGCCCACCACAACCAGATCAGGCTTCGGATCCAGGTTTTCCGGGAGGTAACCGGACTTCAGGGCAATCCCATGCTCTTCGAGCTGGGTACTCATGGGCGGATAGACATTCTGGTCCGATCCCGTCACCTCATGCCCCAGTTGCCGGGCAAGAATCGCCAGCCCGCCCATGAAGGTCCCGCAGATTCCCATGATATGAATGCGCATTGATTTCCCCTGTATTGATTTCAATTGGTGGCGATCCCGTCGCATTGGACTTTCGGGTCGCTTTTCAGGACAGCAACGTCCCATGACCCCGCTACCGGGTGCTTCTGGTTAAACTACGCTGTCGAATCCCAGCACAAAACCGTTCAATTTCGTAATGACATACAAACATTCAATCAAGATAGATACCCACATCGACTACTTGGAGTCCGAATCGCAACCGGGCGCCAGCCGCTACGTATTCGCCTATACCATCACCATCCTTAATCAAAGCGAGGAACCGGCCCAGCTGCTGGCACGTCACTGGGTCATTACCGACGCACATGGCAAGGTGCAGGAAGTCCATGGCGAAGGTGTGGTGGGTGAAACTCCGCACCTATCCCCGGGCCAGGCCTTTCGCTATACCAGCGCCGCCATGATCGAGACCCCCGTGGGCATGATGCATGGGGAATATCAGATGCGCACAGATTCCGGCGAACTGTTCGAAGCGGAAATCCCCCCCTTCACGCTGGCCGCGCCCCGGACCCTGCACTGACCCCAATGGCCACTTACGCCATAGGCGACGTTCAGGGCTGCCATGACGAACTGAAGACCCTGCTGGATAAAATCCGCTTCGATCCGGCCGCCGATCAGCTCTGGTTCGTCGGCGATCTGGTCAATCGCGGCCCCCGCTCCCTGGAGACTCTCCGCACTATCCGCGATATTGGCGGCGCCGCAATCAGCGTGCTGGGCAATCATGACCTGCATCTGCTTGCCGTTGCCGAGGGCATTTCACGCACCAAACATCGCGATACTTTCGGCGATATTCTGGCGGCGCAAGATCGGGATGAACTGCTGCACTGGTTGCGCCAACGCCCTCTGCTCCATCATGGCGGAGAATTTTACCTGATTCATGCCGGACTGCCCCCCCAATGGGATATGGATCAAGCCACCAGGCTGGCGCAAGAAGCAGAAACCATGC
This sequence comes from Methylococcaceae bacterium, assembly GCA_044351045.1. Lineage (GTDB taxonomy): Bacteria > Pseudomonadota > Gammaproteobacteria > Methylococcales > Methylococcaceae > UBA6136. Next base: position 21,071 of record JBILGM010000008.1, on the reverse strand, counting down.
TCCGCGGCCGCGACTACCGGGAAATACTCTGGCATATGTACGGAAACGAACCGACCCGCTGGGACGAACATCTTGGCGATTGGGATCGTCTCCGCTTTATTATCAACAGTTTTACCCGGCTTCGTTATTGCACAGCCGACGGGCAGATGGAATTCAAGCAGAAAGGCCAGCCCGGTACCCAACCCGCTGGCTTGATGCCTTGGTTCGAGGTACCCGGCAGACAAAGCGCGGGCGCCAACATCCTGTTTGGGCACTGGTCAACCCTGGGGTTTCATGTCAGCCAGGGCACCTATTGCCTGGACACCGGCTGCCTATGGGGAGGAGAGCTGACCGCCTTGCGTATCGACAGCCCTCTTCCAGAACGCACCTCGGTGGCTCATCTTCAAGGACATTCCCAGCGACCTTCAGCCCCATGAATCCATCTCATCGGCAACTGCCGCTGCTACTGTTTCTGGCCGGACTGGCCCTGCTGGTTTATCACATCCTCGGTCACCTGCTCGAACCGATTCTGTGGGCCATCATTCTCGCCTATACCGGCTGGCCGCTGTATCGCCGCACAAAACTTGCAATGGGCGGCCGCGGCGGACTCGCCGCCAGCCTGATGGTTGGGCTGCTAAGCATTGCGATCATCGCGCCCCTCATCGGTCTGACCACCGTTCTGCAACACGAATTCAGCGAATTCATTCAGCATCTACCGGGGTGGCTGGAGCAACGCTCGGCACTGGAAAATCGACTCAAACACATCCCCACGATCGGCGATGAACTCAGTCACTGGGTTTCACAATGGGATGACTTGAATAACCTGGCCAAACAGCAACTGATCCCGCGACTAAGAGGATGGTCTCGGCGGCTGCTGATGGTTGCGGGCGATGTCGGCCTGATCGCCGGGCAATGGGTGCTGACGCTGTTTCTGATGTTTTTCCTTTATCGTGATGGCGAAACACTGACCGCCGAGGTACGGTATGGCTTTAAACGAGCCATTGGTGAAAGGGCCGACAATTACCTCGATATAGCCGTTAACACATCCAGGGGCGTCCTGTATGGCATCGTTCTGACCGCCATTGCCCAGGGCAGCATAGCTGGCATCGGCTATTGGGGCGTCGGCATGCCGGGCCCCGCGCTGCTGACCCTCACCACGATCATTATGGCGCTGATTCCTTTTGGTGCCGTCACCGTCTGGGTACTCGGTTGCCTCTGGCTGTTTGCCCAGGGAGAAACCTGGCGATCCATAGCATTGTTAATCTGGGGCTTGCTGGTCGTGAGCTGGGTGGACAATCTGGTGCGTCCACTCGTGATCAGTCAAGCCACCCGCATTCCATTCGCTTTGGTTATGCTCGGCATTGTCGGCGGGCTCATCAGCTTCGGGTTTCTCGGCCTGTTCGTCGGCCCTGTGGTCCTCGCCATAGGTCATGCGGCCTGGCGGGAATGGCTGAAGGGTTGATCTCTCCCACTGCCGAAAAGACATCACGAAATGGTTGATCCCACCACCTTTAAGTTGCCGTCCTCCTGACGACACCAAAGAAACCCCCGATTCAAAACTGACCACTTACCCCCTACTTTTTCCCAAGCCATTCATCCATGAGTGCCTCCTACCAACACGTTGAACTCCTAGCGCCGGCCAAAAACGCCGATATCGGCATTTCCGCCATCAATCATGGCGCCGATGCCATTTATATCGGCGGGCCCGACTATGGTGCCCGACATAATGCCGGGAACAACGTTGCCGACATCGAGAGACTGACACGGCACGCGCATCGCTATAACGCCCGCGTGTTTGTCACACTCAACACCATCCTTCGCGATGATGAATTGGAAAGTGCACGTCAACTCGCCTGGCAGGTCTGCGAGGCCGGTGCCGATGCATTGATCATTCAGGACATGGGGCTGCTGATGCTGGACCTGCCCCCCATCCAGTTGCATGCCAGCACCCAATGCGATACACGCACGCCGGAGAAGGCGCGATTTCTTCAGGATGTGGGCTTTTCACAGATCGTGGTCGCCCGTGAGCTGACGCTGCAACAGATCCAGTCCGTGGCCGAGCAATTGGATCGCGCCGTCCTGGAATACTTCATTCACGGTGCGCTGTGCGTGGCCTATAGCGGGCAATGCTATATCAGTCATGCGCAAACCGGCCGCAGCGCCAACCGGGGCGATTGCTCGCAAGCCTGCCGCCTGCCCTACCAAGTATTGGACGGCCGGGGCCGCATCATCGCGCACCAGAAGCATGTCCTGTCGGTCAAGGACAACGACCAAAGCGCCAATCTTCTCGCTCTCATGGATGCCGGGGTGCGTAGCTTCAAGATCGAGGGCCGCTACAAGGATCTCGCCTATGTCAAGAACACCACTAGCCACTATCGTCGCTTGCTTGATCAGTTACTGGACGATCGCAGCGATCTGAGTCGAGCCTCCAGCGGCACCACGCGGCTTTTCTTCAATCCGAATCCGGAACGCAGCTACAACAGGGGCAGCACCGATTATTTTGTTCATGGTCGCCAGGCAGACATCGGTGCTTTTGACACGCCGCAACATGCCGGCCTGCCACTGGGCACCGTCACCAAAACTGCTGGCGATCATTTCGATCTGGAGTTACATGACGGTGTCACCCCGCTCAACAACGGTGACACTGTCACCTACTTCGACTTGCAAAAGACCTTGCAGGGTTTTCGCGTCAATGTGGCCGAATCACTGGGAGGAGCAGGCTGGCGGGCCTTCCCCAATGAGCCAATGACCACGTTCAGGGATTTACGGAAAGGCGTCGAACTCACTCGCAGCCGAGACATGGCCTGGGAGCGGCTAATGGAAAGCGACCGGACGGCGGAACGGCGCATTGCCGTCGATATGACGCTGGTTGAAACGCCGACCGGGCTAGCCTTGCACATGAAAGATGAGGACGGTCATGCAGCCCATGTCGACCACACGCATGAATACCAGCCTGCTCGGGACATGGTTCGAGCCGAATCCGCGATCAGAGAGGCTCTGGTCAAGTTGGGTAATACCTTGTTTGAGGTCAGGACGATCACGGTGCAATCGCTAGAGCAGGACCGGCCGGGTTTCTGGCCTGCCTCGCTGCTGAACGCATTACGTCGGGACGGTATCGTCGCCCTGGAGCAAGCCCGCACCGATGCCTGGCAGCGTTTGCCCCGCACACTTCCTGTGGAGCCTTCCGCTAACTACCCGGAAGATAGCCTCACCTATCTCGCCAACGTATTCAACCACGAGGCCCAACGCTTCTATTTGAAACATGGCGTCAAGGTGGTCGAAGCCGCCTATGAGAGCCACGAGACTCTCGGTGAAGTCAGCCTGATGATCACCAAACACTGCGTGCGCTACTCCCTGTCGCTCTGCCCTAAGCAAACCAAGGGGGTGGCTGGCGTTCAGGGCACGGTAAAGGCTGAGCCGCTGCAACTGGTCAACGGCAAGGAAAAGCTGACCCTGCTGTTCGACTGCAAACCTTGCGAAATGCATGTGATGGGCAAGATCAAGCGGAACATTCTGAACGAAGTCGCCGAGCAGCCGCTGCAATTTTTTCGAACTCGGCCACGTTGAACAACCGCCGGGAAGGACTGGGCGCTTTAACCCCAACAGGCTTTCACGCGAAGAATCAGGCTTGAGCGGCTCTGAGAGCCTCGCGATTAAGTGCCAACCATTGCAGGGCTAAAGCGGGAATCGCGGAATCAATGAAACCACTACCCAGCCAGGCCAATGCCTCATCAAGGCTCACCACAAAAACACGAATGTCCTCGTCTTCCTCGATCAACCCATAGACACCCTCTTTGACGTCACCTTTGACCAGGCCACAAAAGACGCTGACTTTCTCCGAGCACGCGCCAGGAGTGGTGTAGAACTCACCAATCGAGATCAACTCCCCCAACTGGCAGCCGGCCTCTTCCATCGACTCCCGCCGCGCCACGGCCTCGGGGCTTTCGCCCGGCTCGATGGCGCCGGCCACAATCTCTACCAACCAGGGCACCGCCTTGTTACCCAAGGCGCCGATACGGAACTGTTCAATCAAGACCACGCGGTCCGTTGCAGGATCATAGGGAATCACCGCCACACATCGACCGCGATGAAAAAGCTCACGAACCAGTGGCCTACTCCACCCCCCGCCATACAGGGTATGTCGCAGGCGAAACTGGCTCAGATTGAAGAATCCCCGGTAAATCGTGGATTCTTCAATCACTTCAAAATCCTTGCTCATGGCCGCATCGACCTTAACGGGGGATATCAGACAGTCCGTTGGCGGATTCCAGCAGCACATGCCCCACCGACGCCCCAAAACGGCGTGACATCCGGTCCAGAAGGTTTTCTTCGGGATTGAAATCAACCAACTTCTTGGCGCCTATAACATCTTCCGCTACATGACGGACGTCACCCAGCTCATCGGCCAGGCCAAGCTTGATTCCTTCGGCCCCAGTCCAGATGAGGCCGGAGAACATGTCCGGAGTTTCCTTGAGGCGGGCTCCCCTGCCCTGCTTGACCGCATCGATGAACTGCTGGTGAACCTGACCCAGCACGCCCTGCATGTGCTGCTTCGCCACCGGATCAACGGGCGCGAATGGATCCATGAGCGCCTTGTGCTCGCCGGCGGTCATGATGCGGCGCTCGACACCGAATTTCTTCATGGTATCGACGAAGCCGAAGCTGCCCATGATGACGCCAATGGAGCCGACGACACTAGCGCTATTGACATAAATCTTGTCGGCGGCCGAGGCGATGTAATAGCCGCCAGAAGCGCACATATCCGCTACCACCGCGTGTATGGGCAAATCCGGCTTTAATTTTTTCAGCCGCCGGATTTCGTCGTAGACATAAGCGGACTGGACGGGGCTCCCGCCCGGGCTGTTCACCCGCAGGATAATGCCCTTGGTGTGCTTATCTTCCACCGCATCGCGCAGACCTTCGATGATATTGTCCGCACTGGCAGGCTGACCGGGCGCAATGACGCCGGCCACGTCGATGACGGCAGTATGACCATCCCCTTCCTTGCCGGAAGTTGATCCGCTCCATGGCTTGTAGGCCATCCATAGGGCGCCCCCGAGGTACAGAGCCACCAGCGATTTGAAGAAGATGCCCCAGCGCCGGCTTCGGCGTTGCTCCTCCACGGAGGCGAGCAGGACTTTTTCCAGGGCCTGACGTTCCCACTGAGTGTCCGGGGTGGCTTGAGTTGACTCTGTTGATTCTTCGGTCATCGGTGTTCCACGTTAAAGATGGTTGAGAAGCTCGGGGGTGGTTTCCAGACAGAGCAGGGGATTTAGCGCCATCAATTCGGACCTTGAATTGGCTCCGCAAGCGACCGCTACGACGTCGACACCGGCGTTGTCTGCCATTCGCAGATCATGCAGGGAATCCCCGACCAGCAGGGTGCTTGCATGGTTAACCCGCAACTCGTCGAGCAGTTCGTGCACCATCAGGGGATGCGGCTTAGAGGCAGTTTCATCGGCGCAGCGGGTCGCGTCAAAGAATTCGGTGAGACCGGTGACATTCAGAGCATGATCCAGACCGGAACGCGCCTTGCCAGTCGCCACCGCCAGCTTGTACCCTCGAATGCGCAGTTCATAGAGAACAGACTCGACCCCCTCGAATAGGCCCAGTCTATGGCCCGCATCTTCGTGGTAATGCTCACGATAGTGCTTCACCAACTGCTGAGCGATCAGCCCCGTGGCACCCGGGTAAAGCGCATCCATCGCCTGTTGCAGACTAAGCCCTATAACGGATCGCGCCTGAGACTCGGTGGGCACTACCAGCCCACTCTCCGCCGCCGCCATTTGTAGGCAACGAACAATCCAGCCGATGGAATCGAACAGCGTGCCATCCCAATCAAAGACAACCAATTCGTAGCGATCTTTCACTTTGGCAAACCCTTGAGAAAGTCGCTGAGTTCGTGGTCTAGCGGTGCCTCGACCTTCAGAGTCAACCCTGTGCGAGGGTGGCGAAAGGTGGTGTGTGCGGCGTGCAGGAACAGGCGCTTGAGCCCAGAGTGCCGAAATCGGCGATTGGTCGCGTCGTCACCGTAACGGTCATCGCCGGCAAGCGCATGGCCCATGTGTAACGCGTGAACTCGTATCTGGTGGGTTCGCCCAGTAACAGGGCGGGCTTCGACCAGGGTCGCCTCGGCAAAACGAGCAAGCCGCTTGAATTCGGTCATGGCGGACTTGCCATCACGGGCCACGCGCACCATGCGCTCACCGCTCTGCAGCACATTCCTCTTGAGTGGTGCATCAATCATCAATCGGGATTTGGCCCACTGTCCCGCCAATAGGGCAATATATGTCTTGTTGACGTGGTCATTGCGGAATTGCTCATGCAGCGACTTGAGTGCGCCGCGCTTCTTGGCAATCAGGAGACAGCCGGAGGTTTCCCGGTCCAGCCGGTGCACCAGTTCGAGCGAACGAGCCTCAGGGCGCAACTCGCGCAGCGCCTCGATAACGCCATAGCTGAGGCCACTCCCGCCGTGCACCGCCATCCCGGAGGGTTTGTTGAGCACCAGCAAATCACCATCCTCGAAAAGAATGCGGGGTTCAATGCGTCCACGGATGTGATTGAGGGGAAGTTCGACACTCTCACGCTCAGCGACACGGATTGGTGGAAGACGAACCACATCACCGGAATTCAGACGATCCTGAGCTTTGACCCGACCACCATTGCGACGCACCTCGCCGGTCCGCAATATGCGATAAACGTGGCTTTTAGGAACACCCTTGAGGCGGGTGAAGAGGAAGTTATCGATGCGCTGGCCGTCGTGCTCCGCATGCACTTCTACCCAATGGACGGATGCGTTGATCGGGCTGGAATTCATCCCAACATCATAGCAGTTTCACCGATTAAATTGATGATTTCACTGAGCGTTGTTATAGTTGCATGTGGTGGGTTATGGCGTCGTTCTATTGAACGCAAGGACCCCGGCCCGGCAAAAAGAGACAAAACCAAAGCAGAAGCTCACTCTAGCGGGATGGAGCCGGAAGCTGCCAGGCAAGGATAACCCGCGCCCACTAATTCCAATATGTGCCGCAGGAGCGGGCCCTAGGGATAATCCATGGGTCCGGATCTTTTGTGTAACTGTTTGAATCCCGCTCCGCTCGCGCCCCAAGTTTCGGATCGACGAGGAAGCCCCGTCACGAACCGCGCGAGCGAATCGTAAAAACAAAGGGGTTTTGTCCGCTCGACCCATGACGAGCGACGCACACGCGACCCGAATGGTGACTCGTGTATCCACTCATCAAACTGAATGGGTGACGCTACCCGGATTTTGTAGGCTAAGCGCGACCGCCGGATCGGTTGCCTCGGGACGCTAAAGGATTAGTGTATGAAAAGAATGTTAATCAATGCCACGCAACCGGAAGAACTCCGCGTTGCGTTGGTGGATGGCCAGAAGCTTTACGACTTTGATATCGAGGTTCCTTCTCGGGAACAGAAAAAAGCGAATATTTACAAAGGAGTGATCAGCCGGGTCGAACCGAGCCTCGAGGCCGCCTTTGTGAACTTCGGCTCCGATCGACACGGCTTCCTGCCCTTCAAGGAAATCGTGCCTGCTTATCTCGGCCTGCCGCCCGACCAGGAGGTAAGCCGCCGTGACATCAAGGATTACCTGAAGGAGGGCCAAGAACTGCTGATTCAGGTCGAAAAGGAGGAGCGGGGCACCAAGGGAGCCGCGCTGACCACCTATATCAGCCTGGCTGGTAGCTATTTGGTCCTGATGCCCAACAATCCGCGCGCTGGCGGCATTTCCCGCCGCATCGAGGGTGATACCCGCACCGACATGCGCGAGGTGATGGCTGCACTGCAAGTACCCGAGGGCATGGGTCTGATCATTCGCACGGCGGGTGGCGGAAAATCGGTCGAGGAACTGCAGTGGGATATGAACTACCTCCTGCAACTGTGGGACGCCATTGAACGGTCAGCCCAGGAGAAAGCTGCCCCGTTGCTGGTTTTTCAGGAAAGCAACGTCATCATTCGTGCGTTGCGCGATCATCTTCGCAGCGACATCGACGAAATCCTCATCGATCATCCGGGCACGTTCAAACTGGTCAAGAGCTTCCTGCAGCAGGTCATGCCGCAGTTCATTCACAAGGCAAGACAGTATCAGGACAACGTCCCGCTCTTCAATCGCTATCAGATCGAGAGCCAGATCGAGCTAGCCTATTGCCGCGAAGTTCCATTGCCTTCGGGTGGCGCCATTGTCATCGATCATTCTGAAGCCCTAACGGCGATCGACATCAACTCGGCCCGCGCCACAAAGGGCGGTGACATCGAGGAAACGGCACTTAACACCAACCTCGAGGCAGCCGACGAAATCGCCCGCCAGCTCCGTCTTCGTGACTTGGGCGGTCTGTTTGTTATCGACTTTATAGACATGATGGCCTCGCGCAATCAACGGGCCGTCGAGAATCGCCTGCGTGATGCTGTTCGCATGGATCGTGCGCGCATACAGCTCGGTCGCATATCGCGTTTCGGCCTGCTGGAAATGTCGCGCCAACGTCTGCGACCATCGCTGGGGGAATCCAGCCTGCTTACCTGCCCCCGCTGCAGCGGTCAAGGCAGTATCCGTAGTGTGGAGTCTCTGGCACTTTCAGTGCTGCGCATCATCGAGGAAGAGTGCATTAAGAAAAATACCGGCAAGGTCATCGCTTATCTGCCAGTGGATTCCGCTACTTACTTGCTCAACGAGAAACGTCCAACAGTCAACGATATCGAGAAGCGCCACAATGTAGCGGTCCTGATTATCCCCAGCAAACAACTGGAAACCCCGTCTTACGAAATCCAGCGAGTCCGTGCAGCGGAATCCGACGATGAGGACGAGAAAACGCCGAGTTATCAGATTGTCCAGGCAGAGCAGCCCGTCAATGACCGCTACTCCCGCGATTTGAGGACAGGTCCGGCAGAGCCGGCCGTCAAGGAGTTCATGCCGGACCAGGTGGCACCTCCACACCATGTGAGCGGGCCTTTAACGCCAGTTCAGACTGCCACAAAGGGCGGACTCATAAAGCGCTTCCTGACTTTGTTAACTGGTACTAAAACTGATGACAAGCCGGTGGTGGCCGAGGGTCCAGAGAAGGCCGTCGGCAGAGACCGTGCAGCGGGTTCCAGCGACAAGCCCAATTCGCGCCGAACGGATTCAGATCGGCGCAGCCAGCGACGTAATGAAAATCGCACCCAGCGACCCCACTCCACAGAAACCGACACAGTGATAGCTAAAGTCGACCCAGTGGGAGATGATCTGGTAACCAGCGATGAGGTGCGGGAGGGTGAGCGCCAAGGTGTTCGTGAAGGCGGCCGTCGTAGCAATCGGCGGCGGCGTGGTCGCCGCAATGAGGGCGGGGCCGAGCGGAGCAATACCGGAACCCCCTCACTTGTCGGCGAAGCAAGTTCGCTGAGTTACGAGATCAGCGAGACTGATACAGTCAGGAACATCGACCTTGTCAGAACCGATGCGGACACCACAGACGATGATGATGCGGTTAACAGAGAACCTGCACAGCGCCCGCAGCAAAATATTCGTGCGTCCCGATCCCCTCGCCACAGGGGCTTGCGGCCGCCAGGTGAGGACAGAACAGCAGACTTCGATGAACCTGAATATAAAGCCAAACAAGCCGAGCCTTTCATCGCTGAATTCCGCCTAGAAACCCCGCCAGCCATTACTGGGCAGGCGGATTTGTTCTTATCTGAGGGTACCTCCACGCCCACCATGGAGGACAGCAAGACGTCCCAGATCCAGGAAGAGGCTAACAACGGGGAAACCGAGCCACGCAAACCCGGCCGTCGCCGCACCCGAAGCCGTCGGGATCGACGTGTTCCCATAAGACCCACTCCATCAACGGAGGCTGGGTCTAGTGTGAGTTTGGACTCGCCCGCGGTTCCTGTCGCCCCGAGATTCGAACCTTCGCTCACCGCCCAACCAGAACCCGCCGCGATTCAGCTGCCGGGAACGTATCCTGCGATTGCGAGAGAGACGGACCTTAGGGAGACAGGGTCTGCTTTAGAAGAGTAATACTAAACCGGCTGACGTCCTGGTAAGACTCCCAGCCTAATAAAAAAGCCCCGACTATACTAATAGTCGGGGCTTGTATATGGGTTCAGCGCCGCACCAATTCCGAGCCGATAATCTTCGGAGTAATGAATATCAGGAGCTCCTTCTTTCTATCCTGTGTAATATTTTTGCGGAACATGAATCCCACCCCGGGCAAATCCCCCAAAAAAGGTACTTTATCCGTCCGATCCTGCTGATCACCTTCGAAAACACCACCCAGCACCATGGTTTCGCCATTATTGACCTGGGCCGTGGTCAAGATTTCGCGCTTCTCGATACCCACATTACCATTGGCATAGGGGCGAACACCGGGAGCATCCTTTTTCACGGACAAGTCCATCAGGATATTTTCATCGGCCGTGATGTGAGGAGTAACCTTCAATTCCAGCACTGCATCCTTGAACTGAGTATTAGAAGCGCCTAGTGCGTTGTTCTGTGAGTAGGGAATCTGCTCACCCTGAAGGATATACGCCTCGGCGCCATCGGTCGTGACGACCTTGGGGGTTGAAATGATCTCGGTACGACCGTCAATTTGCGCCGCGGACAACTCAAGATCTAGCAGATATTCACCGACCTTTAGAAAGGTCACCCCAAAATATCCGCCGCTGGCAGCGGCCGCAGTGGATGCCAGGTCAACCAAGGCATGCCCACTGGTGCCGCTTTGGTCCGAGGGCGGAACATTCGCATAGTCCGTATTCCCTCTGGAATAATTGTTGACAGAATTCGCTCTGTTGAGCGCGAGCCGCGCTCCCAGTTCACGGGTAAATTCGTTGGTAGCAATAACGATGCGCGACTCAACCAATACTTGCCGCACCGGCTTGTCCAGCTCCCTGATCAGGTCGCGTATTCTTTCAAGGTTTCTGGCAGTCTCATGAATAATGAGCTGATTGGTTCGCGGGTCTGTTGTAACGTTTCCTCTTGACGAGAGCAAAGTCTGACCTACGTCAATTTCGCTGGTCTTGGAGGTCGTCCGCTGGCCGGTGATAGGATTGATATCGGCCACGGATCTGTCGTTCTTTTCGCTAGCTCCCACGAGGATTTTTTTCAACTCCTCCGCTTTTGTATAGTTGACTTGGATGATCTCGGTTCTGAGTGGCTCCAACTCTTCCACGACCTGCCGAGCCTCCAGCTCCTCCTGCTCCTGCTTATTTAGCTCATCCAGTGGTGCTACCCGGATGATATTGCCATCCTGGCGTTTACCGAGACTTTTGGACTTCAGAACTAAATCCAGCGCCTGATCCCAAGGAACATCCTGAAGCCGAAGCGTAACGTTACCGTCAACGCTATCACTGGCCACGATATTGACATTGGTAAAGTCGGCCAGTATCTGAAGAACAGATCGCACCGAAATGTCCTGGAAGTTCAACGTCAGCTTGTTTCCTGAATAGACAATCGGCTTCTTTCGGTCGGCCAAATCGCGCTGCTGACCGGATATCGCCCGAAATTCAACCGCCAGCAACCCGCCCGACTGATAGGACGAAAACTCATAACGATCAGACACCGGGGTCACAACAATTCTTGCTCCACCCGGCTCGGGGGTAGCTTCGATGTAATGAACGGGTGTCGCAAAATCAATGACATCGAGGCGACGCGCCAATCGAGATGGCAAGATCGACTCAGGGAGGCGAACGATGACCTTGCGGCCTTCTCGCCGGATATCCATCATGGATTGGGGATTACCCAGAGTTATCAGCAACCGACCCTCTCCATTCTCCCCCCGGCGAAAATCGACATTACCCAGTTCCGAGGTTGTGGCATATGACGTTACAGGACGGCGCGAGGGATAAGTTACAGGCGACGTGATCGGCTGATTTCTCATGCTCTGCTGAGCGCCGCGTTCATCACCCAAGGTGACGTAAATCTGGTTGGCCCGGGTTCTGACGTTATATGGCTGCATCCGATTCAGATTAAACACGACACGGGTACGCCCACCCGCCTCTACCACCTGAACGGTTTTGACCCCTGCCCGTTCCACGGGAATGGTCTTCGTATCCAACCCATTGGTCACGGCCAGCAAGTCCAGGACGATGCGATCGGGGTTCTCCGTCTGAAAATCTCTTGGCGACATGACCGGGCCATCCAGCCTGAATACAAATTCGAGCCGGTCACCCGGCAGCTGAGAATAGTCCAGGGTCTGTAATCGAGATGCGGCTTGTGACTGCGAGACAAAAAACAATAGCCCCACCCGACAGAGCCATTTGAGATTGACGGCGATAGATCGCCCCTCCCCTAACCCCAAAACGGACACTTTCATTGATTTTTGTCGCCCTGATCGGCCATCGTCACCGCTGCCTTGCGCTCATGCCAAGCGCCGGAGCTATCGGCGAAGATTTCGACCAACTCGATCTTGTTATCCACGATATTTACGACCTTGCCGTAGTTCTTGCCGATGTAATTACCTACACGGACACGATGAATGGTCCCCTCTTTCGCATTGAGCAAGGCCCAGACGACACCTTCCTGGCGGACCGTACCGACCATGCGCAAGGCATCGAGCTCGTAACCCTCAAGCTCCTCTCGAGCCCTGAGAGTATCGGGACGGATCCCTGTCTCGACCCGGACCTCCTCGGGTTGCTGCAAAGCCTCATCCGGTTCAAAAGGGTCGCGTACCTGATTGGGCCTGAAAACAAAAGGCTCCACGACCTTGATTTCAGGCAAGGCCTCGATCGGTACCCTATGCCTGCCTTTAACTTCAGCCACGTAAGAATCGAGATCACTCATATCCTGCTGCATACAGGCGCCCAAAGAGAAAGCCACCGTGATCACGCTCAGCGCAAGAAAAACGGAAGAACGTTGCGGCTCGCGCATCATCCCCACAGGAATTTCAAGGTTTTTTAGCCGGTGTCGGCTTGGCCAGAGTCTCAGCCGCCACCTCGCCTTCATCGAGATAACGATAAGTCCTCACAAGTGCTGTCATGGTTAGCGGAAACTTGTCACCCTTATGCGCCTGGGTATTCTTCGCGTCGTTGGGCACAATTTTTATGTTTTGCACGGTCACAATGCGCGGCAGGGAGGCCAAACCGCTGACGAAACCCCCGAAATTCGAGTAGGTACCCACAACCTTGACCTCAATGGGAAGCTCGGCGTAAAAATCCTTGATGCTCTCTGCCCCCGGCTTGAACAACTCGAATTCAAGACCGCTGGCAAGACCGGTCTGCGATACATCCACCAACAGCTCAGGCACTTCGGTTTTGTTAGGTAACTGACGCAGTAGGTCTCCGAAGGATTTTTCAATTTCGAGCAACTGCTCCCTGTATTCATCAAGGTTCGCCACCTTCTTCTGCTTCTGCTCAAAAGCAGATCGCAACTCCATCTCCTTGCCCTGTGCAACGGTGAACTGCTCCAATTGCGATGAGGTATCCAGGTAGTACCAAAGCCCCACTAATACCACACTTAACATCGCGATGACGCAAGCCTTGACGGCTGTAGGCCAAGAACCGGCGTATTCCAGATCCCAACTGATTTCAGAGAGATTCATGACTGACCCTTCGATGGCAGAGGCTTCACCTCGGATCCCTCGGCAGTTTCTCCAGTCTGCCTGAATTTAAGCGCGAAATGGATCATCTGGCGGCCGTTTTTATCCTTGCTTTCTATAACGGATTCAATGATTTGCAAGGAGGGCTCCTGAAACCAGATTGACTGATCAAGATTCCTCATAAACACCGACACACGGGCGTTGGACTGAGCGACACCGTTGATTGCAATTAAGCGATCGCTTTGCATTAGGTCACTGATCTGGACCCCTTCTGGGATCGTTTTACCCAACTCATCAAACAAATGGACCACCTCCGGACGACTGACCTGAAGCTGTTGGATCACATCCATGCGCGCAATCAGGTTCTTTTTATTTTTTTCGAGCGCCTGAATTTCCTTGATTTTTTGGTCAAGTATGGCGAGTTCGCTAGTCAGAAACTGGTTACGTTGCTGCTGGTAATCAATGCGTCGACTGAGCTCCATGTGCACCAGAATCATGGCCAGCGCCGTGCTGGCCATGACACCCAACGCTAAGGCGGCAAAATGAAGCTGCTGCTGTTTGCGCCGTGCCTCTCGCCAGGGGAGCAGATTGATCCTGACCATAACTAGTCGAAACTTTGCAATGCTAGCCCCGTTGCAACCAGCAAGGAGGGCGCATCCCTACCAAGATTGGCACGGGTTGCCCTGGTCGAAGGGCTCATACCCGCGAAAGGATCCACGACTGACACGCTGACGTCTTTACTGGAATCAAGATGTTGCTGGACCCCTGCCAGCGCGGCGCATCCCCCCGCCAGAAAAATTCTTTTCACCTCGACTTGCGGTTGAGAAGATTGAAAAAAATGGAGAGACCTATCTATCTGCTGGCCGAGCGCAGCGATGAAAGGCTCAAATATCTCGGCTTCATGATCCAGGGGAAGACCCCCATTTTTTTTCGCTCGTTCAGCCCCCTCAAAGGATAAGCCATAGCGTCTCTGGATCTCCTCGCTCAACTGACGACCACCGAAATTGTGTTCCCGGGTAAAAATCACCTTCCGGTCCTGCACAACAATTATTGAAGTGGCACTGGCACCCGAGTCAATGAGCGCCTACACCTCACCGACATCCCAGCCATCGGAATTCGCGATCATTCGGTGACTGGCCCGTTCCATGGCGAAGGAGTCCACATCCACCACTTCTGCCTTAAGCCCTGCCCATTCCAGGGCGGCCGCTCGATCCTCGACGAGCTCTTTCCTAGATGCCACCACCTGAACATCAATCAAACCAGGCATATTTTCAGCAGGTCCCAGCACGTAAAAATCCAGGCTGACGTCCTCCAATGGGTAAGGAATATACTCCTCGGCCTCCAATTCTATCTGCGCCTCAATTTCATCCTCACGGAGGCCCGCCGGAAAATTGACGGTCTTGACGATAACTGCCGATCCCGGGACCGCGGTAGACGCCAGAGTGCAACGGGTACCGATCTGCTTTACGGCCTTTTTGATGGCCGTACCGACCACCTGGATCTGGCTCTCTTTCGCCGACGCGACTCCGGTTGGAGGCAGGGCAACGATGGAGTAGCCCTTCAACTCCATTTTTGAGCCAGACTGGGCAAGCTCGACCACTTTTACCGAACTTGCGCTGATATCAATTCCGAGAAATTCCGACTGACTTCGACGCAATGAGAACATCAACCCAAACTTCCATGAAAAAATCGCCAAATACCCGCAACAGGTGGACCAAAGGGCAAGGTCAAAGGGCAGTACCACATGTAGTATAGTAGTTTGAGTTTTTAAACTGGGCTCGGCATCTGTTCAACTGCCGCTTCCTTGTTACGTCCACCGGAACTGTCTACCGGCACGGGTCCCCAACAACTTAAGTGAGCCTGAGCCCCTTCTTTCGTATTTCCCTTAACGTGTCATCCGAGAAAAGCCACCGCCCCGGTTCGGGCATCGTCTCATTCTTTCGGTTCATAGGCCGCGTGACGCTTGGCATTGGTGCCGGCGTAATGACCATCGGACTTTTGCTCTTCGGTCTCTACGTGTACCTGCAATCCCAACTCCCTGATCTGGACGCCCTCAATGACGTCCATTATCAGAGCCCCATGAAAGTCTACAGCCGAGATGGGCTGTTGATCGGCCAGTATGGGGAGAAGGTTCGTTATCCCCTGACTCTGGAAGCCCTACCCAAAAAAATGGTTCAGGCTTTTTTGGCCGCCGAGGATTACCGCTTTTACGAACATCCCGGCTTTGACTACCAAGGACTGCTACGAGCAACCTTCACCTTCCTCAGTACTGGGCAGAAGCGGCAGGGTGGCAGCACCATAACCATGCAGGTAGCAAGAAACTTCTTCCTCAGCAATGAAAAAACTTTCCTACGAAAAATCAGGGAAATCATGTTGGCGATGAAAATCGAGGCGGAAATTCCCAAGGACCGTATTCTCGAGCTCTACCTCAATAAGATTTATCTCGGCAACCATGCCTACGGGGTAGGCGCTGCAGCAAAGATTTACTACAACAAATCCGTGGATGAGCTCGATCTGGCCGAAATTGCCACGATTGCCGGGCTCCCCAAAGCCCCCTCGACCTTCAACCCGATCGTGAATCCCAGTCGCGCGCTAACCCGTCGCGATTATGTCCTTGATCGCATGCTGGATCTGGGCTCCATAAGTATGGACGAGTACACGCATGCCTTGGTGACCCCCAATACCGCAGCCTTGCATGATCGTTCCTTGGACCTAGATCTGCCCTATGTCGCGGAAATCATCAGAAATCAAATGTACGATCAGTATGGCGAGGAAGCCTACAACAACGGTTATCAGGTCCGGACCACGATCGATCCAAAACTGCAGCTACTTGCTGAAGACACGTTGCGTTCCAGCCTGCATCGTTTTGACGAAAGAAGACGTTTTCGTCCAATCACGGAACATATCGATATTGAGAAATACACCACGGAAGCGGATTGGGACAGGCAGCTGGCCAAGCTGGGGCAACTGGGCTACACGGTGCCGGGCTTAATCCTTGCCCTTAAAAACGGCAGTGCCAACGTCTATCTAGGATCTGGAGAGTACCTCAATCTCAGTGCCTCCGCCTTGGGTTGGGCGCATCGCTGGCTGAACAGCAGGAAACGCAAGAAAGAGCCCGAAGGCAGCACCACGCCCCTGACCATCGGTGATGTTATTCGGCTGCGAAGCGATGGCTCTCGGCTCAAGCTTACACAAATACCCGAAGTGGGTGGGGCACTGGTCTCTGTCCTTCCCAAGGATGGCCAGGTTGTTTCCATTGCCGGGGGGTATGACTTTCATTACAGCAAGTTCAATCGGGCCATTCAGTCCAAGAGACAGCCAGGCTCAGGCTTCAAGCCCGTAGTCTACTCGGCGGCCCTGAGCGATGGCATGACACCATCCAGCATTGTCATCGACTCCCCGGTCAAAGCCGCAGGATGGCAGCCCATGAATGCATCCCGCCGTTATTACGGACCGACGCCAATCAGAACCGCGCTCATCTACTCCCGCAATGTTGTGGCGGTTAAATTGATGCAGAAAGTCGGCATCAAAAAAGTGGTTAAGCTTGCAGAAGACTTTGGATTTGAGCCGGAGGAGCTTCCCCCCGTTCTCCCTCTAGCCTTGGGTAGCGGATCGGCCAGCCCGTTGCGCATGGCCCAGATGTATTCAGTTTTCGCCAATGGCGGATTCCGGGTCGACCCTTACTTCATCAGTCGAGTTGACACCGATAGCGGCAAAACCGTCTACCAGGCGACCCCGCCCTCAGCGTGCATTGATTGTGAGGCAACAAATAACTCCGAGGGTACCGCCAAGCGAGTCATTTCGCCGAAAGTCCATTACATGATGAACTCGATGTTGCGCGATGTCGTTCGAATGGGGACGGCAAAAAAAGCTCTGGCACTCGGACGCTCGGATGTGGCCGGCAAAACGGGTACGACCAACAAATCCTTCGATGCCTGGTTCGACGGCTACACCCCTGCAATGGTGACTGTCGCCTGGTTTGGTTTTGATACCTACAAGACACTGGGTCACAACCAGATGGGCGGTGACCTGGCGCTCCCAATGTGGGTGCGATTCATGAGGGTCGCACTCAAGGGTGTCCCCGAATACAAATTCCCAGCCCCTTCAGGCGGTCACACCAAAAAAACCAAGGTCAA
Source organism: Methylococcaceae bacterium (assembly GCA_044351045.1). Classification (GTDB taxonomy): domain Bacteria; phylum Pseudomonadota; class Gammaproteobacteria; order Methylococcales; family Methylococcaceae; genus UBA6136. The sequence continues at coordinate 3,436 of JBILGM010000008.1, read as the reverse complement.
CTCAAAGGGCGCCACGACCACTGATTTCGAATACTATCCAAGCAACAAGCAGGAGATCTCTGTCGACACTGGAGATGCCCGGTATGGAAAACATCCCACAACCCCAAAAGATGCCAAAAAGATCAAGAACAAACACAAACAGGGATCAAGCAAATCCCCGGTCAGCCGCTCGATGGAATCTCTCTTCTGAGACGTTATTCAGAAGCAGCTACAGATCAGTTATAGGCTGCTAACGACTAAAATCGGCATAGGGGGGCCGCGATGATCGCAGCCGCCCCTGCCACACCACCCGGCATGCGGGTTCGCACCGGGCGGTTCGAGAGCTTGAGGTCAGGACCGTCTTGGCACTCCCAGCTGGTCAAAGTACGCAATGGTCAGCACGCGCTTGATCGCGCCGTCACTGTTGCGCCACCACAGATGGCAGTTCCCCGCCACCTGTTTGGCCACATCTTCCGATGCCCCCAGTGCCTTGAGTTCCCGGTAGATCGTCTTTAACCTTTTCCAGTGCCTGAGCTGGATCGCCCTGAGCCGGTGGCGCAGCCACTCGTCCAGCCCTAGCCAGACTCCGGGTGTTTACGCCAGCCCAAAATACGCCTTCCAACCCCGCACGTAGGGCCGCAGTTTCTCCACCACTTGCTCCATGCTGCGTCCGCCCGAGCGGCGCGTGAGTCGCCTTATTCGTGCTTTGAAGTGGTCCAGCGCCTTGTGGGCTACTGCACATTTGACTGCTCTGCCCTTGGCCATCCACAGCTCATAGCCCAGGAATTTGCGCCTGAAAGCACTGGCCACTGCGCTCTTGTCTTCATTGATCTGAAGCCTCAAGCCCGTGTACAACTTCCTGAGATAGGCCATAACCCGCTCGCCTGCCTTCTTGCTGCCCACATAGTCGTTGCAGTCGTCGGCATAGCGCGCAAAGCGGTAGCCTCGCGCCGCCAGCGTTTTGTCCACTTCGTCAAGTAGCACGTTGGCCAGCAAGGGACTCAGCGGTCCGCCTTGCGGCGTGCCCAGATAGCGATCCATCGCCACCCCACCCTCCATGATCCCAGCGTTCAGGTAGGCCCGAATCAGCCGGATCACTCCGGGGTCGTCGATGCGTTTCCTGAGCCTGTCGATCAGGATGTCATGGTTGACCCGGTCGAAGAACTGCTCTAGATCCACGTCCACCACCACACGTTTGCCGGACTGCATGGACGCCCGCGCGGCCTTGACCGCGTCGTGTGCCCGTCTGCCCGGCCTAAACCCGTGGCTGTGTTCGCTGAAGGTGGGGTCGATGATGGGTTGCAGCACTTGCAAAAGGGCTTGCTGGATCAGTCGATCGATCACCGTCGGGATGCCCAGCTCGCGCTGGCTGCCGTCCGGCTTAGGGATCATCACTCTGCGTGCCGGACTGGGCCGGTAGTGCCCCTGCAACAATGTTTGTCGAATATCCGGCCACTTGTGGCGGAGCACTTCGGCGGTTTGCTCGATGTCGAGCCCATCCACCCCGGCCGCGCCCTTGTTGGCCTTGACCCGCTTCCACGCTAACTGCAGGTTCTGTCTCGTGAGCGTCGCTTCCAGCAGGCATCCAGTGTCTGCCAGTTGCTTTGCCGACCCTGTGCCCGGGTGTTCACGCGGCGGGCCGCAGGCTTCGTCGCTGGCGGGTTCACGCAAGGCTTCACCCTGCGCTACATCCACCCGCCCGGGTCGCCCCGGCATCTGACGCATGGCCTTTGACATCACACGTGTCCTCGGTCACTCACTCTCGTTCGGTCCTTCGCCCCCGGGCCTCCTCGGCCCCCCGCTTTGACTACTACGACCTCGGCTGACTTCTCGCTCCGGCAGAGCCGTCGCCCTTTCAGGCACAAGGCGAGATCTCCCCAGGTAAGCGTCGCACACCTTCATCGCACAACCGCCGCATCTACACCACCTCGCCTTGGTCACGAGCTTCGTGGTCCATTGCCCACTCGCCCTGCTTGGCAGCGCCTTCTATGCGGTTCTTGTTCATCAGCTCGCGATTTAAGCTCCACGCTTCCTTCCCACGCTCGGTCGCCCTTACGCAGTTGCGCTTCGCTTTGCTCACTGTGACCAGCTCGCAGCGGGACTTGCACCCGCAGGTGTGCGCCCATGCTGGGCGCACAATAAAAAACCCGGGGTAACCCGGGTTTTCCCGCTCTCGCTTCAGACTATCGGGAGTATCTAGGTCCTCCCGACAGACTGGGTCAGCGACTATAGCGCCGACGGAACTTGTCGACGCGACCGGCCGTGTCGACGACTCTTTGCTTGCCCGTATAGAATGGATGGCATGCCGCACAGACTTCGACATGAAGATCCTTGGCAAGAGTAGAGCGCGTTTCAAACGTGTTGCCGCAGCTGCAGTTAACTTTTATATCGGCGTAGTTGGGATGGATTTCCGGCTTCATGAAGGGTTTCCTTGAAAAGCAATGGCGGACAATAAATAAACTAGGCATCCTACCGTCAGGTACGGCCTTTAGCAAGCCATTCGAATTGTTAACCCGGCGGATTCCAGCCCGCGATGACAGAAAGCCGTAACCCTCGCAGCGCTCTCGCTGCTGAGCCCCTCTCCATTTATAACCCATTTTTTTCTGAAACTGATGCGCGTTGTGACCCTGAATGCGAAACCATGTTTCATGTGATTTTATAGCGTCGCACAGACCACTCTCTACAGCCCGCAATTCATGCGGGTTTTTTGTCCTCCCGTTTCACCCCGTGTCATCCTATGGCGTACAATCTGAGTAGCTGGATGAGTAGCTAGAAATGTGTAGCCACACTCTAGCTACTCATTTTGGGGGTAACAATGCAGAGCAAAATCACTGATATCCAGATACGGCACTGGCTCAAGGCCGGTCGGCCACTGGCGAAAGCACAGGGGGAAGTAGCTGGATTGACTTTCACACTTTCAGCCAAGGGAACTGCCGCATGGGTACTCCGGTATCGGCTGGGCGGCGTGCAGAAGGAAGTCACCATTGGACGTTATCCCGACTTCAGCATCACCGATGCCAAGAGCGAGGCGACCAAGCTGCGCCAACAAATCCAGAAAGGATCCGACGTGGCTCGGGAAAAGCGCCAATCAAAACTAAACCGCGCCCAAGATAAGTCCTTCAAGGCATTGGCGACCGATTACGAGGCTAAAGTGATCCCCAGCCTTGCAGCCAGCACGCAAGAAGCCCGCCGATACCACATCCATTCCTGGCTGATACCCAAGCTGGGAGTTATCCCAGCCAAGGAGGTCAACCCAGCAGATATCGTTGCGTTGATCGAGGCAGCTGGGCAACGGAGTTACACCGCTACGCAACAACTCTTTGTTACAGCCAATGCTGTCTTCGATCATGGCGTTGGCAGGAGTGTCCTTTCCAGTAATCCCTGTCGAGGAATTAAGCTGTCCGCCGTCCTAGGCAAGGCCCCGGACAAGAAGCCGCGCATGATGCTTGAAAAGGAA
>JBILGM010000046.1:0-25181 GCA_044351045.1 Methylococcaceae bacterium | reverse complement strand
ATTTATATAAGAAAAAATATTGAAAGAAATTCTGGTAGTACAGAGCGAAAGTTCCTTGATGATTTAGTAACTAACTTTAGTTTGGATCGCATCTCTCATGAGCTTGATTTATGTCATGATAATTATGATGATAAAGAATTTAAGTGTTCATATATAGCGCGCACGGTATATCGTTTTATTCCTGAATTGAAATCAAATGGGCAGTTAGAAAAAATGATGAGCCTATTGCAAGAGAGATCAGGGAATGCCTTTGATTTATTCCTTGCTTCTGGCTCCTATGATACGGCGCAGGCTTACGAAACCATAAAAATGCTTTTCAAAAGCCACTTAATAAATAATGAATTTAAAAAAATAGGAAGCAAAAATGGATTTACACTGTATATCAGTGATACAGAGCTGGCTGTATATAATGAATCATGTGGAAAAATACGAGAACTGGCACCGTTCTATGTGCACGTAATTCCGGTTTCTGAAGCTGATAAAAATAGAGTGCCCCATGGTTTTGTAAACTTAGATTTCAATATCAAGAATGATGGCGTATTTACCGGCAGTCTATGTGGAGCAGTCAGGAAGCTTCCTGACATTGCTATAAATAATATATTTATAGGGCAATGGTTGCCCGCGGAAGAGAAGGAACTTTGGGAGGTGAATATTGACTTGGCGAAGTTAACTGAATGGAGGAGTGGTGAAGATTAGTTTTCTTGTGGTGTATTCTTTCGGTCTGGGCTCAAGCTTTAGTAACGCATCTATTGGGTTCCGCGAAATGCCGCAAAAAATTAGGTGGCTAGGGGTTTCTTGGCCTGAAGAGCGGCAACAGATGTTACTCAAACGGCTAAATATTTCCATCGTTCAAGCTCGGGAGGCCGTGGCTGATCCATGAGATGCCCGGCTAGATGACTTGGACTCTTCCGTTGTTACCCTCCGACTGGTTCAGGCCAAACGGAAGCTTTATTTATTGAACAGGGCTGGGAAGTAAGGGTAGCTGAGACAGCCAAACAGTGGGGAGGGCCGGTTTCTGTTGTCCGGCCCACTGCTGAAGCAGACTGGTGAGACGGCCCTGAAAGCAGAATCAGGGCCATGTGATGGGGAGGGTCGGCGGTTATTTCGGTTCCACCTTGTCGGCCTTGTCGGCAATGCCTTGCGGCATGGCGTCGGTCTTTTCTTCCAGCATTTTGGTCAGCTGGGCGGCAGGGACATAACCCGGCAGGATGGTGCCTTTCTCGGTGACGATCATTGGCGTGCCATTGGCACCCATGGCGGAGGCCAGTTCCATATGCTGGTCGATCGGGTTGGGGCATTCCTTCTTGGCCAGATTCTCGCCGCTCTTCGCCTTGGTCAGTGCTTCATTGCGATCCTTGGCGCACCAGACGGTGACGGCCTTGAAGTAGGATTCGGTGTCCTTGCCGGCGCGTGGGAAGAACAGGTAACGCACTTCGATGCCTTCCTTCAGATATTGGTCGATTTCCGAGTGCAGTTTGCGGCAGTAACCACAATCAATGTCGGTGAAGACATAGACCAGATGTTTGAAGATCTTGGGCTTGAAGACAATCATGTTGTCGGTGCCCAGTTTCTGCAGGGCAGCCAGGCGGGCGCTCCCCAGTTTGTTTTCGGTCAGGTCCTCACGGCTTTTCAGGTCCACCATGGAGCCCTGCATCAGGTAACGGCCATCCTCGGAGACGTAGAAAAGTCGGGCCCCGACCACGATTTCGTAAACGCCCTTGATGGGTGATTCCGTGATGCTATCGGGTTTGATGCTTGGCAAGGCGGTCTTCAGGGCGGCTTCCACCCCTTTGGAGTCGGCCTGGGCTGCGGTGCTTAGGAGGGCAAAGGCCGCAATCGCGGTACGAAAGAGTGTTTTCATGAATAACCCTTGAAAGTTAAGAGGCGAAAAGACGCCCGATGTCGAGGTAAAAACCCAGCACCATCAGGCTGAGAAGCAGAAACATGCCGATTTGCTGGAAACGCATCTGGATGTCGTCAGACAAGGGGCTGCCCTTGATGGCTTCCACCAGATAAAACATCAGATGCCCACCGTCCAGCATGGGGATGGGCAAGAGATTAAGGACCCCCAGGCTGATGCTGACCATCGCCAGGAATTGCATGAAGGCATTCAGACCATAGCTGGCCGACTTGCCGGCATATTGGGCGATGCTGATGGGGCCGCTGAGATTTTCAACGCCGGCTTTGCCAATCAGCATGCGGCCGGCCATCTTTAGCGTCGCCATCGAGATCATCTGGGTTTTCTTTACCGCTGCGATCAATGCCGGTAACAGGCCCAGCCGATATTCGACCGTCATCGATGCCAGCAGGTGCTCCGGGACTTTGACGGCAGCGCCAATGCGACCGATTTTTTCCCCAGTCGAGGTATCGGCTTGTGGGGTGATTTCAAGATTGATGTGAACGCCATCGCGATCGATGGCGGCCTTGATGGGCTGATCCGGACGGCCGCGAACGTAATCGACCCACTGCTTCCAGTGCTGGATGGCTGTGCCGTCGGCACTCAACACCTTGTCACCGGCCATCAATCCGGCCTTGGCCGCCGCACTCCCCGGTTCGACCCTTTCCACCCGAGGCTCAAGCTCGGGTTCCCAGGGGGTCAGGCCCAGTTTCTTGAACAATTCGTCGGGGTTTTGGGTGTCTTCTGCCGGGATGACCAGGGTCAGTTCGCGCTGGGTGCCATCTGCCGCGGCGATTGTCATGGGGATGGGTGCTTCGTCGAGGGACAGATCCATGATTTGACTGACTGCCAGCGACCAGGTCGGCGTTTCCTCGCCGCCGACGGCCCGGATTTCGTCGTTCTGCTGCAGGCCGGCTTGTGCGGCCAGTGTTCCCGCCTTGATTTCACCGAGCACCGGGCGCGTGCCGGTTTCCCCCCACAGGTACGCCAGCCAATAGATCAGGATGGCCAGGAAGAAATTGAATACCGGCCCGGCCAGCACAATAGCGGTACGATGGCTGACCGGTTGCCGGTTGAAGGCGACCGGCAGGTCTTTCGGGGCGACTTTGCCCTCGCGCTCATCGACCATCTTGACGTAGCCGCCGAGGGGCAGGGCAGAGAGGGTAAATTCGGTATCGTCGGGTGATTTCTGGTGACGCCAGATCACTTTGCCGAATCCCAGAGAAAATCTGAGTACCTTGACCCCAAGCTTGCGGGCTACCCAGAAATGACCGTACTCATGCACGGCGATCAGGATGACCAGCGCGATGAGGAAAAAGAACAGCGTATGGGGTAGCGAGGACATCGGTGGTGGTTCACTCCATTAGTCGGTTCAAGAGAATCCTGGAAAGGATGTGCGAACGTACTGCAACAGATCGCCAGGCTAAGAACGGATGTATCGATCAGTTACCCTTTATTCAACCTTCGGCATGAGCCCTTTGCCGACACTCAGGTGTGACTGGCTAGCCTGGCTGCCATCTTCCGATCATTCACCTGCGGATCAGTTTAGCTGGGCAATGAACCGTTCGGCCACCGCGCGAGCCGAGCGGTCGGCTTCCAGTATCACGTCAATGCTGTCGGCGCGACTCACGCTGATCTGATTCATGCAATGGCTGATCACATCAGGGATGGCGGTGAAGCGAATCTGGCCGTCCAGGAATGAGGCGACCGCAATTTCGTTGGCCGCATTCAGGATGGCGGGCATGGTTTCTCCGGCGCGAACGGCGTCATAGGCGCGTTGCAGGCAGGGGAAGCGCTCGAAATCAGGGGCTTCAAAATCGAGCCGCCTGACCGAGAACAAATCCAGCGGTTCAGCGCCGGAGTCAAAACGATCCGGCCAAGCCATGGCGTGTGCGATCGGAATCCGCATGTCGGGGTTACCCATCTGGGCCAGTACCGTACCGTCTACATAATCGACCATCGAATGGATGACGCTTTGCGGATGGATGACCACCTCGACGTTTTCCGGCGGGGTGTTGAACAGCAGGCAGGCCTCGATGAGCTCCAGGCCTTTGTTCATCATGGTGGCGGAATCCACCGAAATCTTGCGACCCATGACCCAGTTGGGATGAGCCACGGCCTCGTCTGGAGTCACGTCGTGCAGTTCATGCAGGCCTTTGCGCAGGAAGGGCCCGCCCGATGCGGTCAGCAGGATACGGCGCACTTCTGCCGCCTGACGGCCGGCATGATAGTTCGCCGGCATGCACTGAAAGATGGCGTTATGTTCGCTGTCAATGGGCAGCAGATCGGCGCCGGACTCTCTCACGGCGGTCATGAATAATGGGCCGGACATGACCAGCGCTTCCTTGTTCGCCAGCAGCACGGTTTTGCCCGCTTTTGCCGCGGCCAAGGTCGGCAGCAAGCCGGCCGCGCCGACAATGGCCGCCATCACGGAGTCGACCTCAGGGAGTACGCAAACATCCTCCAGCGCCTGGACGCCAGACAGTACCTCGGTTTTGACGCCGGCATCGGCCAGCTGTTGCCGCAGTTCCGCCGCTGGCCGCTCGTCGATCATGACGGCATAGCGCGGGTTGAAGCGCTGACACTGTTCGAACAGACGGTCGATATTGTTGTTGGCGGTCAGCGCAACGACCTTGTAACGATCAGGATGTCGGCTGGCAACATCAAGAGTGCTGACGCCAATCGAGCCGGTTGAACCCAGTACGCAAATGCCCTTCATTGTCCGGCCTCCGGTGGGTTCGCGTGATCGTCCATAACCGGAGCTTCGTCCATGCTGGGCGGCTCCGCATCAGTGTCGGACGGTGTGACGTCCATCGGGCCATCGTGATGGTGATCGGCCGCGCCGTCTTCCAGTGCCGGCGCTTCGTCCATTTGCATGATGATTTCCGGCTCCATCATGGGGCCCATCATCAGAAAGATGGGAATCAGCAGGGAGCCGGCGTAGAAGACGGCCACGCCCGAAAGCAGGCTGTCGATCCGGTCGAGGACGCCGCCATGGCCCGGCAGAAGGCGGCTGCTGTCCTTGACGCCACGGACACGCTTGGCCAGGCTTTCAAACAGGTCACCGCACACGGAAAAGGCCACCGTGAGCAACGAAAGAAAGACAAAATCGATCAGGGTCATGGTTTCCATATCCACCCAGAGGCCGACCGGAATGGCGATGACGATGGCCGCCGCGAGGGCTCCGTAGACGCCTTCGATGGTCTTGCCGGGGCTGACGGCTTCGACGAGTTTGGCGAAGCCCCAACGTTTGCCAACAAAGTAGGCGGCGATATCGGCCAGCCAGATCAGCAGTACCAGATACAGCACCTGATATTCAGAGAAATTCAGTCTCAGCCAGACCATCAGCGCCCAGCCGGAAATCAGGACCAGGGCGCCGCTAATGAGTCGGGCGGCGACAGAATAGCGATATTTGACCAGTTGCTCCGGCGCGCGGCGGAAGGCGATGCCCCACGCGGCCCACCACAGCACCACCGGTGCATAGAACCAGATTGGCAATTCGCCGGGTGCCCAGTAGAGGGCGTAATAGCGCGCGGCGATCAACACGGCAAGGATGGCCGCGGTGAATCCGATGCGGCCCTTTTGCTCAAGGCCGGACAATCCAGCCCATTCCCAGGCGCCCAGGAGAATGATGGTGCCCCAGAGCAGGGCGAAACCGTCGGGTGACAGCAACAGGATGGCGGCGATGATTAACGGCGCCAGCAGGGACGCCGTAATGATTCGGTTCTTCAACATGGGATCGTCACGGGTTGGTTGTGGGTCGGGTTTGCAAGATCAGCGTGTGGGCTGGTTTTCTATCTGGTCGCCGGTCTGGCCGAAACGTCGCTGCCGGCTGGCGAAGCTGTCGAGTGCGGCCTCGAAGGCGGTTTCGTTGAATTCGGGCCAGAGCAGGGGCGTGAAATGCAGTTCGGTGTAGGCCAGTTGCCAGAGCAGAAAGTTGCTGATGCGCTGCTCGCCGCCGGTGCGGATGAAAAGGTCCGGTTCCGGCAGATCGGCCAGCGAGAGGCGGGCTTCGAGATGCTCGGCCGTGATGTCGGCACTGGTCAGCATGCCACTTTCCACTTCGGCCGCCAGTCGGCGGGTAGCCTCGGTGATATCCCAGCGCCCGCCATAATTGGCGGCGATGACCAGATTGAGCTTCTGATTGGCGGCGGTCATGGCTTCGGCCTGCGCGATTTTTTCCTGCAGTAGAGGAGCAAACGCCGACCGATCACCGATGACTCGCAGTCTGACACCGTTCTCGTGCAGCTTGCGGGTTTCACGTTCCAGGCTGGCAATAAATAGTTCCATCAGCAGGGACACTTCCTGCGCGGGTCTCCGCCAGTTCTCGCTGCTGAAGGCGAACAGCGTCAGCACTTCTACGCCATGGGCCATGCAGCCTTCCACGGTTTTGCGGACCGAAGTGACCCCAGCGCGATGCCCGGCGTGTCTTGGGAGGAAGCGTTTTTTCGCCCAGCGGCCGTTGCCATCCATGATGATGGCCACATGCCGGGGAATGCTGGAATGAGGGGATTGAGGAACAGCCATGTGAACCACCGGGTTATGCGTGACAAGACCCCGGGGTCCTCATGCCATTGGACCCTTTGGTGTGAGAGTGGAAGGCGGACAAGCCTGGGTCCTCGCTGGACTGTATGCTTTAGATCGCCATCAGGTCGGTTTCTTTTTTCTCCAGAACGGAGTCGACTTCCTTGACATATTGATCGGTCAGTTTTTGCACCTGTTCCTGGCTGCGGCGCTCCTCGTCTTCCGAAACTAGTTTGTCCTTGAGGGCATTCTTGAGTTCGGTATTGGCATCCCGGCGGATATTGCGGATCGCCACCTTGGCATTTTCCGCTTCGTGCCGGACAACCTTGATCAGATCGCGGCGGCGTTCTTCGGTCAGGGCCGGCATCGGTACGCGAATGACGGTGCCGGTGGTGTTGGGATTCAAGCCGAGGTCGGAACTCATGATGGCCTTTTCGATGGCCTGAATCATGTTTCGCTCCCATGGGGTGACCGCCAGGGTGCGGGCATCTTCAATCGTGACGTTGGCTGTCTGGCTCAGGGGTACATCGTTGCCGTAATAGGACACGACGATGTGATCGAGCAGGCTCGGATGAGCGCGGCCCGTGCGGATTTTGGCCAGTTCGTGCTTGAGCGAGTCGATGCTCTTGCCCATGCGTTCCGCGGTGCGTTTTTGTAGATCGTCGATCATGCTGATTTACCCGTTTCTATCAGAGAGCCGATGTCTTCGCCCATTACCAGTCGCATGACGGCGCCGGGCTCGAAAACGTTCATGACGCGCAGTGGCATGTCATGGTCGCGACACAAGACCAGGGCCGAAGCATCCATCACATTGAGCCGTTGGTCCAGTGCTGCATCATAGGTGAGTCGCTTGTACAGGGTCGCGGTTGGATCCTTCATCGGGTCGGCCGTGTAGACCCCATCCACTTTGGTGGCCTTGATCAGCAGCTCGGCGTTGATTTCGATGGATCGAAGGCTGGCTGCCGTATCGGTGGTGAAGAAAGGGTTGCCGGTGCCGGCAGCGAAGATCACGACCCGGCCTTTCTCCAGATGGCGAATCGCGCGGCGACGAATGTAGTCCTCGCACACCTGATTGATCTTGAGTGCGGACATGACCCGGACCGGTCGCCCGTGATGTTCCAGCGCGTCCTGCATGGCGAGGGCATTGAGGACGGTCGCCAGCATGCCCATATAGTCGCCGGTGACCCGCTCCAATCCTTCGCCCGCCGTTTGTGCGCCGCGAATGATGTTGCCGCCACCCATCACTAGCCCGATCTCAACGCCGGCGTTGCAGAGTTCCGCAACCTCGAGGGCCAGGCGACGAATGGTGCCGGCATCGATGCCGCCTCCCTGATCACCCATCAGGGCTTCGCCGCTCAGTTTCAGCAAAATGCGCTTGTATTTTGGTGTACTCATCGGTCGGTAATGGGTCAGTGGGTGGTGGTCAGTATTGGACAGGCCGGATCCCCGGTTTGGGTGTCCGGCCTGTCGGCGTTACCCAATGCTCAGGAGGCTCTGACCTGCGCCATGACCTCTTCGGCGAAATTGCTTTCGACCTTCTCGATGCCTTCGCCGACTTCGAGGCGAACGAAACGGGCCACCTTGGCACCCTTGTTCGCCAGTAACTGAGCGACGGTCTGATCGGGGTCCTTGACGAAGGGCTGGCCCACCAGGGTGATTTCACCCAGGAATTTCTTAACGCGGCCTTCGACCATTTTTTCGATGACATTGGCCGGCTTGCCGCTGGCTTCTGCCTGTGCACTGAAGATAGCCTTTTCTTTTTCGACGATTTCGGGATCTACGCCGGTTTCATCGACGCACGCCGGTTTGCTTGCAGCCACATGCATGGCGATATCCCGACCGAGTTCGGCATCCCCACCAACAAGTTCGACCAGTACGCCGATGCGGCTCCCGTGCAGGTAACTGGCCACGGAACCTTCCGGAGCAGCCAAGTGCTCGAAGCGACGAACGGCGATGTTTTCACCAATCTTGGCGACCATGGCGCGGCGGGTTTCTTCGATGGTGGCTCCGGTGGATGGAATCTTTACTTCCAGCAGTTCTTCCAGCGTGTTGGCGTCGGAATCCAGTGCGGTTTGGGCAACCAGGTTGGCGAATTCGACGAAATCATCGCCCTTGGCAACGAAGTCGGTTTCGCTATTGATTTCGACAATGGCGGCGCGCTTGCCATCTGCGCTGGACTTGCAGCAGACGCAGCCTTCGGCGGCGGTGCGGCCGGATTTCTTGTCGGCCTTGGCAAGGCCCGCCTTGCGCATCAGTTCGACCGCTGCTTCGAGATCCCCATTGGTTTCCGTCAGCGCTTTCTTGCATTCCATCATTCCGGAACCGGTGCGTTCACGCAGTTCCTTCACCATTCCAGCCGTAATATTCGACATTAAGTGATCCTCTGTCTGTTTTGATTCGTGATGTTCAAGTATCTGGGCGGTCCTTGCCTAACAAAACGCCCCCAGGGCTGGAGGCGTTTTCCGTTCATCCCTGACGCGGATTAGTGGCCTATGTTCAGGAGCATTAAGCTCCCGCCTCGACCTCGGCGGCGACCGGGACAGCATCCATCTCGACGAACTCGTCTTCGCCCGTTACGGCAGCGGTCAGGCTGTTAGCCTTGCCTTGCAGAATGGACGTGGCGGCGCTCTGAACATAAAGCTGCACGGCGCGGATGGAGTCATCGTTGCCAGGAATGATGAAGTCGATCCCGGCAGGATTATTGTTGGTGTCAACTACGCCAATCACCGGGATACCCAGCTTGTGGGCTTCGCTGATGGCGTTGTGCTCATAACCAACATCCAGGACGAACAGCGCATCGGGGAGGCGATCCATATCGCGAATACCACCCATGCTGCTGACCAGCTTGTCCAGTTCGCGCAGCATGCCCAGGCCTTCCTTTTTGCTGAAGCGCTGCAGGCGACCATCGTCCCGCATGGCTTCGAGTTCCTTCATGCGGGCGACTGACTGTTTGATGGTCTTGAAGTTGGTGAGCATGCCGCCCAGCCAGCGGTGATTGACGAAGGGCATGCCGCAACGCAGTGCCTCTTCCTGAACCACTGTGCGGGTGGTGCGCTTGGTGCCTACGAACAGGACTTTGCCGCGTTTGGCGGCGACCTGCTCCAGATAGCTCATGGCGCCATTGAAAAGAGGGAGGGTCTTTTCAAGATTGATAATGTGAATATTGCTGCGGGCACCAAAAATAAACGGTGCCATCTTGGGATTCCAGTAGCGCGTCTGGTGACCGAAGTGAACACCGGCCTCCAACATTTGACGCATCGTGACGTTCGACATTCATTTCTCCTTCAGGGTTGAGCCTCCACATACCCCGCCCGGAGACCGCACCTATCCAAGGATAAGGTTGGCACCCTGCCGAACGTGACGATATGTGTGTGTGGTTGCTAAAAAAAGCAGGCCTTTATAACATGAACCGCTTGCCTCAACAATCCATGCGCCCAACCAGGCGCCGCCGCACGCGCCCTTTCGAGGCCCATGTCGCGCCCCCACACACCAGCCTATGAGCATCAGCATCAAGACGCCCGATGAAATAGAAAAAATGCGGATTGCCGGCCGCCTGGCGGCGGAGGTGCTCGAAATGATAGAGCCCTACGTTATCCCCGGTGTAACCACGGACGAGTTGGACCGCATCTGTCACGACTACATGGTCAATGTGCAGAAGGTCATTCCCGCACCGCTGAATTACAAGGGATTTCCGAAATCGATCTGTACCTCGGTCAATCACACGATCTGCCACGGCATTCCCGGTCCTAAGAAACTCAAGAGCGGCGACATCATCAATGTCGATATCACGGTGATCAAGGATGACTATCATGGCGACACCAGCCAGATGTTTCTGGTCGGTGAAGTGCCTATCCGCGCCAGCCGTCTGGCCCGGGTGTGTCAGGAGGCGCTTTACCTTGGCATTGAGCGGGTAAGGCCCGGCGCGCATTTGGGCGATATTGGTCAGGCCATCCAGCACCATGCCGAATCCCATGGCTACTCAGTGGTTCAGGAGTTCTGTGGTCACGGCATCGGTCGTGAATTTCACGAGGAACCGCACGTGCTGCATTACGGCAAGGCAGGCACCGGAATGACCCTGGAAGCGGGCATGATCTTTACCATCGAGCCCATGATCAATCAGGGCAAACGCCATATGAAGATTCTGCCGGATGGCTGGACGGCGGTCACCAAGGACCACAGCCTCTCGGCACAGTGGGAACACACCATTCTGGTGACGGAAACCGGACACGAAATCTTGACTTTACGCCAACAGGAAGCTGAAGCGCTTGAAAACGGAAACCTTAAGGCACTGGGTTGAACAGGGGGGGTATGCCCCCGCTGACCTCCATCAGGTTTTCAGTGACTGCATCAGGGCGCACCAGGCTCAGTTAATCGAGAGCTTTCGTGCGGGAACGCCGGCGGCCGAACTGATCCGCAAGCGTTCGGATTTCATGGATGAAATCCTGATGATGGCCTGGAATCAGTTTCTGGCCGAGGATAGTGACCGGCTTGCCTTGGTTGCCGTGGGGGGCTATGGAAGGCAGGAGCTACACCCTTACTCGGATATTGACCTTCTTGTTTTGCGCGATGCGGCTGGAGAGTCTGGGCCGGCTCTTGATGATCGGTTGGCAGGGTTCCTCAACTTTCTTTGGGATATTGGCCTGAAGCCGGCTCAGAGTGTTCGTAATCTCGGTGATTGCGTTGAACAGGCGCGGGGTGACCAGACGGTCATGACCAACCTCCTGGAGTCCCGGCTCATTCTCGGATCGGCCTCTCTTTTCGCCGATCTCTGGTTAGGCCTCAGTCCTGAGAATCTTTGGCCGTCGGCCGAGTTCTTCGAGGCCAAGCTAGTCGAGCAGGCGGCTCGCTACGCCAAGTATCACGATACGGCCTATAACCTGGAACCCAACATCAAGGAGGGTCCGGGGGGGTTGCGGGATATCCAGAGCATGAGCTGGATCATCAAGCGCCACTACAACACGCGCTCGCTCAATCTTGTCCAGGAAGGGTGGCTCACCGAGGCGGAATATGCCGAACTGATCAAGTCAAGGGACTTTCTCTGGGAAATCCGTTTTGCCCTGCATGCGATGACTGATCGTGCCGAAGATCGGCTGTTGTTCGAATATCAGAAAGATCTTGCCCGGCAGTTTGGGGTCCATGATCAGAACGTGAACCAGGCGGTCGAGCAGTTCATGCAGCTTTATTACCGCACGGTCATGGGGCTGGAACGGCTGAATGAACTGTTGATGCAGCTGTTCAAGGAGGTGGCGATCCATGGTGACAAAGATTTTGTCATCAAGCCGCTCGATGAAAACTTCCAATCCGTCAATCGCTATGTCGAAGTCATCCGGCCTGAGGAATTTCGGGACCACCCGCTCTCCATCTTTGAGATCTTTCTGTTGCTGCAGACCCATCCGGAACTCAAGGGTATCCGTGCTTCGACCATTCGCCTGATTCGCCAGCATCTCTATCTGATCGACGACGCCTTCCGCAACGATCCCCGGGCTTGCCAGCTATTCATGTCCATACTCAGGCAGCCGATCGGGGTGACCCAGCAGCTTCGGCGAATGAATCGCTATGGGGTGCTGGCAGCCTATATCCCCGCGTTTGCCCGCGTGGTCGGACGCATGCAGTACGATCTATTTCATGTTTACACGGTGGACGAACATACCCTGTTTGTCATCCGCAATCTGCGACGTTTTGCCCTTGATGCTCACCGGCCCGATCACCCCCTGACAAACGAGGTGTATGAGCTGATCGCCAAGCCGGAGTTGCTCTATGTGGCCGCCCTGATGCATGACATTGCCAAAGGCGCGGGAGGCGATCATTCGACCATAGGGGCCACCATCGCCCAGGATTTCTGCCAGCGTCACGGCATGAGCGTCCGCGAAACGGGTCTAGTCTGCTGGCTGGTGCAGAATCACCTCCTGATGTCACTGACCGCCCAGCGCAAGGATATCAATGACCCTGATGTGATTCATGCCTTTGCCACGGCCGTGGGTGACCAGGCCACGCTGGATCATCTCTACCTGCTGACAGTGGCCGATATCCGTGCTACCAATCCTGGCTTGTGGAATTCCTGGAAGGATGCCCTGCTGCGTGAGCTTTATCTGCAAACCCGCTGGGTGTTTCGTCGTGGACTGGCCAAACCGCTGGAGCAGGCCGAAAAAATCGGGGCCGTAAAATCGGACAGCAGGGCCCTGCTGCTGCAACTGGGGGTGAGTGACCCCATCATCGATCGTGTCTGGAACACGGTGCTCAATGACGAATATTTTCTACGCTATCTCCCCGAGGAGGCCGCCTGGCACACCATTGCGCTGCTCAACGCGCAGCCCGATGATTTGCCGCTGATTCTTCTGCGGCCTGTCAGTCAGCGGGGCAGTGCCGAGGTGTTCATTTATGCCCGCCAACAGGACTTTATTTTCGCCTACACCACGGCCGTTCTGGATCAGCTGAATCTGACGGTCTTCGATGCACGGATTATCACCGGCCATGAAGGCCATGTGCTGCACAGCTACCATGTGCTGGAGCAGACTGGCGAACCGATTCGGGATTCTCTCCGGCAGGTGCAAATTTGTGTAAAGCTCCGGGAGTGTCTGACTGGAAGTGCCCAGGCGCCTTTCAAGGTTCAGCGCCGCGAGTCCCGCCAGATTCGCCATTTCAGCGTGCCGACTCAGGTTTATTTTCATGAGGATCCCCAGCAGCGCTATACCGTGCTGGAGTTGATCGCGACCGACCGGCCGGGCCTGCTATCCAAAGTGGGGCGGGCCTTTTCGTTGTGCAGCGCCCGGTTGTTCAATGCCCGCATTTCCACCATCGGCAGTCGGGCCGAGGATATTTTTTATCTTACCGGCCAGAACAATCAGCCCCTCAGTGACGCCGCTGAAATGCAGGAACTGAAGGACACCATCATTGGTCTGGTAGGGGCTTCCTGAGGGCTCGTTCTGCCCCGGGCAGTGCCCTCAAATCGATGTAAGCCCACGGCTTTTCTGCTATAAATCTCGGCCCCCCGGGCGGCACGGCATGAGGTCAAGCCCCATTCGGCTTTCATTTATCTACTCAGAAGGTTCGATCTATGTTCAGCAAAGGTATGGAAATCGCCGGTTTCGATGATGAGCTCTGGTCTGCAATCCGGGATGAAGAACAACGACAGGAAGATCATATTGAGCTGATTGCCTCTGAAAATTACGCCAGCCCCCGGGTATTGCAAGCGCAGGGCACGGTACTGACCAACAAATACGCCGAGGGCTATCCCGCAAAGCGCTACTACGGCGGCTGTGAGTTCGTCGATGTGGCTGAAGCTTTGGCGATTGAGCGTGCAAAGTCGCTGTTCGGAGCGGATTTTGCCAATGTGCAACCCCATTCGGGTTCTCAGGCCAATGCCGCGGCCTACATGGCGCTGCTGAATCCGGGTGACACGATCCTGGGGATGAGCCTGGCCCATGGTGGACACTTGACCCACGGCGCCAAGGTCAATTTCTCCGGCAAGATCTACCACGCCGTCCAATACGGTTTGGACACCACCACTGGTCTGATTGACTACGATCAGGTGGCCGCGTTAGCCCGGGAGCACCGCCCGAAGATGGTGGTGGCCGGTTTTTCCGCCTACAGTCGGGTGGTCGACTGGCAGCGCTTCCGCGATATCGCTGACGAAGTCGGCGCGTATCTGCTGGTGGACATGGCCCATGTCGCCGGTCTTGTCGCGGCGGGCGTCTATCCGAGCCCGGTTCAGATCGCCGATGTCACCACCACGACCACCCATAAGACGCTGCGGGGTCCTCGCGGCGGGCTGATTCTGGCCAAGGCCAACGAAGAGATCGAAAAAAAGCTCAACTCCCTGGTATTTCCGGGCATTCAGGGTGGCCCCCTCATGCACGTCATCGCCGCCAAGGCCGTCGCGCTGAAGGAAGCCATGCAACCGGAATTCAAAGCCTACCAGCAGCAGGTTGTGACCAATGCCCGGGCTATGGCACGCCAATTCATCGCGCGAGACCTCAGTATTGTGTCCGGGGGTACCGACAACCATCTGATGCTGGTGGACCTGATCGCCAGGGGCATCACCGGCAAGGCCACCGATGCTGCGCTGGGCCGGGCTCATATCACGGTCAACAAGAATGCGGTGCCGAATGACCCGCAATCGCCTTTTGTCACCAGCGGCATTCGTATCGGCACGCCTGCGGTGACCACGCGCGGATTTACCGAGGCCGATTGCGTCATGCTGGCCGACTGGATCTGCGATGTCATTGACGATCTGGAGAGCGAGGCGGTCATCGAGCGCGTTCGGGATGATGCCATCCAGCTATGCCGGAAATATCCGGTATACGCTGATTGAGCCGGGCGCTTAACCCACAGCCCTCATTATGAGATGTCCCTTTTGCGGTGCGCAGGACACCCGCGTCATTGATTCGCGCTTGTCCCAGGACGGCGATCAGGTACGTCGCCGCCGCGAATGCAGCGAGTGTCGGGAGCGCTTCACCACCTTTGAGGTGGCCGAGCTGACTATGCCCCGCGTCGTCAAGACCAATGGCAACCGCGAACCTTTTCGTGAGGACAAGTTACGGGCAGGGATTTTGCGTGCATTGGAAAAGCGTCCGGTGGGGAGCGACCAGATCGAGGCGGCCATCCATCAAATCAAGAAAAAGTTGCTGGCTACCGGTGATCGTGAAATTCCGTCCCGCCTGATCGGGGAAAGCGTCATGGCAGAGCTGGCAAGACTGGACCATGTGGCCTATATCCGTTTTGCCTCGGTTTACCGAAGCTTCCAGGACGTGAATGAATTCAGGGAGGTGATCGAGCACCTGGAACTGGAACCCAAGTCCGCGGCGGCTCCGTCGGCAGGCCTGAGCAAGCCCTGACTTTTGGACTGATTTTTCGCCGGTTGCCGTTTTCCGGGATTCAATGACACCGACTTGCGAATTCACCCCCGAAGACGCTGGCTTCATGGCCCGCGCGATAGAGCTTGCGCGGCGGGGTCTATACACCACTGACCCCAATCCCCGTGTCGGCTGTGTCATCGTCAAGGATGGGCAAATCATTGGGGAAGGCTGGCATCAGCAGGCCGGCGAGGCGCATGCCGAGGTCCTCGCCCTCAAGGCATCCGGCACGAAGGCACGGGGGGCGACCGTCTTCGTCAGCCTGGAGCCATGCAGCCATCACGGCAGGACTCCGCCATGCAGTCAGGCACTGATCGAGACTGGCGTGCATCGCGTCGTGGCGGCGATGGAAGATCCCAACCCCAGGGTGGCCGGTTCCGGCCTCCGCCAGCTGCGCCAGGCTGGCATCGTCACCGATTGCGGTGTGCTCGGCTCTGCCGCCGAGGCTCTCAACCCCGGCTTCTGCCAACGGATGCGAACCGGTCGCCCACTGATCCGAAGCAAGCTGGCGATGAGTCTGGATGGCCGCACCGCCATGGCTTCCGGCGAAAGTCGCTGGATTACGGGTGAGGAGGCACGGCGTGATGTGCATCGCTGGCGGGCACGCAGTTCTGCAGTCGTGACGGGGATCGACACGGTACTGGCCGACGATCCCGAGTTGACGGCGCGCTTGAATGAGCTTGACGGGGCGGTGCTGCAACCCGTCCGGGTGATTCTGGATTCCGGGCTGCGCTTTCCCTCGACGGCCCGGATGGCCAGCCTGCCGGGTCGGACCGTCATTCTGACCACACAACCCGCCGATTCGCATCGAGAAACCGCAGGCGTCGTGGAAGTCGTTTCATTGCCGGCAGACCCAGTTGGTCGCCTAAATTTGCAGAGTGTCATTGCCTGGCTGGGCCAGCAGGATTTCAACGAGATTCTGTTTGAAGCCGGTCCCACCCTGAATGGCGCCTTGCTCCGGGAAAGACTGGTGGATGAGTGGATCATCTATATGGCGCCGATCATTCTTGGCGATGGCGGGCGGGGACTCTTTCACTTGCCGGAGCTCTCGCGGATGTCGGATCGTTACAAAATGAGTCTTGCTGAACTTCGCCGGGTGGGCCCTGACATTAGGATGCACTTTACGGCCGGTGCAGATGATTTGGCCTCATCAACTGACTGACCTGACCTCCACAATACCTTTTCCCTAAAGAAGCCATATGTTTACCGGCATTATTCAGCACCCCTGTAAACAATGGCCTGTAGAGGTTAAATCACTGCTTTGGTCACCTTTTGGTCACGCAACACTAATTCAATTTGTTCGGCAGCCTCTCCCATATCTGGAAAAAGGTGGCCATAGGTATCCATCGTGATAGCAATGCTGGAGTGCCCTAGCCTCTCAGAAATCACTTTAGGGTGAACTCCCCTATGGATGAGAAGGCTTGCATGCGTGTGGCGCAAGCCGTGCATGGTGACTTTAATCCCAAATGACTGACACAGCTTGGTAAGACGCCATGTATGTGATGAAAGCTGTTGAACTAACCCAGTAGCGGCAGGAAACACCAAATCCATGTCAGTCCAAACACCATCCCAGCGTTTCTTTTCTTCCGCTAAGAAGCTCTTGTGTGCCTTAAGGGCCTCCACAGCTATTGGCGGAAGCGATACGGTTCTCAAGCTTCGTTTGGATTTTGCACCCTCAAGAAGCTTGCCGCGATTGTTGGCGCGCCTGCGCACCCTCAGCCTTGCTGTATCCAGATCGACTTCCTTCCATTGCAACCCAAGCAATTCGCCTAGGCGCAACCCAGATCCCAACGCGACGACGATAAACGCGTAGAGCGGAGAATTCTCAGCCGCCTTTATAAACCTTCGACTCTCTTCTGGATCAAGGGCGTGTATAGTCCGAGTGCGCTCTTTCTTCGGCTTATTCTCCTTGAGCAGCTTGCAAGGATCCTGAGGCGGCCTGGGCCAAGGCAGTGAGTCAATGAGTGCCCAGCGGTTCCGAGAGTGGCTACAAGGGCTATCCCTGGAAGCCTTGCGCGAGATCCATGCGGCTGTTCGCCGTGAGCTTGATCGGCGAGAGGGCCGTGCAAAATTCCAGCTGCCGGATCACGTTCAGGGGATGCTTTGAATCCGGAAGTTGCCCCGGCTGGGGCTTTCTATTTGTAATCCAATAATACTCATGGCTGAAGCCTGAGAGTCATCCCACTCTGTGGCCTCCACGGGTCGATTCTGATACCCTCCCTGCCCAACACTTAGTTCTGCCACAGGATTGCTGGAGTACCCATGATGATTCGCTACCTGTCCCCGATTGCCCTGATCTTGTGGGCGACTTGCTCAACTGCTGCATTCCAGAACAGTGACTTCTGGTTTCACGATGATGGCGATACGATCTTCATTGATGGTCCCCGGGGTGCACCTCTGCATATCGACTACATCGGTGCGCCGCTGACAAAGCCCCTGAAAGTAAGGGTTACGCCTAATAATCCGAAACTCAAGATTGCTGCACCGATCTGTACGTTCACCAAAAAGGATGATGACTGTTGGTTGACGGTCCGGCTAGAGAATGGAAAACAGAAGGTCTACGGCGTGAATCAGTTCACGGTCACAGAGGTTGGGGCGTCACAGGGGGTTTTGAATACTCAAGCAGCCTCAGAAACGAACACTGTGGGCTTTGGTGTTGGGGTGCAGGGGAAGGATATGCCGAAGCCGTTACTGTGGGCATCTTACACTGCAGAGAAGAAAACAGGAAAAGTTATAGCTATCAATGGGATACCAAAATCTAATATAGAGAAGACTGTCGACTATCAAGCTGTTAATTTATGTCGTAGTATCTATTTCTTCCTGTGTGAGGGGAGTAGTAAAATTTTTACATTGAAGAACGGTGACTCATGCTACCTTGATGAAGACATTTTAAATGATAAGTCTCGAAATGGATTTACGGGGGCCACCTCTCAAGACCCTCGTACTTCCTCCTACCTTCAAGACGTAACAGACCCTGGCGATCCCATTTTCAATAGCTCCTTTAATTTCGAAAACTTGTCTCTCTACAAAGACTGGATCTCTACATGTTCGGCTCAGGGTTATAAGAAATGCGCCTCAAATAAATGGGGATCTATGACTATTGGTTTAGCAAATGTTGGCTCCACGGACTTAGAGGGCGGCCTTAAAGCTGGACAAATTGAAGTCCTAAGAGATAACTCTTGGGGAAATGAAGCCTCGATGTATATAGACGTTCTTTGGGATAATAGTAGCCTCGCCTTACTCCAAATCCAAGGTTCCACTGATGGCAGTGAGAACTGGGACGCTAAAGCCGCAACGCCCAGCATTCTTGAAATTAAATCAGCCCCGCCATGCTCGGAGTACCTCAAAGGTGACCCGAGCGTGACTTACAAAGTAATAGCAGATGTATACGGTCCTGGCTCTGTCACCATGTCTGGAGGGGAGCAGTGTGTTATTTTCAAGGTTCCCAACTCAGAATTCACAAGATGCACGGGCAGTGGAATAAAAGATAGGATTTATGAGGTCACTGCGGTTCCTGAATCAGGGAAAACCTTTAAAGGATGGAATTCAAAAGGGCTTTGCGATGATGCAAAGACTACCTGCAGGTTCCCACTCACCAGCGAAGTAAGCATTCAACCACTATTCTGGTAATGATCATCACAGCGGGGGTTTTAGGATCCCCTTCCCTAACAGGCAGGGGGGGTCACTTGGCGAGGGTACGCCACCTGCCTGATGAGCGTCCCTGTGTTGGCTTAGTGTTGTGCGTCTTCGGTCGCGGAGACTGACCCCAGGACCCCACTGATCAACGCCCTTTAGGGTTGGGTGCCAGCGCAATGTTTCGTGGCTCTATGGGCTTCTCAGGAGGCCATTTTTACCTACCTCACAGCATCCGCGCTGGTTGCAGCGCGGGTTGCGAATATGCCGCAAGGAGCGAGGACCGACTTGGAACCTTCCCTAAATTTAGGGAACGGCTTATCCCAAGAGCAAGCCGCAATCGTTACACAGCATGTTTTGACTGTGGTCGCAAACCGATCTTTGTGACGTATACGGGAACAGATCCCCACGGCTACGTCCTGTCCGTCAATCTCCACCGTCGCCAGTTGACCAAGGCACAGGCTTCGCTTGTTGGGGCGAGGATTGCGGATATGCCCGAAGGAGGCAACGGATCGAATCAGCATAAGAGCAACTCCCTAAATTTAGGGAGTTGCATATCCCAAGAGCAAGCCGCATCGATGCTTGGCGTTTCTGAAAAGAACGTCAAGAAGGCCAAAGCCATGCTCGAAACCGCAACGCCTGAATTGATCCACTTGGTGAACATGCCAGGAAGCTCTTTATCTCTCGATGCCGCGTGTCTGGTGGCTACAAGACCAAAGGAGGAACAGAAAGAAATCGTAAATGAGGGTGTTAAGGCAGTGAAGAAAGCGGCGGCTGGGATACGCCGTTATAGCGCTGGTTGACCTATGATCCGAACGGCTTCACGGATTGATGTTGCATAAGCTTCTTCGGATCATCATGCTGATAACGCAACAACCCACTATCATATGACCCCGGCACTCGTATGAGCACCAAGCGCTGCCTGCCTTTTTTGGTCACGGATTTGGTCACATATAGCGTGAAATTATCGATAAGAGGCGACATTAAACAAGACAATAATCCGGGAACGCCTTTAAATTAAAGGCTTTTAAGGGATCAGAAAGATTAGAAAATAACTAAACTATGTTTACTGGCATCATTCAAGCCAAAGGCAGCCTGAGTCGCAGTGAATCCCGTGGTGGCGATTGTCGACTCGTCATCGCCACCGGCAGTCTGCCCATGGGCGATGTCAAGCTGGGCGACAGCATCGCCGTCAATGGCGTTTGTCTGACCGCCGTGGAACTCGGTCCCCAGCATTTCAGCGCCGATGTCTCCCGTGAAACGCTGTCCCGCACGACCTTGGGTGCAGCGGTGGTGGGAACCCCCGTCAATCTGGAGCTGGCCTTGTTGCCCACTACCCGGTTGGGAGGGCATCTGGTCAGTGGGCATGTGGATGGCGTCGGGCGAGTGGTCGGCAAACAAGACGATGGGCGCTCCTGGCGATTTACCGTGGAGGCCCCGGCGGGGCTGGCTCGTTACATGGCTGAGAAGGGGTCGATCTGTATCAATGGCATCAGCCTTACTGTGAATGAGGTCGATGGTGCACGATTCGGTGTGAATATCGTCCCGCATACCCTGAATGAAACCACGCTTGGCAGCACTGAAGTCGGTGACGCCGTCAACCTGGAAGTCGATTTGCTGGCGCGCTATCTGGAGCGTTTGCTGCTGGGAGAACGGGCCGCCGAGCCCAGGTCGGGTGTTACCATGGACCTATTGAAGGATTCCGGCTTTATTTCATGAACAGCACCGCAGAACTCATCGAGGATATTCGGCTCGGCAAAATGGTAGTGATCCTCGATGATGAGGATCGCGAGAACGAGGGCGATCTGGTGATGGCCGCCAGTCATACGCGGCCAGAGGATATCAATTTCATGGCGCGCTATGGGCGAGGGCTGATCTGCCTGACGCTGACTCGCGAGCGCTGTCAGCAACTGCGTTTGCCGCTAATGGTGAACGAAAACCGGACGCCGCATTCGACCAACTTCACCGTCTCGATCGAGGCCGCCAGCGGGGTGACCACGGGGATTTCAGCGGCGGATCGGGCCCATACCATCCAGTGCGCCGTGGCATCGGAGGCCAAGCCGGATGATCTGGTCCAGCCGGGTCATGTGTTCCCGCTCATGGCGCAGCCGGGCGGTGTGCTCAACCGGGCCGGACATACCGAGGCGGGCTGCGATTTGGCGCGGCTGGCGGGATCGGAGCCCGCTGCGGTGATCGTCGAGATTCTCAACGAAGACGGCACCATGGCGCGCCGCGCCGATCTCGAGGCTTTCGCCGCCGAGCACGATCTCAAAATTGGGACCATCACCGATCTTATCCAGTACCGTATCCAGAACGAGAAAACCGTCGAGCGGATTTGTGAATGCGATTTCCCGACCGAATTCGGCCAGTTTCGCATGATTGCCTACCAGGATCAGGTCGACCGTCGGCTGCATCTGGCGCTAACCATGGGCAAGGTGTCGGGCGATCAGCCGGTTCTGGTGCGGGTGCATGGTCGCAATTTGCTGAGCGATTTGCTCGGTGGCAAGCGGGAAGGCGCCAGCCTGTCCCTGCGCAGTGCCATGCGGCGCATCGCGGAGGAGGGGAAAGGTGCATTGGTGGTCATCAGGAAGGAAGAAGATGACAAATCGCTGGTCGAGCGCATCCATCAGTACCAAATGGAAGATCACGGGGTAGAATTGGCCCCCGCTCCGATTCGCCCGGATGACTGGCGCACCACGGGGACCGGCGCGCAAATCCTGGCTGATCTGGGTATCAGCAAGCTCAGGGTGCTGGGCGCTTCCCCCAAGAAGTACCTTGGCCTGTCGGGTTACGGTCTCGAGGTGGTCGAGTTCGTGGTCTGTGAAGGCTAGCTAGAGTCGCTTCCTTCGGCTTCGCTCCACAGCGCGAAACACTCCGTCTTACCCATTTATTGGGGGTTCTGGCCAGTTGGACCACCCCCTTCAGTTTTTCTGCAAGAGAACGGCACTATGACCTCACTCAAAACCTTCGAAGGGCAGATGTTGGTAAACAACGCCCGTTTCTGTCTGGTCACCTCGCGTTTCAACAGCTTTGTGGTCGACGCACTGACCAGTGGGGCGGTCGATGCCTTGGTGCGCCATGGGGCTCGCCATGAAGATATCCATGTCATCAAGGTGCCGGGCGCCTATGAATTGCCGTTGGCCGTGCAAAAGGCGGCCGCTACCGGCCGTTATGACGCCATTGTTGCGCTGGGTGCGGTCATTCGTGGTTCCACGCCGCATTTCGATTATGTCGCCGGCGAGTGTGTGAAGGGCATCAGCATGATCTCGCTGAAACATGAGATTCCGGTAGCCTTTGGCGTCCTGACTGTCGATACCATCGAGCAGGCGATCGAGCGATCAGGGACCAAGGCGGGCAACAAGGGCGCCGAGGCGGCCATGTCGGCGGTTGAAATGATCAATCTGCTGCGGGAAATCGACGCCGGATGAGCAACCCCAAAAGCATGGCCCGCCGCAGTGCGGTGCAGGCCATTTATCAGTGGCAGCTCACTGGTTACAACCTCTCGGAAATCGAGCGTCAATTCGTCGAGGAGCATGGACTCAGCAAGGGCGAGCTGCCCTATTTTCAGGATTTGCTGCACCAAGTCCCGAGCAAGCTGGATGTGATCGATGCGGCACTGGCCGAGTTCACCAGTCGTCCCGTCGAGCAGATCGATCCCGTGGAGCGAGCCATTCTGCGCATCAGCGTTTATGAACTGATGGATCGGCTCGAAATTCCCTACCGGGTCGTGGTCAATGAGGGCATCAATCTTGCCAAGGAGTTTGGTGCCACCCAGAGCCACAAATTCGTCAATGGACTGCTTGACAAGATTGCCCGTAAAGTCCGCTCGGCGGAGTCTGCAGCCAAAACCGCCCCATGAGCTCGAGCGATGTCCGCAGGTGAGTTTGACCTGATACGCCGCTTCTTTTTAGAGCCGTCCGCAAAGCGGGCCGGCACGGTGTTGGGTATCGGCGATGACTGTGCACTGTTGGATTGCCCGCCGGGGATGGAGCTGGCGGTGACTGTAGACACTCTGGTGTCTGGCATCCATTTTCTCCCCGATGTCGATCCCGAAAAACTCGGGCATAAAGCGCTGGCGGTCAATCTCAGTGACCTGGCTGCGATGGGCGCCAAACCGGCCTGGTGCACCCTGGCGTTGACGCTGCCGAATGTTGATGAAGCCTGGTTGTCGGCGTTCTCCAGAGGGTTTTTCTCCCTGGCTAACCGCTTTGGGATAGCGCTGGTGGGTGGCGACACTACCCGCGGTCCGTTGTCCATCACCCTCCAGGCGCTGGGGCTGGTCCCCGTCGGTCAGGCGTTGCGGCGATCTGGGGCACGGCCGGGTGATCTGATCTATGTCAGCGGGCCGCTCGGCAGTGCTGGCCTCGGCCTCAGGATGCGACAAGGCTTGACGACGGTTTTTGACGCCGCCGCCATTGGCGCTTTGGAGTGCCCCGAGCCCCGCGTGGCACTGGGGGAGCGATTGCGTGGCCTGGCCAGCGCCTGTATCGATATCTCCGATGGATTGGCGGCTGACCTCGGACACTTGCTGGCAGCCAGTCAAGTCGGGGCGACGCTCGATGTCGAGCATATCCCGCTGATCGAATCTGTAAGGCAATTTGTGCGTGACAATCAGCACGGCGACTTGCCTCTGACCGCTGGCGATGACTACGAACTTTGCTTTACCGTGCCGACTGATCGTCAGGCCAAAGTGGACTCCCTACTGGAGCGGTTTGAGCTTCCGGGGCAATGTGTCGGTGCGATCGAGACGACCCCGGGACTTCGAATTCAACGCCACGGCCAACCCATCGCCCTGAACTTCTCCGGTTATGACCACTTTTCCCAGCGCTAAGGCCGGCAACGGCACGCAAGTTCGTATCCCTCCTCGGTGGGTATTCACCGACCCCTGGTGCTTTCTCGGTTTCGGATTCGGGGCCGGCCTGGCCCCCAAGGCGCCGGGAACTTTTGGTACCCTGGTTGCCCTTCCGCTTTATCTGCTAATGGCCCCGTTTAGTCTGGGGACTTATCTCATGGTCGTGCTGCTCCTGTTTCTGCTCGGCATCCGGATATGCCAGCGTTGTGAGCAACGTATCCAGCTCAGCGACCATTCCGGG
Organism: Methylococcaceae bacterium; assembly: GCA_044351045.1. Lineage (GTDB taxonomy): Bacteria > Pseudomonadota > Gammaproteobacteria > Methylococcales > Methylococcaceae > UBA6136. The sequence continues at coordinate 1,182 of JBILGM010000046.1, read as the reverse complement.
ATTGTCTGGGATGAGATCGTCGGTTTCCTCATCACCATGATCGCCATCCCGTTCTCTTGGCCAGCGGCATTGGCGGGCTTCGTGCTGTTCCGGATTTTTGATGTCCTTAAGCCCTGGCCCATCCGGTGGCTGGATCGATCCATTCATGGCGGTTTGGGGATCATGCTTGATGATGCACTCGCCGGCCTCTTTGCCGCGCTATGCCTACACTGGCTTCTGCCTTGGTGGACCGGCTGACATGTTCTTTGCTTGCGTAACCGCCTGTAGCAGACCAAATAAATCGTGTGAGTGATTGCGGATAAACCCAGGATGCTGTTAGAATGCCGCTTCTGACGCGGGGTGGAGCAGTCTGGTAGCTCGTCGGGCTCATAACCCGAAGGTCATAGGTTCAAATCCTGTCCCCGCTACCAATTAAATCAGTGACTTGGGGCCGAAAGGCCCTTTTTCATGTCTAGGCTATTTCCAAGAGTAGCCACAGTGTAGCCAGTTGGAACTAAGTTTTGCCGTTCCGCTGAGTGCGATGCATCCGAAGGGTAGCTAACCCTGACGCGTCATCCGTAAATTTCCCCAGATTTCTTTCCTGCCGACACCCACCCACCGGCGGCCCCTCTCAGATTTGGGACTCATTTTTTTGACATGGATACGAATCCGAACGAAGGACTAGCGATTTTTTTCGAAACCGGTGGTACCGCCTGACTTTCAGATCGATCGCTGGAATAGGGCAACGCACGTTCAAGAACTCCAGCGCCTACCCTAGGGACACCCTGCTCCTTGCTAGGTCGAAACCCACAAAGAGCAGACCGTTCGCATACTGGCTGAGCTGATCCGCAAATCTTTTGCTGTGATTGCCAATCCTCAAGAGCGCGCACCTGGAACAACAAAAAAGCGGCCCGTCGTTGCCTTGGTTCCTAACCTTGGGCTGGGTTGAGACGATCGCGTTAGAGCCACCTGCAGCCCTCTCTTCATGTAAGCAGCTAGCTGTTGCGTCCCGAGAGATCATATTCCGCTCAGAAGCTATGCTTTGTTCGAGGCGCGGAGTATTCTCCGGGCCGTTTTTGACGCACGAGCAACGGAGTCCGACACATGAACATCCGCCTTCATCAGCAAGCTCGTACCACCCCGGCGATTCGTCGAGAGATTCAGTCCTCGTCGCTCAGTGAACGCGCCTTGGCCCGCCTGTAC
>JBILGM010000007.1:0-77475 GCA_044351045.1 Methylococcaceae bacterium | reverse complement strand
GCATACGCACCACCGTTTTACGCAATTGTTCGCGCGCGGCTGGCTCCAATTTTCGGGTGTCAATTCGCTCAATTTCCATGAGCAGAATTTTAACATAGGCGTACTGTATTATGTGGCCAGGTTAATAGTTCCCTTGCGGTGCTGACCCGGCCTTCGGCCTCCATGTCTTGAACAGTGATATGAGTCCCGCATTGCTATGCTGCCGCAGTGTGAACCGTGTTGCGCTTTGGCCAAACATCTGGGGACTAAAACACCAGCATGTCGTCCATGTGCACGGTACTCCGCATAGCCGGGGCGGACCATTTTTACACCTTGGGTGTAACCGGGGATTATTCGGGTTGCTGGACGCGGTCTTGGATTTTCGAGCAGATCTTTTTCAGCTGCAGCCTTCCAAGCATCAACAGGGTACCCATCCATGCGAAGTGCGTCTTCGACTCGCTTTCGATACTCATTAAGTTTGTTTGGGCTCATGCTGCACCTCGAGGGTCAGGAAAATCGGATTCTGCTCACTGAAGGAGACTCAATGGCATATTTGCCCAGCTGTGCGCGGATGTGGCGATCCATCAGTCGGCGCTGTTCAACTGCGTAACGCTCGCTAATTTCACCCCGTTTCGCCCGTTGCTCGTCCTCGTCCTGCAATCCATTCACACAACGCTGAAAGCTAGAGAGGATTTGCGCGTGAACATTTTTGACCACGCCAACAGGTTTGCCGGTAATCAAGTGATCGTAAAAGCCTTTGGCGTATTGCAGCGCCAACCGCTTGCTGATGGTTTCGGTACTGCGCTTTTGGTGTCTTCTGGTTCGGAGTCAGTCAGTTCATGAGGTGAGGATCATTCACAGCCAGATTGCGATCGCTGACCCCATTAGGATGTATCCGATGGCAATGACGGTGAATGATCCCAACGGAATGCCGCCGAACGCCAGCAGCAGGCCGATAATCGCCATGAATGAGGTGGGGTCTAATGACTGATGCATGGATGACGCTCGAGGCATGAAACACCATGATGATCCCGTGACAATCGATATTGTCCCGGGTTTCTCGCTTGTCATTGCGCTTGCGAATGATCTATCAAGCTTCCATTGCAGGCTTGACATTTGATCTTCTGCCTCGGTGAGTTGCTTGCGTTTTCCTTCGTACAGTGGCGTCCTGACTGCCTGATCAAGCCTCGCGCCGCATGTGCGGAAACAAGATGACATCGCGGATGGATGGCGAGTCGGTGAAGAACATGACCAGACGGTCGATGCCGATGCCTTCGCCGGCGGTGGGGGCCATGCCGTATTCGAGGGCGCGTATGTAGTCGGCATCGTAGTGCATGGCCTCTTCGTCGCCGGCATCCTTGCCTTCGACTTGCTGGCGGAATCGGTCGGCCTGATCTTCCGGGTCGTTCAATTCCGAGAAGCCATTGGCCAGTTCGCGGCCACCGACGAAGAACTCGAAGCGATCGGTGATGAGGGGATTGTCGTCGTTGCGGCGCGCCAGGGGCGACACCTCGGCCGGGTAGGCGGTGATGAAGGTCGGCTCGAACAACCGATCCTCAACGGTCTTTTCGAAGATCTCGGTCTGGATTTTGCCCAGCCCGTCGCCGGCTTCGACCTTGATGCCCAGGCGGTGGGCGATGTCCACGGCCGATGCCCGGTCGGCCAGTTGCTCCAGCGTGATGTCCGGGTTGTAGTGCAGGACCGATTCGACCAGGGTCATCCGGCGGAAGGGCTGGCCAAGATCATAAGGGGTGCCCTGATAATCGATAATGGTGCCACCCAGGAGCGTCTGTGCCATGCCGCGCATCAACGCCTCGGTCAAATCCATCAGGTCGCGGTAGTCCGCATAGGCCTGATAGAACTCTATCATGGTGAATTCGGGGTTGTGTTTGGTTGACAGTCCTTCGTTACGGAAGCTGCGGTTGATCTCGAACACCTTTTCGAACCCGCCCACGACCAGGCGCTTGAGGTAAAGCTCAGGCGCAATACGCAAGTACAGGTCCATGTCCAGCGCGTTGTGATGGGTGATGAAGGGCTTGGCACGAGCACCGCCGGGGATGACCTGCATCATGGGTGTCTCGACTTCAAGGAAGCCGCGATCGGTCAGAAACTCGCGTATGTAGCGGACGATGGCGCTGCGCAGCAGGAAGACCCGCCGCGAGTCATCATTCATGATGAGGTCGAGGTAACGTTGGCGGTAGATGGTTTCCGCATCCGTCAATCCGTGGAATTTTTCCGGCAGCGGCCTCAACGACTTGGTCAGGAGGCTGGCCTGACTGACCCGCACAGACAGTTCGCCCGTCTTGGTTTTGAAGACCTGACCTTCCACCGCGACGATATCGCCGAGATCCCAGGTTTTGAACGCTTCGTAGCCCCCCTCGGGCAACGTGTCACGCTGCAGAAACACCTGCATGCGACCCGACATGTCCTGGATGTGGGCAAACGAGGCTTTGCCCATGATGCGCTTGGTCATCAACCGCCCGGCCATCTTGACTTGAATAGCGTTGGCTTCCAGCTCCTCGGTTGAACTTTCCCCATGTGCTGTGTGGATGTCCTGCGCCAGAGTGTCGCGACGAAAGTCATTGGGAAAAGCGGTGCCGCCCCGGGCTCGCAGGGCAGTCAGTTTCTCGCGGCGCTGGGCGGTGAGCTTGTTGTCCTCGACCCCGCCCGGGTTGGCGCCCTCGACTCCGGCCTGTTCAGGCATCTGATCACTCATGGTTATAGACCGCTCTTCAAACTGGCTTCGATGAACATATCCAGATCGCCATCGAGGACGGGCTGGGGGTTGCTGGTTTCGACGTTGGTACGCAGATCCTTGATGCGCGACTGATCCAGCACGTAGGAACGAATCTGGCTGCCCCAGCCGATGTCGGACTTGGAATCTTCCAGTTTCTGTTTTTCGGTGTTGCGTTTCTGAATTTCTATTTCATACAGCTTGGCCCGTAGCTGTTTCATGCAGGTGTCGCGGTTGGCATGCTGCGATCGCTGGCTCTGACACTGGACAACGACGCCGGAGGGCATGTGGGTGATGCGGACGGCGGATTCGGTCCGGTTGACGTGCTGTCCGCCCGCGCCGCTGGCTCGGTAAACATCGGTCTTGAGGTCGGCCGGGTTGATGTCGATATCGATGTTATCGTCAACCTCGGGGGAGACGAACACCGACGAGAAGGAGGTATGGCGGCGATTGCCGGAGTCGAACGGCGATTTCCTGACGAGCCGATGGACGCCGGTTTCGGTCCGCAACCAGCCATAGGCATATTCCCCCTCAAAACGTATGGTGGCGCTTTTGATACCGGCTACGTCGCCGGCGGATTCTTCTACCAGCTCAGTCTTGAAGCCACGACGTTCGCCCCAGCGCAGGTACATGCGTTCCAGCATGGCGGCCCAGTCCTGGGCCTCGGTACCACCGGAGCCGGCCTGAATATCAAGGAAAGCGTTGTTGGGGTCCATTTCACCCGCGAACATGCGGCGGAATTCGAGCCCGGCGATGATGGTTTCGAACTGCTCGAGATCGGTCGCGACCGATTCCACGCTGTCTTCATCGTCTTCTTCGACGGCAAGTTGCAGCAATTCCTCAGCGTCCTCGAGCCCCTGCCGGATATTGCTCAGGTTGTGAACGACGGTTTCGAGCTGGGTGCGCTCCTTGCCGAGGGCCTGAGCGCGTTCCGGGTCATCCCAGACTTTCGGGTCTTCCAGTTCGCGCAGAACCTCGGTCAGGCGCTCTTGTTTTTCCTCGAAGTCAAAGATACCCCCTAAGGGACTCGGCACGGCCCTTGAGATCTTTGATCTGGTTATTAAGCGGGTTGATTTCGCGCATCGCTGGTCCCGGTGAAAAAGGCGCGGATTATACAGCCATAGGGCTGCAGCCAGATGCACGGGTGAAAAGATTCTGTCGCGCTGAATTCATGACTGCGGAGCACCCTGGCGCTGAACGAGGGATTCGATGTGATCCATTAATTGGGCACTGATGTTGAGACCGAATTGTCGGTCCAGTTCCTGAACACAGGTGGGACTGGTGACATTGATTTCTGTCAGGTAGTCGCCGATCACGTCTAGCCCGACAAAACTTAGTCCGCGTCGGCGCAGTTCAGGCCCGACTTGATTGGCAATCCAGCGGTCCCGCTCGGTTATCGGGCGACCCTCGGCCCGGCCACCCGCGGCAAGGTTGCCGCGACTTTCGCCTTGGGCGGGAATGCGGGCGAGCGCATAGGGCACCACCTCGCCGTTCACCACCAGAATCCGTTTGTCCCCATTCACGATCTCCGGCAGATACCGCTGAGCCATTACAAAGCGGCTGTTGTGCTGGGTCATGGTTTCGAGGATCACGCTGAGGTTCGGATCGCGCTGGGCCACACGAAAGATTGAGGTACCGCCCATGCCATCCAGCGGCTTCAGCACCATTTCACCCTGCTCATGGAGGAATTCCCGCAATAGACTGGCTTCACGTGTTACCAGTGTGGGCGCGCAGCATTCCGGGAACCAGGCGGTAAACAGCTTTTCGTTGGCATCACGCAGCGAACGGGGTCTGTTGATCACCTGCACGCCGCGATTCTCGGCGCACTCCAGAAGATAGGTCGCGTAGATATATTCCTGGTCAAAGGGCGGATCTTTGCGCATGAGGACGACATCGAGCTCATCCAGCGGTGCATCCATCTCCCCGTCGAAGCGGAACCAGGCTATTTCATCGCGTTGGACACTCAACCGACGCATCCGGGCATGGGTGCGCCCATCACGGAGATAGAGATCGTTCAGCGTCATGTAATACAGCGCATAACCCCTGGCGCTGGCTTCGAGCAGCATGGCAAAGCTGGTGTCCTTGTGGATTTTGATCTTGTCGATGGGATCCATGACGATCCCGAGCTTGAGTGTCATGCGTGTGGTCAGACGGAATTGAAAAAAGGGGGCGTCGCTTGACTTGGACCTGAGGAATGACATATAAAGTGCGGCTTTTCCGTACCCAGCCAGGCGAACCGAGGTTCATCATGTCCAGAATATGCCAAGTGACGGGCAAGGGCCGTATTGTAGGCCATAACGTCTCTCACGCTAACAACAAGACCAAGCGAATCTTCAACCCGAATCTGCATGAGCATCGGTTCTGGGTAGAAAGCGAAAACCGTTGGGTGCGCCTGCGCGTATCCAGCCATGGACTTCGCACCATCGACAAGAAGGGCATCGACGCCGTTCTCGCGGATATCCGCAAGCGCGGCGATAAAGTCTGATTTAAGGAGTAGATCATGCGCGACAAGATCAAATTGGTATCCAGTGCCGGAACTGGTCATTTCTACACCACGACCAAGAACAAGAAGAACATGCCGGAAAAGATGGAGATCAAGAAGTTTGATCCCGTCGTTCGCCAGCATGTCACCTACAAGGAAGGCAAGATCAAGTAAGACGAGCAACCGCTGCCGTCTGGCCCAACCGGGAACCCTCGTGAAAGCCGCAGCCAATGCGGTCAGGCTCGCGATTTATGATCCGCTGATCGCGATGATCAGGAAATGTTGGCGCTTGATCCGGGTCATCTCGGGCGACGACGCCTATGAGCGCTACCTGGTGCACTGGCAGAGGCATCATCAGGGCGACACGGAAGATGCCACTCCGCTCCTTGACCGCAAATCGTTCCACGCCGCCGAAATCCAGCGGCGCTGGAGTGGTATCAAACGTTGCTGTTAACCGGCCTTGACCCTAGGCCGCTGCTACCATGGCCCATTCGGGCAACGCCCGTCGCTTCCCAGCCATCCCCCCGGCCGTCAAGGCTGATAGCCTTGCTTCATCAGGCGGCCTTCGGGTCATGGCTGATCCCATCCCAACCCCATAACAAGACAGGGATTCCATGAGTCCGGCTAAGCCCAATGCCCCCGATAGCATGACCACTTATCGACGGTTGCTGCGGTATGCCTCACCCTATTGGCGACGGTTTTTGCTGGCCGTCATGGCGATGATCGTCTATGCGGCACTGGGGCCAGCCTTTGCCAAGCTCATCCAGCCACTGATTGACGGCAGTTTCGTCAACAACGATCCCTCGGTGCTTCGCATGGCGCCTTGGGTGCTGATCGGCCTGTCGATCGTCCGGGGTATCGCAGGCTTCTGTGGGGATTATTATTCGGGCTGGGTCAGTCGACGGGTCATTACCGATCTCCGCAGGGATATGTTCGACCAGTTTCTCAACCTGCCCTGCGCGGCCTATGACCAGTCCTCGTCGGGACAGCTCATGTCCCAGCTGCTGTTCAATACCGAGCAGGTCGCCGAATCCCTGACCAACGGCATCATGGGGATTTTCCGGGACGGGCTGACCATCATCGGGCTGATAGCCCTGATGGTGTACGAGAATGTTCAGCTGTCCATGGTATTGCTCATCGTCGGTCCCTTACTGGGGATAAGCATCAGTCGCGTCAGCAAACGCTTTCGCAGCATCAGCCGTCGCATTCAGGAGTCGATGGGCAATGTGGGGCATGTCGCTCAGGAAGCGATTGACGCCCAACGTATCGTCAAGGTCTTCAACGGCAAGACCTACGAGGCGAACAAGTTCGATCAGGAAAACGAACTTAATTTTCAGCGCTACATGAAACGCATCGCTACCGAGGCTTTCGCCGGATCGGCCATTCAGCTGATCTACGTGAGCGGTTTTGCGGCCGTGCTCTACGTCGTGTCACTGGATGCCGTCCGCAGCAGCATCACCCCCGGCAGCCTGATTTCCTTCATCGCCGCCATGTCCATGATGCTGAGCCCAATCAAGCGGGTCGCCAATCTGGCCAACGTCGTGCAGCGCGGGATTGCGGCGGGGGGCAGCATTTTCGAGCTCCTCGACAGCGCACGCGAGCGGGACACCGGAACAATCGAGTTACCAACGGTGGCCGGGCAAGTGGAATACCGGCGAATCAGCCTCGCCTATCAGGAAGATGGCGACACGATCCTGAACGACATCGACCTCAGCATTCCGCCAGGAAAAACCATCGCCCTGGTCGGGCATTCAGGCAGCGGCAAAACTTCGCTGATTCGACTGTTGCCGCGACTCTACGAGCCGACGAAGGGGGAGATTCTTGTCGATGGCGTCAATATCAAGGATTTGACACTATCCAGCCTGCGCCATCACATCGCTTATGTCGGCCAGGAAGTGACACTGTTCAACGATACGATCGCCAACAATATCGCCTATGGAGGCCATGGAACCACCACTCGAGAGCAGATCCGTGAGGCGGCGGTGGCTGCGCATGCCCTGTCCTTTATCGAGGCCCTGCCCGACGGCTTTGAAACCCGTGTGGGAGAACAGGGCATCCTGCTTTCTGGCGGCCAACGCCAACGCATCGCCATTGCCCGTGCCCTGCTGAAAAATGCCCCCATCCTGATTCTTGACGAAGCCACATCGGCACTGGATGCCGAATCCGAACGGCATGTGCAGGAGGCGCTGGAGACGCTGATGCTGAACCGCACCACCCTGGTTATCGCCCATCGGCTATCGACTATCCAAAAGGCGGATCAGATTTACGTCATGCGGGATGGCCGCATTATTGAGTCGGGCACTCATGACGAACTCCTGCAAAGACACAGCCATTATGGTGAGCTTTATCGTTTGCAGTTTGGTCAGAACGGGAGCCAGCGCAGAACCGGAGAGGAAACGGCGATCGGAAATTAGAAACCGGATTCAGCCCGGGTGCTTTTGCGATTAACCGAATCGAGGATGGAAAAGGCAGGACGGTCAAGAATCATGCATCGGCGGCGATAAGAATCTCACCCTTGCCCAGACTGGACATACATCCGGCATAGCGGCGGACGCGCTTGAGTGGTTCGCTCATGCCAGCAAAAGGAGTGTCCAGATCGGCAAAGCTCCTCAGCAACAGCGGGATGAATCCCAATGTATGCGTACCGCAGTCGTTGAAGGTGGGCATTATTTCGGTGGGCGGTTGGGCCAACAGCAGGGTGCCTCGACCCATGGCGTAACCGAGATAGCGGCCGGTCTTCCCCAGCACGGCGATAGTGCCGGCGGTCATGCGCGAGCCGAGATAATCCCCGGCATTACCCTCGATCAGAATCGCGCCACGGCGCAGGTGATCGCCGGCGCGGTCGCCGACATTGCCGCGCACGATGACTACGCCGCCAGCCATGCCCTTCTTGTTACCCGGGAGGCTGGCGCCGAGGAAATGCCCGGCGTTGCCCTGAACGATGATGTGGCCGTTTTTCAACTCACAGGCTCCATAGGCATCGATGGAGCCATGGACAACGATGCGCCCGCCTTTCATCTGCATGCCGAGATAGCTACCGGCATCGCCCTCGACCGTGATCTGTCCCTGGGTCATACCCCGACCGATGCAATCCAGTTTGCCAGTTGCGCCCCGCAGCACGAGATGGCTGGCGTCATCGCCTTGTATATCGAACAAGTCTCCGGCTCGCAGCTGACGATTGCCGGTTTGCAGCAGAATGTCGCCGATTTCGTCGGCGCTTCTACCCTGCAGATGCTCCGGAGTCAAGGGTGCGGCGTCGATCCGTTGCCTGGGTTCGGCCCGTAGCGTCAAAATCAGCATGGTCATGCCATGATCTCCTGCAAATGAAAGAGGAACGGCCCCAGTTTGCCGCCGTAGTTGCCGGCGCTGATCCGGCGGATACCGTTCTGCGGGCCGAGACTGCAAGCCGCTTCGATACCAACGCGCATGGCCTGGTTGATGTCCTCGGCGGTCAGGCCGTCGATGACGATTTCCATGACGGACTCGATTTCGGGGCTCAGTTCGGTTTTCGTCTGTCCCTTGAGCGTGGGGCAGAACGCATCATTGGTGGAGGCATTGAGCGCCTTGTACTTGGAGCCGACCTTGGAACCGGAGCGGACCACCCCGCCCGGGAACGGCATGATGACGTTGGGCATACGCCGCATGGCGTCGATGGCCGCCTCGCAGGCCGCCAGCGCCTGTGGCTGGCTCTCGGCCAGAATCAGGAAATTGCCACCACCGACGGCATTGACCATACCGGTGTTTTCCTCGCAAAGGAATTCGCCGTCCATCACCGGCACCCGCCAGTAGCGGCGGCCATTGATGCGCTTGGATATCTGGAAGCCGTCGCCGAAGAAACGCAGATTCTTGCCGAGCGCAATGGGATCGCCCTCGGTCAGGCCGGAAAACAGCGCTGTGGTCGGACAGGTCAGCACGCACTGACCGGCGCGGGTCTCGACCTGCTTGGCCAGGGTCTTGCCGCCCATGGCAAAGATCAGCGCGGCCACGCCGGGACGGCCATCGGGGGTTTCCTCGGGTGTGAGTTCCCGCTCGATGCCGGCCTCGCAACCGCAGGCAATGACCGATGTCGCAAAGCCGGTCATGGTTTCCGCAGCAATCCGGGCCCACTTGGCATTCTGCGCGGTAATGATGATGCGCGTGCCGCGCATAGGAAACGCCTCGGCGAAGGTCGCGTCGATCTGTACGCCGTTGATGTTCATTGACTTTCTCGAATTAGGTACGAATTTCTTACGCCACATTCAGTATCCGATTGGCGTAATCCCTGCCTTCCGTGGCTGGCGGCAAAGCCTTGTTGTCCTCCCGGTAAATCCGGAGAGTTTCCTCAACGATCTCAGAGAATTTCGCAAAGACACGCTGTTCATCTTCACCATGACAACCACCGTAGAAAAGGCCTGAACAACTGCCCACAAAACAGCGATCGGCTTCTGCCACCCGACAATCTTCACATACCGGTTGGCATCACTCATTTTTCCGTTGCCTCAATCGCTGCCTTGACTGCCTTTCCCACCGCGATTTACAAACCCCGCAGCTTCAAGCCAAGAGATGAGTTCCCTGATTTTCGGGGGCATGAACAGGCGCAATCCCTTTAAGGCACGTTACTCCTGACCCCGGCACGGATGCACCATGATCTTGCTGCGGCCGTCGTCCTCGATTTCCCAGTCTCGAATGATGAAGTTGTCCATCTTCATGGTGAGGTAGCGGTCGAAGTAAGGCTTCAGGCGGCGTTCGATGCTGGGGCGATCAAATTCGGGCCGAATCGTGTGCAGATTACCCCAAACCACCTTGATCACCTCACCGTTTTTCACGACCAGTTCACCGTCCTTGAAAACATAATCCGGCGTGGTGAACATCGCCTCCTTGTCATCCTGTTCGGTATACACCGTGATATCGGCGGCAGCGCCCGCGCCCAGATGGCCGCGATCCTGAAGCCCAAGAATGCGGGCTGCGCCGGCGCGGGTCATGATCGCGATCTCGTACAGACTGTATTCGCGGTCGATGGACGCCAATGTACTCAGCGCGGCCGAGTCGACATTGATCGTACTCAGCATGTCGTTGCGGAAACTCTTGTCCATCAACAACCGGATCAGATGCGGATAAAAGGTGAACGGCGCGCCATTGGGGTGATCCGTGGTCAGAAAGATGCGCCAGGGATCTTCCACCAGCAGGAAGATTTCCAGCCCGATACACCATTGCAGGGCGTTGACGAAGTTCTGATCCTTGTACTTGAACGGCACCACGCCACAGCCAGCATCGCACTCGATATCCATGCAGACCCATTTGTTGGGATGAGCATGGGCATGGTTGGCGTACTGCATCATCGAATCGCCCGAAGCCGTCACCGTCTGGCCGAACAGAATCTGCCCGACATCGGCGGTGATGTTGGGATTGCTGTTGATCGCCTCAGCTATCTGCGCCGCGCCGGACGAGAACTTGCGATCTCCTTCGGTTCCGTAGCTATGGAACTGGATGTGCGTCATGTGCATGGGCAACCCCTCGATACCGGTAATGGTATTGAGGGTGGTATCGAGGTTTCCGGGCACGCCGAGGTTGCAGCCATGCACGTGCAGCGGATGCGGCACGCCCAGTTCGTGCACCGCACGCGCCAAGCTCTGCAGGATGCCTCGCGGGGTGACCCCGTAGTGACGATGCTCCTCGTCGAGATCGAGCTTGCGCTGGTTGAACTTGAAAGCGCTGATGCCGCCCGGGTTGACGACCTTGATGCCGATGCATTGCGTGGATTGAATGGTCCAGGCCACGTAGTCATTGATGACTTCCTGCTCGGCGCCGGAGGCCATCAGCCGCAGGAAGAAATCATCGCTGCCCAGCATCGCGTAGCCGCCGACGTCCATCAACGGCGTATCGGCCATTTCCATGTGCGCCTGACGGGCATTGATCGGCAGCACGGCGGGCTCGAAGCCGGCGGTATAGCCCATCTCCGCATAACGGTAACCGGCCGTCAGGGTCGAGGGCGCCGCGTAGCCGGCGCCGGCCCGCATCGGACCCGAGCGGGCGACGGGATCACCCCGATGGTCTTCCGGTAAGAGGTTGCGAGCGATGGTGACCTTGCCGCCGCCGATATGGGTGTGCATGTCGATGGCACCAGCCATGATGACCTTGCCCCTGCAGTCAAACTCCTGGTCGGGTGAATCACCATCTACTTGATGATGGGCCACGATGCGGCCGTCACGCACATAGATGTCGCGGACTTCGCCATTGATGCCATGCGCGGGGTCGTAAACCTTACCGCCGGTCAGTTTGGTCAACATCAATCATGTCTCCTGTGGAGCGAGCGGCCCCAGTCGATCGGGTAGCTCATCAGCCTGCCTCCAGTGCCCGCTCGATGGCTTGCAGGACCTGGGCGGCTCGTGGCAAATCGGACTGTCGTAATTGGTAGAGCGGCAGGGCCACCACGCTGTCGCAGCGGTAGATGTGGCCGGGGAAGTCGATGCCCGGAACGCCGACGGGGATGTAAACCTCCGGCTCTTGTTCCAGGCCAATCCCGGAACGGCCGATAACGACCGTGGGCGCCGAAGTCACAGGTGGGGCGGTGGAACTCAGGCTGGATACCCAGAACAGGACATCAGCCTCGCCATCGGCCAATAGCTTGCTGGCCTCGTTATGCACCGGATCATACTCCGGATAGCCCCGGGCATAACTGATCCGGGTTGGGTAGCCGGTGATCCAGGCCGCGACCTGGCTAGCGGTGCGATCGCCATTCTGACCACCGAGGGGCAGACCTGCACAACGGGTGTCCTTGTTGAGGGCGACCACAGCCTTGCAAATCTGCTGAACGGTCAATTCGGCGTGGTCGAAATCAAGCTGACCCGCCGCCCAGGTGACAACGCTGTACTGGGCAGCCTTGAGCCGATCGACCACCGTCTGCAAGTCACTGATCGCAATGCCGCCGACAGACTCGGCCTGCAATCGGGCACCGCCCGCAAGGGCAGAAAGGGCGGCGGCAACCCGGGGCAAATCTGCAGCCAAACAGGGCAAGATTTTCGGCGGGCGTCCATCAGGTGAGCTTGCGGCGTTACCACTTGGGGCTTGGCCTATGAAAATGATTTCCCGCTGGCTGGCATCGCTGCCAAACAGGGTCTCCTCCACCCAGATGAACCGCTCGAAGAACCGGGGAAATGCGGCCTCGATATCGGTGCCGAAGACGACCAGCACATCGACCCGATTCTTCAATTCGGCCAGCGTAGTGGTCATCCAGCCAGAATCGGACAGCACCAGCAGGTTACGCAGACCCGCGGGAGCCTTGAGTTGATCAAAAACTCCCCCGCAACGTTCAATCAGTGACAGCGCGGCGCGGGTCTCGTTGACATCGGTGCCGAACCCACTGAAGACCGGTAAATGCGCTTCTTTTAAAAGACCGGCTGCTCGCTGGATCGCCTGTTCCAGAGAGGCCGGCTGCCCAGCAACACGGGGTGTGACATCCGTGATGGGCTGCTCGAATCCAGAACAGGTCACCGAATCCCCGTTTTCAAGCACCCGGATATTCAGCCCATCGACGGCAATCCTCAGATCATCACTGGTAATGCCACAAAACGGGCTGGGGACATTGTCGAAAACTTTGGGCGGTGCTTGGTTCATGCCCTTTCCCTCAAGTGAAGTAATGCGCAGGATTATGGGTCTGGATTGAAAATCGTCAAAGCATGGCGAAACCAGATTAGCGGTGAAGCATAGGTTCTCCCCCCGGTTTTTTCAACCTTACCCCCTGCTAGGCAAGCCCCCTAACATGACGCGTTGCGGTCAATTGGAGTAACCTCTTCAGCCTTGGAAATAACTCCGTTCCTCCATTATTGAGGCCATGCCAATGACAAAACCTTTCTCGTTTATTGGACTGTTGGTTGCCGTGGCCTGCCTGGCTGGCTGTGGTACCAAACACCTGCAGGTACAGAGCGATTTCAGCCAAAATTATGATTTCGGCAAATTGCATACGTGGGATTGGGCTCCGCAGGGCGGTAAGCTGGAAACCGATGCCGCCACCAAAACGGCTCAACGCATCCAGCTGGACACACTTGTGAAGGGACATGTCGAACAGGCTTTGGGACAACGGGCCTTCACCCGCGTCAGCCAAAAACCCAACTTCCTGGTGGCCTGGTCGTTCGGCGAGTGGGAACTGGACCGACACAACAATCCCAATGGGGGTTATGGCGCTGTCGGCCTGATGTATCCGGGGCTGCATGCCTCGCTTCTGCCGACGGGCGCAGATGGTCGCGCACCGCCCCCTTCCGAGAATCCATACTCATCAAAATATGAAGAGGCCAAACTGGACATCGCGGTGATTGATGCCGCCACGTCCAAGGTCATCTGGAATGCCACCGTTACCGACGATAGCGATTTTGGCTACTTCAAATCCAGTCAGCGTGATCGCATTGGAGCAGCCGTCGACAGCCTGCTGAGCGGATTTCCGCCGCTGACGCCGAGCGCTCCCCAATAACATAACTCCACCCCGCGGAGGACTTGCCATGGCCAAGATGAAATCTCCTCAGTCAGAACACCGGCGCCGATTTCTTCACATGCTGGGGGCCTTGGGCGCCGGCGCAGCGGTGGGAAACCCTGCCGTGAAGGCTTTTGCCGGGACCGACCAACGGATTGCGCTGCCGTTCGAGAACGGCGATCGGGAATGGTTGGCATTTCCACAAAAGCGACCCCTGATCGTCCAAACGATGCGGCCGCCGCAACTGGAAACCCCCTATTCCGTCTTCAATGAGGGCCTGTTGACGCCCAATGATGCCTTTTTCGTCCGTTATCACTGGAGCGGCATTCCGACGTCGATCGATCCGGCAACCTATCAAATCCGGGTCGATGGCAAGGTGAACACGCCCTTGACGCTCAGTCTGCAGGAACTGAAGCGGCTGGCCGACGCCGTTGATCTTGTCGCCGTCAATCAATGCTCCGGCAATAGCCGGGGCTTTTCCGCACCGCGCACCAATGGGGGCCAACTTGGCCATGGGGCCATGGGCAATGCCCGCTGGACCGGTGTGCCTTTGAAGAAGTTGCTGGAAAAAGCCGGGATCCAAGCCGGCGCCTTGCAGGTCAGCTTCGATGGACTGGACCAACCACCGCTCGGTGATGGGCCGGACTTTGGCAAGGCACTGGAGGTCGATCACGCCTTGAATGGCGAGGTCATGCTGGCGTGGGGCATGAATGGGGAAGACTTGCCCATGTTGAATGGCTACCCGGTCCGCCTGATCGTCCCGGGGTATTTCGGCACCTACTGGGTCAAGCATGTCTCCCAGATTCATGTGCTGGATAAGCCCTATGACGGTTACTGGATGAAGACCGGTTACCGGGTACCCGACAACGACTGCGAATGCATCGCGCCAGGAACGCAGACAGATAAACTACGGCCCGTGGGTCAATTAAAGGTTCGTTCATTTCTGACCAGCCTAGTTGATGGCGCTTCCCTGCCGATCGACCGGGAAATCGTCCTGCGTGGCATCGCCTTCGATAGTGGGCACGGTATCAAAGGCGTCTCCATCTCGGTCGATGGCGGCCAAAATTGGAGAGAAACAAAGTTGGGCGAAAACCTGGGCAAATTTTCGTATCGGGAATGGACGACCGTTTTCAAACCCACCCGCAAGGGACCGCTAGACATCAAGGTCAGAGCGGCAAGTCTCAGCGGCGATGTTCAGCCCATGCAAGCCAGCTGGAACCCTGCTGGCTACAAGCGCCATGTGGTTGAAACGACTCGCGTCACTGTGGTGTGAGGACCGCCAGTATGACTCCCTCAAAATATCTCCTGGCGATCTCCCTCTGGCTAACAACGCTGGGTGTCGCTCCGGCGCAGGAAATCACCTTACCGAAGGAAACAGCCCAGTACACGCCCAGCGAGCTGCCGGGCTACGCGCTGGTGCAAAGCAACTGCCTGATTTGCCATTCAGCCCACTATGTTCTGTATCAACCGCCTTCGTCTTCGAGGGAATACTGGGACAAGACAGTAAAAAAGATGAAGCATCCTTTCGGGGCCTTTTTCCCGGATGAGGACATCGCGCCGATGGTGGATTATCTGGTGAAGACTTATGGAGCCGAGCGTCCTGACCCGGCGACTCAAGGGGTCTGGCCGAAGACCCAGTCGCACCCCTGATGCAGGCGGCCATTAGACACTTCAGCGCCGCTAAAGAGTTCTACACCGACGAGCGCTGCCACATTCGCGAGTTATCAAATGCGGCGGATGACCCGGACCTTTCGATTGCCCAGGCCCGGGTGAGCCCGGGCGTTACCACTCGCTGGCACCGGCTGGTCGGCGTCACCGAACGCTATGTGATTTTAGAAGGTGTGGGCCGCATGGAGGTGGGTGAATTACCGCCTCGCACCGTCCGCCCCGGCGATGTCGTGCTGATTCCACCCGGCTGCCGGCAGCGTATCGCCAACACTGGTAATGCGGACTTGATCTTCCTCGCACTCTGCAGCCCCCGATTTATTCCGGAGGCGTATGAAGACATCGAGCGTGACAACCTCTCGACCGAGCATTCAAAAGCGCCTTGAGGCAACCGGCCCGATTAACGCAGAACGGCGATGAATCCCTGATCTTCACGCTGAACATTCAACATGACTTCGCGCGCCCCTTTCACCGCCCGGCGTAACTCGGCGATGGAACCCGCAGGGCGGCGATTGGCGGCGATAATGATGTCGCCGGGTTGCAGTCCGGACTGGTAGGCGTAAGAGCCGGTGCTCATTTTTTCTATCAGCACACCGCTTTCCCCGCCCGCCCCATTCACGTCTCGCAATATTGTGCCGGCAAGTTTGGGGTGCACCGAGACACCCTCGGAATTGATGATCTTGGGCGCGGCAACCTTGGCCTCGCGCATCACGGTCGCGCCTTTGTGGATGACCTCCACCTCAACCTCGTCCCCGATCTTGGCCAGACCGATGATATTCCTGACATCGGCGCTGTTCTTGACCCGGCGACCATTGATGGACAACACCACATCACCCGTCTCCAGAGCAGCCTCTTCCGCCGGTGAGCCCGGCTGAACTCCGGTGATGACGGCGCCCTGGTTTTGAGTCAACTTGAAGGCTTGGGCCAGCTCATGCGTCAGATCCTGCACCGATACCCCGAGCAGACCACGCTTGACCTCGCCATGCTCGACCAGCGTATTCATGATGCTCATGGCCATGTTCACCGGAATCGCAAAGCCGATGCCGACGTTGCCGCCATTCGGCGCCAGGATGGCGGTGTTAATGCCGACCAGCTGACCATTCAAATCTACCAGCGCCCCGCCGGAGTTACCGGGGTTGATCGAGGCATCGGTCTGAATGAAATCCTCGTAGCCCTCGATACCGAGCCCGGAGCGGCCCAGCGCGCTGACGATCCCCGAGGTCACTGTCTGCCCCAGACCGAACGGATTGCCGACCGCCACCACAAAGTCGCCGACCTGAACGCGGTCGGAATTGGCGATAGGCACCTGAGTCAGGTCATTCGATTCCACCTTCACCACGGCCACATCGGACTCCCGATCAGCCCCCACCAGCTTCGCCTTCAGCTTGCGGCCGTCGGTCAGCGTCACCGTGATTTCATCGGCTTTATCGACGACATGGTTATTGGTCAGGACATAGCCACGCCTCGCATCGACGATAACACCGGACCCGAGACTGGAACTCTCCCGCTGACTCGGCATATTCGGCACGCCAAAGAAATGCCGAAACACCGGGTCCCGCATCAAGGGATGCTCAGCCTGCTGGATTTGCGTCTTGGTAGAAATATTGACGATGCCGGGCGTCACCCGCTTGAGCATGGGCGACAGACTCGGCAGAGATTGCCCATCAACCGACAACGGCAACGCGGACTCTGCGGGAGCCGTCACCATCAGCAGCCCAGCTATCAGAGCAAACAACAATCCATGAGAGCGCTTCAACATGCCTATACCTACCATATCAAGTTGGGGGGTTTGCCAGCCCAGAGATTCAGACACCCGTGGCAAGCGAATAATAATCGCAGCCAATGTGGGGGCAGGTCCAACGGTTTCAATAGCCAGCAGGAGAAAGACGGCCATTTGCCCACGGATATTGGGCACTAACTTTCAGCCTCCCAGTAGCAGGCCCGCTCCCGGGCCGAACGAGCTACCTACCGGCACATAGGCCCGGTGCCGGGGATCCACCTCGCTCGCGCTGCTTGTGCTGAGCGGAGCCGAAACAGAGCCGCGCTCCGGGGATTATTAGGCACCAACATACAGCTTCCCCGGAGGAGGCACGCCCTCGGGCCGATGCGGGCTGGCTACCGGTACTAAGCTTGGGTGCCGAGGGTGAGCTCCGCTCGCGCTGAGGGCAGCGCCCCTGCAGGCCGTTCCGGGGAAAGGTCAATTCAACAAACCGAGCGCGGCGGCGCGGGCGACGGCGGCGGTTTTGTTGGAGCTCTGCAGTTTCTGGATGGCGTTCTTGAGGTGAAAGTCGACTAAGTGCTTGCTGATCATCAAGATATCCGCCATTGCCTGTTCTGACTTGCCGTCGGCCATCCATTTGAGCGCTTCAATTTCCCGTGGCGTGAGCCGGGCGGTTTCGCCATCCTGCGAATGTGGATGAAGCCGCGAAATCGACAGGTGGGTCAGCGCCACCAACCAGCGCATTCTGGGCTCCTTGTCGCTGCGTTCCTTGCGGGTGACAGGGTCGCCACTCCGCGACAACGAGAGCATGCCGGCCACGCCGTTGGCATTGAAGCTGGATTGAGACCACCGATGACGAATGCCGGAATCCTGCGAGTCGCGCCAGAGTTCGGGTGTGTCGGCAAACAGCACCGGACTCCAGGTGACCGGGGTTTGCGTGGCCCGACCATGCCGGACAACGGGGTCAACCTGCAGGTAGTTGGCTTCGCAGTAGCGGGCCCACCAGTGGTCGGGGTAGTCGTTGCGAGTTAGGACTTTAGGTTTGGTGAAGGAGGTGGGCAGGCGAATGCCACAGGCGGCGTCCTCAAACCCGAGATTGCGAGTAGCCCGCTGGACGGCCGAAAAGATTTCTCCTTCCGATTACAGCGCGGTCATCAGATTAAAGACGTCTTCTTGCCAGGGCGTCAGAGCGTGGGGCTTGTCTCTGGATCAGGCCGGGGTGACGGCGATATCAGCCCGAACACACAAGGCTGCGAAGGGGCCTGGCGCCATCAGAGGCTCGGCCCGACCCGACAGAAAAAGGCCTTGAGATAGTCGGTCTCGGGGATGGCGGGATGCACTGGATGATCAGCCGCTTGACCGCCGCGCGCCAGAAACACCATATGCCGGTCGAGATGCCTCGCGGAGGCGCGCAGTAAATCATGCAGACTTTCGCGTGACAGGTGAAATGAACAGGAGGCAGACACCAGCAGGCCGCCCGGTGACAGGACCTGCAGCGCTGCCTGGTTCAGCCGACGGTAGGCTTCCAGCCCGTTGGCAACATCCTTCTTCCTCTTGATGAAGGCGGGCGGGTCCAGAACGATCACATCGTAATGGCGCCGTTCTTCCCTCGCCTGTTTCAAAAAGTCGAAAACGTCTGCGCAATTATAGGCGAGACGGTCCGCCACGCCGTTGAGCCGGGCATTCTCGGCGGCCACGTCCAACGCGGGAGCGGAGGCGTCAACACACTCCACACTGGCCGCACCCGCCAAGGCGGCGGGGAGGCTCCAGGCACCGGTGTAGGCGAAAAGGTCCAGCACCCGCTTGCCCGCGCACCAAGGGGCCAGTGCGGCCCGGTTGTCGCGATGATCGAAGAACCAGCCGGTTTTCTGACCCTCCAGCGGATCAATCAGAAACTGGGCGCCGTTCTCCCTGATTTCCACCCGGCCATCCAGCTGGCCGGCTGCGAGACGCGAATAACAATCCAGTCCCTCTAATGCCCGCAGGCCGGAGGTATTACGGATGGCGACCGCTCGTGGCGAAAACATTTTTTCCAAGGCCTCGATGATAGTGTCCTGCAGCCGCTCCATACCGGCCGTATTGGTCTGCAGGACAAAGACATCGCCAAAACGGTCGATGACCAGCCCGGGCAGGCCATCGCTTTCGCCATAAATCAACCGATAGTAGGGCTCACCATAGGCCCAGTCGCGCAGGGCCAGTGCGCGCTCCAGCCGCTGGGTGAAGAAATCCCGATTGATGGGCTTGCGGACATCCCGCACCAGAATGCGGGCGGCGATGAGCGATTCAGGATTGACGTAGGCTGTGCCCAGCGGCTCACCCTTTGCGTTCTCGATGATGGCCAGATCGCCGGGTGAAAAGCCTTTCAACGGCGTCGCGGCAATGTCCACCTCATTGCTGAACACCCATAAATGTCCGCCTCGGAGGCGGCGGTCTTCATTCTTTTTGAGTCGCAGCAAAGGCAAATCAGCCATGGCAAATTCCAATCATTAGACGATGATTCAGGCAAGTCCAAGTATTGTAACTGGCCCGCGCGCGATCAAGCCGATGCGGTACAATCCCCGGCCTTTTGATTCTTCTTGGTATAGCGGACACTTCTAGTGGAAACCTTTCACGGCACGACAATCGTTTCGGTGCGTCGGGGCAATCAAGTCGTTATTGGCGGCGATGGTCAGGTCACCCTGGGTAACACAGTTATGAAAGGCAATGCCCGCAAGGTGCGGCGTCTTTACCACGGCAAGGTGCTTGCGGGTTTCGCCGGTGCCACGGCGGATGCCTTTACGTTGTTCGAGCGCTTCGAGGGCGAGCTGGAAAAGCAGCGTGGCAACCTGACACGAGCGGCGGTCGAGCTGGTCAAGGACTGGCGGACTAATCGCATGCTGCAACGCCTTGAGGCGTTGCTGGCTGTGGCGGACGACAAGGCATCGCTGATCATCTCCGGTAACGGGGATGTCATCGAACCGGAAAACGGCCTGATCGCCATTGGCTCCGGTGGCCCTTTTGCCCAATCCGCGGCACGCGCCTTGCTTGAAAACACTGAACTCGGCGCCCGCGAGGTCGTCGAGCGGTCGCTGCATATTGCCGGCGACATCTGCATCTATACCAATCACAACCTCACCATTGAAGAGCTGGAAATCCCAGCGGAGTCGAACAGAACATGACGTCGATGACGCCACGGGAAATCGTCCAGGAACTGGACAAACACATCATTGGCCAGGCCGATGCCAAACGTGCGGTCGCCATTGCGCTTCGCAATCGCTGGCGGCGATCGCAGATTGAACCGGGGCTACGGGAAGAAATCACGCCGAAGAACATCCTGATGATCGGCCCAACTGGTGTCGGCAAGACAGAAATCGCCCGGCGGCTGGCTCGCTTGGCGAATGCTCCCTTCATCAAGGTCGAAGCCACTAAGTTTACCGAGGTGGGCTATGTCGGCCGCGATGTCGAATCCATCATTCGCGATCTCATTGATGCCGCCATCAAGATGGCGCGTCAGGACGAGATGGACAAAGTGAAATCTCGCGCCGAGGTGGCTGCTGAGGAGCGCGTGCTAGACGCTCTGCTGCCTGGAGTACCCGGCTGGAGCGGCGATGAATCCGGTGAGGAAGAGTCACCCACCCGGCAAAAATTCCGCGAGAAGCTCAAAAAAGGCGATCTGGATGACAAGGACATCGACATCGAAATGAGCGCGGGCCAAGTCGGTGTGGAAATCATGTCGCCGCCGGGCATGGAGGAAATGAGCAACCAGCTGCAGAACATGTTTCAGAGTCTGCACGCGAATCGCACCAAGACCCGCAAACTCAAGGTCAAGGAGGCCCTGCGGGCCCTCCAGGAAGAAGAGGCCGACAAGATGATCAACGATGATGACATCAAGTTGAGCGCAGTCGAGGCGGTCGAGCAGAATGGCATCGTTTTCATCGATGAAATCGACAAGATCTGCAAGCGTGGTGATCACGGCGGCCCGGACGTTTCACGCGAAGGTGTCCAACGCGATTTACTGCCATTGGTCGAGGGGTGCACCGTCAGTACCAAGTACGGCATGGTCAAGACCGACCACATCCTTTTTATCGCATCTGGCGCCTTCCATCTCTCCAAGCCCTCGGACTTGATTCCCGAAATGCAGGGGCGGTTCCCGATCCGTGTAGAGTTGAGTGCGCTGGCGGCATCCGACTTCATCCGCATTCTGACCGAGCCGGACGCCTCACTCACCGAGCAATATGCGGCCTTGCTGAAAACCGAAGGGGTCAGCCTGTGTTTCGCCCCGGAAGGCATTGCACGCATTGCCGAGATCAGCTGGGAAGTGAACGAACGTACCGAAAACATCGGCGCGCGCCGCCTGCATACCGTATTGGAACGGCTGCTGGAAACCATTTCCTATGACGGTCCGGAAAAAGCGGGTGAGACCATCACCGTGGATGCGGCTTATGTCGATCGCCAGCTGGGCGAAGTCGCCCGCGACGAAGACTTGAGCCGTTACATACTCTAAATCAGTACCCCATGACTGCCGTCAATCCGACCGAAATCACGTTGCACCAGAGATCCCGCGTTCTGGAGATCGCCTTTGAGGACGGTTGCCGTTTCGAACTGCCTTTCGAGCTAATGCGCGTCTATTCCCCCTCGGCAGAAGTCCGCGGGCATGGACCCGGCCAGGAGATTTTGCAGGTCGGCAAACAGAACGTCGGCATCAGCGATATCCGCCCCATCGGCAATTACGGCATTTGTCCCACCTTTAGCGATGGCCACAATACCGGCATTTACACTTGGGAATTTCTCTACGAACTGGGTTCCAGACGCCAAGCGCTCTGGGAAGAGTATCTGGAACGGCTGAAACAGGCCGGCCAGCCTCGCCCGGATTGAGCGCCACCAACATGCCATCCACGAACCTGAAAACCGCCATTAACGAGACCAAACATGACTGATCCCACGACTCATTTTGGCTTTCGGCAGGTGCCCGAGAGCGACAAGGCCCGAATGGTCAAGTCGGTTTTCGACTCCGTGGCCGGCAAATACGACCTGATGAACGACCTGATGTCGCTGGGCATCCATCGCATCTGGAAGCGCATCGCGCTTCAGCTGAGCCATGTCCGTTACGGAGAAAAAGTACTGGATCTGGCCGGTGGCACCGGCGACATGACCGCCCTGTTCCGCGATCGCGTCGGCGAAAAGGGCCAGGTCGTGCTGTCCGACATCAATGCCGAAATGCTCACCCGCGGCCGCGACCGGCTGCTGGACGAGGGTGTCACCCGCGGCGTTGAGTTCGCCCAGATCGACGCGGAAAAGCTCCCCTTCCCGGACAACTCGTTCGACTGCGTCTGCATCGCTTTTGGTTTGCGCAATGTCACGCACAAGGACGAGGCGTTGAAATCCATGTATCGGGTCCTAAAACCGGGTGGACGACTGATCGTGCTGGAATTCTCCGAAGTCCAGGGCGCGGTATTCAAGAAAACCTACGACCTTTACTCCTTCAAGCTGCTGCCCCTGATGGGCAAGCTGGTGGCCAACGACGAGGAAAGTTACCGCTATCTGGCGGAAAGCATTCGCATGCATCCGAATCAGGAAACCCTCAAGCAGATGATGCAGGCAGCCGGTTTCGACCGCTGTGAATACTTCAACCTCACGCACGGTGTCGTGGCGGTGCATAGGGGCTACAAGATTTGAGCCTGGGGGAGCGAACCCTGCTGGCGGCCGATGTTGCCAGCCGTGCGCTGCGGATACTGACCCGGCATCACCTGGCTAAATCAGACGAAGGTTTGGCCGCTTTGAGACACTTGGCTGGTCAGATTATCGAGCTGCGACTAGAGCCGTTCGGCAAAACGCTCTTTCTGTGTCCTACCGATGAAGACATCCAGATTTTCACGAAAATCAGTGGAAACCCCGACGTCACCATCGTCGGTAATCTGGCGGCCTTTACCCAGGCGGGACTGGCAGGCAGCTCACAGGAAAGCCTGAAGGCCAGTGGGCTGTTGATCAGCGGCGATGCCGAGTCGCTGCGGCAATTTCAGGTGCTCAGCCAAGCCCTGCGCATTGACGGGCAGAGGCTTTTTTCCCGATTACTGGGCTCCAACCTCGCCCACTCCCTGCTCGCAGCAAAGGATGCCGGGAAGAACTGGGCTCGCGAGACGATGGCTGCAGTCCAATCCGATGTTTCCGAGTACCTTCGCGAGGAGGCCCGATGGCTACCCGACGGCTCACAAATGGATGCTCTCCTGTCCGAGATCGATAAGCTGCGTTCGGACGTGGACCGGCTGACCGCCCGCATTAGCCGAGTGAACTCCGCGCTCAACGCGCCCCGCTTACCTTCTACCCCCGGCGGTACCTCTCCGTGATTCGGCCCGCTACCCTGAGACGATTGCGCCATATTAGAAGCGTCCTGATGCGACATGGTCTAGACGAACTGGTTGATTTCGAGCAACTGTCTGGCCCGATGCGACTCCTTTTGAAAGCAGGGACCATGGCGGGAAGCCAGTCGAAGAGCGAAGGCATTCCCCGTGGCGCTCGCATCCGTGGGGCGCTGGAAGATCTGGGCCCCATCTTCGTCAAATTCGGCCAAACGCTATCGACGCGGCGCGATCTGTTACCCGATGACATCGCCGAGGAACTGGTCAAGCTCCAGGATCGTGTTCCTCCGTTTCCGGGGAGTGAGGCTCGTCAAGCTGTCGAACACGCGCTGGGCAAGCCGGTGTCGGAGTTGTTTGCCGAATTCGACGAGACACCGCTGGCCTCTGCCTCGGTGGCTCAGGTGCATACCGCCCAACTACATAGCGGCGAAGCCATCGTGGTCAAGGTGCTGCGACCTGGCATCGAAGAGCGGATTCGTACCGATCTTGGCCTGCTGTTTGAGCTGGCCCGTTTGGCGGATCGTTACTGGAAAGGGGCCAAACGTCTGCGACCCATTGAGGTCGTCGCCGAATTCGAAAAAACCATCCTCGATGAGCTAGATTTGGTGCGCGAAGCGGCGAATGCCGCGGAGATCCGCCGGCGGTTCGAGGATTCGGACATGCTCTACATTCCAAAAGTGTATTTCGATTACACGCGCCGGGACGTCATGGTGATGGAACGCATATCCGGCATTCCGATCGGCGATGTCGCACAACTCAAGCGCGAAGGTGTCAATCTGAAAACCCTCGCCGAACGGGGCGTCGAGATCTTCTTTACCCAGGTGCTGCGCGACAGTCTGTTTCACGCCGACATGCATCCGGGCAATATTTTTGCCACCAAGGATGCGCGCTATATCGCCGTCGATTTTGGTATCGTCGGTAGCATTTCGCTCGAGGACAAGCACTACATTGCGGAGAATTTCCGGGCGTTCTTCAACCGGAATTACCGCCGGGTCGCGGAGATGCACATCGAGTCGGGCTGGGTGCCGAAAGACACTCGGGTAGTGGAGTTCGAAGCGGCCATCCGCGCCGTTTGCGAACCCATCTTCAACAAACCGCTCAAGGACATTTCCTACGGCCATCTCCTGCTGCGACTCTTTCAGGTGGCTCGCCGATTTGACATGGAAGTCCAGCCACAACTGGTGCTGTTGCAAAAGACGCTGCTCAATATCGAGGGGCTGGGCCGCGACCTTTACCCGGACCTGGACCTCTGGCAAACGGCCAAGCCCTTCCTCGAACGCTGGTTCAAGGATGAACTCGGCCCCATGGCCAGCCTGAGCAAATTACGCGAAGAGTTGCCTCTGTGGGCGCAACACTGGCCTGACATGCCCATGCTCGCGCACCGTGCCCTCAGCGATGCCGCCAACGGCAAGCTGACGGTTAACTTTCGGTCGCATGAAATGGATGCGCTGCGTCAGGACCTCCGCTTCAATCAACGGCGGTTGCTAATGGCCGTGACGGGGGGTTCGCTTCTGGTTTGCGGGTCGGTGGTGCTGGCGGCGGGTGTCCTACCCATGCTTGCTTCACTGTCTGCCATCGCCGGCTTGACGCTGCTGGGGATGGCCTGGATCATCGTCTAACCGGGTGAAGCCAGTTAGGTTGCCGCATCAAAACTGATCGATAATTCGCTCACTCCCCCCAATTACACGCAAACATGTAATAGTCCCAACCATCAAGGGACTTGACGTCGATGGGGCTGCGAGTCGTCCATAATGACGTTGATAAGCGGCGACTCTCCGCCTAATCAGCCCACACGATTCAGGTGCCAAGCATCAAATTGACCTTGACTTGTAACTTCACTGTTTGAGCGGATTGTTAAGGCGCGCCACCAACCAAGGCGATTTTTTATTCGCGGCTGACAGAAAACCAGTCCTCCAAAAGCAGACTGCCACTGTTGATCAGCATGTTCTCCATCCCTGGCGCTTGCCGCAAGAACTTCAGATAGTCCAGCATCTCTAGACACGTTCGACACTCGCGTGGCTAATCCAAACCGGCAGAAAAAGGCAATCTCGACCACGGTGGGTAAATGCTCGACGTGAGTTGGGAATAGCATTGCCTCCGTTCAATCTCGGTTTTCTTCCCCAAAGACCAAAAGTTCCAGCCTTAAGCCGGTCGCCGTGGCGATGGAGACCATTAAGGACCAAGACCGACCCAAAACGATGACTTCACCCCTTCGCAAAGAAACTTGCCCATAGACGAAAAAAGTCAATGAAGATACTTGAACATGATTGTTAACCCACATAGAATAGACCCCGCGATTCAGGACAGGGCGCCCCGGCCCCCTTCCGGTCACGATCGGTAACCTCGGTTACTCTTAAAAGGCGGTTGGTCATTGAGCAATCGATGCCAATCGGAAAATAATCAGTAAAGTCTGTTGAGGTATAAACAATGGAACAAGAAAAAGACAGTTTCTGGCTCTACATTGGCGCCCTGATCGTTGCCGTCATCATCGGCGTTTTCCTGCTGAAGGCCAGAGAAAACGAGGCCAGCGGTTGGCAGAACGGTGCTTACGAGGAATCGAAAGCAGAAGTTGAAAAGCAGATACAAAAAAATAAGGCCGGCAAGTAAGATTGGTCCGTCTCCATCATCCTTAGGCTTTTGGGGACCCAATCCACATACCAAAAACTATAAAAAAGGCTTTAATCCACACTACAAAACCTTGTTGAAAAGCGGCTAAATCGGAACATTTGCCGATGTAAACCACGGACAACAAGGTTTTTTACAATTTAGCGCTCGAAGAAAGTATCAATGGCCCTTCGCCGATACTTCCCTCCCAACGAAAACGCAGTTTGAATGGCTCAACCCCGGTCGGGGAAGCGACCGTAAAGCCGGATAGCTGCAGCCAAGTCCGCAACTCTCTGTCCTGAGAGTTGGTCCCACGCAAACCGCCAGCACCAGTTCCCTCTCATCGTTCCCGGCGTATTCATCCGGTGGCCGCTCCCTAAAGACAACACATCCTGCATAGGCAGAATGGCGAGTTTTGCGACTGAGGCAAGGGCGCTCTGAACGAGCACGTCGGGCATGGCGGCCGATGGGTTTCCGAGATACCGATAGACGTGTGCAAGTTGCTCATCTGACAAACCATCAGCCCATGACAAGGTCGTGTCATTATCATGAGTGCCGGTATAGACCACATTGTTGGGGGTATGATTATGCGGCAGATAGGGATTTTCGGGGCCGCCATCGAAGGCAAACTGCAAGATAAGCATACCCGGTATATCGAAGTGTTCCCGCAAGGCTTCGACTTCTGGCGTGATGACTCCCAGATTTTCGGCAATCAGCGGCAATCGGCCGGATTCAGCAGAGTTGAACAATGTGGAAAGCAATGCGTCACCCGGCGCCTTGACCCAATGGCCCTCCATTGCCGTTACGGATTCTGCAGGAATCTCCCAGAAGGCTTCAAAGCCTCTGAAGTGATCGATGCGAACCCAGTCATAGAGTGAAAGTTGCCCATTAAAACGATCCAACCACCAATCAAAACCGTTGGCCTGCATACGATCCCAGCGGTAATGCGGATTACCCCATCGCTGTCCGGTGGCGGAAAAATAATCCGGCGGGACACCGGCTACCACCCGCGGCCGACCCTCTGGTGTGAGATCAAATTCCCCCTGCCGCGCCCAGACATCTGCGCTGTCTTCGGCCACGAAGATCGGAATATCGCCAAATAGCAGCACGCCCCTATTGTTGGCGTAAGCCCGCAATTCGTGCCATTGCTGGAAGAACACGAACTGCTCAAAGTTTAGTTGAGCGACGCAACGGGCCAATCGCTTTTTGGCCGCCCTCAGCCCTGGAGCCCGGCGATCACGTAACTCGGCGGGCCAATCCTGCCACCCCATACCGGCCAGTTCTCCCCGTATGGCCATGAACAAGGAAAAGTCCTCCAGCCAGCCTTGGTGCCGCCGAATGAAATCCTGGTACTCAGGGGAATTGACGGCATCGGATTGAGTAAAGCCGTTGAAAGCAAAACCAAGACACTGGCTTCGGTATTCGAGCGGCGTCCCCTCACAACGATCCCTCACCCGTTGGTCCAGCCAGCCGCGCCCGACCAGCCAGTCAAGGTTGATCATCAGCGGGTTTCCGGCATGCGCCGAGAGACACTGATAGGGCGAACCGTCGGAGTGCGTGGGATTGACCGGCAGAGTCTGCCAGACACTGATCCCGCAGTTCACCAGAAAATCGATGAATTGATAGGCATCCTGGCCGAGATCGCCATTACCATAACCCCCGGGCAGCGAGGTAATGTGCAGCAGAACACCTGCGCGACGACGATCAAGAATGCTTTTCGCCTGCATCACACCGGGCTCTCCGCGAGTTGAGTGAAGATTGCACCTCAACCAAGGGGGCAACCGAAATAGTCAAAGAGACATCCGCATCATTAGTATTCACAAGCGACCCTTCTGCTTCATGGAAAGGGCCGTTAGCGGTATCGGGGCGAAACTCAGTGGGCCCAGGTAAAGGAAGGGCTCTGGCCGAAACCCCATCCCTTGGCCGTGGAGGGAGTTATCGGGCGAAGTGAAGGCGCTGACCCAAATCGTCGGGCGTCACCAGAACGACCCCACCGGGACTGACATGAAACCGCTTCCTATCTTCCTCCACATTTTCACCGATGACTGTGTTGGGAGGAATGTGGCATCCGCGATCAATCACCGCCCTCGTTATCCGGCAATGCCGCCCGATGTTCACTTCGGGCAACACGACCGAATCTTTAACGCTGGAGTAAGAGTTCACACGAACATTGCTGAATAGCAATGAACTGCAGACTTCAGAGCCTGAAATGATACAGCCACCTGATACCATGGAATCCACCGCCATTCCGCGGCGGTCATCGTCATCAAAAATAAATTTGGCCGGCGGCGTCTGCGCCTGGTAGGTCCAAATGGGCCACTCCCTATCGTAGAGATTCAACTCCGGATCGACGCCAATCAGCTCCATGTTGGCCGCCCAGTAGGAGTCCACGGTCCCAACATCGCGCCAGTAGGCCTGAACGCCACTCTGCGCGTCCCGGAAAGGATAGGCAAACACCCGGCTATTGTTGATCACATTCGGGATGATGTCATGACCAAAGTCATGGCTGGAGGCTGAATTATCGGCATCCTTGATCAACTGCTCGAATAAGAAGGCCGTGCTGAAAATGTAGATGCCCATCGAGGCCAGGGCATGATCAGGCCGATTGGGCATGTGGGGGGGAGCGGACGGCTTCTCGACAAAGTCAATCACCCGCTTGGCATCATCCACATGCATGACCCCGAAGCCTTTCGCCTCATCCAAGGGAACTTCGATGCAGCCAATGGTCAAGTCAGCCTCCCGCTCGACGTGGTAAGCCAACATCAGGCCGTAGTCCATCTTGTAGACATGGTCACCCGCCAGGACAACGATATATTCGGGGTCTCGCTGCCTGAGGATGTCAAGATTCTGATAGACCGCATCGGCGGTACCGGCATACCAGCGCTCTTGCATGCGCTGTTGCGCCGGCATCACATCGACGAATTCACCGAGTTCACCGCGAAGAAACCCCCAACCTTGTTGTATGTGGCGTATCAGCGAGTCGGCCTTGTACTGTGTTAGTACACCGATCTGACGAATCCCGGAATTGAGGCAGTTGGACAGCGGAAAATCGATGATGCGGAACTTGCCGCCAAAGGGTACCGCCGGCTTGGCGCGCCATTCGGTCAGAGAATGCAGACGGCTGCCACGCCCCCCCGCCAGAACCAGCGCCAGGGTCTGTCGGGTGAGCCGGCTGACGAATCGGGTCTTGTGCATGGACTCTGGCATGGCATTCTCTCCGGGTGTAGGACATCGCGGGCAATGGCGGCGGAGATTTGTTAAGATTCGGCCTCGTTTTTGGGCGTCCGCAGCGTCGACATTCTACTACCAGAGGCCCGCCAAAGTGAACTCGAACGACACGCAACATGTACCCGGCGGCAAGGTCGAGGAGGGCCTGAACCCGGGACTCCGACGCCTGCTGGAAGCCCGTCATCACGACCCCTTCGCCGTGCTCGGGCGGCACCCAACGGATGGCATCGAGATCTTCCGAGCCTTACTGCCGCATGCAGAATCAGCCAGAATCGAATCCGATGGTCCGCAAATGCAGCGTATTCCCGGCACCGATTTGTTTGAGTGCCGCGTCGAACATGGCAACGGTATTCCCCAGCACTATTCAATCTCCTGGCAGGACAAATCCGGACGAACCGGCCACCATGTGGACCCTTACACATTCCCGCCGCAATTGCCCGACTTTGACCTCTATCTTTTCGGAGAGGGCAAGCATCATCACATCTATCGGGTTCTCGGCGCGCATTTGCATGTCGTGGATGGTGTTGAAGGCGTGCTATTTTCTACTTGGGCGCCCAATGCCGAACGCGTCAGCGTCGTGGGTGACTTCAACGCTTGGGACGGTAGACCTCATGGCATGCGTTCTCGGGGTGGCAGCGGCGTTTGGGAGCTGTTCATACCGGGACTGCAAGCTGGTTGCCTGTACAAGTTCGAAATTCGTAACCGTCAGCAGAACACCCTCCTGCTGAAGGCCGATCCCTATGGCCAGCGTTTTGAGCTGCGCCCGGGCACGGCCTCCATCGTGGTTGACCGTGATTGCTACGAATGGGGCGATGCGGAATGGCTGAACAACCGCTCCAGCCGGGAGTGGCTCCACGAGCCAATGTCCGTCTACGAAGTTCACCTGGGCTCGTGGCGCCTCGACAAACAGGGCCGGTTCCTGAATTACCGGGCGCTGGCCGAAATGCTGGTGGAGTATGTCAAGCCACTGGGATTCACGCACATCGAACTGCTTCCCATCACCGAACATCCCTTCGATGGTTCATGGGGCTATCAGACGACCGGCTATTTTGCGCCCACCAGCCGTTTTGGTTCACCGGACGATTTTCGCTGGTTTGTCGACTACTGCCACGAGCAAGGCATCGGCATCATCCTAGACTGGGTGCCGGCCCATTTCCCCAAAGATGCCCATGGCCTTGCCTGGTTTGATGGCACCCCCCTGTACGAGCACGAGGACCCCCGCCTCGGCGAACACCGCGATTGGGGCACGCTAATTTACAACTATGGCCGCAATGAAGTTCGCAACTTCCTGATTGGCAGTGCCCTTTACTGGCTGGAAGAGTTCCATCTGGATGGCTTGCGGGTCGATGCCGTGGCCTCCATGCTCTACCTCGACTACTCTCGCGAGGCAGGCGACTGGATTCCCAACAAATACGGCGGCAACGAAAATCTCGAAGCCATCGCCTTCCTACGCGAACTGAACACCGTCACCCATCAACAATGCCCTGGCACGCTGATTATGGCCGAAGAGTCGACCGCCTGGCCCCAGGTCACGCGCCCCACCTGGACTGGGGGCCTTGGCTTTTCGATGAAGTGGAACATGGGCTGGATGCATGACACGTTGGAATACTTCAACAAAGATCCGATCCATCGTCATTACCACCATGATCAGCTGACCTTCGGCCTGCTCTATGCCTTTACCGAGAACTTCATTCTGCCGTTCTCGCATGATGAGGTCGTGCATGGCAAAGGATCGCTCTTGGCGCGCATGCCCGGAGATGACTGGCAACGCTTTGCCAATTTGCGACTGCTTTACACCTACATGCTGACCTACCCGGGAAAGAAGCTATTGTTCATGGGCTGTGAATTCGGCCAGGGTAAGGAATGGAATGCGGCCAAGGAACTCGACTGGTATTTACTCGACTATCCGCTTCACCAAGGCGTTTCCAAGGCTTTGGGCGACCTGAACCGACTTTACGCCGCGACCCCGGCATTGCATCGGGTGGACTTCAGTCATGAAGGCTTCGAGTGGATCGACTGCCATGATGCCTCGCAATCCGTTCTGAGCTACCTGCGGCGCTCGGGCGACGAGTTTGTATTGGTGGTATTCAACTTCACGCCGGTGCCACGCCACGACTATCGGATCGGGGTACCGGAATCCGGCACCTACCAGGAAATCTTCAACTCCGATTCGACATACTATGGGGGCGGTAACGTGGGTAATATGCCGATCACGGCCGAACCCAGGGAGTGGATGGGCCGACCCTACTCGATCAATCTGACGATTCCACCACTGGGTGGCATCGTGCTTGCCAAACAGTAACCCGCCGGTCACTGACTGAATGAAGATTCTTTTTGTAACCAGCGAAGCCTTTCCGCTGATCAAGACCGGCGGTCTGGCCGATGTATCCGGTAGCCTGCCGATCGCCCTCAAAGCCCTGGGCCATGATGTCCGTATCCTCATCCCGGGCTACGCTTCGGCCATCGCCGCCGGGGATTTCACGCCCGTTCGACTGCCCGGCGCCGGCAAGAGCCCCAGCCTGCTGACCAGCAAGTTGCCGGGTTCCGAGGTGCCAGTCTATGGCCTGATTGATGAGGCCTACTTTGGGCGGACTGGCAATCCCTACTTGGGACCTGATGGCAAACCCTGGCCAGACAATGCCGAGCGCTTCTCACTGCTGTGCCACGTCGCGGTCGATCTTGCGATGAATCGGCTGGGGCTGGAATGGAAACCCGACGTGGTGCACTGCAATGACTGGCAAACCGGCCTAATCCCGGCACTGCTCAACGACGAACCGCAACGCCCGGCGACGGTATTTACCATTCACAATCTGGCCTATCAGGGCGTGTTTCCGCATGAGACCTTTGTCCGCCTTCGGCTACCCGGCCGCTTCTGGTCACCGACAGCGCTGGAGTTCTATGACCAACTCAGCTTCATCAAAGGCGGCTTGGTCTTTTCCGATCGCATCAGCACGGTCAGCCCGACCTATGCGGAGGAAATCCAGGGACAGGAATTTGGCTGCGGACTGGAAGGACTGCTGAGACATCGCCGTGATCGTTTGAGTGGCATCCTCAACGGCATCGACATGGATGCCTGGAACCCGGCCCGAGACCCTTACCTGCCCATCCATTTCGATCTCAAATCGCTGAAGAAGCGGGGGGACCTCAAGGCCGAGCTGCAAAAAAACTTCGGTCTGCCGGTCAACCCAGACCTTCCCCTGTTGGCCTGGGTAGGCCGACTGGTCGAACAGAAAGGCACCGACCTGCTGCTCGATATCATGCCGCGACTCATGTCATTGCCTTTGCAGATTGCCATGATCGGCAGTGGCGATACGCGCTATGAACAATCACTGCAGCACTGGGGAAAACTGTTCCCCGACCGATTCGCCATCCGGCTGGGCTACGACGAAGCCGGAGCACGCCTGGTTGAGGGCGGCACAGATCTTTTCCTGATGCCGTCACGCTTCGAGCCCTGCGGACTTAACCAACTCTATAGCCAGCGCTATGGCGCCATTCCGCTGGTGCGGCGCGCGGGTGGACTGGCGGATACCGTGGTGGACGCCACCCCGGAGGCACTCAAAGCCGGAACCGCGACGGGCATCGTCTTTGATGAGGCCACGCCTGATGCCCTCTTTGAGGCGGTCGAGCGCGCCGTCATCCTCTATGCCAAACCGACGACCTGGCGCAAGATCCAGAAAGCGGGCATGGAGAAAGATTTTTCCTGGGAAATTAGTGCGCGACAGTATGTTGATCTGTATGGGCAGGCTCAGGCGGATCGACTTCGCGGGTCATGAGCCATTGCCCCCGGTCTGAAGGAT
The DNA here is from genome assembly GCA_044351045.1 of Methylococcaceae bacterium. Lineage (GTDB taxonomy): Bacteria > Pseudomonadota > Gammaproteobacteria > Methylococcales > Methylococcaceae > UBA6136. The sequence continues at coordinate 44,488 of JBILGM010000007.1, read as the reverse complement.
AACAACCTATGAGCATGAACATTCCTCGTCTCGGAGTGATCTTGCTTCTGCTGTTTCACCTGCCAGCCCTCGCGAAGGAGATTGCGGTGATCGAGCTTCGCCATCGACCCGCTGATGAAATGATCCCACTGCTCCAGCCTTTCCTCGGCCCGCATGACAGCATCGTCCCGCACCATAGCCAGCTGATCATCAAGGCGAACCAGGAAACGATCAATGAAGTCCGCGGTATGCTGGAACAGATCGACCAGCGGCCCCATCGGCTGCAAATCTCCGTCATTCAGGGCAAGCACCTGACGGGCAAAGGACTCAATGGCGGCATTGCCGTCGGCGGCCGAATGGGCGGAAGCGTCAATGTCCGAGGCGACATCGCGACGACACATGAACAGGGCTCGAACCAAGCCACCCAGCATGTGCAAACCCTAGACGGTCAGGCCGCCACGATCCAGGTTGGAAAGATAGTTCCGTATGCCACCTATGGCCATGGGTACGGAGGCGTCACCTATCAGCCGGTCACAACGGGCTTTTCCGTGATTCCACGACTGACGGGGCCGCAGGAAGCCCTGATTGCCATCGAGCCTTGGTCCGACCATCTCAACCGCGGAGGCATCATCAACACTCAGGGGGCATCGACACAACTCAGGGCTCCCTTGGGCGAGTGGGTGGAGGTCGGTGGCCTGACAGAAACTGGGACGAACCAAGGGTTTGGTTCGGGCTTCACCAACAGCCAGCAAGACAGCCAAATCTTTATCAAGGTCGATGATCTTGATGCGAGCCAGCCCTGAGCCTCTAATCCCGAGTTTTTTACTCTACAATCCGCGCCTGACACAGCTTTAATCAGAGAGGTCCGTGATGTTGGCTCCCACGCTCGCGCTTGAGAATTACGCACTGCTGGATGACGCCCAATGCGAAATCCGCATTGACACCGCCAAACGCAAACTGGGCGATCGCTGCGTCATCCTCGGCCATCATTACCAGCGAGACGAGGTTTTCCGGCATGCCGACCTCACCGGCGACTCGTTGAAGCTCTCGCGCGAGGCGGCAAAGTCCGGTGCCGAATACATCGTGTTCTGCGGCGTGCACTTCATGGCCGAAGTGGCCGACATTCTGTCGCGCCCGGACCAAATCGCCATCCTGCCGGACCTCGCTGCAGGTTGCTCCATGGCCGACATGGCCAATCTCCCGGCCGTTGAGCGAAGCTGGCGTGAACTTTCGCAGATACTCGACCCCGACGAGACCATTACCCCGGTCACCTACATCAACTCCGCGGCAGACCTGAAGGCTTTTTGCGGACGTCATGGCGGCATTGTCTGCACCTCGAGCAATGCCAAGAAAATCCTAGAATGGAGTTTCGCCCAGCGAGAAAAGGTGCTGTTCTTCCCCGATCAGCACCTGGGACGCAATACCGGCCACCGGATGGGCATCCCGCTCGATGAGATGGTGACCTGGGACTTTACCCAGCCCATGGGTGGTTTGACCGAGGAACAGATTCGCAAGGCCAGGATCATTCTCTGGAAAGGCTTCTGCTCAGTCCATCAGATGTTCAGGCCCGAGCAGATCCACCATTTCCTGGAAAAACATCCGGACACCCGGGTTATCGCCCACCCGGAATGTTCTTTCGAGGTCTGCGAAAAGGCGCAGTACATCGGCTCCACCGAATATATTCTGAAAACCATCCGCGAGGCGGAAGCCGGCACACGCTGGCTGGTGGGGACTGAGCTTAATCTGGTCAACCGGCTGGCCAACGAGGTGCGGCCACGTGGCATCGAGGTGCATTTCATGTCGCCCACGATCTGCATGTGTTCAACCATGTTCCGCACCGACCCTCAGCATCTGGCCTGGATACTGGAAAATCTGGTCGAAGGACACGTCATCAACCGTATCGTGGTCCCCGATGAAGATGCTCGGCCCGCCAAGCTGTCGCTGGACCGGATGCTGTCGGTTGCCTGATCAAGACCCGGCGAGCATCAACGACCCATCATCGGTAAGGCCATGCAGATTCATCTGTTCGCCGTGGGCAACCGCATGCCGGCTTGGGTCACCGAAGGCTACGAGGACTATGCCAAACGCTTGCCTCGAGAATGTGAACTGGTCCTGCGGGAAATCGCTCCCGGCAAACGCGGCAAGAATGCCGACCTGGCCCGCATTCGGGAGGAAGAGGGCGAGCGCATACTGGCCTCCCTCTCCCGGGACGATCACATCATTGCCCTCGAAGTCGTCGGAAAACCCTGGGACACCCTTCAGCTCTCCACTCAGGTCAACGACTGGATGCGGGACGGGCGTCGGATCGCCCTGCTGGTCGGCGGACCCGAAGGGCTGTCAGATACCTGCCGGGCCCGCGCGAGCCAGCTCTGGAGCCTTTCCCCCCTGACGTTGCCCCACCCCATCGTACGCATTATCGTCGCCGAACAGATCTACCGTGCCTGGAGCCTACTCAACAACCACCCCTATCACCGATAAGCCTGGGCCCATGAACCACCCGACTCGCCCACCCGCCTCCACTCAATTGGTGCTGGCCTCCGCCTCACCCCGACGCCGTGAACTGCTGGATCAGCTGGGTGTCAGCTATGAAGTCAAGCCCGCCGACCTTGTCGAACAGCCGCGGCCTGACGAATTGGCCGAAGACTATGTGCAGCGGATCGCCGCGGAAAAATCGCTGGCGGCCTGGTCGCTGACTCCAGACGGATTGCCGGTATTGGCCGCCGATACCGAGGTGGTACTGGATGGCGAAATCTTCGGCAAACCGCGTGACAAGGCTGACGCCACCGATATGCTCAGCCGACTTTCCGGCCGCGAACACTGGGTCATGAGTGCCGTGTCGCTGAGGGCCTGCGGTCAGCACTGGTTCGCTCTCAGCATGAGTCATGTCCGATTCCGCACACTCACACTCGGTGACATCGAGGCTTACTGGGCTACCGGCGAACCCCAGGGCAAGGCCGGCGCCTACGCCATACAGGGCTTGGGAGCGCTTTTCATCGAGCGACTCTCCGGAAGCTACTCCGGCGTCATGGGCTTGCCATTGCGCGAAACCGCAGAACTGCTGAGACAGATCGATATCGACCCCTTGCGATCCTCTCGAGAGCATTTCGCAGGATGAGCGATGAAATTCTGATCAATGTCACCCCACCCGAAACCCGGGTCGCCATCGTCGAAAACGGGGTACTGCAGGAAGTACTGATCGAGCGCATGCGACGCCGCGGGCTGGTGGGCAATATCTACAAGGGTAAGATTTCCCGCATCCTGCCGGGCATGCAAGCCGCTTTCGTTGACATCGGCCTGGACAAATCGGCCTTTTTGCACCTGTCGGATCTTTGCGCTCATGAGCGGGAGAAAACCGACACAGATCAGATCGAGTTGATTTTGCGGGATGGTCAGGAACTGTTGGTGCAGGTGGTCAAGGACCCTATTGGCAACAAGGGCGCCCGACTGACGACCGAATTGGCGATTCCCTCTGTGTATCTGGTTTATATGCCCTACACTCGCACCAGCGGGGTATCGCAACGCATTGAGTCCGAAGCAGAACGGGCTCGGCTACGCGCCTGCGTTGACGGCTTTCAGAAAGAGCACGGTAGCGGGGGCTTTATTGCCCGCACGGCGGCGGAGGGTATCGATGAATCGGCTCTGCACGCCGATATGGTATTTCTGGTCAAGCTGTGGAATTCCATCGCCCAACGTCAGCGCACCAGCAAGCCACGCATGCTGCTGCATGAAGATTTGCCGCTGGGCATGCGGGTACTCCGCGACATGCACTGCGAAAAAGTCGAGAAAATCCGGGTTGACTCGCGCGAAACCTTTACGCGGCTCGCCAAGTTCGCCCGGGAGTTCGTCCCCGAACTATCACCGCGTCTGGAGCACTATGCCGGTGAGCGCCCCCTATTCGATCTCTATGCGGTTGAAGACGAGATTCACCGCGCCCTGGAGCGGCGTGTGACACTGAAATCGGGCGGTTACCTGATTTTCGACCAGACGGAGGCAATGACCACCATCGATGTCAATACCGGCGCCTTTGTTGGCGGCCGTAACCTCGAAGAAACCATCTTCAAGACCAACCTCGAAGCCGCGCAGGCCATCGCCCGTCAGCTGCGGCTCCGCAATCTCGGCGGCATCATCATCATCGACTTCATCGACATGTGCGATCGGGAACATCGCCAACAGGTACTGCTCGCCCTGCAAAAATCCCTGGAGAAGGATCACGCCAAAAATGCCATCAGCCAGGTTTCGAACCTCGGCCTGGTCGAAATGACCCGCAAGCGCACCCGCGAAAGCCTCGAACACATTCTTTGCGAGCCATGCCCTGCCTGTAGTGGTCGTGGCGTACTGAAAACCCCGGAGACCGTCTGCCTCGACATATTTCGCGAAATCCTGCGCGAAATACGCCAGTACGAGGTACATGAACTCCTGGTCCTGGCCTCGAATGAAGTCGTGGAGCGCCTTCTGGATGAGGAAGCCGACACGCTATCAGAACTGGAAAGCTTCACTGGCGTCCACATCAAGTTCCGGGTCGAGGCCCAGTACTCCCAGGAACAGTACGACGTGGTTCTGGTATGAAATGCCAACCCGGCTGCCGATGCCAGCTATGATAAACTTCGCGAAATTGTCCCACTCCGAGCTGGACCCCTGCTCAAGCGACTTTTTCGGATCCTTTCTGGCCAAAACAGCCCGGGTTGGCTTGCCGAATCAACTCGCGTAAAAGTCAGATGAGCCACCCGAAGGCATTACGCCGCGACAGGATAGATGTCATGAGAAAAGCTACACTGGCCGCCATCCAGATGGCCTCTAGCCCAAATGTAAGCGGAAATTTGCTGGAGGCCGGTCGTTTGATCGAGACGGCCGCCAAGCAGGGCGCAAAACTGGTCGTTCTCCCCGAGAACTTCGCCTTGATGGGCGTGAATGAGACCGACAAGCTTGACATCGCCGAATCGGATGGCGTCGGCCCCATTCAGGCGTTTCTGTCGAAAACCGCGGAGCGCCACAAGGTCTGGCTGGTCGGCGGCACCATGCCGATTCGGGGCGTTTCAGGCAAGGCTCGTGCCGCTTGCCTGGTATTCGATGACAAGGGCAACCGGGTCGGGCGCTACGACAAGATTCACCTGTTTGATGTCAGCGTGCCGGGCACCGAGGAAAGCTATCAGGAATCCTCGACCATAGAAGCCGGGGAGGATGCGCTGGTGGTGGATACCCCCTTCGGTCGCCTGGGTCTGTCCGTATGCTATGACATCCGCTTCCCCGAACTTTACCGCCAGATGTCTTCGGTGGGCATGGATATTCTGGCCGTTCCTTCCGCTTTCACCGCCCGTACCGGAGCGGCACACTGGGAGATTCTGGTGCGTGCTCGGTCGGTCGAAAACCTGTGTTACACCATTGCTGCCAACCAGGGAGGCTTCCATATCAATGGACGCGAAACCTATGGCCACAGCATGATTGTGGATCCCTGGGGCGCGGTACTGGCCAGCCTGTCGCAGGGTTCCGGCGTCGTAACGGCGGACTTCGACCGGGATCGCCTGGCAAAAGTACGGGCCGCCTTTCCAGCCCTAGAGCACACTAAGCTGACCTGCCGCTGAAACAAACGCCACGCAAACCTAATTTCCGACTCATCAAGACCGGCACCATGACATCAGAACCCATTGCCATTGCCCAACAAACCCTGCTGGAACCCGCCGGTCTCGCCACGGGTGACCTCGACAGGGTCATGCAAAACCTGCTGGGTGGCGGGATCGATACGGCCGATATCTATCTCCAGGCGACCCGCTATGAGTCGTGGGGACTGGAAGACGGCATCGTCAAGGAAGGCACCCACAGCATCGACCGGGGTGCCGGCATCCGTGCGGTGTCGGGAGAAAAAACTGGTTTTGCCTACAGCGATGACATCACGACCTCCGCATTGCTGGAAGCAGCAAAAAGTGCCCGTTCCATTGCCCGCAGGGGGGATGAAGGCACCCGGGAACTGGCCCGGTCGCCTCGCCCACCCTCCTTGTATTTACCGATTGATCCGCTGCGATCGTTGCCGGAGGAAGACAAGATTGCCTTGCTGAAGCGACTGGACCAGGAATGTCGCGCAATCGATCCTCGGGTGGAACAGGTGTTTGTCAGCCTGTCCGGCAGCCATGAAGTGATCATGGTCATGGGCCAGGATGGTGCCACACATGGCGACGTACGTCCCCTGGTCCGACTCAATGTCAGCGTGATTGTGGAGGACGGCGGACGCCGCGAGCAAGGCAGCTACGGCGGCGGTGGCCGCACGGATTACCAGTATTTCCTAGAAGGTGACCGGGCATCTGAGTACGGCCGCGAAGCCGTCCGACAAGCCCTAGTCAACCTGGACGCCGAGGAGGCCCCCGCCGGCAGCATGACCGTCGTGCTGGGGTCGGGCTGGCCGGGCATCCTGCTGCATGAGGCCATTGGTCATGGGCTGGAGGGCGACTTCAACCGCAAGGGCACTTCCGCTTTTTCCGGCCGGGTTGGGGAAAAAGTCGCGTCGCCGCTCTGCACCGTGGTGGATGATGGCACCCTGCCGGGTCGACGCGGCTCGCTCACCATTGATGATGAGGGCACGCCGACAGCCTGCACCACACTGATAGAAAACGGCATTCTCAAAGGCTACATGCAGGACAAGCTCAATGCTCGCCTGATGGGGGTCGCGCCCACCGGCAATGGTCGCCGCGAGTCCTATCAGCACCTGCCCATGCCACGCATGACCAACACCTACATGCTGGCCGGCCCGCATGACCCGGAAGAAATCATCCGCTCCGTCAAGAAAGGCCTGTATGCCAAGAACTTTGGTGGAGGACAGGTAGACATCACGTCGGGCAAGTTTGTCTTCTCGGCCAGCGAGGCCTATCTGATTGAACAAGGCAAACTGACACGCCCCATCAAGGGGGCGACACTGATCGGCAATGGACCCGATGTCCTGACACGTGTCAGCATGGTCGGCAACGATCTCCAGCTCGACAGCGGCGTGGGCACCTGCGGCAAGGATGGCCAGAGTGTGCCGGTCGGTGTCGGTCAGCCCACCCTCAAGGTCGACGGACTTACCGTAGGTGGCACGCGAGTCCAAGGCTAGTCCGCCCTGCATCAAACGACCGCATCATAGGATTTTCTGTGTCTTCAAACCCGATCCCCGCCCCAGAGCAAGCGCATCTCGATCAGCTGAAATCACTGGTTGCCGACTGCATTCAAGAAACCCGAAACCAAGGTGCCACTGGCGCGGAAGTCGGCGTCAGCATGGAAGCCGGTCTGTCGGCCACTGCTCGCCTGGGCGAGGTGGAAACGATCGAGCATCACCGGAGTCGAGGCCTGGGCCTGACGGTTTACATCGGGCAGCGCAAGGGCTCAGCCAGCACCAGCGACCTGAGCCCAGTCGCCATGCGCGAAACCGTAGCCGCAGCCGTTCGGATTGCCCGACATGCGGCTGAGGACCCCTGTGCAGGACTCCCCGATGCCGATTTGCTGGCCACCGAATTTCCAGAACTCGACCTTTATTACCCTTGGGCCATCGAACCGGAAGCGGCCATTGACCTGGCGGTTGCGTGCGAGAACGCCGCACGGAACCATCATGCCGACATTAGCAACTCCGAGGGCGCCAGCCTCAATACCTTCGAGGGACTTAGGGTGATGGGCAACAGCCTGGGCTTTCTCCACGGTTATGCCTCCAGCCGCCACAGCCTCAGTGTCTCCGTTATCGGCGAGCGGGGCCAGCAAATGCAGCGGGACGACTGGTGGACCGTGGCGCGTGATGCTCGCAATCTGCAATCGCCCGAAGAGGTCGGCAGCATCGCGGCAGAGCGGACGATCCGTCGGCTCGGGGCTAGAAGCTTGAGCACCCGCCAATGCCCGGTGATCTTTGCCGCCGATGTCGCAACCAGCCTGCTCGGTCATTTCATCGGTGCCATTCGCGGGGGCAACCTGTACCGCAAATCATCCTTCCTGCTGGATCAGCTCGGCAAACCGGTGTTCCCCGATTTCGTGCAGATACATGAACAGCCGCACCTGAAAAAAGCACTGGGCAGCGTGCCCTACGATGCCGAAGGGGTCCGGACCGTCCCGCATCACCTCGTCCGCCACGGCATTCTGGAGTCCTACGTGTTGAGCACTTACTCGGCACGTAAATTGGGCATGACCTCCACTGGCAATGCCGGCGGTGTGCATAACCTCATTATCGATCCCGGCACGCTCGACCAGGCTGGACTCCTGCAAAAAATGGGCACCGGCTTGCTCGTCACCGAACTGATGGGTCAGGGCGTCAATCTGGTGACCGGTGATTATTCGCGCGGAGCAGCCGGTTTCTGGGTGGAAAACGGGACGATCCTGTATCCGGTCGAGGAGTTCACCATTGCCGGCAACCTCCGAGACATGCTCAAAACTTTGGTCGCCGTCGGCAATGACGTGGATCTGCGCGGCAACACCCGAACCGGCTCGATAATGCTGGAACAGCTGACCATCGCTGGCAATTAGCCCGACCTGACCGCTGCCGTTCACCCCCAGAAAGGCCATAACCATGTTCAAGTCACTCATTCCCCTTTGCCTGTTGGCCCTATCAACAGCCGCGACCGCGGAAACAGCCCCAAACATCATCAGAGTCGGCGCGTTAGCCTTCGGCACCCTCAACTGGGAACTGGCCGTCATAAAAAGCCAGAAACTGGATACAGCCCATCAGATCGGGATCGAAACGACCGAACTGGCCAGCCCGGAGGCGGGACGGATCGGTCTGCAAGGCAATAGCATCGACATCATGGTTTCTGACTGGATCTGGGTTGCCCGACAGCGATCACAGGGGCAGGACTATACCTTTGTTCCCTTTTCCTCCAGTCATGGGGCGCTGATGGTCGCGAAGGAATCACCCATTCATGACATTGCGGATCTGGCCGACAAACGCTTGGGCGTGGCGGGCGGCGGCATGGACAAGAACTGGTTGCTTTTGAAAGCCGTTGCCCAGAAAACGGCGGCGCTGGATCTTGAGCAGAAGTCCACCGTCACCTTCGGCGCACCGCCGCTGCTCAACCAGTCGCTGGTGCAGGGCCAGCTCGACGCGCTGCTGACCTACTGGAATTATGCCGCCATGCTGGAAGCACAGGGATACCGGCAGATTCTCGACGGCCGAGGCATCCAGGTCGCGCTGGGCATCAAGACCGATGTCCCGGCGCTGGGTTATGTCTTCCGGGAAAGCTGGGCTAAAGCCCATCCCAATGCCGTGGACGGTTTCATGAAAGCCACAGCCGAAGCCCGAAAGCAAATCTGCGAATCCGATAGCGTCTGGAAGGATATCAGCTCTCTGACCGAGGAAAAGGACACCCAGGTTCAATCAGCCCTCCGCAAACATTATTGCGACGGCCGCATCATCGCCTTTGGCGAAAAAGAGATTCAGTCCGCCCAACAGATTTTCGGGCGGATAGAACCCTTGGGAGAGCATCCCGCGGGTGGCGATATCCAAACTTTGCCGAACGGTGTTTTCTGGTCAAAAGCAAGCCACTGAGCCGGTCCTAAATCAGCATGATGGAAGCTGCTCCCCCGGATTTTCGCTTTATTAACCGTCTGATAGAATGCACGTTTAATGAGCCCAGAGAAGAGCCAAGGGCTCAAATTTGAATCTGGCAGACCACAAGCCCAGCACGTAAAAAACTATGCCCATTTCCCGGATACTCCTTATCACCCTGCTGATTTCCAGCGTCATTGTGGCTACAGTTTTCTATAACCTGGAATCTGATCACACTGAGGATTTAGCGCCAGACTCAGTGACCGAGCCGGCATCATCACCCACATCAAAAGCGGCCCCCTCAACAGCAGTGCCACCAATCCCCATGGAAGAGAACTCGCTGCCTCCAGATGAAATGGCGGACGACGACCAAATTGAGAAAGAGCAAGTCACCGAAGCCATGACCCAACTCGGTAGCTCGAACGATGAAGAAAGGATCGAGGCGGTCGAGCAATTGGGCGCCTATCCGAGCCCTGAAACCGAAGCCACCCTGGGGCAACTGCTGACCACGGATGCCAATGCCGAAGTGCGCAATGCCGCGGCGCTGAGCCTGGGCTCCCTGGATGAGCCGTCCGATGCCACCATTGCAGCGCTCATGTCGGCGCTGGAAGATCAAAACGAGGACGTGCGTTTCAGCGCGCTGTCAACGCTCGAGGATTTCATGTTGGGTCTGGAGGAAGACGCCCCCAACCACCAGCGCATTCAGGATGGGCTGAAACTCAAGGCAGCCTCACGAAGTGTCCCGGAGGACCTCAAGGAATCAATCAACGAGGTATTGAAGGATCAGGAAACTGTTGCGGTTCCCGAAGCCGAGCCGGATAACTAAGCCGCAAATCAAAAATGCGTCCGGCCAGTCTTATGCAGCTTCGGCAAGGCCGCAAGTAGCCCGCGGGTATAGTCGTTTTCAGCATTGAATAGCACCTGGCGGGTCGTTCCCGTTTCGACCATTTTCCCCGAGTGCATGACAGCCACCCGGTCAGCTAATTCCGACACGACAGCCAGATCGTGGGTAATGAAGAGATAGCTAAGTCCGTGGCGGTCCTGCAACTCCCGTAATAACCGAATCACCTGAGCCTGAACAGAGACATCTAGGGCGCTGGTCGGCTCGTCGCAAATCACGAGTCTGGGCTCCACCGCCAGTGCCCTAGCGATACAGAGCCGCTGGCGCTGTCCACCTGAAAACTCATGTGGATAACGGCCCCGGGCCGATACCGGCAACCCCACCGCCAGCAACAATGCCTCCACTTTGTCGCGACGCTCAGCCGGCGTCATTCTGAGCCGCTGCGCCCGCAATCCCTCTTCGAGAATATTGCCGACTAACATCCTGGGATTCATCGACGAATAAGGGTCCTGAAACACGATCTGAAGATCGGCCTGGACCTCGTGCCTAGCGCCAACCTTCTGACCTGAGATCTTGACCCCATCCAGCAGCACCTCGCCACTTGTCGCCGGGACAAGATTCAGTAGAGCTTTGCCCAGCGTGGTCTTGCCGCAGCCAGACTCGCCCACGAGCGCAAGGGTTTCGCCCCGCTCAAGCCGGAACGAGACGCCGTCCACGGCCCGGACATGGTCCACTGTTCGCTGAAAAATCCCCCGCTTGATTGGGTAGTAAACCCTGAAGTCACGCACATCAAGCAGCGGTGGGGATGAGGCGGAATTCATCTTGACCAGGGGTTTGCGCTGCAAACAGGCCTCCAGCCGGGGCATCGCGTTCAACAATGCCCGACTGTAGGAATGTTGCGGACCATCGAAGAACTCCGGCCCACTGGTTTCGACCAGCACCCCGCCACGCATGACGGCAATTCGATCCGCCACTTCCGCGACCGTGCCGAAATCATGCGTGATCAGCCAAAGGGCCATGCCGGTCTCCTTTCGCAGGCGACGCAGCAATTCCAGAATCTGCGCTTGTAAAGTCACATCCAGTGCGGTCGTGGGTTCGTCGGCAATCAAGAGTTCCGGCTCACCGGCTAGCGCCAGTGCAATCATGGCTCGCTGACGCATCCCACCGGAGAGCTGGTGTGGATACTCCTCCAGATGGCGGTCAGGATTCGGCAAACCGACCTGTTCGAGCAACTCCTTCGCCGCCCGCCGCAACCTCCCCCCCTTGAGCCCACGATGCAGCTCCAGGCTTTCACCGATCTGCAGGCCTAGGGTCAATACTGGATTGAGGGAGGTCATCGGGTCCTGGAAAACAATGCCGATCTTGCCGCCGCGTATCGAACTCATATCCCGCTCAGGAAGACTGAAGACATCATTTCCGTTCAGGCTCACACGCCCCCCCTGAAGCTGCGCGTTCTGTGGCAGTAAGCGCATCACCGACAGCGCGGTAACGGATTTACCCGAGCCGGATTCCCCAACCAAAGCAAAGCTCCCGCCTTTCGCAATTTCAAATGAAACCCCCGCGACCGCCGGCACCCAGTTCTGCCCCTGCCTAAAGGCGACACGCAGGTCCGTCACCGACAATAGCGGTGGACTCACCGTTGTTTCCATCTTTGTCACGGCAAGGTTCATTCTGCCCGTCGGGGGTCGAATGCGTCGCGCACAGCATCGGCAAACAGATTGGCGGGCAGCACGAGGGCGAACATGAAGACGAACGCCGAGGCCAGCGACCACCAGACCACAGGCTCGCGAGCCATTTCCAGACGTGCGCCATTGATCATGTTGCCCCAGGACTCCGTGTTGGGATCGACTCCGATATTTACATAAGACAGCACCGCCTCCGCCAGCACCAGCGAGCTGAAATCCAGTGCGACGGAAATCAGCACCAGATGGAACAGATTGGGAAAAATGTGCCGGAACAGGATCATGCCCTGACTGACGCCCAACACCCGTGCCGCCTGAACATATTCCAGTTCACGCAGCTTCAGAGTCTCGGCGCGTAGTAACCGACACAGCCCGGTCCAGGAAGTCATGCCCAAAATCAGACACAGCGCCAGGAGGCGAAAATCGGCCCGGGTCGCCAGACTAGCGAATTCCGCCTCATGTCTCGCCATGTAGGACTGCATCACGAGCATGGCCGCCGCAATCAACAGAACGCCAGGAACGGAATTGAGCGTGGTGTAGAGATACTGGATGACGTCGTCGACCCAGCCCCGGTAGTAACCCGCGAGTATGCCGAGCACCAATGCCAGTGGGAGCGTGGCGACGGTGGTCAACGTTCCGATAAGAACGCCAGTGCGGATGCTCTTGAGACTCTGATAAAGGACATCTTCACCCACCTTGCCAGTGCCAAGAACGTGATAAGACTGGCTTAAGGCCACCAGCACGCCAGCCAGCAGGCTGATCAACAGCAGGGTGATCATAACGGCTCGCCAGGGCAGATCGGTCTCACCACGCCAGGCCGATCGCAAAAAACCCATGGGATCGGACCGACGGCGAGTCAGTACCAGCGCGAAAAACCCTGTGATCAAGGCCCAACCTCCAATCCCGGCGCCCAAGCCAAGCATAGTCGTTCGGATCAGGTCACCCAGATGGTCCTGTTCCGGGTTGTCCAGATGGCGACCACCAAACTGTAGTCTAGGGTAAGTCCATGCTTCGCGGCCATCGGGTTGCCGGGTCATCTCACGGGCATGGGCTACCACCGCCAGTGGTGCGGAGTAGGTCTTTTCCTGCGCGTCGCGAATGCTGCCCAGACCGAAATCCAGCAGCGTGACTGGTTCGCCGATCGGGGCAGAGGTGGAGTTTGCATATGCATTCGGACCGACTGGAATGCGGATGGAATCCAGCAGGGCGATCAACAGATAAGCCAGCAGGATCACCAGCGAAATCATGGCGCTGCGACTCCGCATCACGTGGCGCCAAGGACGACGCAAATGTTCCTGCCGAAGCGTATAAATCACTAGGGCCAGAAGGCCGAGCAGCATCAGCAAAAAGAGGATATCGGTTGGCAACAGTAAGGGCATGATTCAGTTCAGCTTCACCCGAGGATCCACCAGCGTGTAGGAAATATCGGTCAGTAACAGTCCGCAGATGTAAAGCACAGAGCCCAGGAAAACCATGGAACGGACGATGGCAAAATCCTGCTGATTGATCGCGTCGATGGTATAACTGCCCAAGCCCGGGATGGCGAAGAAGGATTCGGTAATCAGGCTCCCGGTAAAAAGCAGCGGCAGCACAACGACGACACCGGTGAGTATGGGAATCATGGCGTTTTTCAGTACATGGGAAAACAGGACCCGCGCCTCAGACAGACCTTTGGCACGGGCCGTCCTCACATAATCTTTTTCGACCTCCTCCAGAAACAGAGTGCGATACCAGCGCACCCCGGAACCCAAGCCCGCCATGGTGCCGATCACCACGGGCAAAATGATGAACCTCACCGCATTCCAGCCACCGTCATAACCGGATATGGGGGTCAATTGCAGGAGCTTGCCGACCAAAAACTGCCCGCCGATGATGTAGAACAGCGTGGAGATCGACATCAAGGCCACACACAGGGCGACACCCCAGAACTCAAGGTAAGTCAGACGAAAAAAAACCAGCAGCAGGGCAAACCCTATATGCACGGCCAGGCCCACGATCAGCGAGGGGATCGCAATGGCGAGTGAGGGCCACATGCGTTGGCCGATATCCGCGCCAATATCGCGACCGCCATCGGAACGACCGAAACGAAAGAGGAAGAGACCCAGCGACTTCTGATAAAAGATGGTCTGGGTAACCCGCCCGGGCCCTTCGGCCTGACCATTCCAGAAAAGCGGCTGATCGTAGCCGCGCTCGTGCTTCCATTTTTCGACAGCCTCTAACGTGACATACTTTTGCCCCAGATGCATGCGCGCCATGTCCTCGGGTGTGTTTACAACGAAAAAAAGCACGAAAGTGAGCAGATTGATGCCAAGCAACAAAGGCAGCGCATAAAGCAGCCGGCGAATGATGTAATCGATCATAGGGCGGCAGATCTTTGGCGGCGGCGATAGAGAAGCCAGGCAGGAGTAACGAGTGCGATCAGCCCGGCAAACGCCAATCCCAGAGGCCAGTAAACAGGCTGATTCCATTGCAGTCTCCGGGCTGCCCGCAGCATCCCGTCGATTCGAAGATATTTGAGACCGTTGTTAGCCATCAGGTTAGGTTTGAAATTCCTGTACCACTCATGTCGCAGGCTGAAAGTCTTCGGGTGAACCCCGAAAACCCAAGGTGCATCATGCCGCAGGATCTCCTGCATTTGCCGAATCAGAGCCAGTCGCTCAGGCCCATCCCCCTGATTCCGCATGATTCTGAACAGCCGGTCAAACTCCGGATTACGGTAGTTGGCGGCATTCTCCCCCCCCGAGCCGACCTTGGCATTGTCCCCGAACAAAAGGAAGAAGAAATTCTCGGGATCGGGATAATCCGCGTTCCATCCCCAGCGAAACAGCTGGGCATTGCCATTGGCCATTTTCTGCTGGAACTGGTTGTAATCCGTGGTCCGCAAAACTAGCTGAATGCCCAGCTTGGCCAGTTGTTTGCGGTACCAGTTGAGTGTCGGTTTATCATCAACACCGGAAGAAGTGGTGTCGAGAAACAGCACAAGCGGCTTGCCGCTTGCATGATCGATTCCTTCCGGATAACCGGCATCGGTCATCAGCTTTTTGGCTTCGCCTATCGCCTTTCGGCGTGGCTCACCGTCCACCCAGTCGTAGACATAAGGATTGATGCCCTCTGCCCCGGACTGGAACCCGAACAGTCCGGGCGGCAACAGCCCTTGCGCCGCAATGCCTCGCCCATTCATGAAGATGGCAATGAATTCCTCCTCATCAATGGCAATACTGATGGCCTGACGCAATTTTGATTGGGCTTCGCCGAGACCACCCACTACCGGATCCAGCATATTGAAACCCAGGTAGTGAATCGAGGCGCTGACGGCTGTTTGCAGCTCGATACCTCGTACCTTCATCTCGGGTGTCAGCTCGGCATTGCCTATCCCGCTGAACTGGATGGCCTGATCGAAATTGTCGGAGGCCAGGCCGGAAGCATCGTAGTAACCCTGCAAGAATTTGCTCCAGTAGGGAATGGTTTCCTTTTCCAGAACAAAGATGACCCGTTCGATCAGCGGCAAGCGCTGACCGGCATCGGCCAGCAGACCGCGAGCCGCATCATCGGATTCGCCCGCCATCGGATAGCGCTCCTCGTGGAAATTCGGATTGCGTTCCAGCACCATGCGTCGGTTGGGGTTGTTTTCGACCAACTGGTAGGGACCCGAACCCACCGGATACCAGTCCAGGCTGATATTCCGCTCAACCAGTCCCGGCTGCGTGTAAAAGGCATCGGCCTCCCAGGGCATCGGCGCGAAAAAAGGCATTGCCAACCAGAAGCGAAACTGCGGATATTTGCCATGAAGCCGGATACGTAGGCGGTGTTCGTCCACGACCTCGACCCCCTCCAGCGGAAAATCGCGAAGATCAAACCAGCCGGCATTGACTTCTCGTCGATCAAATTCCCTGCCCAATCGCTCACCCAGTTCACGCAGGCCGACGATATAGTCACCCATCAACTCGGCTATCGGCGAATGGATTTGCGGATGGACCAGGCGCTTGATCTGGTAGAGATAGTCAGCGGCGGTGACGGGGCGATCCGCTGTTACCTTGAAATCGGCCAACGTGCGGATGGCGTCGAGCTGGTCGGAAGAGAGCCCATGATAACGGTAAAGCCCCGCGGAATCCCGGGCAAAGGCCGGGTGGGGTTGATAACGCAGATCAGGTCGAAGCCGTATTTCGTAGACACTGAAGGCGATCTTCTCGGCCGGGGCATTTTCCGGCAGAGGCTGGCCTTTCGCATCCAGGTAGACTGCCTTGGGTAGCTCGCGGGCCGCGAGCGGTTCCAACTGATAGGGTCGTTTCAGATAAGCATACTGAAGAGGTGGTTCGTAGATCTGGGCAATGAACTCGTATTCATTGGCACTGTAGGCCCGCGCCGGGTCAAGGTGCTTGGGTCGCTCCTCAAACGAGGTGTAGAGGGTATTGTCCTTGGCTTCGGAGGCCGAATAGGGATTGTTGGGCGGACTTCCGCAACCAGCCATACTCAGCAACACAGCGAAGAAGACCGCTTTCCAATCAGGAATGCTCGCCTTGGAGAGTAATATCGCCAACCTGGCACCCCTGTCAGAAGAAACTGCCCAGCCCATGACCCAAGCTTTCATTATATCTGGACTGACCGCGGCCTTTGCGTAGCCAGTCGCAAGCTCCAATCCATCCTTTGGAATAGCAGCCCTGCTCCGCACAATCAACTCCATCCGGCTCCTCGCGCTTCTTGTATAATCCGCACAGACTTTGTTGAAACCGCTTGTGAAATCGGGCGGATGACAGAGCGCCAGATCTCTCTCGAACAACTTTTCCGGGTATCTACACATGTCAAAAAAATTTCTTGTTGCATTCTGCGGTCTCTTGCTAAGCAGCGGTCTGACCGCTGCCGAACTGAAGGTAGGTGTCGTAGACCTGCGCAAGCTGGTTGATCAATCTTCTCAGAGCCAAAAATCACAAGCTGAACTGAAAAAGGAATTTCAGCCACGTGAAACCAAACTGGTCAACGAACAGAAAGAGCTAAAAAAGCTCGAGGAAAAACTCGAGAAAGATATCGCCACGATGAGCGAAGCCGACAAGAGGAAAACGGAAAAGGACTTGATCGACCGGGGTCGCGAATTCAAACGGGCCATGGACGAAATGCGTCAGGATTATGGCCTACGCGCCAACCAGGAAATGGCCAAGATCCAGAAAGTGGTTCAGGAGGCCATTCAAAGCGTGGCCAAGGAACAGAATTTCGACCTGATTCTTGTGGATGGTGTCGCTTTCGCCAAGGATGGTCTCAACATTACCGATCAGGTCGAGAAGAAGCTGGGCGGCAGCAAGAAGTAACCCCCCTAAGGGAAGCGCCCTCCAATTTTCGAAAAACCACCACTCATAGGCCACTTTTTTGGATATCCAAGAAATCAAGGAATATCTCCCCCATCGATACCCTTTCCTGCTGATCGACAGGGTACTAGAGGTCGAGCCCGGAAAACGGTTGCTTGCCCTCAAGAACGTCACTTACAACGAACCCTTTTTTACGGGTCATTTCCCAGCCGTTCCCATCATGCCCGGAGTTCTCATCATTGAGGCGCTCGCCCAGGCGACGGGCTTGCTGGCTGGCCGATCGGTAGAGGGATTAATGGGCAAGGGCCGGACCTACTACCTAGTAGGGCTAGATAAGGTCCGCTTCAAACGTCCCGTCGTCCCTGGCGACCAGTTGAAACTGGAAGCCTGTTACGTTCGCCATAAGCGGAATATCTGGGCCTTTGAGTGTCGCGCCGAGGTGGACGGAGAGTTTGTCGCGAGTGCCGAAATCATGTGCGCGGCCGCGGAGCAGAACGCTTGATCCATTCCTCCGCGATCGTGGATTCGGCCGCCATGCTTGCTGAGGATGTCAGTGTTGGCCCGTTCTCCATCATTGGCCCCGATGTCGAAATCGGATCGGGGACCACGGTCGGGCCTCACGTTGTCATCAAAGGGCCTAGCCGCATAGGACGGGAAAACCGCATCTTCCAATTTGCTTCGCTAGGCGAAGACCCTCAGGATAAGAAATACCAGGGGGAGGTCACTCGACTGGAAATTGGCGATCGTAATGTCATCCGCGAATACTGCACCATCCATCGCGGCACGGCTCAGGACCAGTCGCTGACCCGGATCGGAAGCGACAATCTGTTAATGGCTTATACCCATGTGGCGCATGATTGCGTCATCGGCGATGGGGTCATCATGGCCAATGGCGCCTCACTCGCGGGTCATGTCAGCGTCGATGACCACGCGATCCTAGGCGGATTTTCCCTGGTTCACCAGTTCTGCCGGATTGGGCGCCACAGTTTCTCCGGGATGGGTAGCGTGATCAGTCGCGACATCCCGCCCTATGTCATGGTGGGAGGCAGCCCGACCAAACCCCGCGGCATCAACAATGTCGGCATGGAACGTCGCGGCTATGACGCGGAGGCCATCCTGCAGATCAAGCGGGCATTCAAGGTGATTTACAAGTCACGCCTCAAGCTCGAAGAGGCCATCGAAAATTTGGCCACTATGGCCAAGCAATCGCCGGAAATTCTGCCCATTCTCGAATTCCTCCAGCAAAGCGGGCGCAGCATCATCCGCTGAACTCCCGCCGCATTAACTGAGGAAAATGAAGACCGCATCTCACGAACAGCTGATTGCCGGATTCGATGAAGCGGGCAGGGGATGTCTCGCCGGCGCAGTCATTGCCGCCGCGGTTATCCTGCCGCATGATAGTCCGTCGATAGATGGGCTGACCGACTCCAAGAAGCTTCCCCCCAAAAAACGCGAGCACTTGGCCCGGGTTATCGAAGAACAGGCTGTGGCTTGGGCAATCGGGCGTGCGGAGCCCGCCGAAATCGACCGCCTCAACATTCTGCATGCGACGATGCTGGCGATGCGACGAGCCCATGCCTCCCTGAAAATCCCCCCTGAGCTTGCGTTAATCGACGGCAATCGTTGCCCGGATCTCCCCTGCCCTAGCCGCGCGATCATTGGTGGGGACCTGACGGAACCTGCCATTTCTGCGGCGTCCATCCTGGCCAAGGTCTTTCGGGACCGTGAAATGACCATCGCTGAAGAGCTATTCCCTGGTTATGGCTTTGCGGTCCACAAGGGTTATCCCACGGCCCAACATCGCTCCGCGCTGGCGGCGATGGGCCCAAGCCCGCTGCATCGCCTATCTTTCGGGCCTGTTCGCCAATGCTTATCTGAAGGCACGCGGCAAGAGGATTTTGCCTGATGCCACACATTCTCTCGGTCAATCTGGGCAGGCTGGAACGCATCCCTCTTCAGGATCGAATGATCGAAACCGGCATTTACAAATTTCCCGTTGCAGGTCCGGTTCAGGTCACAAAGGAAGGTCTGGTCGGTGACACCCAGGTTGATCGAAAAAATCATGGCGGCTCAGACAAGGCCATCTATGTTTATACCGAGGAAAACTATCAGCATTGGGCCACCGCCAGAGGCGAGGCCAATTATGGCCATGGCCATTTTGGCGAAAACCTCACTGTGACCGGTCTGGAGGATCATGCCGTTTATATCGGCGATATTTTTTCGGCGGGCGAGACAATCTTGCAAATTACCCAGCCGCGCGTGCCGTGTTTCAAGCTCGGACTGAAATTCGGCGACCCAGATTTCGTGAGCACATTTTTGACATCGGGACGAACCGGGTTCTATTTGCGGGTGATCCAGGAGGGCATGATCCGTAGCGGGGATACCATCCAGCTGCTGAGCCAGGATAGTCGGTCGGTCGCCGTGAACAACGCCATGCGCGCACTGATAAAGCACCCTGATCAACGTAGATGGATTGATAAAGTACTCGCAGTGGATGCCCTTTCTTCAGCGTGGCGGGACGACCTCAGCCGGCGGCTGAATTCACATTAGAAGCAAACAACCAGAATCCCCTATGAACAAGTTATTTTTCTTTCCGCCTCCCGTGGTCGTCTTGCTGCTCATTGCAGCGGCCCACGCCGCCAACCGGTCTTTTCCTGATCTAGAAATCATTCCGCCCACCATAGGAGGCCTTGCCTGGCTGATCTCTGGCTTGGCTCTGGCGACTTCCGCCGCATGGCACTTCCGGCAGTTGAAAACCACCGTCCTGCCTTTTGGCAAACCCACAAAATTCGTCACACGGGGTGCTTACATCTGGACGCGGAACCCGATGTATCTGGGCTTGTTGACAGCACTCGTCGGCCTTGCCCTATATATAGGAACCCTACCTTTCTGGCTGTTACCCCCCGCGTTTTTCCTCATCATCAACCGTTTCCATATTCCCTATGAGGAGAACAGACTGACAAGCCTTTTTGGTACGGATTACATTCGTTATCGGCAAAGCGTTCAGCGCTGGCTCTGATCTCCGGACACAAAAAAGCCGGCGCTCCCAAGTCAAGTGACTTGGGAGCGCCGGCTTTTTGAATCCAGCAATTAGTCGACGGCTTCGATAGAGATCGTGCGACGACCCTTTTTAGACGACTGAGTCTCGTATTCCGGAGTGGGTTCATCCGCCATCGGGCCGCTGGTTCGCGGACCCACCAAGGAAACCCATGCCGCCTTGAGGGGGTGCTTCATGGCGTCTTCCACCGCGGATGCCTCAAAGCCACAGTGAGCCATACAGTTGGAGCATTTGGGGTTCTTGGAATTGCCGTACTTGTCCCACGGGGTCTCTTCCATCAACGCATTGAAGGAAGGCGCGTAGCCCTCGTCAACCAGCAGGTAGCAGGGCTTCTGCCAGCCGAACACATTGCGGGTAGGATTACCCCAGGGCGTACAGTTGTAACCCTGATTTCCCGCCAGGAAATCGAGATAGAGGCTGGAATGGTTTAGCTGCCACTTGCGGCCACGCCCCAGCTTGAAGACGTCACGGAACAGCTGCTTGCTGTCACGCATCTTTATGAAGATGTCCTGCTGCGGCGCATGCTCATAACTGAAGCCCGGTGCGATCGTTGTGCCTTCGACCCCCAGTTCCTTGCAGTAATCCAGAAAGTCAGCGATTTCCCGGGCGTTCTCACCCTGAAACAGTGTGCAGTTCACCGTGACGCGGAAGCCGCGACCGATGGCCAGCTTGATCGCATCCACGGCACGATCAAATACCCCTTGTTGACAGACCGAAGCATCATGACGATCTTCATTTCCATCCAGGTGGATAGAGAAGGTCAGGTAAGGTGATGGCTTGTAATCATCGATCCGCTTTTTTAGCAAAAGCGCGTTGGTGCAGAGATAAACATACTTACCGCGCTGGATCATCCCTTCCACAACCTCTGGAAGTTCCTTGTGCAGCAGCGGCTCGCCTCCTGCAATGGAAACGACAGGCGCACCGCACTCATCCACCGCGGCCAGACACTCCTCCACACTCAATCGACGATTGAGAATGTCGTCCGGATAATCGATTTTCCCGCACCCGGCACAAGCGAGGTTGCAACGAAACAACGGCTCAAGCATGAGCACCAGAGGATATTTTTTCTTACCGGACAGCTTCTGCTTGATAAGGTACTTTGCAATCGTAACCTGCTGCCTTAATGGAACGCCCATGTGTCCTCCACTGGAAAATATCTTTAAGTTCAGGAAAGCCAGAAGCTCATGGTTTCTGGTCAGGCTGGAACACTAATCGGACAAGACTCCATCGGTTCCAGACGATGAAGGGTGGAACCCCTTCAGTAAATAAAGTGTAACGGGCGCTATCGTATAGCGCAGTTGTTTTTTTCTCAACTCATTTTCGTCAAAAAACAACATTACTTGACGAAAAACGCAAAAAAGTTAAAATTCCTTTCCTTGCGCAATGCGTGCGCGTGCCGCCGTCTCGCCTAATAACGACCCGGAAAGCCATGCTAATCAGAGACTTGAAGGAAAAAGCTTTCCCCGCATGAGTTCAAGCATCCCGCTGCAAAACAGTAAAAGCATCGAATCGCTAAGCGACGACGTTTTTCAAGATCACCTGCTCCAGGGCGTTTCGCGCACCTTTGCGCTAACGATTCCGCAACTTCCGCACGCACTGGCCCAGCCGGTGGCTAATGCTTACCTCTTGTGTCGCATTGTGGACACCATCGAAGATGAAGTCGCCCTGAATTCAGCCCAGAAACGTCATTTCTGCCATCAATTCGCCGACGTCGTGCGGGGCAAACAACCCCCGGCGCCACTGAGCAAAGCACTGCCCCCCCTCCTTTCATCCGGAACCTTGCCCGCAGAGCATGAACTCATGTGCGTGGTGCCCAGGGTTATCGGCATAACGCATCGGTTCGACAGCGAACAACAGGAAGCCCTCGCGCGGTGCGTCGAAATCATGGCCCAAGGTATGGCCGAATTCCAGGATCGTGACCTTAGCCCAGGGCTCGCGTCACTGAAGGAAATGGACCACTACTGCTACCACGTGGCGGGTGTGGTAGGTGAAATGCTGACCCAGCTTTTTTGCCACTACTCGCCAGCCATCGCCGCCCATCGAGATGAGATGATGCGGTTAGCCGTTTCGTTCGGCCAAGGCCTGCAGATGACGAACATTCTTAAGGACTTGTGGGATGACCATGAACGCGGCGTCTGCTGGCTACCACAGGATGTATTCGATCGCACGGGGGGCTTTCGGCTGGCCGACCTCAAACCAGGCCACAATGACCCACGGTTCCGCGCCGGATTCCTCGAACTCATCGGCATCGCCCATGGCCACCTGAAAAACGCACTCCGCTATACCCTGCTTATTCCATCCAATGAAGCGGGTATTCGCGAATTCTGCCTGTGGGCGCTGGGCATGGCGGTCCTCACTTTACGCAAGATTGCCCAGAATCCCGACTTCACCGCTTCTTCGCAGGTGAAGATCACACGGCGCGCGGTCAAGACCACGATTGCAATCAGCCGAATCTTGCGTTCCAGCGATAGAGGCCTCAAGACGGCCTTTGCGTTTGCCGGCAGAGGCTTGCCCCTCACAGAGCAATCCGGCTAGACCCTCATCCTAGATTTCACATCTGAGAAGCCAACCACATCAGGGGACATCTCACATCATGTTCAAAGATCATAACGACCCGTCAGAAAATCCGGCTTATACGAAACCGGTATTCAGTCGGCAGACTGAAGCCCCGGTCGACAAGGCGATCCATTGCGCCCGTGATTTTCTGCTGAGGCAACAGCATATTGAAGGGTATTGGGTATTCGAGTTGGAGGCAGATTGCACGATACCGGCCGAATACATCCTGATGATGCACTTCATGGACGAGATCGACACGGCTTTGCAAGCCAAGATCGCCGTCTATCTGCGGGCACACCAACGGACGGACGGCAGCTACTCCCTGTTTACTGGCGGGCCCGGAGACACCAGTTGCACGGTCAAAGCTTACTATGCGCTCAAGCTGGCGGGCGATGACATCCAAGCACCACATATGATCGCGGCTCGCGACTGGATTCTCAGCCAGGGCGGTGCGGCACAATCCAATGTGTTCACCCGCATCATGCTAGCCATGTTCGAGCAGGTGCCCTGGCGGGCCGTGCCGTTCATTCCCGTTGAAATCATGCTGCTGCCTGGTTGGTTCCCCTTCCACCTGGATAAGATAGCCTACTGGTCGCGGACAGTAATGGTGCCTTTACTCATCCTGTGCAGCCACAAAGTCACGGCGCGCAATCCCCAAAAAACCGGGGTCAGGGAGCTTTTCACGGTCGATCCGGAACAGGAGGGCAACTACTTCGCGCATGTCAAGACGCCTCTAGGCAAACTGGTACTTAGGCTGGAGCGAGTCGCTTTCAGCATCGAGCCATATTTGCCGAAAAAGCTGCGCGCCAAGGCCACGGAAAAGGCCCATGACTGGTTCATAGAACGGCTTAACGGCATGGATGGACTGGGCGCCATCTTCCCCGCCATGGTTAACGCCTACGAGGCATTGGACTGGCTTGGCTATCCGCCAGAACATGAATATCGACGCATTGCACGGAAATCCATCGAGCGACTCCTCGTTATTAAGGAAGACCATGCCTACTGCCAACCCTGCGTCTCTCCCATCTGGGATACCGGCCTGACCAGTCTGGCTTTACAGGAAGTCAACAAACACGAACAGGATGCTCGAACCGAGGCCGCATTGACTGCTGGGCTTCGCTGGCTGGCCAGCAAACAGCTGACCGATCACCCCGGCGACTGGCGCATCCGGCGTCCTGATGTCGAGGGCGGGGGCTGGGCGTTCCAGTTCGAGAACACACACTATCCGGACGTCGACGATTCTGCGGTCGTCGCCCATGCCCTGCTGCAAGCCAACAGCATCGAGTTCAACGAACCTGTGCGTCGAGCCGGCAACTGGATCGCCGGCATGCAATCGCAGGGCGGCGGCTGGGGCGCTTTCGATGCCGACAACACTTATCACTACCTGAACCATATTCCTTTCGCCGATCACGGCGCGCTGCTGGACCCCCCCACTTCGGATGTCAGTGGTCGTTGCCTGATGTTCCTAGCCAAGCTGGCCGAGCAGCGTGGTGATCTCGGTAGCGTCCTCGATGACGCACTGACCTACCTGCGCAATGAGCAGGAAGCCGATGGCTCATGGTTTGGCCGCTGGGGCACCAACTACATTTACGGCACCTGGTCGGTGCTGGTGGGCTTCGAAACGGCAGGCCTGCCGAAGAACGACCCTGCCATCCAGCGGGCAGTAGCGTGGCTGAAGAGCATCCAGTGTAGCGATGGCGGCTGGGGTGAGGACAACTTCACCTACCACGATCCGAGCGCCGAAAAGCGTGGACGATTCCACACCAGCATGGCGTTCCATACCGCCTTGGCTCTTCTGGCACTGATGGCGGGCGGTGAGGCCGATTCTCCCGCAGTCGCAGCCGGCATTGACTATCTGCTTCGCAATCAGGGACCTGAAGGTCACTGGAACGACAAATACTTCAACGCCCCGGGATTCCCGAAGGTGTTCTATCTCAAGTACCACGGTTACGATAAATTCTTCCCGCTGTGGGCTCTGGCCCGTTTCCGCAACGAAAGTCATCACTGACAGTGCCATCTATCGGCATTGTCGTCGCGCTGCCGGCCGAAGCACGCAGCCTTGTTCGGCAGCGACTAGGCTTTGAAAGTCTGCATGGACTTCCAGAAGGTCACTGGCTAACGGTTTCCGGAGCCGGCCCCGATGCTGCCGACAGAGCCGTCGAGCGACTCATCGGACGCAAAGTGGATGCACTGATCAGTTGGGGCTGTGCCGCAGCCATCGCCGAACACCTCAGGCCGGGACATCTGGTCCTCGCGGAACACATTCACGGCGAAGACGATCAACTTTACCCGACTGATCCCGTGTGGCGACAACGGCTTGTTGCGAACCTGCCCTTGCAATTGAGGACGCAATCAGGAGCCATTAGGGAAAGTGGCCGCGTGGTCGGCACCCGAACCGAGAAAGCATCGTTGCAACAGCAAACTGGGGCGGTGGCCATCGACATGGAAAGTGGGGCCATTGTCCGCAGGGCAAGTGCCCACAACCTGCCTTTCCTAGCGGTTCGCGCCATTGCCGACCCCGCCGTGATGGATTTTCCCGCCGCAGTCAACCGTTCGCTCAATCCTCGCGGTGACGTCCGGATAATGGAACTACTCGGCCATGTCGCACGGCGACCCGGGGAAATTCCCGACTTGATTCGTCTCGGACAGGCCTTTAAAGCTGCGATGCGCACCCTGCACCAGGTCCGCCAACATGGCGGTTCCGACTTTAGCTTCACGCCCACGCCGCTTTAACCATGAGCAACAACCCAGACAGCCGCCTAGACCGCTTCATGCGTGGCTGGGAAACCCACTTTATCAGCCATCCCTGGCTGGTCATCCTTCTGTTTGTCGCGGCCTCCGGCCTGACGCTGCGGTACACGATGGACCACCTCAAGGTCAACACCAACACGGCAGACATGATTTCACTGGAACTGCCGTTCCAGAAAAACCGCATCGCGCTGGAAAAAGCATTCCCTCAGGATATTGGTACGGCCCTGCTATTGGTTGAAGGCAAAACTCCGGAATCCACCGCGGCTGCCGTCAGGAAAATCGTGACACTGGTGGAACAGGACCCTGCCCATTTCAGCGGTGTTCATGTCCCGGACGAAGGTGAGTTCTTTGCCCGCAACGGGCTACTGTATCTAGACCTCGAAGACCTCGAAGACCTAACCAACCAGCTTGCCAAGGCCCAGCCCTTCATCGGACGCCTCTCGAAGGACAACAGTCTGCGCGGGCTGTTCGGCATCGTCGGACAGGCTTTGGATGAGGCAGACAAGAATGACCTGACACTCGAACTTGATCCGCTCTTGATCAGCATTCGCGAGGCCGTCGTCGCCACGACCGTTGGCCAGGCCCATCAGGTTTCCTGGCGTCAACTCATGACGCCGAACGCCAGTAGCGGCCTAGGGGTCACCAAGCGATTTATTCTGGTAAAACCAGTACTGCACTTCGAAGAGGTAATGCCCGCAGAGCAATTTATTCAAGCCGTAAATGGCATTTTGGCTTCTGCTCTTCAGGGTGAACTCGCCGATGTCTCAGTACGCAAAACCGGCGAAGTTGTCCTTGAACATGAAGAGATGGAAACCATCAGCACCGGTGTCTCGATGGCCAGTGCCGCCTCACTTATTCTGGTCTGCCTGACCTTATGGATCGCCTATCGATCCATCAAGCTCATGTTTGCGACCTTCGTTTCACTGACGATGGGTTTAATCCTGTCTCTGGGTTTCGCCACGGTGGCTATCGGCCAACTCAATCTGATTTCCATCGGCTTTGCGGTGCTGTTCATTGGCATGGGCGATGCGTACTCCTCGCATTTTTGTTTACGGTACCGTGAACTCATCCTGGAGGGCCGCCCTCAACGCAAGGCCTTGCAGGACACTCTCACCTCGACCGGCCCCGCACTGATACTGAGCGCCATCACAGCCGCCATCGGCCTGTTTGCCTTCATTCCAACGAGCTATTCGGGCGTGGCAGAATTGGGCGTCATTGCCGGGGCCAGCATGTTCATCGCGCTGATCACGACCTTCACCGTGCTACCCGCCCTGATGAAGATCATGCCTATCCGCCTACCCAAAAAAGAGCGCAGCCCGGACACCGCCGCGTCCAACCGCTGGAACTGGCCGTTGCGCCATGCAAAGCCAATCCGAATCGTGACGGGGGTACTGACAATCATCGCGGCGTTTCTGATGGTGGGCGTTCAGGTCGACTTCAATCCCATCAATCTGCGCGACCCTAATACGGAGTCTGTGCAGACCTTCAAATCCCTACTGCAATCCGAAGACACCTCACCCATGACCCTGGCTTCTCTCGCACGGAGCGAAGCGGAAGCCGCAGTGCTGAAGGAAAAATTCCAACAGCTCCCGACGGTCGACAAGGTCGTGAGCCTGAAGGACCTCATCCCCGGGGATCAGGGCGAGAAACTAGCCCTCATCGCGGACATGTCGGTCATGATGGGGACACAACTCAGCCAATTTCCAGCACCCGACAAAAGCGGCGCTACACGGCAAAGCATCACCGATCTCCAACAGTCAGTCCGAAACCGGATGGCTGCCGGAGACAGTCATCCAGCACTGGTGGCGCTTGATCAGGCCCTGACGGTCTTCGAAACACGACTGGAGGCAAGCGACGAGGAGACACAGCAAGTCCTACTGAATTATCTTCAGGACAGCCTGCTCAAGCCCTTGCCTGCCATCATCAGCGACCTCGGCCAAAGCCTTTCGGCCCAGTCCATTACCCGCGAAAATCTCCCGAAAGACCTGGTGGATCGCTGGGTCAGCCAGGACGGCCTTTACCGGCTGCAGATTTTCCCCAAGAAGGATCTTAATGAACTCGAGAACTTGCGGGAATTCATCATCGAGGCCCAGCGGGTTGATTCCAATGTGACCGATCTGCCGGTAACCTACCTGGAATCGATGAATGAAGTGATCAAGGCGTTCATTCAGGCTTTTAGCATTGCCTTTCTCGCGACAACGCTGATTTTGCTGCTCGTGCTGCGCAATATCAAGGACACTCTGCTCGTGCTGCTGCCGCTGATGCTGGCTTCATTATTTACCGCGGCGGCCACGGTACTTCTGAAGGTGCCGTTCAATTTTGCCAACATCATTGCGTTGCCCCTGCTCTTCGGACTCGGCGTGGATAGCGGGATACACATGGCGCACCGTCTTCATGAAATTGAAAGAAACGGCGGCAATCTTCTCGACACCAGCGAGGCCAAGGGTGTTTTCTATGGTGCCCTAACCACGGTATTCAGTTTCGCCAGCCTCGCGCTGACAAATCATGCGGGCACCGCCAGCATGGGGTTGCTGCTGTCCATCGGACTGATGCTGACCTTGCTTTGCGCGCTCGTCGTGCTGCCGGCGTTTAGCAACATCAAACCAGGTCGTGGCGCTGATCGTGTAAAATCCGCCGCCTGATCAATCACTTCGCCCCCACCGAGAGAAGACCGCCATGTCAACTTACATTGCCGATTTACTCAAGGACCGCGCCGGCCAGAACTTCACGCTCCATGAGGAACACCTCAACACGCAAATGGTGCGGGTGCTCAAGGCGATCGGGTATGACCGCATCTACACTAAGGCCAAAGGTCCGTACCTGTATGACAACCAGGGCAATGAATATCTCGACCTGTTGAGCGGCTTCGGCGTCTATGCCCTCGGGCGCAATCACCCGACAGTCGTTCAGGCATTGCAGGATGTAGTGACCAGCGACCTGCCCGACATGGTGCAAATGGATGTTTCGCTGCTAAGCGGCCTGCTTGCCGAAGCCATACTCAAGCGCTGTCCAGATAAGTTGACGAAGATGTTCTTCTGCAACTCCGGCACCGAAGCGGTCGAGGCAGCCATCAAATTTGCACGCTACACCACGCAACGAGAAAAGATTGTTTACTGCGACCACGGCTACCATGGCCTGACCATCGGCGCCCTCTCGCTGAACGGCGAAAATGTCTTCCGCGAGGGGTTTGGACCCCTGCTGCCGGGCTGCCTCTCGGTTCGCTTTAATGATTTGACCGCACTCGAAGAAGCCCTGCGCAACCGGGATGTGGCCGCATTCATCGTCGAACCGATCCAGGGTAAGGGCGTCAACATGCCTTCCGATGACTATCTCCCGGAAGCCGCGAAGCTATGTGCGAGATATGGCACTCTCTTCGTGGCCGACGAAATCCAGACCGGCATCGGTCGCACCGGCAAGTTCTGGGCGGTGGAGCATTGGGGCGTCGAACCGGACATGATCTGCATGGCCAAGGCCCTTTCCGGCGGATTCATTCCAGTCGGTGGTGTCGCCATGACTACACAGGTCATGGAGGCCGTGTTTAACCGCATGGACCGCGCCGTGGTCCATGGCTCAACCTTCTCCAAAAACAACATGGCCATGGCGGCGGGTCTGGCCGCGCTCAAGGTCATCGATGAGGAGAACCTGGTTACTCATGCCGGGCGCATGGGCAATGAACTCATGGCCAGCATGCAGGCGTTGGTCGACAAATATGAGCTGTTCAAGTCCGTGCGCGGCAAAGGACTGATGATCGCCATGGAGTTCGGTTCCCCCAAAAGCCTCTCGCTGAAAGCCGCCTGGACCATGCTGGAAGCCGCCAACAAAGGCTTGTTCAGCCAGATGATCACCATCCCGCTATTCAAAAACCACCGCATTCTGAGTCAGGTCGCCGGTCATGGCATGAACGTGGTCAAGTTTCTGCCGCCTCTGGTCATCAACGACCAAGATCGTGACTGGATACTCGGCGCACTGGATGAAGTGATTGGGGATTGCCACAAGGTACCGGGCGCGATTTGGGATCTTGGCAAGACACTGACGGGACATGCCCTGAAGTCCAAGGCAGGCTGATCGTTCTCCACCACTCTGAATATTGGTTCTTAACCGCATGCACCGTTTTCCTGCTCCAAAGGCCAAAAAGCGCCTTGTTTGCCTGACATTCATGGCAATCAGCTTTGGCTTCGCAACCACGGTTGCGGCCCACGCCGTAGTCACCGAGTCCTCGCTGGCCAGGGATGCCGTCAAGGCCCATCACCCGACCACCGTGGTATTGCTATTCAATGCCAACGTGGAGTTGTCGCTGTCCCGAGTTTTTCTGGTCAGCGAAGGAGATATTTTCCATCCCGCCGAGATTGCTCGTGGCAAAAAACCGGGGGAACTGCTGATCAAGCTCCCTGCGCTGACAACGGGCGACTATGCCATCAAGTACAAGGTCTTTGCCGCCGATGGCCATCTGACCGAGAACAATATCCGCTTCCACGTCGCCCCCTAGCAGAGACAAGGAGTCACGGCATGTACATGCAAGGTCTGGCCAATTTTATCGACGACTTCCTCGGTGGACTGATCCTTATCAGCTATGCCTTGGTCGTCGGCAGCCTGTTCTGGAGCGCCTTCATCCTGAAAGTGTGGTCCGATCGGCCCGCTGTCAGCCCAACCATCATTCGCAGGGCGCTCGCCGTTTTGCGATTTGGGGCCATTTCGCTGGCGGCGATGCAGGGTGCCAAGCTCGTCATAAAAGGGCTAGTGCTTTGGGGCGTTCTGGGTGAACTGCCCATGACCGATTACCTGGGCACCGTGCAATTTCAGGCGGGCCTTGCCCGATTCGTTCTTTCCCTGGGCATTCTGTGGCTGTCGAACCCATTGCTGATCGAGCCGGATAACCGCAAGCAGTGGAATGGATTGGCCTTGCTCTGTGTTCCGTTGGTCATCGCCGGTGCCTGGCTGGTACATGCCGTCGGGCGCTTTGAAAACCGCGAACCGCTGATGTTGATTACCCTGCTGCATCAATTGGCTGCGGCCATCTGGTTTGGTGGTGTAGCGCAACTGCTGGCCCTGTGGCGACTGGGCTACCAGGAAGAGGAGGCTCGCCAGTTCTGGCCCCCCGCCATCGTGCGCTTTGGACTTCTGGGTATTACCTCGGTCGTGCTGCTTTTACTGACTGGGCTACCTCTGGCCATCAACTATGTGGCCTCGTGGAAGGGATTGTTCGGTACTGGTTATGGCAGCCTCGTCATCACCAAAGCATTTCTACTTTTCGTGGCTTTGGGTTTCGCCCTGATCAACCATCGGGCCGGAAAACGCTGGCGTGACCAACAGGAAAGCGGCGCTCTCAAGCGCAAGGTGCCTTATTACATCGAGGCTGAAGCCTTCATTCTGGTAGGTATTCTTTTCATTGCGGCCACGCTGTCATCACAACCACCCGCGGAAGATATCGCCAACAATCCCGAACTGACGGCGACGGTTTCGGAAGTCAGGGAAATGTTTACCCCGCGTCTTCCCAAAATCGCTTCCCCCAGCCATGAAGAGCTGATTGCTGGCGAGGCTGGTCGCGTCGCAGTGGTTAAAAAAGTGCCCTCTGTAGCTGCTACGGAATGGTCGGACTACAACCACAACATCTCGGGCATTTTCCTGACCGTCATGGGCCTGATGGCCATGCTGTCTTACATACCCTCACCGGCGTTTCGGTGGGCTCGGTATTGGCCCATTGGTTTTGTTGGCCTGAGCATCTTCCTCTTCTTCCGCAGTGACGCGGAAACCTGGCCCCTGGGTCCCATCGGCTTTTGGGAAAGCACCTTTAGCAATGGCGAGGTCTTCCAGCATCGGATAGCAACCTTGCTGGCATTCGTACTGGGCGTGCTGGAAATTCGGGCCCGGACCCGAACCGATTCTCCCAAAGTACGCTACATGTTTCCGATCCTGTGTGCTTTCGGCGGCATTCTATTGCTGACCCACGCCCATGCCGAATTCGAATTAAAGAGCGAGTACATTATCCAGGCGACGCATACCACCATGGGGCTGCTGGCCGTGCTGATGGCCGCCGGGCGGTGGCTGGAACTGCGACTGGCGCCAGCCGAAGGCCAAAGCGACGGATCGGTCATCAACGAGGGCACCATCGCCGGCCTGATCGCCATTTTCTCGATGTTTCTCATCGGCAACATCATGATGTTCTACCGGGAACCGCTGTTTTAACGGCGATGTTCGGCATCGATTCCAGCCTTTCATTGCTCCCCTGAGCCGGCATGGAACTGTCGGACACTTCCGCCTATGTCAGCTGGTTTCGGGGATCGGCGCCCTATATCAACGCTCACCGAGGCAAAACCTTCGTCATCTACTTCGGTGGCGAAGCGGTGGCCGACGAACGTTTCCCCACCCTGCTGCATGATTTTGCCCTGCTGAATAGTCTGGGTATTCGCCTGGTACTGGTGCATGGCATCCGTCCGCAAATTGACGAACGTCTAGATAACCGCAACGAGATCGCTCGCTTCCATGCGGGACTGCGCGTCACCGATGCCGGCGCGCTGGAGTGCGTCAAGGAGTCCGCCGGAACGGTCCGCGTCGAAATAGAGGCGTTGTTGTCGATGGGTCTGGCCAATTCGCCCATGGCAGGCGCGCGCATCCGGGTGGCCTCAGGCAATTTCGTCACGGCTCGCCCGGTCGGTGTGCGGGACGGGGTCGATTTTCAGCACACGGGGGAAGTGCGCCGAATCGACGCGGCAGGCATTTGCGCGGCGCTGGATCGGGGTGATGTGGTCCTGCTCTCTGCTGTGGGCTATTCTCCGACCGGGGAGATCTTCAATCTCCGCTCGGAGGAAGTGGCAACGGCCGCCGCCATCGCGCTCAAGGCCCACAAGCTGCTGCTGCTGGGTGAAGAGGACTGCATTTCCAGCCGGGACGGCCAGCTCATCCGCCAACTCACCACCGACGAGGCACGATCACTGCTGGACGAACCGGGGAGCTGCAATGCCAGTGTCATCCCCGACATTGAGGCCGCTACCCAAGCGTGCAGCCAGGGTGTTGATCGCGCCCACACACTCAACTGGCAGACCAACGGCGCTTTGTTGCTGGAACTCTTCACGCGCGACGGTATTGTAACGCTGATCAGCCAGGCACCCTTCGAAACCATGCGGCCTGCGGCGGTAGGTGACGTGCCGGGCATTCTTGACCTCATCGTGCCGCTCGAGCAACAGGGCGTGCTGGTGGTACGCTCCCGCGAGCGGTTGGAAGGAGAAATCACCGATTACACGGTCATAGAACGGGATGGCACGGTCATCGGCTGCGCGGCCTTGCATGAGTTCCCTGATGCGTGCATGGGTGAACTCGCTTGTCTGGTTCTGCATCCCGATTATCGGGGATGCCAGCGAGGGGAAAGGCTGCTGATGCACATCGAACAACAGGCTCGGGGCCGAGCACTAACATGTCTTTTTGTGCTCACCACTCAGACAACTCACTGGTTCCGCGAGCGGGGCTTTGAACCTGCAGATATCGGAGCGCTACCCAACGCCCGCCGCAGTGTCTATAACCCCCAGCGCAATTCCAAGGTGCTGGTCAAAACGCTGTGAAGTAGAGCGATTACTGATTTTTTTGCTGGACACAGGTGTAGGTCGCCGCATTGCTCTTCATCATCAGTGATGCGGGATACTTACCCTCCCTGACAAACTTTCTCACCTCCTCGATGGTAATGCGCTTGCTCTCTTCCTTGGCAATGCAGTCACACATTTCGGTAACCTCCCCCAGCAGCACTCCGGAGCCCTTCATCGCTGATTTTTCTCTCTCAACGCACATCTCTGCAAACTTATGCTCGAAGGCGTGATGATCCTCCTCGCTGATGACATGAGCGCTTAAAGGGCCCGCCAAAGCGGTGAATACGATGAAACCGATACCGACTATCAGGCCAGAGTTTTTTGTTTTTATTCTCATGATGGAATTCCCATTGCGCGTGAAAGCCAGATTTTAGCAGCGATCATTTGGCCATCAGAACCAGTTCGTTGGCTGCATCGTCGATCGTCATCTTGAAGTGTTGCAAGAAGCTCATGCCGAGCAGGCGACCGTCGCTGATTTTACTATCATCGATGAAGCTCACCTCAACATTGTCGGCCGCAACGGCGCCAATCCGGACGCTACGCAGCGAG
Source organism: Methylococcaceae bacterium (assembly GCA_044351045.1). Lineage (GTDB taxonomy): Bacteria > Pseudomonadota > Gammaproteobacteria > Methylococcales > Methylococcaceae > UBA6136. The sequence continues at coordinate 10,714 of JBILGM010000007.1, read as the reverse complement.
CCGATCTTGACCGAGACCGTGCCACTGGCCGTCTGGCTGGTGCCTTCACGCAGATCCTCTGGGGTAAAGCCCAATTCGGCCATCATGGAAGACGGCAACACCAGGGTGGAGGCGCCGGTATCGATCATCAGCGGCAGCGTTCGGGCAACGCTATTAGGACCAACCATCACTACATCGACCTGATGATGCGCGCCAGCGCGCTTCGTCTGGACATAAGCGCTGCCGGCGGAACCTTTTGAAGCGGCGGTCTCGCCACGCCGACTGATGATGCGGATTTTTCCGATGACACCCGGGCCCGTCTGGATGACGACATAGTTGTAGCCCTGCAATAAATGGCGAATTTGATCCTGAACCGAGCCGTCACCGTTACCCGCCGGCTCCTCGCCCAGACGGCCCAGACCCTCAATCACGAACCCTCGCTGCTCGCCCAGATCCCGCAATTGCTCCTGAAGCGTCGCTGCAGCCAAGCCGTCACACCCCCAAACAAGCGCGAGCAGGATTAAGCCATTACGCATCATCCGCTAACAACAGCCCGCTGTGGCCACGTCAAACCAGCTTTCTCGCCTGCTCGAACGCGGCGCGGAAATCGAGATAGAGTGGTGTCTCGGTGGATAGCAGCGAGGCAAGCAGCGCATTTTGCAGCTTGTATTTGATATCGCCGACAGCCAGCGCGCCAATACCCACCGCTCCCGGAGAATTAACGGCGTGCAGCAATGGCTCACCGTTATGGGACCGCTTGATGCCCTCGATACCGAGCGGCGGCACCGCATTCACGTCTCCCGCCACTTTCAATCGCGTCGCATCGGACAGCACGCTGGCATTCAGCACCTGAATACCGGCCTTGGCAGTGCAGAAAATGATATCGGCATGAGATAGCAATCGGGCTTTGTCGGCATCGGAGCTGGCATAGGTGCCGACCAGTGCTGAACCACATCGGGTGTTGAACTCCTGCGCCTTTTCCAGGGCCACATCGATGTTAAACGGATCGACGATGGTCACATCGGCCCCAGCCAGCGAGGCAATGACACCGGTCGCAATGCCGACCGGGCCAGTTCCGCCAAAGACTACCGCCTGAGCCCCTTTCAGCTCGTCGTCATGGCGAGTCTTGAGCTGCTTTTCAACGCAAGCGACCAGTGCAGCGGCCGTGGTGAATGCTCCGCTGGGATCGGCCAGCACCGAAACCTCGAAAGGCGGCACCATGGCTTTTTGCGCGACTTCCAGCATGTTCAAGGCCGCACCGATATCCCGGCCACCAATAAAGATGCCGGTGCGCTTTACACCCGCCGGTCCCCGGGAAAAGATGGCGTCCTGCACCAGCCCATTGACCTGTTCCAGTTGCACGTTGTCGCAGGGAAAAATGTGGTCAAACCCCGCATCCACCGCCATATTGATATCGAATGGACTCACATGCGGCATCGGGTCCAGCATGTGCAGCACGCTACGTTTTTCGGTTTTTTCCATGACGTGATTTCTCTTGGTGTGCGGCTGATGGGGGAGCGTATCGGGAAGGGCCTAAAAGTTTGAGGACGAAAGTCCACTTTAGCGCCAGCCCTGCCCGACCTGCCGGACTCGCATAAGGACTCAACTCAGGCGTTCCTGGCGAACTCACGGGCCAGCGCAAAGGCATCATCAAAGCTCAGGTAAACCGGCTTGTCGGTTTCACGCATCCGCTTGAGCAAAGCACTTTGGGTTTTGTACTTCACATTACCGATGGCCAGCGCACCGACACCGACCGCTCCGCTTTGCGATCCCCCAATCGGGTTACCGCGATGATGGGCATCCAGCCCCGCAATGCCCGAAGGCGGCACGGCGTTCACGTCAGCTGCGACCTTCAACTGCGGTGCAGCAGCCACCAGCTCGGCACTCAACACCTGAATCCCCGCCGCCGCCGTGGCGAAAACGATGTCTGCATCGTTAATGAGTTCAGCCTTGTTGGCATCGGCTTCTCCCTCAATCTGAGTCTGGCCATCACCAAATTCGGTATCACACAGTGTGGCGATAGTCTGGGCCTTTTCCAGCTGGCGGCCGATGATTTTCACCACGGCACCCGCCTTGGCGGCCAGGGTCGCAGCAATCTGGCCGACCGGACCGGTACCCCCAAGGGCCAGAACTTTCTTGCCCTTCAGATCCATGTGAAATTTGGATGCCAGCTCATGTTCAACCACGGCGACCATAGCGGCCGCTGTGGTGAAGGCGCCGCTGGGATCGGCAAAGACCGACACCTCGAAGGGTGGCACCATGGCTTTCGCCGCGCCTCTGACCATATCTACTGCCATCTTGGCATCGCGGCCACCAATGAAAATACCGGTTCTCTTCAGTCCGCCCGGGCTACGCGAGAAGATCGCGTCCTGCACCAGCGCCTGAATCTCGCCGGACTCCACGTGAAGGTAAGGTATGGCCGAGGTCCATCCCGCATCCAACGCCATATTGACGTCGAAAGGACTAAGGTTTTTTTCCGTCGTGAACATATGCAGGATGTAAGGTTTTTCCATGGGGATTTTCTCTCGACTTTTGGCTTTGCAAATGGCCTATGGGGATATGTGGAAGCAGCCTTCACAAGGGGGGATGCCGCTCCTGGAGCGGGCGAGAATAGCATATTTGTGCCGCCGCGACGGACCCGAGCCCAGTGTCGCCACTTCCAGACAGGAAGGCATATCCGAACAGCATTATTTCATGACTGTCAATTGTCACCCCTTGCAAAACCCGTATAATCGCCGGCTGATTTTTGGCGTGGTAACTCCTTACAACTGAAGAGGTATTTGACCATCGTGAGCAACAGCTATTTCTTTACTTCCGAATCGGTTTCGGAAGGACATCCCGACAAGGTTTCCGACCAGATTTCCGATGCCATCCTGGATGCCATCCTGGCGCAGGACAAGCATTCACGCGTCGCGGCGGAAACCCTGTGCAATACCGGACTGGTCGTTCTCGCGGGTGAAATCACCACCAGCGCGAATGTTGATTACATCAAGGTTGCACGGGATGTGCTGCAGCAAATTGGTTACGACAACACCGAATACGGCATCGACTACAAGGGCTGCGCCGTGCTGGTCGCCTACGACAAGCAATCGCCCGATATCGCCCAGGGCGTCAACAAGGCGTATGACGATGATCTTGGCCAGGGCGCCGGCGATCAGGGCCTGATGTTCGGCTACGCCTGCGACGAAACCCCAACCCTGATGCCACTGCCAATTTACCTGTCACACCGGCTGGTCGAACGCCAAGCCCGCCTGCGTCATGACGGCCAATTGACCTGGCTGCGTCCCGACGCCAAGAGTCAGGTGACCGTGCGTTATGTCAACGGCAAGGCTGATTCCATCGACACCGTGGTGCTGTCCACCCAGCATGCGCCCGACGTCTCCGACAAGACCCTGCATGAAGCCGTCATCGAGGACATTATCAAGCCAATTCTGCCGAAGGAACTGATCAAGGGCGACGTCAAGTTCCTGGTCAACCCGACCGGACGCTTCGTAGTCGGGGGCCCGCAGGGCGACTGCGGCCTGACCGGACGCAAGATCATCGTCGATACGTATGGCGGCGCGGCCCCGCACGGCGGCGGTGCGTTCTCCGGCAAGGACCCGTCCAAGGTTGACCGCTCAGCAGCGTATGCCGGTCGTTACGTCGCCAAGAACATTGTTGCCGCCGGACTGGCTTCACGCTGCATGATTCAGCTCTCCTACGCCATTGGTGTGGCCAAGCCCACCAGCGTCATGGTCGAGACCTACGGCACCGGTAAGGTGTCCGATGACCAGATCACCGATCTGGTACTGGAGCACTTCGATCTGCGGCCGAAAGGCATCGTCAACATGCTGGACCTGTTACGGCCGATCTATCAGAAGACCGCCGCTTACGGCCACTTCGGTCGCGAGGAGCCGGAATTTACCTGGGAAAGGACCGACAAGGCTGCCGCGCTGCGCGAAGCCGCCGGCTTGCAGCCCCTCTAAGGGCAACAACCCCGGGGCAGCTTGCAAACCATCTGCCCCAAGACTTTCACATCGCGACGAGGAGCGCTGCGACGGGAACCACCCGCCAGGCTCGACGTGATGTTTCTTTTAAACGGCGCTCGATTCACCCACTAACTGTCGTGGTGACTCGAGCCTCGTTCTCGCGACAGCCGGTGGCTTGCAACCGAAAGGAGCCATTTACCGATGAACGCTGTACCCAAATCCGCCCCATTCACCGACTTCAAGGTCGCTGACCTGTCCCTGGCCAATTGGGGCCACAAGGAAATCCGCATCGCCGAAACCGAAATGCCGGGCCTGATGGCCATTCGTGATGAATATGCCGCCAGCCAGCCGCTGGCGGGTGCCCGCATCACCGGCTCACTGCACATGACCATCCAGACCGCCGTGCTGATCGAGACACTGATAGCGTTGGGCGCTGAAGTTCGTTGGGCGTCCTGCAATATCTTCTCCACCCAGGATCATGCCGCCGCCGCCATGGCGGATCAGGGAATCCCCGTATTCGCCGTCAAGGGCGAAACGCTGGAGGAATACTGGGACTACACCCACCGCATCTTCGAATGGTTAGATGGTGACTACTCCAACATGATCCTCGACGATGGTGGCGACGCGACCCTGTTGCTCCATCTCGGGGCCCGTGCCGAGTCGGACCTATCCGTGCTGGCCAACCCGGGTTCCGAAGAGGAGCGCGTGCTGTTTGCCGCCATCAAGGCCAAGCTGGCCACCGACCCCAAGTGGTATTCCGTCCGTCTGGCCGCCGTGCGCGGCGTGACCGAGGAAACCACCACCGGCGTCCATCGCTTGTACCAGATGCATGCCCGCGGCGAGCTGAAATTTCCAGGGATCAATGTTAACGACTCCGTCACCAAATCCAAGTTCGACAACCTGTATGGCTGCCGCGAATCGCTGGTCGACGGCATCAAGCGCGCCACCGACGTGATGGTCGCCGGCAAAATTGCCGTCGTGGCCGGTTACGGCGATGTCGGCAAGGGCTCGGCTCAGGCCCTGCGCGCCCTGTCCGCCCAGGTTTGGGTGACCGAAATCGATCCCATCTGCGCTCTGCAGGCGGCGATGGAGGGCTACCGCGTGGTCACCATGGACTACGCCGCCGACAAGGCCGACATCTTCGTCACCGCCACCGGTAACTACCATGTGATCACGCATGAGCACATGAAGAAAATGAAGGACCAGGCGATCGTTTGCAACATTGGCCATTTCGATAACGAGATTGAGGTTGCGGCGATCGAGAAGTACCAGTGGGAGGAGATCAAGCCGCAGGTGGATCACGTCATTTTCCCCGATGGCAAGCGCATCATCCTGCTGGCCAAGGGCCGCCTGGTAAACCTGGGTTGTGGCACCGGTCACCCGTCCTACGTCATGTCCTCCAGCTTCGCCAACCAGACCATCGCCCAGATCGAGCTTTGGAAAGAGCGCGATTCCGGCAAGTATCCGGTCGGTGTTTACACCCTGCCCAAGCACCTTGACGAAAAAGTCGCGCGACTACAGCTGAAAAAACTCAACTCGCAACTGACCGAGCTGACCGCCGAACAGGCCGCCTATATCGGCGTGTCGCAAGAAGGACCTTACAAGCCGGAGCATTACCGGTATTGATGGCATCGGGCGTCCTCTAACCCGGGGACGCCCGACTCTGATTCCACATGGCGGAACGGCTGGTGCGGTTCCGCCCCACGCGCATGGTGATCCTTCATGGAATCCCAAAAAAAACATCCCCGCATTTTCAGCATGGAGTTCTTTCCGGCCCGAAGCCCCGAAGCCGAGGAATCCCTAAACCGGGCACTGACCCAACTGACACCACTGAAGCCACGCTTCTGTTCGGTCACCTTTGGCGCGGCAGGCTCCACGCGGGAAAAGACCTTCGAAACCGTTTGCGACATTCAGCAGAACCGTCATCTGGAGGCTGCGCCGCATATTTCCTGCATTGCCTCCACCCGCAGCAATATCCGTGAAGTGCTTCACGCCTACAAAGGTAATGGCATACGTCACATTGTCGCCTTGCGCGGTGACATGCCCTCCGGAATGATGTCGGCGGGTGAATTTCGCTACGCCAATGAACTGGTGGCTTTCATCCGCGAAGAAACCGGCGACCATTTCCATATAGAGGTAGCCGCTTACCCCGAAATGCATCCCCAAGCACACAACCTGGAAGCCGACCTGAAAAACTTCCAGCGCAAGGTCGATGCCGGCGCCAACAGTGCCATCACCCAATATTTCTTCAATCCGGACGCTTATTTCCGCTTCATCGACGACTGCGAGAAGCTGGGCATCACCATCCCCATCGTCCCGGGCATCATGCCGATCACCAACTACACCCAGATCGCCCGTTTCTCGGAAATGTGCGGTGCCGATATTCCGCGATGGATGCGCAAACGGCTGGAAATGTTCGGTGATGACCGGCAGGCCATTCGCGCCTTCGGCCTGGAAGTGATTTCCGATCTGTGTCGCCGTCTGCTAGAGCAGGGCGCCCCCGGCCTGCACTTCTACACACTGAACCAGGCCGATGCCGTACTGGGCATCTGGGGCTCTCTTGGACTCGATAACCCGGCTTAAGTCCTGTGTTACCTTAATGTGGCGGAGGGGGTCGTAATCGTCCACTTATGGAACATCTCACGCCTACCGGTTAAACCGCATTCGTTTAAACCAACCAGCGAGGAAAAAGACATGGGTTTGCTCGACTTTGTTAAAGACATTGGTCACTCACTCTTCAGCAGCGGTGACGAAAAGGCCGCCGACAAGATCAAGGATCACATCCTGTCGGACAATCCCGGCGTTGATCCGCTCGAAGTCAAATATCAGGACGGCTTTGTTACCCTGGGCGGAAGCAGCCAGACCTGGGAGGCCGTCGAGAAAGCCATCCTGATGGCTGGAAATGTCAAAGGCGTCGGTCGGGTAGTGAGCGAGATTCAGGTTACCGAAGCCGCCGGTAACGCACCCGGCGAGCTGGGTGGCGCAGGCGCTGGACAATACTACGAAATCAAGAGTGGTGACACGCTGTCTGCCATCGCCAAACAGTTCCTCGGCGATGCCAATGCGTACCCCAAGATCTTCGAAGCCAACCGCGAAGTCATCAAGGACCCGAACAAGATCTTCGTCGGCCAGAAAATCCGCATTCCGGCTTAATCGCCGCGGTAAAATCCCCGGCCGGGCCTGGAAAAAGGGTCTGGTCGGGGATTTTATTTTTCAGGAGCCTCAAAATGTCAAACCGAGACTGGTCCGCACGCGATCTCGCCGTTATCTGGCATCCCTGCACCCAGATGAAGGATCATGAGTCCCTACCGATGATTCCTATCCGGCGGGGACAGGGCGCCTGGCTCGAGGACTTCGACGGTAACCGCTATCTGGACGCCATCAGCTCCTGGTGGGTCAACCTGTTTGGCCACGCCAACCCCAGCATCAATGCCGCGATCAAACAGCAGCTCGATGCGCTGGAGCACGTCATCCTGGCCGGCTTCACCCATGCGCCCGCCATCACGCTGGCAGAGCGGCTTCTCAAAGTAGCACCCAACGGGCTGAGTCGCTGCTTCTACGCCGACAACGGCTCGTCCGCCGTCGAGGTAGCGCTGAAGATGAGTTTCCACTTCTGGCGGAACAGTGGACAGCCCCATAAAACCCGATTCATCACGCTGACCAACAGTTATCACGGTGAAACCTTGGGGTCACTGGCAGTGGGCGATGTCGCGCTTTACAAGGACACCTATGCCCCACTGCTGCTGACACCCATCACGGTGACCAGCCCCGACTGTTTCCTCCGAGAGCCCGACGAAACCTGGGCCGAGCATAGCCGCCGCAAGTTCGTAGACATGGAAGCTACCCTGGCCCGACATGCCGACGAAACCGCCGCCGTTATCATCGAACCGCTGGTCCAGTGTGCCGGCGGTATGCGGATGTACGACCCTGTCTACCTGACAATGTTGCGGGACGCTTGCGACCGCCATGGCGTCCATCTGATTGCCGATGAAATCGCCGTCGGCTTTGGCCGCACCGGAACCCTCTTCGCCTGCGAGCAGGGTTCCATTCGGCCCGACTTCCTGTGCCTGTCGAAAGGCCTGACCGGCGGTTACTTGCCGCTCTCCTCTGTCCTGACAACGGACGAGGTGTATGCAGGTTTTTACGATGAATACGTCAACCAGAGGGCCTTTCTTCATTCACACAGCTACACCGGCAATGCGCTGGCCTGCTCGGCCGCGCTGGCGAGTCTGGATTTGTTCGAGCGCGACAACACCCTGTTCCACAATCGGGAACTCTCTGCAGAGATGGCCGCGGCAACGGCATCACTGATCGATCACCCTCACGTTGCCGAGGTGCGCCAGACCGGAATGATCCTGGCCATCGAAATGGTCAAGGACAAACGCTCACGGCAACCCTATCCCTGGCAGGAGCGGCGTGGACTCCATGTCTATCGACACGGACTGACCCGCGGCGTCCTGCTGCGGCCGCTCGGTAATGTCATTTACTTCATGCCACCCTACATCATCACTCCCGATGAAATCCGCCTGATGGCCGCAGTCGCGATGGAAGGCATCGACCTCGCCACTCAGCACTGAGATGCGCATTTCGCGACTCTACGTCAATTCCCTCTTGAGCGTAGGAGAAAACCTGCGACTGGACGAAGAGAGCGCACACTACCTGCGAACCGTCCTCCGGCTGAAAAAAGGATTCCAACTCACCGTATTCAATGGTGATGGCCAGGAGTACGCCGCACAGGTTGAACTGGCCAGTCGAGAAGGCGTTTGGCTGGCCATTGGGGCAGGCCACTTTCGTGACAACGAATCGCCCCTGTTCACGCATCTTGGACTCGGCATTTCCCGGGGCGAACGCATGGATTTTGCCCTGCAAAAAGCCGTGGAACTCGGCGTCAGCCGCATCACGCCCTTGTTGACCGAGCATTGTGTGGTGCGGCTGGACGAAGACAAGAAAGGCCCCCGTCTGCACCATTGGCAAAGAATCATTCGCAGCGCCTGCGAGCAGAGTGGCCGCAACCGGCTGCCCTCAATCGATGCGCCGTTGAAACTCGAAGACTGGCTGGAACAGCCATCCGGCTTACGTTTGTTCCTCGATCCGGAAGCGACCTCCAGCCTCGACTCCCTGCTGCCAGCAGATAGGCGGGTGACTTTGCTCTCAGGCCCCGAAGGTGGTTTTGCCAAGCACGAACGCGATTGGGCCCGTCAAGCCGGCTTCATGCCCATCCGCCTCGGTCCGCGCATCCTCCGCACCGAAACGGCCGTTCTTGCGGCTCTTGCCGCCGTGCAGACCCTTTGGGGGGATTGGGGCGAAAAATACGCCTGAGTGACTGGTATACCTTGAAATAACAGGGCACCAACGAGCCGGTCAAAGGTATCCGCTGGATCCATGCCAAATCCTTACCTCGCCGGCATGCTTCGGCTCGATAGAAAAGTGTATCCCCGGCGACAGCCCAAAAACTCAGTTATTGATCAACGTCAGTTGGCGGTCTTCATGCGAGGCCAGGCCAACCTAAATTCCCCTGTTCGCCATCATCAAAAGCCATCACAGACTCATGGCTGCTGTGGGATAGCCTTTAGCCAGAGATCTTGTCCTAAGTCCTGTGCTAAGCGGAGTCGAAGCAGAACGAAGGACGACACGGGTGGAGGGCGCGCGGTGGCAGTAATGTGGGGTCCTTCGCGAGGCTCAAGCTGACAGGATTTTTGTGTGTCATCCTGAACGACCAGCGGGAGTGAAGAATCTCTGGCTATAGGCACGGAGTCCGGGGGTTGCGGTGCAGCGGAGTGGAAAACCCCGACAGGGTTATGCCTCGATCGTTGGGGTTCGTTGGGCTCACCCTAACCTACAGGCTGGGTTCTAAGGGGTGCCGGTAGCCTGAGGTCCTTCGTTTCACTCAGGACGACATGGGTGGGGGTATCCGGTGGAATTATTGACCTGGCCCTTAAATAGATGAGGATCAGGTAAAATAGTGCGCACGAAAAAGATCGATACGCGCACACTCACTCCGGCCGCTCGTGATGAAATTCGGAAGATGGTGATCCGCCTGCGGCAACAGTCTGGCATGAACGCGGCGGGGCTCGGGGCCATTGCGGGCGTGCATCCTGGCACGGTCCTCAAGTGGCTGGCCTGGGCCAGGAAGGCGGGTGAAGGGTCATTGACGGAGAAACTCCGCGGCAAGCCATGTGAAATCTATGTCAACGACATGCGGGTCAAGGTCAGCGAAACCGGAATGTACACTTACCCTGACCTCGTGGCGGCCTGTGGCGAGCCCCGCTTTGAAGACCAGGCCGTCGATACGCTGCTGAATCCGGTCCTGATCATCGAAGTCCTCTCCGACTCCACTGAGCGCTATGATCGTGGCGCCAAATTTACGGGCTACCGATCAGTAGTCACCTTGAAGGAGTATCTGCTGGTATCGCAGAATGAATCCCGAGTGGAACATTACGTTCGTCAGCCTGGCAACCACTGGCTGCTGACCGAATATCAAGAGATGCAGGACCGAATCGACCTCAACAGTCTGGACAGCTATCTGTTACTTGCCGAGATCTACGAGCGGATTTTCACCTTACCCAAACCCTGAACCCCCAGAATGCGGTGGTTAACGTGGCGATGCGGCGTCATGGTCACACAGTCTCGGGGAGATCAGACTCTCCACCGCAAACCCCACCACACTCCGCTGCTCGCGGCTGAACTCGACGCCGATCAGGTGGATGGGGTGCCCCTCGGCGCGGTACTTGTCGGCATAGCCTTTGTCTTTGATCTGTTGCAGGGCT
>JBILGM010000006.1:0-77868 GCA_044351045.1 Methylococcaceae bacterium | reverse complement strand
ATGCTGCCGGGAACATCCTGAAGGACTTGATGGGCTGCAAGATAAAATTGCAGGAAACGCAGCGGCAAGCAGAGCGGAACAATACTGATAAGTCGAAGGCCGCGGCAATCGGGGCTAGGGATGACCTCAAAAAGCTGGCAAGAAATTAATTATTAGTGGGTGGGGTAACCCTTTGGTTGTCACTGGTCAGTACCCGCAACAAGACTCCCAACACAGTTTGCTGGGTCGTCATCAAGGTATTAACTCTTCCACCGCCTGCGAGGCTTTCTCGCAAGCGGGGACGGCATCGGCCAGCTTCATTTTCAGTTTTAGCCCTGTACTTCCACCAGACATGGTTTCTGACACCATCTCGTTGAGGGGTTCGCAGACGTTGATCATCGTGCTTTCCGCCGTGGCCAGCTTTTTGGCTTCGCCGGGATCCTGTTCCGCGCGGTCAAGGCTGGATTCGATCAATTCGGTCATGACTTGGTTGTGATGTCGAAACACGTGCTCCGCATAATGGGCGAACTCGTCCTGGCTCATGACCACTTCCTCGCCGGAGGCTTTGTGGGTGGTCACGGTGGTACATCCGGATAAAAGCGATAGAGCAGTGACCAACCCGGTCACCGGTAGGTGAGGCCGTACAGGCATCATGCAAGGTCTACAAATCATCTACGAATCTTACAACGAAGTTGTCTGGTTTGAAGGTTACTCTGTTTCCCTGAGCTGAGGGGGTGCCTGGGGTAGGCGCAGCGCGACGATCAGCGTCATGACGCAGACTAGGGTGCCCAGGACCAGTATCGTAGTAATCGAGCCCACGCCATTGGCTGCCGCTAGTGAATAAAGCCCCATACTGGTAAGAATGGCGCTGTTCTGGAAGAAATTCTGAACGGCGACAGCACTTCCGCTGCCAATGCTGGAATGGCCTATCTCCTGGATCGCGGCGTTGAGGGGAACGACAAAGATGCCCCCGCAAATCCCGATGCCCAGAAGGATCAGTTTCGCGGTCCATAGATTGCTGACAAGCCCCAACAGCAGGAACAGCGCACCCATCAGATAAGCGGAAAAGCGGGTACGGCGCACCCGGTTTAATGGGATCAAACGGGGCACCAGGGCGGCGCCAATGACGATGCCGATGGCCATGAAGAAGGTGAGGTCGGCAATGTCGGACGCCGATTGTGCCCCTAAGACTTCGGGTGCCCAGGCTACCAGCACCACGCGCAAGGTCGCTGCGCAGGCCCAAAACAGGCTCAGGGCCAGCAGAATCAGGCGCGCTCGCTGTGATGATAGTAGGGTTTTCATCCACGAAATCAGGTTGCCCCAGGCGGACTGGCCCGAAGGTCCGCTGTGACGGACCTGACAGCGGGGCAATAGGACCGTGGCCATTCCGGAGATCAGATACAGAGCCATCACGGTAACGAGTGCAGCGCTGACAGACTGGTCCGCCAGTCGTGCTCCGCCCACGGTGCCAAACAGAATCGCGGCAATCGTGGCGCCTTCAACCCAACCATTGGCGCGGACTAGATGCCGGGTTTCGGTCAGCTCGGGGATGATGCCGTACTTGGCGGGGCCATAGGAGGCGGCGCCGATGCCAATCAGGGCATAGCCGAGCAGGGGATCGACGCCCATGAAGATGGCCAAAGCTCCCAACACCTTGACCAGGTTGGCGGCGAGTAGTACCCGCGGTTTTGGATATCGATCGGCAAGGGCGCCGACCCATGGCGTGAGCGTCACGAAGGCAACAAGAAATGCACTTTGCAAGGCCGGAATGTACCACGCCCCACGACTGCCCTCTTTGAGGCTCATGGCGATCACGGTAAATAGGATGGCGTTGTCGCCGAAGGCGGACAGGAATTGCGCGCCGACCAGGGTGAGCAGGCCCTTGTTCATTCGCCTAATGCCTTGTGGACCAAGCTGGTCAGGGCCGGGTAGTCGATCTTGCCGGAGCCCAGTAGTGGCATTTCCTTGGCATAGAGGATTTCTCGCGGGGAGTGGAATTCGTTGTAGCCCCGTTCTTGGGCGGCGCGGGTAAATTCTGCTCGCTGAGCTTCGCGGTGTTGGGTGACCAGCAGGATACGTTCGCCCTTCCGCTCATCCTGCAACGCGACGGCGGCATGCAGGTGGCCCGGCCAGAGTTTCGCGGCGATTTCTTCGACGGCGGTCAGGGAAACCATTTCACCACCGATTTTGGCGAAACGCTTCACGCGGCCACAGATAGTCACGTAGCCATCATCGTCGATTTTCACAATATCGCCAGTGTCATACCAGCCATGGCCGAAGCGTGAGGTCGGCGGCTCCAGATGCCCCGGTCGTTGCGGACGAAGATAGCCCAGCATGATATTTGGGCCAGCCACATGCAGTCGTCCGCCTTCCTCAACCCCGGGCACGGGTTCTAGTTGCCAGTCGATGCCCGGCATGAAGCGGCCTACCGTGCCCTCGCGATAGAACATAGGCGTATTGGCGGCGAGGATGGGCGAGGTTTCCGTGGCGCCGTAACCTTCCAGTACGCGCAGGCCGAATTTGTCGACCCACAGCCGCCGCGTGTCATCCTGAAGCTTCTCGGCCCCGGCGAACACATAACGGACGCTGTAGAAGTCATAAGGGTGGGCATGCTTGGCATAACCGGCCAGGAAAGTATTGGTGCCGAAGAGGATGGTGGCATTCAGGTCATAGGCGATTTCCGGGATGATCCGGTAATGCAGCGGGGAGGGATAGAGGAAGGTGCGCATTCCGTAGAGCAGAGGCAACAGTGTGCCCGCCGTCAGGCCAAAGGCGTGGAACATGGGTAGGGCGTTGAGGATGGTGTCCTGCGCATTCAAATCCAGTCGTGCGGCCAATTGCTCGCGATTGGCCAGCAGGTTGCCATGCGACAACACCACCCCCTTGGGTTCCCCTTCCGAGCCGGAAGTAAAAAGAATGACGGCCGGATCATTGACTCGGGTGCGATCGCGGTTCCGGTACCACAGTGAGGCCGTTAAGGAACCCATCAGAGAACGAATCTTGTCAGTACGGGTGATCGATTCTGCCAGGTCCTCCAAAAACACCACGTGCAAGTCGTTAGCTAGTGCCCCCACGGTGGCTTCCAGCTTGGCATTCACCACGAAGCGGCGCGAGGTGACGAAGGTCTTTATCTCGGCGGTCCGGCAGGCCGAAGCGAGGCTGCGCAAACCTGCACCGAAGTTCATCATGGCGGGAATTCGACCGTGCAACTGCAGGCCCAGAAATGCGGCCACGGTGACGTTCGCATTGGGTAGCAGTAAACCGACATGCTCGCCAACGTTGGTGATGTTGGCTAGCTTCTGGCCCAATGCCAGCGTTTGAGCGATCAGGCCGTTGTAGCTAAGGGGTTTCCGCTTGATGTCTTCCAGCAGTTTGTGGCCACCGCCATGAATGCGGCGGGCATCCAGCAAGGCGGCGAACAGCGTCTGCTGGTGGTTACCGGTTTCGAACATCATGTCGCTCATGATGTCGGTGAGCATCAGACCCATCCGGTGTCGTCGATCGTGGGCATCGCTTCCAACCGAGTGCATTAGATCGCGAGGGGGGAGGATGTTGAGCGTGATCGGCGGAAACCAGCGCAAGCGCACCACGCCATGCAGTCGGGAAACGGGTGTGTACTGGGCCCCATCGATGCGAATCGGCAAAATGGCCGCGCCGGAACGCTCCGCGACCATGGCGGCCCCGTCGTACACTTTCATTAGTGCCCCGGTGACCGTGATTCGTCCCTCGGGGAAAATGACCGCCTTGCGATCTTCGCGCAGATAAGTAGTCAGCGACTTGATCGACAAGGGTTGTTGCGGGTCCATGGCAAAAACCCGGGCAAAGCGAAGGGCCGGTCGGGCCCACCATTTCTGCGCGACTTCGGTGTTGATGGCGAAGGTGACTTCGTCGGGCAAGAACGCCCACAGCAGCAGAGGGTCCAGATAAGAGGTATGGTTGGCGACGATCAATACCCGCTCGCCGGCCAGCCGGTAGTTGTCCATGCCGATGAGCTTGACCCTGAAAAGGACCGTCAATACCCAGCGAACCATTTTTTTCATCATGTCGCGATTTCCTCCCGTTCAAGGTATAGCTTACCAGTCTGTTCCGGCAGATAACGATTGTGAGGTGGTCCCTTACCGGCTTTTTCGCGGTCTCTGCCTGATGATGGCTCACCTCATTCTGTTGGCCTGTACTCCCGCAATCAAGGCGCCAGTTCAGTTCGCCAACCCGGTTTTGGCCCAGTCCCATTTTGTTGCCGCTGACGGGGCTGTCTTGCCGGTGCGGGCTTGGTGGCCGATGTCGGGTCCGCTCAAAGCGATTGTGATCGCGCTGCATGGTTTCAATGATTATGGACGGGCATTTACCGAACCCGGCCAGTATTTCAGCCACCGTGGCATCGCTTTGGTCGCCTACGATCAGCGCGGGTTTGGCCATGCGCCGGGGCGCGGGCTTTGGGCCGGGACTGACTCCTATATCGCCGATCTGGGTTCGGTGGTGCTGCAAGTCCGTCGGCTTCAGCCAGGTGTGCCCGTTTTTGTCCTGGGCGAGAGCATGGGCGGTGCTGTGGCCATCGCGGCGCTGACCTCAGCCATGCCTCCCAAGGTCGAGGGATTAATTTTATCCGCGCCGGCTGTCTGGTCGCGCGAGATGATGCCCTGGTATCAGCGAGCAGTCTTGGCGCTGGCCTCCGCGACCGTGCCGGATCTGGAACTGACCGGCAGCGGACTGAAAATTCAGGCTTCCGACAATATCGAGATGTTGCGAGGCCTGGGACGCGATCCCCTGGTCATTAAATCTACGCGGGTCGATGCCATCAATGGTTTGGCGGATCTGATGGACATCGCTCAATATCGGGTCGGGCAGCTTGGTGTGCCGGTACTTCTGCTCTATGGGGCTAAGGATCAGGTCATTCCCAAGCGTCCGGTGGACGCCATACTTAAAAAGCTGGCGTCCCGGCCGCATGTGCGGATGGTGCTTTATCCGGAAGGCTATCACCTGCTGATGCGGGATCTTCATGCGGATCAGCCACTGGCGGATATCGTGGGCTGGATCGAAGAGTCCGATGGTCGCTTGCCCTCGGGATTTGAAAAATCGATACTCGCCGCCGGCCTTAACGTCGACGAGTGACTTGGCCGATCGCCTCACCCATCCGCGTTACCGCCCCGGGTTTCAGGACGTCCGACCAGTTGACCGCATCCTTCCCGAACAGCACGATGATGGTTGAACCCATGTTGAAACGGCCCATTTCCTCGCCACGGGCGAGCTTAACGGGCTGGTCATTGTAATGCCAGGTTTGAACCTGGCGGGAACTCGGTGGCGTCACCACGCCATGCCAGACGGTTTCGATGCTGGCAACAAAAATGGCGCCCACCAGGATCAGCGCCATGGGGCCAGCCTCGGTGTCGAATATCGCCACAACGCGCTCATTCCGTGCGAAGAGATTGGGCACGCTGCGGGCGGTTGCGTCATTGACGCTGAACAGTCGGCCCGGTACATGAATCATTTCGCGCAACGTCCCCGCCAGCGGCATGTGCAAGCGGTGGTAGTCTCGGGGTGAAAGATAAATAGTAGCGAACTCGCCGCCCATGAATGCTGCCGCCCGCTCTGCATCTCCGCCTAGCAGCGTCTCGACGCCATAGTCCATACCCTTCGCCTGAAGGAGTTGCCCCTCCCGAATATCGCCCACCTGGCTGACGAAGCCGTCCGCGGGACAGGCGATGGCGCCGGGGGCGTCGGTCAGCGGTCTCGCTTCGGGTTTCAGTGGGCGCGTGAAGAACTCGTTGAAGCACCCGTAGGCGTTGATGTCCGGTTCCTGCGCCTCCTCGAGGTTGACGTTATAGGCTTTCGTGATACTGCGGATGAAGAAGTTCTTGAAGGTCGGGTTTCGGCAATGAGTCAGTTGCCCCATCAGCCTTGACAGGGTGTGGTGGGGCAAAGGGTATTGGCTAAGGACAAACAGCTTTTCGAGGAGTGACATGAGAGTTATGGCCGGGGTTTGTTCGATGATTGACACGGGAGGCTGACCATCCCCCGAGCTACAAAATAAGCGTTCAGGTGCGGTTTTCTGGCTTTTCGAGGGGATGCTGATATTCCAGAAACTTTTTGTAGTTGGCGCAGCTTTCGTTTGCCATAACGGCCGAGTTGAAGGGCGCATTCCTGAATTTACGCAACTCTGCCGCATGACGGACAGAACGTGTCCATAGCCACTGGATTCCAAAGTAACCCAGCACCGCGCCGATATTCATCAGAATGAAGCAGCCGAGCAACAGTGGCGTGCCTAGTTCCATCACCTTGTCGATGCTAAAGAGGCTGGAAAACTGATCGAAACTAAAAGTTTCCGCGCCCATGGCGAGTGCCCCCACCTGATAGGCGATGAAGTAAAGCGGTATCCACGTCAGGGGATTGGTGATCCACACCAGCGCGACGGCTATCGGCAGGTTGGCGTTGAAATAGACCGCACCGATGGCCGCGATGACCTGTTGCCAGGGCAGGGGCGGCGTGTACATGGCCCATAGGCCGACGGCAAAGGCTCGCGATACGGAGCGTCGGTTGAGATGCCAGAGATTGGGTGAGTGTAGTTTGTCACCCAGAAAGCCCAGACCCTTGATGTTTTTGATCTTGGCCGGGTCGGGTAAGTATTGCTGTAGAAGCTTCTTGGGCATCTGGAAGTGTTCCTTTTGGGTAATGGGGTGTTTCCTCAGAGGCGCTTATTGTACGAAGCCCAATTTCAAAGCGGTATGAATATTTGCTGGATCAGCCGTCACTGGTTGATCCAGTGAGGATGTACTGGTTGAAAAGGGACCGTATATCAGTGGCGCTATGACAAGACTCCCGTGAGGGTAGTCGAAGGGGATGAAGGGATGATTATCCAAGGTTCCGTGAATCCTTCATGCCCTATGCCCCCAGCCGCTGAAGGCTTGGTGATTCAGTTGTCGGATGGCCAGGGCGGCGATGAGGAAAAGGATCACCAGGTAGCCGCCAAACCCTGCAAATCCCTGAGCCACGCCGAATTCGCGGATGAGCCAGGCGGCGAGCAAAGGCGCGGTGCTACCAAAGATCGGTGAGGCGATATTGACCGCCAGGCTGACGCCGCTATAGCGCACCTCGGTTTCAAACAGACCCGCCACGGCGGCAAAAGCCGAGCTGGTGTAAATGCCGACCAGCAAAGCAAAGCCAAAGAAGGCCGGCAAAACCCTTTCGTTGCCTGCGGTGCCAGAAAGCCAGTGGGTGACGGGATACACCAATAGGAGGCCTAGTACAGCACCCACCGACAAAATCGATTTGTACCCCCAGCGGTCCGCCATCCAACCGGCCAGCAAGGTCGCGGAAAGTGACAGCATCAGGCCGATGGAAGTGATGATCAGCGCCCGACTGGCAGGAAAATGCAGTTCGGACATCATGAAGGTGTTGAAGTAGACGAAGGCGAAGAAGAAGCAGCAGGTCATCGGGATCAACACTGCCAAGCCGATTAAAACCTCACCTTTGTGTTGGGCAAAGACGGTCTTGATCGGGTTGTTCAGCAGGCGGTCTTCAGTTTTGGCCAGTTCATACAGCGAGCTTTCCGGCATGTTGCGACGGATCAGCAAGCCAATCCATGCCGCCAGCAGCCCAAGCAAGAACGGAACACGCCAGCCCCAGCTGCCGAACTGGTCTTCGGTCAAGGCGGCGGAAATGCCGCTGGACACCAGTGTGCCCATCAGTAGACCGAGGCAGGTGCTGGCCTGTATCAGACTGGATGCCAGTCCAATTCGGCGCTCTGGCGTATGTTCCATGACATAAGTCACCGCTCCGCCCATTTCGCCGCCCATGGCCAGTCCCTGAAATAGTCGGAGCAGGACCAGCAGTGCGGTAGCGGTATAGCCAATATCGGCATAGGCCGGAAGCAGGCCGATGGCGGCCGTCGGGATGGCCATGCCCAACATCGACAGCGACAGGGCTTTCTTCCGCCCGTAGCGATCGCCGATGGCGCTGAAGATCAATGCCCCGAGCGGCCGCATGAAAAAACTGACACTGAAGACGGCAAAGGCCGCGAGCACCGCCAGCCCAGGTTCTTCCTTTGGGAAGAAGGTCTGGCCGATGAATACCGAAAAATGGCCATACAAAGCAAAGTCGTACCATTCAATGGCATTGCCCAGAATGCCGGCAATGACGGCCTTGCGTGTCGAGGTACTCATTTGCGGGTTGAGTTTTTTTTCTTTGAGGTGGGCAAGTTTATGGGGGTCACGTCGTGTCCTTTGATCGGTGATTCTTCAAGATTCGACTGACCCTTGAGTAGTGCAAACCGAAGTGGTCTCCAATGTCTTTCATGCTATACCCACCGGATGCATAGGCCGTGGCGATAGCCTCATCACGTCTGTGTGCCGCAGCGATCTCAGTCAGCGGTTTTGGTATGGGCCTTTGTTGCACCGCAGGGATGTCCCGCAAAGAAGCACCCGCGTGAATTTTGGCCTGCATGTTTGCAACAAACGTTTCCGAACCGAGGAAAATCTGGTTACGCAAATTTTTCCATGGAGTGTCTTGATGCTGGCGATCAGCCACAAAAGCAACATAGCGTTTCACGGCCTCATCATGCTGATCGGAAAACCGACCCAGCAGCCAATCCGTTGAAAGCCAGGAGGGTGATATAGATAATCCGCTTGTGGCCCTATAACTACTCCAAGGCCATTCCCTTGGATGTCGGATCATGTGCGCCCTCAGCGGGTTCAGGACGACGTGGCGAGCCAACTCCAGAAGATAGGAATCCTTCTGAATAAGGATCGCCTTGTACCTCCCCTGAAAAACATGCCCCACGCGCCCGTGTCGGCGGTTGAAGCGTTGTGTATAAATCCCGTTTAATTGGCGCATGCCAAGCGATAGGTTGCCATCCATCGTTTCAACCAACAGATGGTAATGGTTGTCCATCAGGCAGTAAGCGTGTAGGACCCAGTTGAATCCCTGTACCACTTCCCCAAGCACTTGGAGCGACAGAACTCTATCCTCATCGCCGAGGAAGATCGCCTCATGGCCATTCCCACGTGACGTCACATGATAGAGCGCACCGGGAAACTCGATTCGTAAGGGCCTTGCCATGACAGGAGGTTAGCCTGTCATCAGGCAAAAGACAAGACCTGACCCCCATTCGGTAGCAAGATCACCGCCCTTGAAGTGGGCGGTGAGTATTTCTTAATTCGAGAGTGTTGGGCTGAGCTGAATCAGCTCCCGCCACCAAACTTGGGGGCGCCAGACTTCTTCATATCCCGCATGGATTCCTCAATCAGCTGGGTACCCCCGGCAAGATCACCGGATTTACCCGCTTCAACCGCCCGCTTTAATTTACCGGCGATTCGCTGCTGTGCAGCGGAGTCTAACTTGGAGCGTGTTTCCTTGAGCGCAACTTCTGCTTCTGTCAGGAAGACCTCAGCATTGCCTGCCTTGCCCGCATCCACGGCCTTCTGGGCAGGGATAGCTAGAGATGTCAGGTCTTCGTTCATCGGGCCGCCAGCCGCATAACTGCCGCCAGTTAGAGTGGCAGAAAGGATCAAGGCTGATAGAGCAATGGATAGTTTCATGAAAAATGTCCTGGTGATGAGCTCGTTTCGTCGAGCCGGAATGGTGGCGAGAAAAAAGGACCAGAATGCGGCATCGGCCACTGGCCCGAAAAATCCGACTGATTCGGTAGGAAATAGTTCGAACTTTTTGTAATGAGTCCGGGGCCCATCACATGGCGAGAGGTTCTATCTTTTGCCAATGTCCCGACCACCGATGCCGGCGATGGCTTCTTTCCCCGCAAATTTGCCCAGCATGTGAGCCGGTGCAACATGGTTCGACGCAAGGGAACCTCAAAAAATCTCCATTGACGCTTTTCGACAGTGCGCTTCCAAAGAGCCCTGTCGAAGTGAAATTTTCAGAGGTCCCGCCAAGGCAGCACTCAATACGTCAAAGATACCCCACCATAGCCAGCTAGCCGGGTCGTCCCGTAGCCATAGACTTCCTGATATTCCTTATTAAACAAGTTATCAATGCGAGCGAACAGCTTGACGTTCGGATGGACCTGATAGCTGCCGGCCAGATTAGCAATGGCATAAGCGGGAGCCCGTGTGCCAAGCACGCCGTCTTTTTCTCCAACCGCGATCACGACAAGATTGAGATCGGCATTCTTGATGAAGCGGTAATTTGCCTCAAAGTTCCCTTTATTTTCCGGACGGTTCAGCAAGGGGTTACCGGTTTCTTCATCAAGCGTTGCATCGAAGGTATAGTTTCCTCTGATAGTTAGGTCTTCAATCGGGTTGATCTGAAAAAATGCCTCGACACCCTGAGCCGAGGCACTATTGATATTTTCCGCAATCCAGAAATTCATTGGATCGGCCTGGATCAGGTTATTGAACTGATTCGAGAAGTAGGTGGCACCCAACTTCACTGTCTGATCCAGGAAACCCTGCTCGAAGCCGATATCCCAGTTGAAGCTGGTTTCCGATTTGAGATCCTGGTTGCCGAAAAAAGGGGCATAAAGCTCATACAGTGTTGGTACCTTAAAGCCTGTCCCTACATTGCCTTTAAGCTTGCTGCCTGTTTCATTGATCAGCACGGCTTCGGTCAGACTCCAGGTCGCTTTGCTGCCGGAGCGGTTGTTATCCGAATAGCGGACAGATGCGGTGGTGAAGGACCGTTCAAACAGCGTAAACTTGTCGGACAGGTAATAGCCTTGAGTGTTATAACTTTTACCACCGATCCCTTCACTTTGGTTCTCGAGCGTATCCTCCTCGTTCTCCAGTCCAGCCATCAGTAAATGATTGTTATCCAGATGGAAGATATTTTGCCAATCGCCTTTTATCTTATTGCCAAGATAGTTGCCCGACAGGTCGTAAGGTAGGGTTGGATCCCAGTTCACATATTCCCGATTGGTCTGGCTAAATGCCATGGCAAAGGTCTGCTCCCAAAAGTTCTCGAAAAGCTTAAGGTGAGAAAATCCCCGGGTGTATAGTTCTTCAGTGGTTTTTGTATAGTTAAGGGCATCGACAGGTGCAAAGGGGTGTGCGGTATTGTTCCCCATCATGTAGTCGATGGCTGTTTTGGCGTGGTTGTATCTCAGGCTGGTGCCGAACTCTAGATTTTCCAGTGCGTTATAGTCGGCCCGTCCATCGAAGGTTGTATTCCGGTACCAGTCTTTCTCAGGATTGCCCCATAAATAATCAGCTTCGGAAAACCCGTGGGTTTGGGTTTCACTGACTGTTGTTGAATAGTTGAAACTATCCAGTTCGCCTGACGCCGATCCTAAAACTTTGAAGGTGTCGTAGCTGCCGCCTTGCGCTTGTAGTCCTAATTTCGGTGTTCCTTTGCCCTTTTTTGTGACGATGTTGATGACCCCGCCAATCGCATCCGAACCATACAGGGCGCTCTCGCCACCCCGAAGGATTTCGATACGGTCAATGTTGTCGACGGTTAGGTTAGCAAAGTCGAATGAGCCCACCGGAGACGACGGATCATTCATCTCGACCATGTCAATGAGCACCAAGGTTTGACCCGAGCCGGCACCGCGAGTGTAGACATTAGTCATCCGGCCTGGGCCACCGCTGTTGATTACGTCTAAACCCGGAACAAGCCTTAACGCATCCGCGACGCTCAAAACTTGCCGTTTTTTTATTTCATCAGCGGTGATGATTGTAATAGAGCTACCCGACTCGCGTTCGGACGACTCGTAACGGTTAGCGGTGACGATGGTGGTCTCCAGTTCTGGCACGGCATCTTCCGCAGCCTGGAGTGGGAGTGTCTGGAGAGCAAGCATGGCCAGCATCGGCTGGCGAAGAGTATTTTTCATTTAATGATTCTGCCTTTCGTTAAGCCGAGCACACCCGCACGGCATGAGAGAAAGTTACGCAGACAGCATCGGATCGACGAGGAATAGACAGGCACAGCCGTCCACGGACATCGAGCCGGCGCTGCCCTCCGCAACGGTCGGTTGAATGTTCCGGGGCCGGTATCCGGGCTCATCGGTGGTCCTTGGACCCGCCATGCCGCCTTCCCATGCGGATGCACAGTGGCTGTGTGGCAAGCGTTGACCGATTTACCGTTGCGGGGGCAGCGTCGGCTTTGGATTTCTCCGCACCGACTTCCCGTTTAACCCAGGGTGAAGAATGACCCTGGGCACCTCGAAAGCGGGGCGAAGTTTAGCAGGAAAGAATTTTGGTAGTTTGGCCCTGAAGAGGTTCTTCATCCGCTCCAAGAGGCCGGGATGCCGAATTCTGACTCCGGGATGGCATGGGGATCTTTCGTGTCATCCCGAGTGCCGCGAGGGATCTCGTCCCACTTGGCACGGGACGGGCCGTTGCCCCTGCCGCCGGCCGGGTTGCGTACCGGTAGCCTGAGATCCTTCGGCTGTTGTCACAGCCTCAGTATGACAATGCCTTACCCAAGCTCCGCCTTGACATTGATTCGTGGTGTCTTCCTGACGCACACTTCTTGGCTTACTCTAGCCTTTTGCGAAATGTTTACCCGTCATTTCGGTCATATTGTTTTCCTGACGAATCTATTGGAGATACTTTAATGTCTTGGGATTGTTCATGTTTCGAGAAACCCACCCCTGAGGAGTTGCGTGCCAAGCTGACCGATGAGCAATTCCGCATTACCCAGACGGATGGCACCGAGCGGCCATTTCACAATCCCTTTTGGGATAACCACGCCGAAGGAATTTACGTTGATGTGGTGTCTGGTGAGCCGCTGTTCAGCTCGGTCGACAAGTTCGATTCAGGTACTGGCTGGCCCAGCTTCTGCCGGCCCATCCTTGACGACCATATCGTGACGCGGGTGGATCGTTCGTTGCTATCGGTTCGGACCGAGGTCCGAAGCAAGTATGCGGATTCCCATCTGGGCCATGTTTTCAATGATGGTCCAGCGCCGACAGGTCTTCGTTACTGCATCAATTCCGCCGCCATTCGTTTCGTACCCAGAGAAAAATTGGTGGAGGAAGGTTATAGCAATTACCTCCTACAGTTTGGTGACAACACAACTAGCTGATCGGGCCTTGGCCCGCCGGCGGGGGGATGCTGGCGGTTGGGCCTGGCTTGATATCATGGCGACCTTAATCACGACCTGAAAGGCATTTCCTTGACGACGACCAGACAGATTAAAGGCGTGGGCAAAACCACGCGGACCATCCTTGCCGAGCATGGGATTTTTTCGGTGGAAGAACTTGCCAACGCGGACATTGATCAGCTCATCAAGATTCCGGGTTTTGGTAAGTCCAAGGCGACCCGGATGGTACGGGCCGCTAAGTACATGGTGGGTGAGGGATCGCCTAACGGGGAAACCGATGAATCGATTCAGTTGCCGCGACTGGAAGAGGGTGGCATCGATCTTGCCGATGGCCGGCTTTATATCAATCAGGAGCTGAGCCTGCTGGAGTTCAACCGGCGGGTGCTGGAACAGGCCAAGGACGAGCGCACCCCCCTGCTGGAACGGCTCAATTTTCTTTGCATTTCCTGCTCCAATCTTGATGAATTTTTTGAGGTGCGCGCTGCCGGCCTAATCCAGCGAGCCGAGCTGGGCGCGACCCGGACCGAACCCGACAATCTCACCCCGCAGGAGACCTTGAGCGCCATCTGCCAGCGCGCCCATGACCTGGTTGCCGAGCAGTACCGCGTACTTAACGAGGTCATGCTGCCGCTGCTGGGCGCCGAGGGTATCCGTTTCATCCGCCGCGCCGACTGGACCGTAGCCCAGCAAAACTGGCTCAAGACCTTCTTTGACGAACAGTTGTTGCCCATACTCAGCCCGATCGGCCTCGATCCGGCACATCCGTTCCCACGCATTCTCAACAAGAGCCTCAACTTCATTATCGAGCTGTCCGGCAAGGATGCCTTCGGGCGCGAGATTGAGCTGGCCATCTTGCAGGCGCCGCGCTCACTGCCGCGCATCATTCAAATGCCGCAGGACGAAACCGGCGGCGGACCATACGATTTCGTGTTTCTCTCGTCGATCATTCACGCTTTCGGCAAGGAAATGTTCCATGGGATGAAGGTGAAGCATCTCTACCAGTTCCGCGTCACCCGCAACAGCGAGATGTATCTGGACGAAGAGGAAATTGACGATTTGCTGAGGGCGCTGGAGGGCGAACTAACCAGCCGCAATTACGGCGATGAGGTGCGACTGGAGGCGACCGACCATTGTCCGCCGGCAATTGTCGACTATTTGCTAAGCCAGTTTGGCTTGACCCGTGACCGTTTCTATCAGGTCAATGGCCCGGTCAATCTTGGACGCCTTCGTGAAGTGTACGATCTGATTGATCGCCCCGACCTCAAATATTCCCCGTTCAGCGCGGGCGGCCCGGCAGAATTGGCTGGTGGTCATGACCTGTTCGAAGCCCTGCGCAAACGTAATATCTTGCTGCATCACCCCTATGAAAGCTTCGCGCCCATCATCGAGCTGATCCGCCAGGCCGGCAACGACCCGCATGTCGTGGCCATCAAGCAGACGCTTTATCGCACTGGCGCAAACTCCCCCATTGTTGATGCGCTACTGAGAGCGGCCAAGGCCGGTAAGGAAGTGACGGTCGTGGTCGAGTTGCGTGCACGGTTTGACGAGAAGGCCAATATCTCGCTGGCCAATCGCCTGCAAGAGGCCGGTGTCCAAGTGGTTTATGGCATCGTCGGTTACAAGACACACGGCAAGATGTTGTTGATCCTGCGCCAGGAGGGTAAGACCCTGCGCTACTACACCCACCTCGGCACCGGCAATTACCACCTGAGCACCGCACGCCTGTATACGGACTACGGCCTGCTCAGTGCCGATCAGGAACTGGGCGAGGACGTCCGCAAGGTGTTCCTGCAGCTCACCAGTCTCGGCAAGATCGGCAAGTTGCACAAGCTGTTGCAGTCTCCGTTCAGTCTGCATCAGACCTTGGTCAAGAAGATCCAGCGCGAGGCGGAACATGCCCAGGCCGGCAAACCGGCGCGCATCATCGTCAAGGTCAACGCGGTGGCCGAACCGCAACTGATTCAGGCGCTTTACCGGGCCTCGATGGCCGGCGTCAAAATCCAGCTGATCGTGCGCGGTATCTGCTGTCTGCGCCCCGGTATTCCGGGCGTTTCGGACAACATCGAAGTACGCTCCATCATCGGCCGTTTCCTGGAGCACAGTCGTGTGTTCTTCTTTGAGAACGATGGCAACCCCGAGGTCTTTGCCGCCAGCGCCGATTTTCTGCCACGCAACATGTTCCGCCGGGTCGAGGCCTGCTTCCCCATCGAACCGCGCAAACTGGCCGACCGCGTGCGCGAGGAGCTGGAATTCTGCCTGAGCGACAATGCCCAGGCCTGGCTGCTGCAGTCAGATGGTCACTATGTCCGCGCAACGAGCGATGCGCCCCCATTTGAGGCGCAATCCACCCTACTGGAGCGCTGGCAGCGCAACTAGGCCCTGATAACCTCTCAATAGCCGCTGCCATTAGAACTGGCATCCATTCTGCTTAGGGAGTGCATGAGGTTGAACAGATCCATTTGTTTGTTTGTTACCGGTGCTGCGCTGGTGACTGCGCCTGCACTAAATTGGCTGGTGATCGGCGAAGTGTTCGGTCCAAATTCAAAGAGAAGTGAAAAACATGCTTGAAGCGTATCGGAAACATGCAGCAGAACGGGCGGAGCAGGGATTGGTGCCCCAGCCGCTGAGTGCGGAATGGACCAGTGGCCTGGTCGAGTTGCTGAAAAACCCTCCCCCCGGCGAAGAAGCCGTTCTGCTCGGCCTGCTGGCCGATCGTGTGCCGGCCGGGGTGGATGAAGCGGCTTATGTGAAGGCTGCTTTTCTCGCGGCTGTCGCCAAGGGCGAGGCGACTTCCCCGATTCTGTTGCCGGAGCGTGCGGTCGAACTGCTGGGCACCATGCTTGGCGGCTATAACGTCGCGCCCCTGGTCGATTTGCTCGATCACTCCACACTGGCCCCGCTGGCGGCAGACGCGCTCGCCCGCACCTTGCTGGTGTTCGATGCCTTCCATGATGTGCAAGCCAAAGCCGATGCCGGTAATGCCGCAGCGCGAAGTGTTCTCGACGCTTGGGCGGCGGCGGACTGGTTTACCCGCCGGCCGAATCTGGCCGAAAAAATTACGGTCACCGTATTCAAGGTGCCTGGTGAAATCAATACCGATGATCTTTCGCCGGCGCAGGATGCCTGGTCGCGGCCCGATATTCCGTTGCATGCCAAGGCCATGTTCAAGGTGCCGCGAGAAGGCGTCACCCATGCAGAATCGCAGATTGCCGAGCTGAAGGCCAAGGGCTACCCGGTGGCTTTTGTCGGCGATGTGGTGGGGACCGGTTCCTCGCGCAAGTCCGCGACCAACTCGGTGCTCTGGTATATCGGCGAGGATATTCCACACGTGCCCAACAAGCGGGATGGCGGCGTCTGCATCGGCGGCAAGATCGCGCCCATCTTCTTCAACACCATGGAGGACTCCGGTGCGTTGCCGATCGAGTGCGACGTCTCCGGTCTTAACACCGGCGACGTAATTGATATTTTCCCCTATGAAGGCCGCATCACTCGCCATGAGACCGGCGAGGCCGTTACCGGCTTCACCCTGAAGAATGACATCATCCTCGACGAGGTCCAGGCCGGCGGGCGTATTCCGCTGATCATTGGTCGCGGTCTGACCGACCGGGCCCGCAAGGCGCTGGGTTTACCCGTCTCTGAGGCATTCCGTCGTCCGCAGGCGCAAGCTGACAGCGGCAAGGGTTATACCCTGGCGCAGAAAATGGTCGGCAAAGCCTGCGGCGTGGAAGGCGTGCGGCCGGGCGTCTACTGCGAACCGCGCATGACCACGGTCGGCTCCCAAGACACCACCGGTCCTATGACTCGCGACGAACTCAAGGATCTGGCCTGCCTTGGCTTCTCTGCCGATCTGGTCATGCAGTCGTTCTGTCACACGGCGGCCTACCCAAAGCCGGTCGATGTCAAGGTGCATCACAGCCTGCCGAACTTCACTATGAACCGGGGCGGCGTGTCGCTGCGGCCCGGCGACGGCATCATCCACTCCTGGCTGAACCGCATGCTGCTGCCTGACACCGTCGGCACCGGCGGCGACTCGCATACCCGTTTCCCAATAGGCATTTCCTTCCCAGCCGGCTCCGGGCTGGTGGCCTTTGCCGCCGCCACCGGTGTCATGCCGCTGGACATGCCTGAATCGGTGCTGGTTCGTTTCAAAGGAAAAATGCAGCCCGGCATTACCCTGCGCGATCTGGTCCACGCCATTCCCTATGCTGGGCTCCAGCGCGGCTTGCTGACGGTCGAGAAGAAGGGCAAGAAGAACATCTTTAACGGTCGCATTCTCGAAATCGAGGGCCTGCCCGACCTGAAGGTTGAGCAAGCCTTTGAGCTGGCCGATGCCTCCGCCGAGCGCTCCGCCGCTGCCTGTACGGTTCGGCTGAACCCGGCACCCGTCGAGGAATACCTGCGTTCCAATATCGTCCTTTTGCAATGGATGATCGAGCAAGGCTATGGCGACGAGCGGACATTGCAGCGGCGTATCGCCGCCATGCAGGACTGGCTCGCCAAGCCAGAGTTGCTTGAACCGGATGCCGACGCCGAATACGCCGAGGTCATCGAAATTGACCTGGACCAGATCACCGAGCCGCTGCTGTGCTGCCCGAACGATCCCGACGACGTGAAGCCGCTGTCCGCGGTGGCAGGCGTGAAGATCGACGAGGTGTTCCTCGGTTCATGCATGACCAACATCGGCCATTTCCGGGCGGCGGGGAAGATCCTCGATCAGTTTGGCAAGCAGGTCCCGGGGCGCCTCTGGGTGGTGCCGCCCACGCGCATGGATCAGGCCGAGTTGACCGGGGAAGGTTACTACAGCATCTATGGTAAGGCCGGCGCTCGCACCGAGGTGCCTGGTTGTTCGCTGTGCATGGGCAATCAGGCGCGAGTGGCAGACAAGGCAACGGTGGTGTCTACCTCGACCCGCAATTTCCCTAATCGCATGGGGGCGGACTCCAATGTCTACCTGGCCTCGGCCGAATTGGCTTCGGTCTGCTCGGTGCTGGGACGCATTCCTTCCCTGGCCGAGTATGCTGGCTATATGGCCGAGCTCGGGAAGCAAGCCGACGATACCTATCGGTACATGAATTTCGACCAGCTGCCCGAGTATCGGTCTGCTGCAGCAAGCTGACCGATCAAGTCATGAGCCGCTGCTGACCTAACAGATTGCTTAAGCCTGTGAGGTCCTGTTTTTGTGGGACCGGCTCAAGGTGGCGCATGCGGTCTAATTGTCTTGATCTAAGCCGTTCGGCTTCGCTCAGGATGATGAAAGTGATGGGCTGTGACAATAGCCTGGGATCCTTCGTTTCACTCAGGATGACAGGCAGATAGGGGTGCGGGCGGGTAAGGGGGCGGGCCATGCCGGCCTGATGTGGTTTGTGGCAGGCTCGCCCGGCATCGACGCCGCTCAGCAAAGGTCGGGCCTATGAGGTGTTGATGTGGGCATCCGTCTCCATTCGAGGTTGAAGTCCGCTGCGCTGGGGGAGCGCTCCCACGACTCAGAGGACACCCGACCGCGGAATATGGCCGAAAGCGATTGTCATCCTGAGCAACTAATGGAAGGATAGGGTCTCTTGGCCGCCGGCTGGGAGTGGGCCTTTACATGAGAGCTGTATGGCGCGGATTTCCTGACATCCTTCGTTCCACTCGGGAGATCCCGGTCGAACCATCAACGGAAGCAGGGTCAGATTGAGTCTGCGGCGGCATGATCGTGAATGTAACGACGGACGTCATGAAACATCGCAAGAAATCCGATCTCCCAGCGCGTGACTGTGTCGTTTGCGGCAGACCCTTTGTCTGGCGCAAAAAGTGGGCGGCCGTTTGGGATGAAGTCCGTTACTGTTCTGAACGCTGTCGCCGGGCCAAGTTGTCTCTTATGGATTCATCGCGTGAACCGGGTGCCCTGACGTCAATGGAAACATCCCATTGACTACTTTGCGACTAGTGCTGGGGGATCAGCTCAACCCGCTGCATAGTTGGTTCGCCCGCTCGCGGAATGATGTCGTTTATGTGCTCATGGAAATCCGGCAAGAGACGGATTATGTGTTGCACCATGCCCAGAAGATTCTGGCCATCTTTGCCGCGATGCGGGACTTTGGCGGCTGGCTGGAGCGGTCCGGTCATGGCGTCCGCTATCTCGGGATTGATGACCCTGCCAACACGCAGTCGCTCACCGCCAACCTTGATGTGCTGATCAGCCAGCTGGGCATCACCCGCTTCGAATATCAGTACCCCGACGAATGGCGGCTCGATGATCAGCTGTGCCGATATGTGGCTGATCTTAAAATAGAAAGTGCTGCCGTCGAGACCGAGCATTTTTTCACGGCTCGCGACGAGGCCGCCCAGCTGTTTGCCGGACAAAAGCAGTGGCTGATGGAGCGATTCTATCGACGCATGCGGACCCGTCATGGTGTGCTTGTCGAGTCAGGCCACAAGCCGGTCGGCGGTCGCTGGAATTACGATCAGGAGAATCGCAAGCCCTGGCGAGGACAGCCCAGCGAGCCGGGGGATCGCCGGCCTCGTCACGACCATGCTGCGTTGTGGCAGACGATTCAGGCGGCCGGGGTGAAAAGTTTCGGTGACCCGACTGAGGTTGATTTCCGCTGGCCTTTGAATCGCCCTGAAGCTCTCCAGCAGCTGGATCATTTTGTCGAGCAGGGCTTGCCGAACTTTGGCGACTATCAGGACGCCATGACCGTGCGCGGCTGGCGGCTTTTCCATTCACTGTTGTCCTTCGCTTTGAACGTCAAGATGCTGAATCCACACGAAGTGGTCAACAAGGCCGAGCAGGCCTGGCGACAGGGTCGGGTACCGCTGGCGGCGGCGGAAGGGTTTATCCGCCAGATACTCGGTTGGCGCGAGTATGTGCGAGGCATCTATTGGGCCAACATGCCGGGTTACGCGGAGCGCAATGTGTTGGGTCAGACCCACCCCTTGCCCGCGTGGTTCTGGACCGGGCAGACCCGCATGCGCTGTCTCGCCCATGCCATCGGTCAGTCACTGGAGCACGCCTACGCCCATCATATCCAGCGGTTGATGATCATCGGCAACTTCGCCCTGCTCGCCGGATTGAATCCCGCCGAAGTGCATCGCTGGTATCTAGGAGTCTATATCGACGCCTTCGAATGGGTAGAACTGCCCAACACGCTGGGCATGAGTCAGTATGCCGACGGGGGCCTGTTGGCGACCAAGCCCTATGTCTCCAGTGCCGCTTATGTCGATCGGATGAGTGATTATTGTAAGGGGTGCGAGCATGACCGCAAGGCGCGGTTGGGCGAGAAAGCCTGTCCCTTTAATGCGTTGTATTGGGATTTCTTCGCGCGGAATCAGTCGCTGTTATCAGCCAACCCGCGTCTCGGGATGGTCTATCGGCAGCTGGGCAAAATGAGCGAAGGGGATCGTATGGCGATTGCCAGTCAGGCCAATCAAATCCGCAGCCGACTGGATTCGCTTTGAGGAAAGCCGAAATCAGTCGATGAACGGGCATGCCGACTACGTTCGATTCAGAATCAGTTCCAGCACCATCTTGCTGCCGAAGTAGGCCAGCATAAGTGAAATGAAGCCTCCCAGTGTCCAGCGGATAGCGATGCGGCCACGCCAGCCGGATCGATACCGGCCCAGTAGCAGGATGGCGAAAACTAGCCAGGCCAGCAGTGACAGGATGGTCTTGTGGGCCAGATGCTGAGCGAACATATCCTCCAGAAACAGGAAGCCGGTGATGAGGGAGAGCGTCAGCAGCAAGAGGCCGGCGCCGATCAGCTGGAACATCAGGGTTTCCATGCTCTGCAGGGAGGGGAGCGAGCGCACCAGCCAGCCATCGGGATGCCTGCTACGCAGACACGCATCCTGAGCGGCCAGGAGCACAGCCTGAATGGCGGCGATGTTGAGAAAACTGTAGGCCAGCAGCGAGGAAAAAATGTGCGCGGTCATTTCCCACGAATGGACCTGGATGCCCCGTATCTCTTGAGGGACAGCCAGCCGGAGCAGCAAGACCATGGCCGTGATGGGAAAGGTGACGATGGCCAGTTTGTCGACAGGCCGGAACAAGGATGTCATGAGCAGGATGCCGTTGATGCAGAGCGTGACCAGGGCGAGAGCGTTGAGAAAACTGAAATCAGGGGTGTATCCCTCACCTTCGGTCCCTAACAGTGCCACTGCATGGCAACCCGCCGCGATCGTGCCAAAACCCCAGTAGGCCCAGCGGTAGGAGGGGGGATTTTCGCCGGCCAATGTGGCAGGTCGCAGGCCCCATAGCATCACGCCGAGCGCGCTCAAATAGCCCAGAATCGCCAGGCTCACGAATGTATTTGAAACCATTGAGTTCATGTCCTCCCTGCGGCTAGTCTGGCATAATGCCGCGCCTAGATGAAGCAATGAGCCACCCTTACAGCCTCAAGGATGCACCGCGATGTTTGACAACCTTACCGAACGCTTAACCCAATCACTCAAGAAAATTCGTGGCCAGGGCCGCCTGACGGAAGACAACATTCAGGATACGCTGCGCGAGGTTCGCATGGCCTTGCTCGAGGCTGATGTCGCGTTGCCGGTCGTCAAGGATTTCATCGAGCACGTCAAAACTCGTGCGCTGGGTCAGGACGTGCAGGGCAGTCTCTCGCCCGGTCAGGCGTTTATCAAAATCGTCAACGAAGAACTCATTGCCGTCATGGGCAAGGCGAACGAGAAGCTCAATCTCGCGACCCAGCCGCCGGCGGTGATTTTGATGGCGGGCTTGCAGGGGGCGGGAAAAACCACGACCGTCGCCAAGCTGGCCAAATGGCTGAAGGAAAACGAGCGTCGCTCCGTCGTCGTAACCAGTGCGGACGTCTATCGTCCTGCCGCCATCGAGCAGCTTAAAACCCTGGCTGAAGAAGTGGGTGCCGATTTCTTCCCCAGCGATACCTCCCAGTCGCCTATCGACATCGCCAAGGGCGCGCTGGAGCATGCCCGCAAGCGCTACAAGGATGTGCTGATCATCGATACCGCCGGCCGGCTTCATATTGATGAAGCAATGATGGCCGAGATTCAGGAACTGCATGCCGAACTCAAGCCGATCGAAACGCTGTTCGTGGTCGATGCGATGACGGGACAGGATGCCGCCAACACCGCCAAGGCATTTGGTGACGCCTTGCCGCTGACCGGGGTGATTCTCACCAAGACCGATGGCGATGCGCGCGGTGGTGCGGCGCTGTCAGTGCGGCACATCACCGGCAAGCCGATCAAATTCCTCGGTGTCGGCGAAAAGGCCGCCGCACTGGAGCGTTTCCATCCGGATCGTATTGCCTCGCGTATCCTCGGTATGGGAGACATGCTCAGTTTGATCGAGCATGCCGAGAAAAGCATCGACAAGGCCAAGGCTGAAAAGCTGGTCAAGAAGCTGCAAAAGGGCAAGGCCTTCAATCTCAACGACTACCACGACCAGTTGCAGCAGCTCAAAAGCATGGGTGGCCTCACCGCGATGATGGACAAGCTGCCGGGTGCTGGCAACGTGCCGCAGCATGTCAAGGAAAAGATCAACGATAACGAATGGATGCAGCAGATCGTCATCATCAATTCGATGACCAAGAAGGAGCGGCTTGACCCCGACCTCATCAACACCTCGCGCAAACAGCGTATTGCCAAGGGTTCTGGAACAGACCTTCAGGACATCAACAAGATGCTCAAGCAGTTCGACCAGATGCAGAAGATGATGAAGAAGTTCAAGAAGGGCAACCTGCTCGGCATGATGCGCGGCATGAAAGGCAACATGATGCGCAGCGGCATGCCGACTTTCCGGGGCTAACAGTCAAAATCGACCGGCTTACTATGTGCTTTTCCCGCGAGGTCTTCGAGACCATGCCGAAACGACTCGAGGCTGATCTGCAAGCGAAGATACGGGCAGGTATGAATAGTGGCTTGTCCATAAACTTCGACGAAGTGTTTGCCGAACTGTATGCACCTTACGCGGAGTCACATTCCGAATCCTGATGTCGTTTCTCACGTTTTGAACGACACCTATGCGGTATGGGCTCCATAAACAATTAAACAGCTGTTCTGGATAAGCCGCGGATTAAGGGCAGCGACTGAGGATTGATAGCCGCCGATTAACGGTCACACTGCCGCACTCTAAAGCCCGTTATCAATGGGTATTTCCTCAAGCTTCTTTAGGGCGCTACTGCCCCAGCCGATTCTCAAGTACCACGAACCATGGGCGGCGTTCGCTGGGCTTGAGGAGCCCGTTCGGTCCCAGGTCCACTTGTGTTTTCGAGACGGAATTGCGGACGTTGCCGCCAATCGATTGGAGCGTGTTTCCACGCTTTTCGACGACGATGTCGCAGTGCAGTTTAGAATGGCTGCGCAGGACGGCAGCGGGATCTTCACCGTACACGGGAATGAACCCATGAGTGCCTCGGGTGGCGCAGATCAGGTCACCGGGCTTGGGTGAATATTCAGTGATGGCATGGCTGGCAAACGCGCCATTGGGTCCATCTGACCGGCCGACGAAATAGTTGATGTAATTCCAGTGTGCATCCGAGCTGGGAAACTGGCCACGGCTGAGGCCAGCTTGTTGCATCACCCAGCTGATGAAGGCGGCCGACCAGGGTTCCTTGCAATCAAACCCGTCAAGACCGGGTTTGCTGACCGCACGCCAATACCAGTTGACACGGCTTGACCAGGGGTCGCCATCATCTTCCCAGTGCCCGACATGCGGGATGCTCTCGCCCGATTCATCCATCTGGATCGTTTGCCTCCCAAAAAAATCCCACTCCTGGTTGGCAATTTTTATGATGCGCTGCTTGCCTCTGGTCGTCATGCTGGTGCCTGATTGACCGGATGTCTGGATTTGTTTATCAGGCCTCCCGGTAACCGCCGGTTTCTTTTTGCCGGCACAGCCCGTCAAGAGTAATAGTAAGCTCAGGGAAATGGCAATGAGAGACTTGATCATGCGGGGCTAACGGGTAGGTCGTTGGGTTTTCTCAAACCAGCTTCGGTATTGAGCCATTTTGGACTTCTGGTCCTGAGGAGCGTGCCGGATGCAGGTGGCGTATTCGTCGCTGTCGGGTAAAGCGCCCCACCGGCTCTCGACGCAGTCGTTGGGGTTGTAGCCTATTTGCAGCGCCTCGCGTCGTGCAAAGACATCGGCTACCGTCAGCTCCCAGGGGCTGCCATCGCTACGGGTATAGGTGATGCGCCGTTGGCCGATACTCTGCTCATGTCGCCGCTGGATATCCTGGCTTGCTTCCTCTGGGGTTCGACCCGCTAATGAGAAAAGGGCAGGGTATCGGGTAATCTGCTTCGGCAAGCCGGCGATCACTTTTAGTGCGATCAACAACCGCATGTCCCTTGAGGGTGTCGCGTAGTCCTCCCAGGCGCCAATCGTCTCGTAGATGGCCGCGCCCGACGGCATGGGGATGACGGTTCCGCGGCGTTGCCTGAGGTAGTTCTCGCCGTTATCCAGCGCGCCGATCCGGGTTTCGATTTGCTCGACCAGCGCGTCCAGCATGGCGTCATAGGCTTGCTCAGGTGCCAATCCCAGGGGATTGATCTCCTTGCCGAGGACTGCGAAGAAGTCATCCGGGTCCATGCCATCCTGCTGATCGGAATAGGGCGCCACCGGGGCGTTGATGGCCAGCCAGTGATTGGACGGCAGACGAGTGCGTCCGTCCTCCTGAATCAAGGGCCGAAACGTCTTGAAGCCCGGTCCCGCCCCGGCCGTATTAGCAAACAGAAAGTTGCCCTCCCAGAACCGTTTGCGCGCTACAGAGTTATCTGGCTGGGCATCCACTGCCATCAGCGTGCCCGGCTCGGAGCCACTCTGCGGGAACCATTTGGCGATGATCAGCACATGGCCGTAAGGATCGGCATAAAGGGTGCCGGGCCATAAATCCTTCCGTTCCGGGGGTACCGGATAAAAGTCGGTGGACTCATCGTCCAGCGCTGTGCGAGCACTGCCTGAATGCACGGTGTCGGCGATTTGGCGCATGAGCCCAGTGAAACTCGAGGCCGATGCCCTGCCACGGGTCAAACGTTCATCGATGGTGGCCGGTCCGCAGCGAGGGGGGTGATTGGCCGTGCCACGGTCGCAAGCACGAAAGGCGACAGGTAGACCAATTTTCCAGGCGAAATAGGTCCGTAAAAAGTAGGGCAGATCGGCGCAATCGGGCGTTGCCGGAAGATGGGTGTCTTCATGCTGGCCCAGATGGTTGTGAAGAAAATTGCGATCCGGATCACGCAGCACCGGCTCCAGGGACTTGAAGTTCACGTTCTCGCTGGGCGGGGCATCGAAGAGCGTCTCGATCCAGGCAGAATAAAAGGCTTCGGTTGCCTTGTCCCAGCGCGGCGGCGGTGCGGCGGCGTTCAGTGTCCGGCAGCCGACGGTTTCGCCGTCACGTCGAGCCTCGATTTGGACGGGTCCAAATGAAAGTAACGAATCAACCTCTCCCTCCAGGCTCCAGGGTGGACCACCGCGACGAGTCACATGAACAGGGGTGGTGCCGCCGGTTTTGTCACGAATTACCAGGGTGTCTGCTGGGCCTTCTGTCGTGACGGCCATGACCTTGAAGGGCTCACCAGGGACAGGAATGGCGGGGGACGTCCAGAGCTTTGCATCCGCTGATTCGCGACAATCCGGGGTATCGCTGTCGGCTTGGCAAAATCCGTTACTGGCCAATATGGCAATGGCCAGATTCAGTCTGAGTGTTGTCAGGATACGCATCGCTTAGGTTGACTCGGTACCGAAAACCGTTGCCGAGTATAACTGGCTGAGCCGCGATCGTTGCTGAATAGACTATTGAGTGGCTCTAGGATGGGACTAGGACGAGGAGGACTGGTGATTTGGTCGCCGCCATTCAAGCAGACCCCCCGCGGCCATGAGGCCGGGGAATTTTGAATGCGTCAATTGGTCTTTTGGTCACGACGGCTCAGATTAGCAAGGATCGCATCTTTTAAGCCGAGTTCCTTGCCATGGTGTATCGCAAGGACTGGGATCTCTGCTTCAGCAAGTACCCGAGAAGCCACGCTGCCCAGCAGGATGGAGGCTGCCCTGCTTCGGCCGCGGGTTCCAATAACGATCAGGGTCGACTCCCTCGCCTTTGCCTGTCGAATGATTTCGTCCGCTGGCTTGGAACTCTCGGCGAAAATGCCCTCGATCTGAACTCCATCTTTTTCAATGAGTGAAAGGAAGCTCTCCAGGGCGGCTTCCTCGTTATGCCGGATGTTTTTGACATGTTCCTCATAGCGGATGGAGGATTCGTCAAAGTAGACATGGAACGCGTATACATTGCCTCGGGCTCTTTGGGCGATACCGACGGCATTGGCGACACTCTCTTTCGATGGCGTTGAGAAATCGATGGGGGCAATGATGTTGCGGATCTCCTCCGATGAGCCATCCGGAACTACCCATACCGAACAGGGTGCCAGCATAGCAAGGTGAGAGCCCAATGCGAGATGCGTTGCTAAAGGCTGGTGGTGGCCGAGCATGACCAGGTCAGCCTGTTCTTGAACAACTTCTTCCAGCAAGCTGTCGAGTATGTGAGTACTGAAGATAGCTCTGGAGCTGAGTTTTGGTTTGCTGGCCAACGCGGAAAAGAATGGCTCCACAAAGTTCCGCATCTTGTTCTCCATTTGACGTAATTGGGTCTGGCCAACATCGGTCATCTTGTCATCCATTATGTGAATGAAGTGGTATTCATGGCCAATACCCAGGCTAGCTTGCTTTGCTGCATAACGAACAATGTCGTTGTCTGATTCCTGATATGCGATGGGGACGATCACCTTGTTGAATTCACCGGCAATAGGTACCACTCTACCCGACTCTGGTTTCACCTCCAGGGTGGTCTCGTGGGTGGATGGCTTATCGAAGAAGCGGTAAAGCAGGCCATAAATGACGAGCGCCGAGAGTACACCGGTGAGGAAGTCCGTGACGGGAACCATGATGGCCGTAAACACCATCAGGGCAGAGTGGAATTTGTTGTGTTCCAGAACCTCCTTGATTTCGGCAGGTTTGATCATGTTGGAGGCAACCCAGAGCAGAATGCCGCCAATACAGGCCATGGGCACCATTTCCAGGTAGCTGGCGATGTAATAAGCCAGCGTCAATTTAAGAATTGTCTTGAAGTAGCCCGCCATCGGAGTGACCGCGCCAGCCTTGATGCTGGTGGCTGTTCGCGCAAGGGCGCCAGTGCACGGAAAGCCGTTGACCAATGGAACAATAACCTGAACCAGACCTTGACCCCAGAGCTCCTTGTCGGGATTGAAGGGGGTTTTACGGTTATCGGCTAGACGATCCGCCATGGATGAACAGAGCAAGCTCTCTACGCCTGAGACAAATACGATCGCCGCGACAAAATACAGGATGTCGATGACCACACCCCCGGTCAATGCTGGCATGATGGGTGGTGTGAACACGAAGAAATTGTTGGGAATGCTCCCATAGATGTCCTTGACCAGAATGACCCCCTTGCCCGCAAAAGCCGTGGCGGCAAGGAAAGTGGCGACGCCGATGGATATCAAGGGTGCCGGGATGTAGATGGAAATTCGCAGCAGCAGTTTGGTCATGAAAAAAGTCATCAGGCCCAGCGTGAGTGACCAGGCGTTGATCTTGTCAAAATTGGAGTAGGCCGCCTCTATGTTGTGCAAGAGCCCGCCCTTGATGTCTTCGTCCTCACCCAGAAGGTCCTTGAAGTCCTCAAGGCCCAGAATGTCCTCGATATTGGTCAAGGCAATTGCGACGGCAATGCCAACGGTAAACCCCACGACAATCGAGTTGGGTACGGCGCGTCTAATGTATTTGCCGAGACCCAAAAGCCCCATGATCATCAATGTGATTCCGGCGATGATGGATACGAGGACCAGGAAGCCGTGCGCTTCCATCAGTGTGCCGCCACCGGCCTCGCCATATTTGCCGATAAGACCAGCAATTACTGGAATGAAGGCGGCGGTGGGTCCATACACCTGATACTTAGAGCCACCCCAGGTTCTGCCCACCGCGCAGGCCAATGCTCCGGCAATGATGCCTTGTTCGGGACGCAGGCCCATGGCCATGGCGAAACCCATGGCCATGGGTATGGCGGTCAGAGCAACGATAAGGCCGGCACTGAAATCCCGGTAAGTTGTCTTGATCCAGGTGTCTTTCGTGAGGTCTTCCCAACGGCTATCAAAAAAAGTGTTGAATAGCTTGAAGCGTTCGATGATGGCATTCATTGTCTGCCTGCAGTTTTAGGGGAGAAAGTTAAGAAAAAATTGCTGTCGGGGGGGCACTGTTCGGTTGCCAAAAAGTTGTACTCAGTTGTCAAATGAATATTGATATGCCGGGTGTCAGGCTGATCAGTTCCTTGATGATTCCATTGGTGAGCCCGTAGACCCAGCCATGGAGGGTAGGACGACTTTTGCTTTTCCATGCGCTCTGGATGATGGAGGTATGAGCCAGGTTGTAGATCTGTTCAATCACATTAAGCTCGACCAGTCGGGCTACCTGTTCGTCTTCAGATCCCAATGAGTCCAGTTGGGCCTGGTGTATGCGGTGAACATCCTTGATGTGTTTCAACCATTTGTTGACCATCAGTAGCTTGGGATTCTGTTTCCTTAGCGCGGTCCGAATGCCGCCGCAGTTGAAGCGGCCACAAACGATCACATGCTTGACTTTGAGGACGTCCACCAAGTACTCCAACACGCTCAGGCTGTTGAAGTCGGTGGTGATGACCTGATTGGAAATATTCCGGTGGACGAACATTTCGCCGGGTTGCGCATTGATAATGATCTCGGCGGGCACTCGGCTGTCGGAGCAGCCAATCCACAACACTTCAGGGTTTTGGTCGTCAGCCAAACGTGAAAAAAAGTCTGGGTCGCTTGCAACTTTGTCGTGAGCCCAGCTCTTGTTTTCCAGCATTAATTTTTCGAAAGTCTTCAAATCACGCACTTGTGTAAGTGAGGGGAGGTAAGTTGCACCCAGAAAAGTTTTCTGTCGAAACCAGTAGAGCATGAAGTGAAGTCCAAATCAACCGATAAGCCATCATATGCACCTTAAAATACGATCATATGGTTCAAAAGGGCCGATAATGTTGGGGCGAGCTGTTCTGCAGAGCCCGTTTTTTCCGGACATCATCCATGACTGAGCCGGTAAAAGAGCCTCAGGGCTTGAGGCAGACTTTCCGATATTGTCCCTGTTGCGCCTCACCGGAACCCTCCATCGAGGGGAATCGTCAGTTAAGGTGTTCACATTGTGGCTTACGGTTTTTCTTCAACACCGCCACTGCAGCCGGGGCATTCGTTTTCGTGAATGATCAGCTGCTGTTATGCGTCCGGGCTGATGAACCCGGCAAGGGGCTATGGGATGTCCCGGGAGGATTCATCGAGTTTGATGAAAGTGTGGAAGATGGACTGCGGCGGGAAATCGCCGAGGAGTTGTCGGTCGAGGTGTCCGATTTGCGTTATCTCATGAGTGCGCCCAATGATTACCACTATGCCGGTATTCCTTACAAGACGGCCGATATGTTCTTTGTCTGTGAACTGGTGGATCGAGAAAAGTTGCGGGCAGCGGACGATGTGGCAGAGGCCGTACTGGTTGACCCCTATCAGCTAAATCCGGACCAGTTTGCATTTGCCTCGACGCGCAGAGCATTCGAGGTTCTGCTGGAAACGCTAAAAAAACGGGCTTGATGTGCCTTTAGCCTCGAGTCAAAAGGAGCCGTCTGGTTTCAAGCGCGGCTGAACCACTCATTAAGTGCGGTGACGGCCAGCTTCTTCATTTCGATGGCTTTTACATAAATCTGGGTTTCCCTGAGCCGCCCGTGGGCCCATTCCAACCAGCAGGTGATCGTTGTGTAGAGAAAGGCAAACCAGGTGAAGCTCATCAACTTGTCGCGGGTTAGCGAGAAGATGTGAGAGATGAGCAGGGTGGCGCATAACTTGGTCGCTAGCAGCAGACCAATTCCTTTGAACAGGTGGCCGTTCGCAATCAGCCAGAACGCGATCAACTTGACGGGCGCGATCAACAGGATAGGCATCAAGAACGCGGTCATGGCGATGGGGGGGCTCGCCGTCAGTAACCA
Source organism: Methylococcaceae bacterium (assembly GCA_044351045.1). Lineage (GTDB taxonomy): Bacteria > Pseudomonadota > Gammaproteobacteria > Methylococcales > Methylococcaceae > UBA6136. Next base: position 47,890 of record JBILGM010000006.1, on the reverse strand, counting down.
GTGATCGAACTTTAGCAGATGAAGCAACACGGACAGGCGGGTGCCCAGTTTTACCAGGACATCCCATAGCCACTCCTCGATCAACAACAGGACGGCTAAGGCATTGAAGAGTATTTTTTTCATGATGGTCACTGAAGGTGAATGGGTGTGCTGGGGATCAATTTAGAGGGGTATCACTACCGCGAACTGACCAACGGGCTGCTCGATTGGAGCACTGTGCTCGCCCGAAAACATGCGCGCCAAAGAGAAGAGTGTGATGAAAAATGCCACCATTGACAGCATGCACTTTATCGCGAGGTCATGGAAACCTTCCGTAAATTAGGCGCGAGTGTGATGCCTTGGACCGTTTTGATTTGTTCGATGCTGTCCTGAGCGAGGTAATGTAAACCAACCGACTGGGCGTCGGTCTCTATGATGGCGCATCAGGCTATGATTGGGCCTTCATTTCTGGAGGAGATCTCAGGCATGCTGGAGAAGAAGGATGCACATTTCGACAAGGGTCGCCTTCAATCACTCAGTGATGGTGTTTTTTCCATTGTCATGACACTGCTGGTGCTGAATTTGATCACCAGTGATGTGCTTGGCGCCAAGTCTGCCCATCAGTTGCACGGCGTTCTGCTGGCGCTTTGGCCCAAGATTGTCAGCTACATCATCAGTTTTGCGGTGGCGGCAAGATTTTGGGTGGCCCAGCATCTTCTGATGCACAAGGTCGCAGTGATTGATTTGCGATTTATGTGGCTGAACATGAACTTTTTGTTCTGGGTCAGCCTGCTGCCATTTTCGGCGGCGATTTTGGGGGAGCATCACCAGTACGCGATGGGGGAGATCATCTATGGGGCCAACATGATCCTGATCTTTGCCTCTTTGTCGGGATGCTGGCTCCGCGCCATTCACGACCCCGCCTTGATTAGGGCTGAACTTGATCAGCGATTCTTGAGAAATCTCAGGTTTCGCCTATGGATGGCACCCCTTGTTTATCTGCTGGGTATTCTGATTTCCCTTTACAGCCCGCACCTGGCCTACCTGGTTTATGTGGTCAACGCCTTTACGGCCGTCCTGATGGCAGGAGTTGGGCGGTGGTCACTGCCGGTCTAGTTTGAAAGGCGATCAACAACCCGATGGAAGGGTTAGCCGAACGCCATCATGAGGCCAATCAGCACCATCAAAATCATCCAGCGGGGCACGACAATGCGCTGGTCGCCATAACTGAAGCCCACTCGTTTGAGCCAGCTGTCTATGTAGCGATCGAGCCAGTCAAAGGTGAGATCATAGAGGTCGTCGAGCCACTGCGTTAATGCGGAGTGATTGGGGACTGATGTCATGGCGGTTACCGAAGGTTTTTTATTGTGAGGGCAACTTTAGCAGCCCGTTCGCTGTGTGAGTAGCCACGCCATTGAAAAAGGGGTGGGGCCGCTGCTGTGGGGTTGGATCCCAGCAAGAGCTTTGCGCTGTGATCGTGAATGTAAAATAACGCTGTGAATGAGGTTAACAGGGCCTTGTTTTCAGGGAGGCACTTTTAACTGGGATAAATCCCGGTCAATTCCTGGGTATGGCTGTTCTTAAAATCGCGCGGGGTTTGGAGGTGGAAATGAAGCTTGGACTTGCATTTGTGGTGATGGGATTTGGTTTTATGGGTTGTGCTAGCATCGATTGGCCGGCCATGGTGACAGCGCCGGCTGAAGCGCCAGTCACGGCGCAACCGGTAAAGACAGTCAATGAACCAGCAGCGATTGAAATTAATAAAGCAACCCTTGCAGAATCTACCGCCGAGGATTCAGCAGAAAAGAGTGCGGCACCGTTGAACAAGGAGCAGTGCAGCAACAAGTTTCCAGTGGTTGTTGGAGGGCTGGCCCTGCGTCAGCAATGCGTTAATGATTCAGCGACGGGCTCAATGAGCCAGTTCACCGCCAAGCAACAAGTGATTATTTCTGACTGTGCGGACAAGCTGCTTGCCTTGGCGGAACGTGCTGACAGGGGTGACGTAGCCTTTGATGCCTACAAGACGGAAAAGCAAAAATTGCGAGAAACCTGTAACACGTCCATCCGCATGGCGGGGGGCACTGCCGCCAAGGCCGGCCCAACGAAGGCCGCCCCTACCAAAAGTTCGGCGACCAAGACCACGACGACTAAAACGACAACCACTACCAGCACCAAATGACAGGGGTCGTGAATGCGTCGAACGCCTGCTAATGAGGGAAGGCGTTCGGGCAAGCCGTAAAGTTGTCAGTAGCGTGACCAGACCAATCGCCTGATGGCCGTGAGAATCCGGTCAGCTGTATTGCAGGATGACACTCTCGTCGCCCAAGAGCGATCTGAGTTGTCCCAATAACGTTTCCTCGGGGCGAATCTGCCACAGTTCGCCAAACTGAATGAGGCCCTGGGCGCCCGGGGTCTGGTATTCGATAAAGACCGGACAGTGCCCGCCCCGGAAAGGGGAGAGCGTCTGCTGAAGTTTTTCTGCCCATAAAGATGGGGTGTATTCCTCAGACCCGGTCGCCCCCCGGTAAAGCGTCAATCGCTTGGCAAATGCCACCCTTGCCTGTTCCATGCTCATCAGATTATCGGCGCTGAGCCGCAGTTGACCGGCGAAGTCATCCCAGCTGAGATTGCCTTCGGCGACCAGTAGGGTGTCCTTGACGAGGTATTCGCGAAACTTGTCGAAGGCTTCCGAAAACACGGCGACTTCCAGTCTACCCGTGCGGTCATCCAGCGTGGCAAAGCCCATCCGCTTGCCGTTCTTATTCTGCTTGGTGCGAAGTTCCACCACCAGTCCGGCGACCACGGCCCTGACTTCCTGGCGACGACCATAAGTCCCTTCAGGATTGCCGTTGCGATCGTGCCGCTCGGCCAGCGGACCCAGCCGATCGGTGATGAAATGGACGATGTCGCCCTCAAAGCGGCCGATGGGATGGCCGGTGAGGTACAGCCCCAAGGTGGCCTTTTCGTGATTGAGCCGATCCTCCTCTGACCATGGTTCGACCTGGGGTTTGCCGGGGTGGTCGGTTTCCGGCGCCGGCATGTCCAGTAGTCCGAAAAGATCGTCCTGCCCCGAGGCGGCCATGGCGCCGTGCTGCTCGGCGGCTTTGAGCGCGTCGGTCAATTCGGCCATGTGGTGCGCGCGATTGGCATTCATGCTGTCCAGAGCCCCGGCTCGAATCAGGGCCTCCAGCACGCGCCGATTGGCCTTGCGAGTGTCAATGCGGCGACACAGGTCGCGCAGATCGGCGAAAGCTCCATGCTTCCGGCGTTCCTCGAGAATTTCATTGATGGCGCTTTCGCCCACGCCCTTGATGGCACCGAGCCCATATTGAATGGATCCGTTATCGAGGGCGGTGAAGCGGAATTCCGAACGATTGATGTCGGGCGGAAGAATCGCCAGCTTCATCTGTCGGCATTCTTCGATGAACACCACCACCTTGTCGGTCTTGTCCATATCCGATGACAACACCGCCGCTATGAAGGCGGACGGGAAGTGCGCCTTGAGCCAGGCAGTCTGGTAAGACACCAGCGCGTAGGCCGCCGAGTGCGACTTGTTGAAGCCATAGCCGGCGAATTTTTCCATCAGGTCGAAAATGTACCCGGAGATTTTTTCGTCGATGCCCAGCCCCGTTGCGCCGGTGACGAAAATCTCGCGTTGCTTGGCCATTTCCTCGGGCTTCTTTTTGCCCATGGCGCGGCGCAACAGGTCGGCGCCGCCCAGCGTGTAGCCGGCCATATCCTGGGCGATTTTCATCACCTGTTCCTGGTAAACGATGACGCCATTGGTTGGCTTCAGGATAGGTTCCAGGATGGGATGCGGGAACTCGGCCTTCTGCTTGCCATGCTTAACGTTGATGTAATCGTCGACCATGCCGGACTGCAGCGGACCGGGCCGGAACAACGCCACCAGCGCGATGATGTCCTCAAAGCAGTCGGGTCGCAGCCGCTTGATGAGGTCCTTCATGCCGCGGGATTCTAGCTGGAAGACGGCGGTGGTCTGGCAACTTTTCAGGAGTTCGTAGGTGGGTGGGTCATTCAGCGGGATCAGCGAGATATCGATGACGTTCTCGCCCTTTTCCGTCCGCTGTCGGTTGATGGTTTCTAGCGCCCAGTCGATGATGGTGAGCGTCCGTAGACCCAGAAAATCGAACTTGACCAAGCCGACGGCCTCGACATCATCCTTGTCGAACTGAGTCACCAGATTGTCGCCGCCGGCCTCGCAATAGAGCGGACTGAAATCGGTCAGATCCGAAGGGGCAATGACCACACCACCCGCATGCTTGCCGGCATTGCGCGTCAAGCCTTCCAGCGATTGGGCCAGGTCGATGAGGGCGCGGACCTCCTCATCCGACTCGTAAAGCTTTTTCAGGTCCTCGCTGTCCTGCAGCGCCTTGTCGAGCGTGATGCCCAGCTCGAAAGGAATCAGCTTGGCGATTCGGTCGACAAACCCATAGGGATGCCCCAGTACCCGACCGACATCGCGCACCACCGCCTTGGCGGCCATGCTGCCATAGGTGATGATCTGCGAAACACGATCGCGCCCGTATGTTCTGGCGACATAGTCGATCACTTCGTCGCGACGCTCCATGCAGAAGTCGACGTCGAAGTCGGGCATTGAGACGCGTTCGGGATTCAGAAAGCGCTCGAAAAGCAGTTCGAATTCGATGGGGTCAAGATCGGTGATCTTTAACGCATAGGCCACTAGCGACCCGGCGCCGGAACCTCGTCCCGGCCCCACGGGTATGCCCTGATTTTTTGCCCATTGAATGAAATCGGCGACGATCAGGAAGTAGCCGGGGAAGTCCATCTGGTTGATGACGGAAATTTCCAGTTCCAGCCGTTCCTGATAGCGCTGGGTCCGTTCATCGACCGAACCCTTGCCAACAGGCGGGCGCATGGCGATTCGCTGTTGCAGGCCCTTGCGCGACTCCTCCGCGAAATACTCGCCTGTCGTCATGCCTTCTGGCACCGGGAAATTCGGCAGGAAGTTCTCACCCAGGGTCAGCGTCAGATTGCAGCGTTTGGCAATCTCGACGCTGTTTTCCAGTGCCTCGGGGAGATCGTAAAACAACGCGCCCATGTCCTCCGGGCTTTTGAAAAACTGCTGATCGGTGTAATCGCGGGGACGGCGGGAATCGTCCAGCACCCGACCCTGATGGATGCAGACCCGTGCCTCATGAGCTTCGAAATCCTCACTGGCCAGAAAGCGCACATCATTGGTGGCAACTATGGGTAGATCCAAAGCTAGCGCCAGTTCAATTGCGCCGGCAATGTAGGGTTCTTCCTGGGGGCGGCCCGTGCGCTGCAATTCCAGATAAAAGCGTTCCTTGAACACCGTGGCCCAGTGTTCACATAGTCGTCTTGCTTCATCGGGAATGCCTGACAGTATGGCGCGCCCGATTTGCCCATTCCGAGCGCCGGAGAGAGCAATCAGCCCCTCGTTGTGATCTTCCAGCCAGTCTGCCATCACCTGTGGAACACCTTGGTGCTGGTTCTCGCGATAGGCACGGGAAATCAGCCTCGTGAGCGTCCGGTAGCCGGTGTCATTCTGTACGAACAGGGTTAGTGGAAAGGGAGCGGTCGGTTCCGTTTCGTTGAAGAGCAGGATATCTGCCCCGGCGATGGGCTTGATCCCGGCCGATTGGGCGGCCTTGAAAAACTTGACCAGGGCAAAAAAGTTGGAGTGGTCGGTGACCGCGACCGCCGGCATGCCGAGACTGGCGCAGCGCTTCACCAGCGCCTTGACGTCCACCAGCCCGTCGATCAGGGAATACTCCGTGTGGAGTCGCAGGTGAAGGAAGCGGGGGGCGCTCATCAAGGGAGGTGTTTGTCCGCGGTCAGGCAGGTCGGGTATCGGTCAGACACAGTGGCAGGGCCTCAGCCCAATCGGGCACTTTGATGCCAAACTCCCGGGCCAGTTTGTCGTTGGACAGCACGGAATAGGCCGGGCGTTGCGCGGGCGTGGGATAGGCCGAGGTCGGAATCGGGTTCAATTTTGCCGCCGTTTCATCCAGTAAGCCTTCAGCAATGCCAAGCGTTCTGATTTGCTCGGCGAAGCCAAGCCAGGAGGTTTCGCCTCCGCAGGTGAGGTGATAAGTCCCTGACTTGTCTCCTAATAGAAAGTATCCATCGCGGATACACTGGGTCACCATCAGGGCGGTGGCTTCGGCAATCAGCCGGCTCCAGGTCGGTGCGCCCAGCTGGTCGTTGACGATACCCAGCGTATCCCGCTCCCGCATCAGGCGCAGCATGGTCAACAGGAAATTCTGGCCGCGTCCTCCATAGACCCAGGCGGTTCGCAGAATCAGATGACGAATCCCCGCTTGCCGGATGGCTTCCTCGCCGGCCAGCTTGCTCTGACCATAAACGCTCAATGGTCCCACGGCATCCTCTTCACCGTAGGGCTGCTGGGCATTGCCGGGAAAGACATAATCGGTCGAGTAGTGGATCAGAACGGCGCCTAGCAATTTGGCTTCCTCGGCCAGAATCGCAACGGCTTCGGCATTGATGGAGTAAGCCGCCTCGGGGTCCTCCTCGGCCTTGTCCACCGCCGTGTAGGCAGCAGCATTGACGATCAGCTTTGGCTGAAGGGCACGCAAGGTGGCGCGGATATCATCGGGCTGGGTTAAGTCCAGACTTGGCTGAGTGGCCCGACCCAGCGCCGTGACGTTTCCCAGGCAGGCCAACGTGCGTCGCAGTTCCCAAGCGACCTGGCCCTCATGACCGATCAGCAGGATCTTCATGCTCACCAGACCGCTAGCAAGTCACGGGAAAACTCACTCAATGGCTGGCCGTTTTTGTCTTTTTCGGACAATTCCGGCTTCGTGATTGGCCATTCGATGCCGATATCGGGATCGTTCCACAGCAGGCTAAATTCGGCTTTGGGATTATAGAAATCGGTGCACTTGTAGGCGAAGAGGGCGGTCTCGCTGGTGACGCAGAAACCATGGGCGAATCCCTCAGGCACAAACAGCTGATGATGGTTATCGGCCGACAGGGTCACGCCATGCCATTGGCCGAAAGTCGGGGAATCGGTCCGGACATCCACCGCGACATCGAACACCTCGCCCTGAAGCACGAACACCAGCTTGCCCTGAGGGCCGGGATTCTGGAAGTGCAGACCGCGAAGAATGCCCTTGCGCGACAGGGACAGGTTGTCCTGGACGAAATAGCGGTCGAGCCCGGCCTCGGTATAACGCCGAAGATTCCAGGTTTCCTGAAAGAAACCGCGCTCGTCGCCAAATACATCGGGTTTGACCAGCAGCAGGCCGGCAAGGGGTGTGGTTTCAATAATCATGCGGGACGCTCCATCTTCAGCAGTTTGAGGAGATATTCTCCGTAGTTGCTCTTTCTTAACGGCTCGGCCTGTTTCGCCAATTGCTCCGCGCTGATCCAGCCCTGACTCCAGGCAATTTCCTCGGGGCAGCTGATTTTGAGGCCTTGTCGTTCCTCGATAGTCTGGATGAAGTTGGATGCCTGCAGCAGCGAGGCATGGGTGCCGGTATCCAGCCAGGCGATACCCCGACCCAGCTTTTCCACCCGTAGTTGGCGTTTTTCCAGGTACAACTTGTTGATGTCGGTGATCTCCAGTTCGCCGCGCGCGCCGGGCTTTAGGTCGCGGGCCATGTCCACGACCTGGTTGTCGTAGAAATAGAGGCCAGTGACGGCGTAGTTGGATTTGGGCTCCTGGGGTTTTTCGACCAGACCGACAACTTGGCCGGTCTTGTCGAATTCGGCAACGCCATAGCGCTCGGGATCATTCACCCAATAGCCGAAAACCGTGGCGCCTTCGCTCTGAGTGGTCGCCGCCTTCAGGTTGTCCGTCAAGCCATGCCCATAGAATATGTTGTCCCCGAGGATCAAACAGGAGGGATCGTTGCCGACAAAGTCACGACCGATGATGAAGGCCTGGGCCAGCCCTTCCGGTTTGGGTTGTTCCCGGTAATGCAGGGACATACCCCATTGCGAGCCGTCGCCCAGCAGGTGCCGGAACATCGGCGCATCCTGCGGGGTGGTGATGATGAGTACTTCCCGAATCCCGGCCAGCATCAGCACGGACAGCGGGTAATAAATCATCGGCTTGTCGTACACCGGCAGCAATTGCTTGCTGGTGACATGAGTCAGGGGATGCAGGCGGGTGCCGGAACCGCCGGCCAGGATGATGCCCTTGTAATTTGGCATGGGTGTCAGTGCCTCACGTAATCAGTGGCACAGGGGGGGGAGACGCATCGGTGACAGACTCTCCCCTGTGGATTCAAGTCGAAGTGCGAGCTGTGTCGGTTTAGCCGGCGCCGAGCCGTTCGCCGCGATAGCTGCCGTCCATGACCCGCTGGGTCCATTCCTGATGGTCCAGATACCAGCGCACGGTCCTGCGCAGTCCGGACTCGAAGGTCTGCTCAGGTTCCCAGCCGAGCTGGGTCTTGATCTTGGTGGCGTCGATGGCATAGCGCTGATCATGACCCGGGCGATCGGCCACGAAGGCGATCAGGTTGCGTCGGGGGCCGATGGCGGCATCCGGCTTGAATTCATCAAGCAAGTCGCAGATGGCATGGACCACGTCTAGATTGGTTTTTTCGTTATTGCCACCGATGTTGTAAACCTCGCCCGGCATTCCGGCGTCCAGCACCCGTTCGATGGCGCTGCAGTGATCCTCGACAAACAGCCAATCGCGAATATTCGAGCCCGTGCCATACACGGGTAACGGTTTGCCATGCAGCGCGTTATGGATGATCAGCGGAATCAGCTTTTCCGGGAACTGATAGGGGCCGTAATTATTGGAACAGTTAGTGGTCAGCACCGGCATTCCATAGGTGTGGAAATAGGCGCGCACCAGATGATCCGAACTGGCCTTGGAGGCGGAATAGGGTGAGTTCGGCTGATAGGGCGTGGTCTCGGTGAACTTGCCGGTCGGCCCGAGACTGCCGTAGACCTCGTCGGTGGAGACATGCAGGAAGCGGAACTGGGACTGTTCGGGTTCGGGCAGACCACGCCAGTATTTGCGGGCCGATTCCAGCAATTGGAAAGTCCCCAGAATATTGGTCTGGATGAAGGGTTCCGGTGAGTCGATGGAGCGGTCAACATGGCTCTCGGCGGCAAAGTTGATGATCGCTGAAGGCTGATAGCGCAACAGCAGGTAATCGACCAGCGCACTGTCACCGATCGACCCCAGCACGAAATGGTGCCGGGTGTCGTCATCGACCCCATGCAGGGTGTCTAGGTTGCCGGCATAGGTCAGTGCGTCGAGGTTGATGACTTCTGAGTCCCCGTGCACGATCCGACGGATCACGAAATTGCCACCAATGAAGCCGGCGCCGCCGGTCACGAGCATGGTTCTTTTGGTTTGAGTAGTCATCAAGCAGGTCCGCCTTTACGTTGCATCAAGCCCTTAGAAGGATTGTAGCCGATCACCGCAGCGGCTAAAAAAAACGCCAGTGAGCCGAGTGTGATCAGGCAGGCCTGAAGATTGAACTGCTCGTATAAGGCAAAGCGGATCAGTTCGACGGCGTGAGTGAAGGGGTTGAATTGCGAGAGCCGGTAGAGCAGGACGCTGGATTCCTGAATCTTCCACAGCGGATACAGCGCGGTGGACAGGAAGAACATCGGGAAAATAACGAAATTCATGACGCCGGCAAAGTTCTCCAGTTGCTTGATGAAGGACGACAGCAGCAAGCCCAGTGCGCCCAGCATCAGACCGGACAGGATCAGGGCCGGCAACACGGTGAGGTAACCCATCGGCGGGGCTTCGATGCCATAGAGCCATGCAATCAGCAAAAACACATAGGTCTGCACCACCGACACCATGACGCCAGCCAGCAGCTTGCAGGTGAGCAGATACCAGCGGGGCAGGGGGCTGGTTAGCAGGGTCTTCATGCTGCCCATTTCCCGGTCGTAGACCATCGACAGCGAGCTTTGCATGCCATTGAACAACTGCACCATGCCCAGCAGGCCCGGTGTGATGTAGACCTCGTAGAGGATGTAGGTCTCGTAGGGCGGAATGATGGCGACGCCGAGGGTGGAGCGGAAGCCGGCGGCGAAGATGAACAGCCACATCAGCGGCCTGACCAGGGCGGAAATAAAGCGCTCGCGCTGATGGACGAAGCGCAGCAGTTCGCGGCCGGTGATGCCCTTGAGGGCGCGCAGGTAATGCATGAGGTTCATGCGGCCTCCTGTCGGCATGTGAGTGTTTCGAAGGCTTCGCCGATACGGGTGGTGTTGGTGCTCTCCAGCACGTCCGGCACGCTGCCCGCCGCCCGGACGCGGCCGGCATGCAGGATGATCAGGCGGTCCTCGGGCTGGATTTCATCGATCAGATGGGTGGCCCAGAGCACGGCGATGTCGCCGGCGCGTGCTAGTTCGTGCACATGATCCACCATCGCCTTGCGGCTGGGCACGTCGAGGCCGACCGTCGGCTCATCCAGCAGCAGCAGGCGCGGACGATGCAGCAGGGCGCGGGCGATCTCGACTCGGCGCCGATGGCCGCCATTCAACTGGCGCACTTTTTCAGCGTCGCGCTCCAGCATGCCTTGCCGTTGAAGTTCTTCCCGTATCCGCTGATCCGCCTCCCGCCGGCCGATGCCATGTAAGGCCGCGTGATAGCGGAGGTTTTGCCTGACGGTCAGATCGAGGTCCAGCGTGGGCTGCTGGAAGACCACCCCCAACTGGGCCAGCGCCTGGCGGGGGTTGCTTTTGATGTCATGTCCGGCAATGCGGATAAGGCCATCGCGGCTGTCGTGAAGGTGCGTGATCAACGAAAAAAGGGTCGACTTGCCGGCGCCGTTGGGCCCCAGCAGGATGGCGCACTGACCGGTGCCGACCTCGAAGGTGACGTCATCGAGGGCTTTTTTTTGGCCATAGGCATAGGAAAGCCCGTCGATGGCCAGGGCAGGGGTGATGCTCATGGTTTTACCGCCACGCCCCAAGGGTATTGCCCGACTGCAACCGACTTGACGACCTTGCGGGCTTCCAGGTCGATGATGGAGATATCGTTGCTGACGCCATTGGTGGTGTAGAGGTGCTTGTGGTCGGGCGAGAACGCCAAGTTCCAGACGCGCTGGCCGACCAGCCAGTAATCGAGCACCTGATAGGTTTTGGCATCGACGACGGCAACCCGGTTGGAGGGGCCGAGCGCAACATAGGCAAAACGGCGCTCCGGGTCGATGCGGATCCCGACGGGCTGAATCTTCTCCTGAGTAACGCCCGGTATCTTGAAGCTGATCTTGCCGACCGCTTGCCGGGTGGCGACATCCAGCACGCTGACAGTGCCGGCGATTTCCGAGCTGACCCACAACTGCTGGCTATCGTCAGTGAAGGCGCAGGCGCGGGGGCGGGGATCAAGCAGGGTGTTGTCGACGATGGCCAGGGTCTTACGGTCGATCCAGTGGGCCATGTTGGTGGTTTCGCTGGTGCTGACGATCCACTGGCCATCCTGGCTGGCGGCGATGCCCTCGGGTTCGACGCCGACGGGAATGCCCTTGACCTGCTTCTGGGTCTTGAGATCGATGACGGTGACCTGGTTGTCATCTTCGTTCGAGACAAACAGCAGCTGGCCTACGGGGTCAACGTCGAAAGTTTCCGGGTCCTCGCCGGAGGGTAGCTTGCCAACGGTCTTGAGGGTGGCGGTGTCGATGATCTTGATCGTGTCCTCGTCGCTGACCGCGACATAGATTGATTTACCGTCCTGACTCAGGGCGATGCCGCGCGGACGTTTGCCGATCTTTATGGTTTTTTCGAGCTTGCCCTCCGGTCCGGAGACCACGGCCAGCGCGTTGTCTTTTTCCAGGGTGACATAAACGGTTTCGGCCCGGGCGGGAGTGCCCAGCATAATGGCCAGGTTAAAAGCGAGCAGTGTCGGTAATTTCATGGGGGCATGTCGTGAATGTTGCGGCCTTATTATCGGCCTCAAAGCAGGCTCAGGAAACATTGGAGTACAGAGCGTAATAGAAAGGCTCCGTGACCGTGACCAAGGCGAGCGGTTTTATGGGGTTTTGATTGTTGAGCAAATGCGACACAAGGCCGTTACAAAACGGCGCATCGGATGACAAAGTGCATGTCAGTGGCCATAATCGCGACCTTTTGAAATTCCAATTACGATGTGGTTCAAGAACCTTGCCTTGCTGCGCCTGACCGAACCGTTCACCCTGAGCGGGGCTGAGCTGGAGAAGAAGCTGGAGGAACGGCGTTTTCGCCATTGCGGTAGCCTGGAACCACTCAGTCAAGGTTGGTTTCCGCCGTTGGGTAAGGAGCATTTCCCCTTGGTGCACCAGACCAGCGGATTCATCATGCTCTGCCTGCAACGCGAGGAGAAGATTCTTCCCGCCGCGGCGGTCAATGAGCTGGTGGCCGAGCGGGTGGCCGAAATCGAGGAGCAGCAGGCTCGTTCTGTCCGAAAGAAAGAGCGCGAATCCATCCGCGACGAGATTCTGCACGACATGTTGCCTCGTGCATTCAGCCAGAGTCGGCGCACCTTCGGCTACATCGATCCGCGCGGTGGCTGGTTGATTGTCGATAGCGCCAGTGCCCGCAAGGCGGAGGATTTTGTCGCCGTACTACGGCAGACGCTGGACGGGTTCCCCGTCAGCCCGGTGGCCACCAAAGAGAAGCCGGCGGCCATCATGACGCAATGGTTGGCGGGCGGTTCGCTGCCCAATAACGTCACGTTAGAAAGCGAATGCGAACTGAAGTCACCCGAAGAGGATGGCGGCATCGTGCGTTGTCGTCGGCATGACCTTGAGGTGCCGGAGATCCTCAACCACATTCAGGCGGGCAAGGAGGTCATCAAGCTGGCCTTTAGCTGGAATGATCGGTTGAGCCTGGTGCTGGATGAGTCGCTTTCCATCAAGCGACTGCGGTTTCTGGATGCTATTCAGGAAGCCGCCGCCGATATCGAGACGGCTGATCCGTCTGCCCGTTTCGATGCCGATTTTGCCATCATGAGTCTCGAGATCGACTCATTCTTGCCGGTTTTGTTGAGTTGGTTCGGTGGGGAAAGCCTGCCGGGCAGTAAATAGTAGGTTCAAATCATGTCCCAGCAAATCTTTGTACATTCAAGTTTTAGACCCTCCCGAACAACTTTATCTGCTGGCTTTGCCCTAATGTCCCTGTTTGGGCGGGCGGTCATGGCTGATTCTTTTTCCATGCCGGGTCAGGGCGATGATCTGATCGGAGAGATTCGCCACGTCAAGGCGCATCAGGAAGATACGCTCATCGATATCGCTCGGCGTAACAGTGTCGGGCAGGATGAGATGGTCATGGCCAATCCCACGGTGGACCGCTGGCTGCCCAAGGAAGGCACGAATGTAGTGCTTCCCCGGCAGTACATTTTACCGGATGCGCCGCGTGCCGGTATCGTGGTGAATGTGCCGGAAATGCGGCTTTATTACTATCCGGTCAAACCGGTAGTAGCCAAAAAGGCACCGATACCGGCCCAACCTATGCCTGGCAAAAAGACGCTTTCCAAAGCAGTCGAAGCGAAGCCCGTTGCCAAGCCGCTGGCAACTCCTGTCGGGAGTCAAAGTTTCGAGTCCGATCGTTCTGGGCAGGTCATCACCTATCCCGTCAGCATGGGCCGCATGGACTGGCGTACCCCCATCGGCAAAACCAGCGTGGTCAATAAACAAAAGGACCCCTCCTGGACTCCACCAGCCTCCATCAAGCGTGAGCATGCCGCAAAGGGTGACCCCTTGCCCGATGTGGTGCCGCCGGGCCCGGATAATCCCTTGGGCAAGTATGCCATGCGCTTAGGCGTGGCGGGTTACCTGATTCATGGTACCGATGCGGCCAAGGCCGATGGCATAGGTATGCGTGTGACCCACGGTTGCATGCGTCTCTATAACGAGGATATCGCCAGGCTCTTTCCACTAGTGCCGGTGGGTTCCCCGGTACATCTGGTTAATCAGCCGGTCAAGCTGGGCTGGGAGGGTAATCAGCTATACATCGAAGTCAGCCAGCCGCTGGATGAGGACGTCGGCCTTTCGCCGCATGATCCTGATGACAACATCAGCAAGGAACAACTGGCTAGGGAAGATGCCCAGCGCTCCAGTTTTCTGATGCGCTTGGCCAATTCCGAAATCCAGAAGCAGAGGGATAAGGGCGCTTCGGTCAGCATGGATAGGGTCCGTCGTGCCATAGACAAACCCACGGGGATTCCCGTCGTGATTGGCGGGAATGGCAGTGGCTGGCAGCAGGCCGGCGATGAAGGTCTGGCGCCGATGGCTCAGGAAGAGGACCCGAACAAATCGCCGCTGGATGCGCCACCGGCAAAATCCAGCCATACAGCTTCGGCAGCGCGGACCCGGGTTCGCTCCTATGAGCCTGCGCCGGCCGCGACGGACTCTTCCGAGGAGTTCTATTCTCCGGCCACTCCCTACCGGCCCACTCGCAGTGTCGAGGCCGAGCCCACTGATCGTCCCGCTGACGCTAAAAGCTCACCTTACCCGGACGATGCGGATGCCCCATCCGCCGAAGTTGTTACGGAATCCGAGCCTTCCGAAGAAGAGTAGGTCTGGTTAACCGCCGGGCGGGCGATAGCCTTCGGGCATGTCGCTGGCCCCGCCAAACAGAAATTTCTCGCGCTCAACCGCCAAAAATTTCTTGGACTCTGACTCAAACGGGGTGAGTCGGTGTTCGTTGATGAGCATGGTTTGCAGCTTCAACCATTCCTGCCACGCTTCGGCCGAAATATTTTCATAAATCTTCTGTCCCGCCGAGCCGGGAAACGGGGGCTTTTCTAGGCCGGGTGCTTCTTTGCCGGTCCTCAGGCATTTAACGATGTGCGTCATGTCCGTCTTCTTGAATTGATAGGTTGAGGTTCAGGTTTGTGAGTTTGATCAAGGCGATGGGTTCGTCTGCGGATCGAGTTCCGTAAGAAGTGTTCTGATCGGCGCCGGCAAGCTTCTCACATCTTTGGGCGTGAACCAGCCACTTTGAAGATTTTCAGTCACCGCGTTGTGGATGTGCACCGGGCAGATGACCGCTGTGAAATCCAGATGATAGTGCGAAAAGGTATGACGGCGTTGTGGCAAGACTGTCATTCGTTGCGTCGGGTAGCCTTGATGGCTGCACCAGTCCTCGAGGTCATCCAGCGATTCAAATTCGGGAAAGCTTTTCAGGTTGGCCCAGATGCCGGTGGGTGGCCGGGTTTCAAAAAAAATCTCGTTATTCGGATTTCGCATCACCAGCAGGAATCGCTGTCGGCTTGGCATATCCCGCCTAGGCTTGGGCGTCGGAATCATGCGTGTGCGGCCAGTGGCCAGAGCTACGCAATCGAGCTTGAGGGGGCAGTTTTCGCACGCAGGCTTGTTTCGGGTGCAGACCATGGCGCCCAGATCCATCATGGCCTGGTTGTAGTCGGCTACCCGCAGAGTCGGTGTCAGGCTTTCGCTGAGTTCCCACAGTTGACGGGTGATAACCGTTGCGCCGGGCCAGCCCTCGATGCCGGCAAAACGGCATAGAACCCGTTTAACATTGCCGTCGAGGATAGCCCCGCGCTGGTTCATGCCCAGACTCAGAATGGCGCCTGCCGTCGACCGGCCAATACCGGGAAGGCTTTGGATGGCGTCGAGACTCGATGGGAATTCACCCGCATGCTGATTGATCAGAGCCTGGGCAGCGAGATGCAGGTGCCGCGCACGAGCGTAATAGCCAAGACCCGCCCAGTGATCGGTGACATCAACAAGTTCGGCGTCTGCCAGCCTGGACACGTCGGGGAACCGGGACATGAACCGGTTAAAATACGGAATTACCGTCGTGACCTGGGTTTGTTGCAGCATGATTTCCGAAACCCAGACGCGGTAGGGATTTCGCTCGACCTGCCACGGCAGATCCTTGCGGCCGTGCCGGTCAAACCATTCGAGCACCCGCTGTGAGAATGCATAAGCCTCCATGGGGTAGATTGTAACGGGGCGCGGGTCCTTGATTGAAGACCTCATCGCTGATTGGTTGTCGGCTGGTCGCTGTGTGCATGCTTGATGTTAATATTTTGCCCCTTAAAGATCTCCAAAGACTCCCCGGTTTTCAGTTCAAAATGGTGAATGCGAGCGACTCTTGCCCCTGTCGGTCGGGAAAGATATTTTCAGAGTGTTGTGGTCCTTTCCTCGCCGGCGAGAGCGTGTCTCCCACAGCAGAAACGCTGATGCGCTCGCGATTTTCGGCGTTTCAGTTGAGGAACCCGGAGTACCTTCAGTCGACCTGGGACCCCTTCAAACGTCCCAAGCATCTGTGCTTGGAGCAGGATGCAAGAACCTGGTCGAATCTGGAGGTGGTTAAAACGGTCGGGGGTGCTGACTCGGATGAGCGTGGAGTGGTGGAGTTCAAGGCAAAGTACGAACTCGGCGAGGACACCTACCTGTTTCACGAAATCAGTCGCTTCACCCGGCATGATGGCCGCTGGTTTTACCTTGATGGAACCTTTCCTTTTCATGGCAAGATTGCTCATCGGGGGAAGCCGCTCAGGAATGCACCGTGTCCGTGTGGTAGCGGTATAAAGCATAAGAAGTGCTGCGGTGGCTGAAGAGAGGTACGGTTTAATTGACCCTATGCTGTCGTTCGAGGGCTGAGCGGTTTACCGCACGTCAGAATTTGTCCCTGAGGGAGTGGGATGCTTCTTCCGTTATTTTCTAGAGGAGTCTTCATGTCCGATATTGAAATTGCCCGTCAGGCCAAAATGATCCCGATCATTGATCTGGCGTGCGAGACGCTAGGAATCCCCCCGCAGGAACTGGATCCATACGGACATTTCAAGGCCAAGCTTTCGCTTGATTACATTCATTCCCTCAAAAATCGGCCGGACGGTAAGCTGATTCTGGTCACCGCCATCAGTCCGACGCCAGCGGGTGAAGGTAAAACCACCACAACGGTCGGGCTGGGCGATGGCCTCAATCGCATCGGCAAAAAAGCAGTGATGTGCTTGAGGGAACCCTCTCTGGGGCCTTGTTTTGGGGTCAAGGGTGGTGCGGCAGGCGGCGGGCATGCGCAGGTGATCCCGATGGAGGACATCAACCTGCATTTCACGGGTGACTTCCATGCCATCGGCGTTGCGCATAATCTGCTGTCGGCACTGATCGATAATCACATCAATCACGGCAACGCCTTGGAAATTGATCCTCGCCGCATCCAGTGGAAGCGGGTGGTGGATATGAATGATCGGGCCTTGCGCAAGATTGTTGTCGGTCTGGGTGGTACGCCTAATGGTTATTTGCGTGAGGACGGTTTTGATATTGTCGTGGCTTCTGAGGTCATGGCGATACTGTGTCTG
Organism: Methylococcaceae bacterium; assembly: GCA_044351045.1. GTDB lineage: Bacteria > Pseudomonadota > Gammaproteobacteria > Methylococcales > Methylococcaceae > UBA6136. Next base: position 30,660 of record JBILGM010000006.1, on the reverse strand, counting down.
GCTACCGATCTTCAAGACCTCAAGCAGCGCTTAGGTCGCATCATCGTAGCCTATAAGGCTGATGCCAAAACGCCGGTCTATGCCCGCGACCTGAGAGCGCACGGCGCCATGGCGGCCCTGCTGAAGGACGCCATAAAACCCAATTTGGTGCAGACCCTCGAAAACAATATCGCCATCATTCACGGTGGCCCTTTTGCCAATATCGCACATGGCTGTAATACGGTCATGGCGACCCGAACGGCCCTGAAGCTGGCGGACTATGTGGTAACCGAGGCAGGATTTGGTGCTGATCTTGGTGCCGAGAAATTCATAGACATCAAATGCCGAATGGCGGGCCTGGAACCTGCAGTCGTGGTGCTGGTGGCTACGGTCAGGGCGCTCAAATTCCACGGCGGGGTGAACAGGGAGGCACTGAATCAGGAGGATCTGGCAGCGCTGGCAAAAGGATTTGCCAATCTGGAAAAGCATGTCCTCAATATCCGCGAGCATTACCGGCTGCCGTGTGTGGTGGCGATCAATCACTTTCATTTCGATACGGCTGCAGAGGTGGACTGGTTGCGCCAGCAGTGCGAAAGTCTCGGGGTAAAGGCCGTGATTGCGAGGCACTGGGCCGAGGGCGGTGAAGGTGCCAAGGAGCTTGCCAGGGTCGTTGCCGAGCAGGTGGATGCGCAGCCAGGGCGCCACGCCTTCGTTTATGAGAAAGACGCACCACTCTGGAACAAAATCGAGGCGATAGCGACGAAGGTCTATGGTGCCGCTTCCATCAGCGCTGATGATAGGGTAAGGCAACAAGTGGAGCAGTGGGGTAATCTTCATCCCGATTACCCGGTTTGCATGGCAAAAACACAGATGTCCTTTTCCACCGATGCGGGTGCTAGAGGCGCTCCCACTGGACATAATGTCCACATCCGCGAGGTACGGCTTGCCAATGGTGCCGGTTTCGTGGTGGCGATTGCCGGGGACATCATGACCATGCCCGGCTTGCCCAAGGTTCCGGCAGCGGAAGCCATCGATGTGGATGAGCATGGCCAGATCATGGGGCTCTTCTGACTTTTCGCCTATGTACTACATCACGCTGAATTCCTCCTCCGGGCAAATTCGGATAAAGTACACGGGTTTTTCGAGAGGGTATGTAGCCGATGGACGATATCCGCCGGGTACATGGGATTCAAGCGGCAGGGCCGCCGTCCCAGGATTCAATAAAACGTCTGATCGAATGGAGGTAACTATGCAATTCATCAAGTCTCTAGCCGCTATTTCTCTCTATAGTGCAGCCGTGGTTGTCAATGTAGCGGTCGCTAGCGAGGATCAATACCCCGCCTATAACTTTCAGCCTTCCTTGCTTTTCAGTGACCCGGCCTTGATTGAGAGAACCTCCGGTTCTGTGTCTGCGGCTCCCATACCTTCGGCTAGCCATGCTGAAGCGGCGCCTGCCGTGCAGACCGCCGCTTCAGCGCCAGTAGAGGATCCCAAATATCCAGCCGCTTATTTCAAGCCTTCCATGCTCTATCCGACCAATTGAGCTCTCTGCTTTGGGGTGGCACTCAATCACAGTGCCGCCCCAAGACTTGCTTGAGGCCATTCTCTGGACAAGTGAACTGGCTGAAAACAGGCCGCTGCAGCAGCTGAAGACTCCGGGGCGGTCGGGTTTCATCCGCTGGCTTTTTTCACGACCCAGCCCAGTTTTTCCAGTTCGCTAAGGAGTAGATCACGATGGTCACCCTGTATTTCGATGGTTCCATCTTTGACGGTGCCGCCTGTTCCGCAACGCTGCTTAAGTTGCCGCCCCAGATTTTCGAGTTCCGTTAAGTTCAGGGGAACACCGCTAATAACGGTAACGCCCTTACCCCTTCTGCCTTTGGTCTCGCGTGAAATACGCACAATGCCATCCGATTTTGGTGGGGGCATCTTTTTTGGGCAGCGGCAGGTATTGAGCGAGTTTCGGCATTGGGGACACATGCGGCCGAACTCTGTGGAGTACACCAGACCGGAGTCGCTTTTCTTGTTTGAATTCATGGTTTAGAGGGGTTTTGAATGAATTCGGGCTAAGAGGCTGTCGTGATGGCCTCTTAGGGTACCGCTGAACGGATGGCTTCCTTGGCGTAACTCTTTATGCCTCTGAAAACGGCTCGTGCGAGACGTTCTTGGTGCCTTGGGTCCAGCAGTCTTTTTTCTTCCTCGGGATTTGAGATGAACCCAGTTTCTATCAGGACCGATGGGACATCCAGTGACCTCAATACCGCGAAATTCGCTTTTTGGATCTGGTGGTTGTGTACTTTGGACTCCTTTTTCAGCGCCGTGATCAGGCTGGTGGCGGCCTTGTCGCTGGCTTCAAGGGTGGCGTTTTTGGACATGTCCACCAGAACCGAGGCCAGGATGGCATCCTGTTTTTTCAGGTCAACGCCGCCTACCTCCGCTGCATTTTCGCGATCGGCCAGATACCGGGCTGCTTCGCTGGTAGCGCTTGTCTCTGACAAGGTAAAAACCGAAGACCCCTGGGTCATGTTGTCCTCATAGGCGTCGGCATGTAAGGAAATAAAAAGGTCTGCCCTGGCTTCATGGGCCGTTTCGGCACGTTTGCGAAGGTCCAGGTAGTTATCGCCAGCACGGACCATGACGCTGCGCATCCCTTTTTCTTCGCGTATGAGCGTGACCAGCATTTTTGCGATGGAGAAGACCACGTCTTTCTCGAGTGTGCCGTTTGGTCCCAATGCACCGCCATCCTTGCCCCCGTGCCCTGCATCAATCGCCACGATAAAGTCCCGACAAAGAGTGGATTGAGCACTGATTGAATCTTTTCCGGCTGACTTGGCTTCTGCAGAGGTCGGGTCGGCCTGCAGCAGTAAAAGCATGAAAAGTGGAATGAAGAGGTGAGTGGTTGACATCATGATCAAAAGGCTAAAGTACGGCAACGGGAACATACCGGCAGGGCTTCTCGCAAGCAAGTGTTGTCGATTGTTTAAACCAGAGACCACTTGAGTCTGCGTTCCGAACGACAGCCAAAATCATGGAGTTCCGTTATCATTGGAGACAATTGGTAGGCATTCACCCATGAATATATGAAAGCGGAGAGCCCGTAGATGGCCTTGTTGGATGAAATTGTTCGTGAGACGGGAGAGAATTTTGGTCTGGGAAACAGGGCCGGGCCTCTGGTGGCCGAAGCGATCAGGATCATGTTCGATCCCAAATCCGGGGGTCTGCACGGGCTTTTTGATCGATTCGATCAGGTGGGTCTGGGCGAATTGCCTCGCTCCTGGCGCAATAATGCCGTTGCCATCAAACCTCTGGATGGCAAAGACCTGGAAAGCGTCATCGGCGCCGGCGCCATCTCCGAAGCCGGAAAGAATCTCGGTATGGCAAATGCCCGTGTCAAAACGGCCATGGCCTATGTGATTCCTCGTTTGTCTCGCTTTTTCACCTCGGATGACATCGTTCCTACCAACATTCCGATGGCTGCTCAGGCTTTTCTGAATGGGGATGTCTCCAAGTTGGTAACCCCTGCCGGCAAGCCGGTGGGACGAGTTCAGGAGAAGAGATCCAATACATTTTTGTGGTGGTCTGTCGGCGTGCTTTCCCTGCTGGTTACGGCGGCTGTTCTGGGTTACCAGGTCTGGAAAAATCAATCTAAGATCAAACAGATCGTTGCTCATCCCCGTGAAATTATCGCTGACAAGACACTCGCGCCCTCAATCCCGGAGCCAGAGCCAGGCAAACCCGTCGCGAGGCTGACCATCCGCAATGACGGTGGCCAATATGAATATACTGGTGTTGTTACCGATGCCGGAATGAAGGCCAATATCACCGAGCAATTGCTCACTTTTTACGGCCAGTCACGCCTGAACGGTAATCTCATGGTAGACCCTTCCGTGGGCGTTCCGGGTTGGCTCTCCAAGCTGGACCGGGTGTTGCCACAACTGAATATTCCCGGTGTCGATATCCGTCTGGAAGGCAATACCCTGAAGTTGGGTGGATGGCTTTCCAACGAGGACCGGGAAAGTGTGCTTAACAGTCTGAAGACCGCGTTAGGCCCGGGATTCCGGCTTGGCTATTTGGGAGACGAAGACACCGAATTGGCCCAGGAGTCCCATCTTCAGACGCTGGTTGCCTTGTCTGCCTTGCCGCCCAATTATCAAGGCAATGATCTTGCTGTAGTTCTCAATCGTTGGGTCATTCGCTTCCCGGAGGGCAGTTCGGTATTTCCAGAAGAAAGCAGAGTTATCGTCAACCGGGTGGTGGATCTGGCCAAGAAATTAGCCGTGCCCGTGGTTTTCGAGATTGGTGGCCACACGGACAACCAGGGTAATGATCTTGCAAATCTGAGATTATCTTTGGAGCGGGCCAATTCCATGCGCATCGCATTGACGGCGGCTGGATTGCCGGACAACATGCTGCAAGTAAAGGGCTATGGCAGTCAACAGCCGGTCGCCAGCAATGAAACGCCCTATGGACGGTTTAAGAACCGCCGAATTGAGTTCAGGGTGGTTCAGGTTTGCGACGAGAAGAATCCCTGTGGCTTCCCTCAGCCGTTAGTGGTGGAACCTCCATCTCAGCCCTTGGTGCCCGTTGTCCCTTTGGGTTCGGGTTCGACCAGTGAAACGGTCCAAACCGGCCCCCTCGCTAATCCTGATCTTGTGGACGGTTCGGTAAGCAATTCTTCGAAAAAATTAAAGACCCAAGGCAAGCCCAAGTCTAAGCCACGGATCAGTGAGTCCACGACGGCTGTTTCAAGTGGCTGGGAGTCGTCCAGGTCCACATCATCGGATCCTGTAAGTGTTGACCCTACCAAACGCAAGAAGACAATTGGAGGCGCTTCGACAGGCGGAAGTGATGCTGGGGCTGATAAACCAGCCAAGTCACGTGCTCCTAGCGGAGGGAGATGGATTCCGCAGATCAGTAAGACACCTGCACCGCCAAAAACTCCCGAGGTGAAGAAGCCGGCGGTACCGACCAAATCGGCGCCTGCCCCTTCAGCCAAGCCCAAACTTGCACCAAAGCCAGCGGAGCGCCATCCAAGTTCGGGGGCATCGGATCTTTTCTGATTCGCAAGCACTGATTCCGGGCTCGCGAACCTACTAGGGACCACAAATAGGAGGCGGCTCAGCGCAATCGCTGAGCCGCCTCTGTCCTGCTAAAACCCCTTGGTCAGGCTTTAGTACTCAACACCAATTGAGCAACCAGTTCTTCCGAAAGCTTGAGTTCGGTCGCGAGATTTTTCAGATAGGTTTCTTCCTTCGCATTTTTCTTGTCGATGACGGCAAGGGAGATCAGATAGATTTCGGCCGCCGCCGCCGGTGAATCAGCTCCTGCGGCTACATCCTTCGCGTTGAGCGGTTTGCTCAGTTCGGTCTTGAAAAATTCCTGGCTGTCACGATCAAGGGGGAGGGCGGACAGTTGTTGTTCGATGCGAGCCTGCTCTGCTGCATCGATATGTCCATCGGCTTTTGCCGCCGCTATGGTGGCCTTGAGCAGGGCCAGGCTGCGAGTCGCTGCAGCCGGTCCGCTCAATTCGCTAACGGGGGTGCCAGGGGCTTCGCCGGTCTTGCTTTGCCAGTTCTGATAGGCCTGGTAAGCCACTGACCCAAGCGCCGCCAGGCTACCCAGTTTCAAAGTCGTGCCGGTCAGTTTTCGTCCAGCGCCGGTTCCGAGTAATGCAACGAGAAGGGTTCCCGCCGCAGCACCCTTGCCGAGGTTTTCCATCATCTTTTCACGTTCAGGACCGCTTTCCGGGATCTGAAGTTTTTCCTCTGCCAGCGCCTGGGCTTTTTTGGCGAGTTCTTCGCCGGATTTGAGTAGTTGGTCGGTAATTGCTTGAAAATCCATGAATGACTCCGGAAAGGGTTGATGCATCGACTGCCCGTTGTTTAAGGGAAGTCATGCAGACGAGGACGGATGAGGGTGTCGACGGAAAGCCCGCTCAGCCGGTAGGTCTTGAGCCTGCGAAGAATAAAATCCGCGTCAACTCACATAGCCAACATTCGAGGGATTGGTCACAAAAAAGTGTCGACAGCCGCTTTAATTGTCACATAAAAATGGCGGCGACTGGTTTTGAGCGTGCGTTTGATCTACGGGCGAAGTCCACATATCAAGCATTTAAAAGTTTTATTGTGGCCGTCTGGTTTCGCCGGATTTGAGTTTGCGCATTTCCACAGGGGAGATACGACCTTTCGATGAGACTTTTTCATAAATTTCCCCGAACGCCTGCTTGCAGTAAGGGAGTTTCTCCCTCAGCAGATCGTAAGCGGAGTGATCGAACATTCGGCGGAAGTCCTGTTCGGTCAAAAGTGTTTTGGCATATAGGGCCTGATATCCCTGATGATCAATGACAAAACGCTCGAGCAGCGGTAAGGCTGTTCGGCCATCAAACCCGCGTTTTCGGGGTGTGCCATAGGCGCCAATGTCTACATACATTTCATCCACCCCGCCTTGTGGTGTCTTATAGGGGTGGATAAAACCAAGGTGCCGTGGGTTGTCAAAGATGGCCATGGGGGATAGCCATAGCGGATAAAGATCAAACTCATCGTCGAAATATTCGATGGACTCTTTGAGTAAGGCCATCGGCATGAGCATATCCTGCACGACATGATGTTTTTCCCTGAGGCGTCTTGTCGTCTCGGTTTCGGTGTACTTCAGCAGTTCTATGCGTGGTGGCAGCGCCCAGCCCAGCAGCCAGCGAAACAGTGGGTGATTGCCAAAGGTGATGATTTCCTCCATGGCCCAGAAATAGCTGCGTGTATGCCGATGAAGGTAGTCCCGCAGCGGGATGTATTCCACTGCGGGCTGGCTGTTTTTCAGCAAGTCCTCGACATGTTTGTAGAACCAGGGTTTGTACCAGCGACCGATGTGGTTGATGACGCCGTCAGACCCGGTTTCATCCGTCAGGACGCCCGTCATGAGCACGCCGGTATTGCGGCTGTAAACCAGGGCCTCGACGAATTCGTTGTTTTCGACGTCCCGGCATTCCTTGTCGAAACTTTCGCACAGGTCGTCCAGCGTATGCACTGGTTGATATTCAACCCGAACATATTTGCGGGCGGGGATTATCTTGAGTTCTGCGGCAACCAGGAAACCCAGCGTGCCGTGACTCCAGGGGATTAGGTGGAAAAGCTCGGTGTTTTCTTCCGCGCTGCAATGCAGCAGTTTTCCCTCGGCCGTGACGAGATCAAACGATTCGCAAATGTACTGAAACAGTCCGTATTTGTGACTGCTGGTTTCTACGCCGAAGCCCATGATCAAGCCGCCCACCGTCAGGTCATCCAGTTCGGGCACTACCGGCAGAATCCAACCCTTGCTGATCAGACTGCGGGAAACCTGGCCCATGCTGGCCATGGGTTCCACCCGGACAGTCTGTCGAGTCTCGTCGATTTTCAGGATGTCATACATGCCGATCTGGATGTTTCTGCGGGAAAGCTTGTATTTGGGCACCATTTCGCTCATGGCCTGCCAGCCAGAGCGGGCGGTACATAATTTCTGCTGAGCCCCGCACTTCTTCCACTCCTCGATTTGCCGAATGACGTCTTTTACCCTTTGTTCATGACGGGCTGGAGCCGAGCGCAGGCGAAACAAGATGTGGTTGCGGACAAATACGAGGGCGCTGTAAACGCATGAGATGGGTAGAAGAATCAGGGTGGCGAACAGCCCCCGGTGGTGGGTCAGTATGTACTCAAATAATTGGCCGGATGGCTTGGTTGGGATGCTCATGTCAAAAATCGGGAGGCTGGAGACGGATTCAATTAAGTGCCCTGCTTGGGGCGGTAAATTAAGGACTTCGGAGCCCCCAGGACGAGTCTTGAGGGATAGCCGGTGATTCGTCAGGATGCGTCGAAATGACAGTCCGAATGCCCCTTACATGTTAACATTGCTCGATTATGCGGCAACTTTGCGACTTCCTATCATGAGTGTTGGTAAAACCTTGGTGACTGGTGCGACTGGCCATCTGGGAGCGAATCTGGTGCGGCGACTCGTTGCCGATGGGGAAGAAGTTCGGGTGCTGATCCGTGCGGGTCGCGACAATGGTGCGATGGATGGCCTGGATGTCGAGCGGGTTTCCGGCGATCTTCGCAACCCTCAGGGAGTCTCAGATGCAGTTAAGGGTTGTGGTCGTGTCTACCACTGTGCGGCACTCGTCTCCACCATTGAGGGAGACGCGGCCCATAAGCGCGATATCTTTGACACCAATGTGTTGGGCACGCTGAATATCCTAAACGCCGCTGCCGAGCACGGCGTAGACAAAGTGGTTGTCTCGGGTTCGCTGAGTGCAACCGGGTATGAGCCTGGCGAGTCGAGCCATGAGGACATGCCTTTCTACCCCTTCGACCGTCACCTGCCTTACGGTTTCACCAAGCATCTGGTCGAGCATCACTGTCTGCGTGCCCATGCCGATGGGCTGAATGTGGTGGTGGCGACGTCCTGCGCCATTCTGGGTCCTCATGACTACGCCCCGTCCCGGATAGGGCGGGTACTGATTGATTACGCCCATGGGCAGTTGCGCGCTTATATTCCCGGCGGGTTCGAGTTCGTCTCTACTCATGACATCGCCGAGGGTCATGTGCTCGCGATGCATAAGGGGCGTTCCGGTCAGAAGTACATCATCAGCACCGCCTATTCTTCGGTGGATGGCCTGCTTGATATGTTTGGTGAGGTGACAGGGCAGCCCAAGCCCCGGCTGCGGATGCCGGCACCCGTCATGGCGGCCATCGCCGAGGTAGCCGATAAGACTTGGTTCCGTGCGTTTCCCAATATGCCCCGGCGGTTTACCCCCGCGGCGGTGCGCCTTCTCAGCATGCATCGACGGGTTGATCATCGTAAAGCAAAGGAAGAGCTGGGTTTTAAACCTACGCCGCTCAAGCATGCCGTGGAGACAGCCTATGATGATTTCCTCCGCCGAGGCGTGATCAGACCCCGGTGAATTTCCTAGTCTCCCATAGCCCCTTGTTCTGTTTTTCCTAGTCTCGGAGAAGTCCGCCATGAGCGATGTCCAGAACGACACCGTCCAATCCATCCCGCCTTCCTTCAATGAAGCCAAAAATACTCGGCAAAAAGCACGGGCTTCCGGCATGGACCCTGACCGCTGGTATGCCGTCGAGTATGACAGCGCAATAAAAAAGGGTGAGGTCAAGGAAGTCACCTTCTGGAATCTCTCTGTCGCAGTTTTCCGGGGTGAAGATGGCGTGCTGGCGGCCGTTCAGAACCGTTGCCCGCATCGTCACCTGAAACTTACCCATGGGGCTGTGGATAAGTGCCAGCTGCGCTGTGCCTACCATGGCTGGTCGTTCAACCGGGATGGCTGGCTAACCGATTATTCACATGACAGTTTTGGCAAGTCGTTGATCAAGCATCAATTGCGAACCTATCCGCTGCAGGAACGCTATGGTCTGGTCTGGCTTTTTCCCGGCGATCCGAAAAAAGCCGATGAGCAGAAAATTCCGGAAATTCCCGAGCTTATGGGGGACAACCCCTGGGCTGGCTTCAAGGTAGATTACACTTGGAAAACCCATCATTCGATGGTGATCGACAACATCTGCGATTTTGCCCATGCGTTTCTGCATCGCAAATATCAACCGTTTGTTGATGCCAAGCTCACGCACTACGAGTCCGACGACAATCGGGTGTTCCTGACCTATGACACCTACATGGCAGAGGGAAAGATTTCCAGGTTTTTTGTGAATCGTAAACGAGTCAATACCCGCTCAATCGAGATCTGCTACGACTATCCCTATCAGTGGTCGAATACCGGGGATAGCATCAAGCATTGGTGTTTCCTGTTGCCCATCGATGAAAAAACCACCCGCGTTTTCTTCGTTTTTTACTTCGACAGCGTCAAAATTCCGCTGCTGTCGATAAATGCCCCCAAGTGGCTGACGCAACTCGTTCTCAATGCTTCCGTACCCCTTCTGTTCAAGCCCTTGCTGGCAGAGGATGGCATAGCGCTGGAAGCAGAGCAGTTGGGGTATGACACGCACTGGGAAGCGCCGCCGATCGAACTGAACCCGGTGGTTCCGTTGCTACAAAAGTTGACCGTGCAGCAATGGCAGAATTATCTTGATCGAGCGCAAACCGCTCCCTTGCAGATGTCGCGGAAGGCCACTGCAGGTTAGCTTGCCCTGGATATATCGGTGAAAGTCCACGGATTACCTTTTAAATCCAGCCCGGTTCCGTGGCCCTTTGGAGGGACATCGGCAAACAGATGATAATCAGTTCTTGCCAGAAAGTGCGAACTTCACCATGGCTTCCAGTAAATCGGGAAAATGTCGCAGACTGTGATCGCCTCCCTCAATCACCGTCTGACGGCCCCCAGCGTAGCGTGAGACGGCCTCTCGATAATCGAGTATCTCGTCACCGGTTTCAACAATAAGCCAAAACCCTTCGGGCTTGCTGAGGGTTGGCACCCACAGGTCGTTCAGCGCCATGATATGGCCGGGCGTGAGTTCAAAATGTTCGCCGGTATATAGGTTATTGTGTGGTCCGACCCAAGGCGCCAGCGTTTGGGCGGCATGCGTTGCTGGATTGATGAGTATCGCGCGCAGGTCATGCTTCTCAGCGAGATAAGTTGCGTAATATCCGCCCAGTGAGCTGCCGATAAGGACAGATTCATCCGGATCGGATGCAATAGCGCTCTCAACAAGCTTGATAGCCCGGTCTGGGTCAACCGGGAGTTCCTCGCTCCAGAATAGGTGATTCAGTCCGTTTTCTGACAGGTGTTTTTTCAGCAGCTGAGCCTTGGTGGATGCGGGTGATGACCGAAATCCATGCAAATAGATGATCATGCGAGATGAATTATTTTAGTTGGAACTGGCCGGCGATGCCTTTCAGGTGTTCAAATTTCAGCATTGCTGAACGGCGGTTCTGACGTTAGTCTGTGCTGGTATTCAGCGTTTTGTTGTATCCATCTACTGGAGGAAAATAGTCATGAAAGGCGATAAAAAGGTCATCAAGCATCTGAACAAGGTGCTCGCCAATGAGCTCACGGCCATCAATCAGTACTTTCTCCATGCGCGCATGTTCAAGAACTGGGGACTCCACAAGCTCGATGACAAGGAATACCACGAGTCTATCGATGAAATGAAGCATGCGGACAAGCTTATTGAACGAATTCTGTTCCTGGAAGGTTTGCCCAATCTGCAAGAATTGGGAAAGCTCAAAATCGGCGAGCACACCCAGGAGATTCTGGAGTGCGACCTGCGTCTTGAAATGGAAGCGCTGCCCGAGTTGCGCGAAGCCATTGCTCACTGCGAACAGGTGGGGGATTACGTCAGTCGTGACCTGTTCCAGTCAATCCTCGACAGCGAAGAGGAACACGTCGATTGGCTAGAAACTCAGTTGGAGTTGATCGGACGGGTGGGTGTGCAGAATTATCAGCAGTCGATGATGTAGTGCTACTCGCTACCTGGTACAGCCGCGTGATGGTTTAAGCGGCAGAGAGGACTTCACGGCGGGCGCCATTTGACTCCTTGAGACTTTGCGTGATGATCTGCCGAGCCTCGCTCGCACATTTGCCGCACTGATCGCAGGCCCCCAACTCCCGGCGCAGGCCGCGCAGGTTGCTCACGCCGGTTTCACGGACACAGCGCCGTATTTGGCTGTCGGTCACATTTTTGCAAATGCAGATGTACATTATGACGTCACCCTGGATTCGTTGAATGACATCCTAATACAAACGAGAACAGCTATCAACAGTGAAGCAATGGCGGCAGCTGTGGATTTTTGTTGAGCTTTTCGACTTGGCCTTTACATTTGCGCCTGCTGGTAGTTCTCCAATCCGATTTTTGCGATCAATCCAAGCTGAGTCTGCAGCCATCGGGTGTGATCCTCCTCGGTATCCCTAAGTAATTCGAGCAAAAGATCCCGGCTCGGATAATCTTGAATCTTTTCGCACAATGCGATGGCCTGCTTGAGTTCCTTGATCACCTTGTACTCCAGCCCCAGGTCGTTACCCAGTATTTCCGGAATATTGCGCCCGACCTCGAGCGGCTGGCGCTGATCCATAACCGGCAGGCCACCCAGGAAAAGAATACGGGTGATCAACTGGTTGGCATGCGTCTGTTCTTCCTGCATCTCATGGGAGAAATGCTCGGCCAACTTGTGAAGACCCCATTCGCGGCACATGCACCCGTGAATGAAGTACTGGTCGATGGCGGTTAATTCACCGGCGAGCAGATGATTGAGTTGAGCGATGACTTCATGGTTGCCTTGCATGGTAATGACTCCTGGGTGATGCCGGTCTAACACTGGCGATTACAAGCCTTGGACAGGGTAATCCCTGAACGAAGTGCGTATACTAACGCGCTTTCCCGGCCAGCTTCGTTGCTGGGTCCAAACCCCACAATCCAATCTAACTGCAAATGACCGAAATTCAATACGAATTGCGTGAGCGTGACCTGCTCGCGTTCAATGACCATCAATTAAAGAACGCTGAAAAACTTCAAAAAACCCTGCGTTTGCATCAGGCCACCATTCCGGGGATTCTCAGTCTCCTTGCCATGTTTGTCTGGTTCTACTACCAGGATAGCCTGACCGCCGGCGTCATTGGCGGGGTTGCCGCTTTCTGGGGATTGGGTGCGCCGTATTATCTGAAATGGATCACGCGCCAGCGAATCGCGCGGATGTACTCGGATGAAGAGAAGGCTCGGATTCTCGGAGAGTACACCCTGCGGATTGAACCGCATGATCTGGTCGAGATCAGTAAATCCGGCGAATCCCGTATCAATTGGACCGATGTTCTGCGCATCGAGGCAGCCAAGAACTATGCCTTCGTTTTTGTTGCCCTGGATTCCGCTCTGATCATCCCGCGTCAAACGGTCAAGAGGGGCGATATCCTGGAATTCTTCAAGGAAGCCGATCAACACATCGAAAAGGCGTCCTGATTTCCGCGCTTTCTCAATGGGAATTCGAGTTCACTCACGCTTCGGCTTATGATCAACGCCCGCTCAGTCACTCTGCGACGTGGAACCCGGGTTCTTTTCGAGGATGCCTCCTTCACCCTGAACAAGGGGGATCGCATCGGTATCACCGGGGCTAATGGCGCGGGAAAATCAAGCTTCTTCGAACTCATCATGGGGACATTGCACCCGGATGCCGGAGACCTGACCCTCCCCCCCGGGTTGGAGATCGCTCATGTCGCGCAGGAAACCCCTGCCGTTGACCGGACAGCCCTTGATTATGTACTTGATGGCGATCGGGAATTGCGTGCCATTCAGGATGAGCTCGCCAAAGCCGAGGCATCGGGTGACGGGTTGGCCCTGGCTCATCTTCATGACCAGCTCCAGCATGTGGGAGGCTATGAGGCTAACTCCCGCGCTGCGCGATTGTTGAATGGCCTTGGTTTCGCGCCGGGTCAGGAGCATCGCGGGGTCACCGAGTTCTCCGGTGGCTGGCGCGTAAGACTCAATGTCGCGCAGGCGCTGATGTGTCGATCTGACATTTTGCTTCTGGATGAGCCCACCAATCACCTCGATCTTGATGCCGTCATCTGGTTGCAGGATTGGCTTTCCAGCTATCCGGGCACCTTGCTGCTGGTGTCGCATGACCGGGATTTTCTGGACGATCTAGCGACCCACATCCTCCACATCGAGCATGGCAAGGTCACGCTGAACACTGGCAATTACAGCGCCTTCGAAACGCGCCGCGCCGAAATGCTGTCGCAACAGCAATCATCCTTCCAGCGCCAGCAACGGGAGCTTCAGCGCATTCAGGGCTTTGTCGACCGGTTCCGGGCTCAGGCCACAAAGGCCAAACAGGTGCAGAGTCGCCTCAAGGCGCTGGACCGAATGACCCTGATCGCCCAAGCGCAAGCCGATTCTCCACTGGAATTTTGCTTCAGCCGCCCCGAGAAGTCACCGTCTCCTTTGCTCAAACTCGATGATGCGGCGGCGGGCTATGGTGACAAACCGATCATTTCCGGGGTTGAGCTCACCATTTCCCCGGGTGACCGGATCGGCCTGCTCGGACCAAATGGAGCGGGTAAGTCAACATTGGTCAAACTGCTCGCCGGGGTTTTGCCGCCCTTGTCGGGTGAACGCATCGCGGCGCAGGATCTCCGTATCGGGTATTTTGCCCAGCATCAGCTGGAACAGCTGAATCCCGAAGAAAGCCCGCTGCGGCATCTCCAGCGACTGGATGCCAGGGCAACGGAAAAGGAATTGCGCGGCTACCTCGGTGGTTTTGGTTTCCGTGGCGACCAAGCGCTGGAAGCGATCGCGCCATTTTCCGGCGGGGAAAAATCAAGACTCGCCCTGGCAATGCTGATTTACCAGAAGCCCAATCTATTGTTGCTGGACGAGCCAACCAATCATCTCGACCTGCAGACGCGAGACGCCTTGAGCCTTGCTCTGCAAGATTACGCCGGGGCCCTGGTCGTGGTATCGCACGACCGCTATCTTTTACGGACCGTGGCCGATGAACTATGGTTGGTGGCAGATGGGACGGCAGACCGCTTTGACGGCGATATGGAGGACTACCGGCGTTGGCTAAATCAGCATCGCACGACTCAAGCCCGTGCAACGACTGAGTCAGCTAAGATAGAAAAATCACCAAAGCAGACCTCACGCCGCTCCGAGGTTGATTCCCGGCGACTACTGAAGCCCCTCAGGGCGGCGATGGAAAAAGCCGAGTTGGCGATGAATCAGTCGATTCTGGCCCGCCAAAAGCTCGAAGAAAAAATGGCTAACCCTGACCTGTACCAAGCTGAAGCTAAGGAACGGCTGGAAATCTTTTTATCCGAACGTGCCCGGCTGGAACAGTCCATTGCGGAGCATGAAAACCGATGGTTGGAGGCGAGCGAGGCCTTCGAAGCTGCCAGCCTCGATTAAACGCATTCAGCTAAGGATCGCATGCCCATCTTCAAGCTGTTTCTGAATATATGTCTGTTTCGCAAAGGGCCGCAGGATATGCCCCGGTCGCGTTTTCTCCTTGCCCTAACCTTGGTTTTCACCCTGTCGACTTCCATGGTGCTCAGCTGGGAGGAGGTGGAGTTTTTTCAGGCCATTCTGCAATCGGTCTGCGCGACATTATTACTCGTGGGTTTCTTTTTTGGCATGCTCAAGATGGCCAAAAAAATTACCCGGTTCCGACAAACCCTCATCGCCGCGCTCGCCGCCGATGGAATTATCACGGCCATGGCGATCCCGCTGGTCTTGGTCAGCGCTGTTCTTCCCGAATGGCAGGCCATCGTGTCACTGGTGCTGCTGGCCATGATGCTCTGGGAGTTGGCTGTATTGGGCTATATCATCCAGCAAGCCATGGATTTCCCTCGCTACGGACCGGGCTTTGCTCTGGCGTTGGTTTACACGGTCCTCAGCATGAGGATTATGATGGCTCTCTTCCCCCCTTTGTCCTGACCAGGAGAACCACATGTCTTACAGGCACATATTGGTGGCTTATGATTTTTCCGATAGTGGCGAAAAAGCCCTGCAGAAGGCGCACGAGCTGGCTGGTCATCACCAGGCTAAACTGCATATTCTCCACGTCGTGGAATATCTTCCGCCGGTGGATACCTCCTTTGGTGCGGTGTCTCCCTTCGAGGTCGATCTAACGGATCAGCTAATAGACTCGGCCAAGTCGAGGTTGGCTGCAGTGGCTGAGAAGGTTGGCGTTCCGGAAGGGCAACGCTGGGTTGAGCTCGGTAGTCCCAAACTGGAAATAATTCGGGTTGCGGAGAAAATGGCGGCGGATCTGATTGTCGTCGGTACACATGGACGCCACGGGTTTGGCCTTTTGCTGGGCTCTACAGCAGCCAGTGTCGTCAATCATGCACTATGTGATGTGCTCTCCGTCAGGGGAATGAAAGAATAGGTCATTGAGGCAAATGTGACATTGTCTGTATTGTCCGCTGTGTCTTACATCAGCGCTTTTCCCGAAAGCGAATCCCCAGGGAATTGAGTTTCCGGTAAAGATGTGTACGTTCCAGGCCTATGGCGGAGGAAAGGCGAGCAACGCTGCCTGAGTATTTGTCCAAGTGATACTCCAGATAAGCCTTTTCGAAGCGTTCCCGTGCTTCCTTCAGCGGCAGGTTGTAGAAATCTGGTTGATTTGGCGATGTCTCGGAAGGCGAATTGACGACATGCTCACCGACGGAGGCTTTGACTTCCTCCAATTCAACCTCTTCGCCGGTCCCCAGTATCAGCAGGCGCTGGACCAAATTTTTCAGTTCACGAATGTTTCCATGCCAAGGATAGTTCCTTAGGAAGTTCTGAACAGCTACGGGAAAGCGCCGGAATGGCAGCTTCTCGCGGCTGACGAAATAGTCGACATAAAACTTCAATAGCTCGGGAATGTCTTCACTGTGTTCGTTGAGCGCGGGAACCTTAAGAGCGACCACGTTGAGCAGGTAGTAGAGCTCGGGCCGAAAACGACCCGCCCGGACTTCCTCTTCCAGCGATTTGCAGGTGGAGGCAATGATACGGACGTCGACGTGGATCAGTTCGCTGCCGCCGACGCGGGAGAAGGAATTGGACTCCAGTGCGCTCATGAGCCGGACCTGTGTCTCGGGTTCCATGTGTGCCACTTCGTCCAGGAACAAGGTGCCGCCATGAGCCTGTTCCAGCAGCCCATGCTGGATCTGGTCGCCTCCAACACGACCAAAAAACTCCACGGCGGAATGACTGCTGTCAATGGTGCCAACCCCGACGTCCACGAATGGTCCATCACGACGCGGACTATTGGCGTGGAGATATCGCGCCAGGGTTTCCTTGCCGGAGCCCGGCTCGCCGAGCAGAAGTACCCGAGCATCATGTTGCGCTAGACGCTTGATCTGGTCGCGTAGCTTTTCCATTACGAGACTTCTGCCAATCGGCTCCACCGGCACGTCCATGCGACGCTTCAGCCCGATGTTTTCTCGCCGCAACTGGGCCGTTTCCATGGCGCGCTCGACCGTGACCAGCAATTTGGCCATCGACAATGGCTTTTCGAGGAAATCGTAGGCGCCTAGACGGGTTGCTTCAACGGCGGTTTCTACGGTGGCATGACCGGACATCATGATGACAGGGCATAGCCCGTCTTCCTTGAGCCAATCCTTGAGCAGGCTGATGCCATCTTCATCCGGCATCCAGATATCCAGCAGGATCAGGTCAGGTGTATGTTCCAAGCGCTGACGGCGGGCCACCTCGGCATTTTCCGCCACTTCGATGGCATAACCCTCATCCTCGAGAATGTCTTGTAGTAGCTGGCGGATATCGGGCTCGTCATCCACCACCAGGATGGTTTTCTTGGGCATGCTCATCGTTCGCTCTTGAGGGTGTCTGACGCCAGTGGAAGTTGGAGAATAAAGCGGGCACCGTCGCGGTAAGTGGTATCCAGTCTGATGCTCCCACCCAGCTCTTCGATAATACGCTTGACGATGGCCAGCCCGAGTCCGGTGCCCTTGGTCTTGCTGGTCACATAGGGTTCGAAAATCCGGTCGGACTGGTCGGCTGTTATGCCCGGTCCATTATCACTCAGGCGGAGTTCGATCAAGGGCGGGTCGCCGTCATCATTGAGTCGCGTGATGATGGACATTCTACCCGACTGATCGCCGGTCATTGCCTCTTGTGCATTTTTGATAAGGTTGTGGACCACCTGCCGAAGCTTGACGGGGTCGGCCTGAGTTCGTGGAAGTTCAGGTGCCAGGGATAACTCGAAGTCCATTCCTGACGGCGGAGGGTAGAGCGCTACGACCTCCTCAATCAGCGTGTTTACAGCGACCGCTCGGGTTTGGGTGATTGTTGGTTTGGCATATTCCCCAAAGGCATTGACCATGCTTTTCATGGCCTCTACTTGCTGAACGATGGTGCGGGTGGATTTTTCAAGCATTTCCAGGTCCTGGCCTTCCAGGGTTTTCGCCAGCTTGTGTCGCAGTCTTTCGGCCGATAGCTGGATAGGTGTCAACGGATTCTTTATTTCATGGGCCAGACGTCGCGCTACCTCGCTCCAGGCATTACTGCGCTGGGCCTGAATTAGCGCCGTGACATCGTCGATGACCAGCACTGCACCGACCCGCTCATCGCCGGCCCCGCACAAAGGGGTTCCTCGGCAGAAAAGTTCCTGCCGGCCGGAGGGTCCTTGCAGGGTGATTTCCTCCTGCCAGTGCTTTGCCGGCCCTTTAATGTGGGGTTCCAGCTTTTCCATCAGCTCGGCCAGATGCGGATAGGCACCGGTAAGGACGGCCAGCGGCCAGCCAAGGTACTGCTGAAAATCGGCGTGGAGGATATTGTTTGCTGCCTGATTCGCGGTCAGCACATTCAGGCTTGGGTCAAGGCTCAGTACAGCCGAAGAAAGATTAGTTAGGACCGTCTCCAGGTAGGCATGCTGTCGCTCGACTTCAAGCTTGGAGCGATGAGCTTCGTCGCGTGCCTGGGCAATCTTGCCGGTCATAGTGTTGAATGACTGCACAAGAAACGCCAGTTCCCCCCTGTCCTTAACCGGCAGTCGTTTTTCATAATCTCCTTCGGCGATGGCGCGGGTCCCTATCGCCAATAAGCGCACGGGTTCTACAATGCGGCGAATGCTGAGAAATGCCGCCCAGATGGCCGCCAGAAGGCTTAGCAGAAGCACTAGGGACAAGGTTAGTATAAAGGTGATTTTCAGTGACTTTCTGAGAAAGGTCAGTTCCTTATAGTGGAGATAAGCCGATTCGACCGTGTCAGCCAGCGCAGCTAAACGTTGTGGAATGGGGTAGATGGCCTGAAGGAAGATGGCGTCATCGCCGACCAGCGAAACTACGGCGCGAATTTGCATGCTACCGTGTTCGGTGGTTTCCAGCCCCACATAGGGTTTCCCTTGTCGTACCTGAACCATGATGCCGATTTCCGGGAGATCGGGAGAAATCGACTCGGTGCCTGTCCCATCGAAGGCGATGATCTGGCCCTGTCGGGTAAAAAGCGTCATTTCGGCTTCGTCGTCTTGATTGAGCTCGCTCAGACGCACGGTCAGCAGTGACACGGGCGACGTGCCCAATAGTTCTGCCGTGTGCTCTGTTTCTTTCAGTAAGTTGCGCATTCGTTCGTCCAGCGCCGTTTGACCCAGCTGCAGGGCATCCTCCATGGCTTGGTCTATCTTCACATCGAACCAGCTATCGATGCTGCGATCAAGAAACTGCATGGAGTAGTAGAAGACAAAGGATGCAGGGGCCAGTGTCAGCAGACTGAAAAGAAAGATCATGCGAGCGGTCAAGTAAGAACCTGCCGCATTTTTACGCAGTTGCCTGATCAACCAGTAAATGTTGACCCCGACCAATCCCAGCAACAGCAGCGAAGCCAATGCATTGATGAGTACCAATCCTGAGTACATTTCGCCCAGTCGGGAGGCATCCTGCGTGGCCGAACTCATCAGATGCAGGGAACCCACAATCGCCAAAAATAGGGCGACGATGGACACCGTGAGTGGGGGCTTCAGGGATTTAAACGCCATTCAAGTGGAGTATGGGATAGGCGCCAGCTGGGTAAGGCATAGGCTTCGGCGCGGAGCGGTAGGGGCAGCGATTCAATATCCACGGTGAGTCCGAGTCGGGCCAGATAGTTCTGATTCCTGTCCAGGGACTCCATGTTGTGTATCGGCCACCCCCGAATGCGACTAAGAGTATCTGTGACCGCCACGAAACTGGCGAAGCTTTGCACTGCCCCGCTGTCGAGATCCGCTATCTGAAAGGATTTGGCCAGGGGATGGTAACGCAGCGCGATATTCCGAAGTTCGGTGATAACCGTCTCGTCGAACCAGTAAGCCCGTTCATGAGTAATGGTAAAGCGCAGCACGAGGGTTAGCGCAATGCCATGCTCGAGCGCGTCAATTACGGCAGGACTAAATCGGTAATCCACGTCCGCGTTCAGAAAAGTCTGATCGTCCCGTTTGGTCAGGTTGGCTTCACGAATGAAAATCCCATAATCCTCAGCCGCCAGGGCACCACTGAGACAGAGCATAAGGACGATGACTGCGCGCTTCAAATCCTAGGCCCCTGTTTTTGCCAAGCGCGCATAATAAAAACCATCCATGTTTCCCGTGCCAGTGAGTATTTGTCGCCCATGGGAAGCGGACACTCCCCATTCAGCATAGATGGGCAACTCGCAAGCATCCGCATGCTCACAGAGGAAACGGGATATCGTTTCTTCATTTTCCGCACGAAGCACAGAACACGTGGCGTAAAGCAGTTGCCCGCCTTTTGCGAGCATCGACCAGGCCGCTTCAAGGATTTGTAGCTGGGTTTGACAGAGGTCATTGATGTCGGAAGGTTGACGCAGGACCTTGATGTCGGGATGACGACGAATGACGCCGGTGGCGGAGCAGGGGGCGTCTACCAGAATTCGGTCAAAAGGCCGCGCATCCCACCAGCCGGCAGGGTTCACTGCATCCGCAGTAACTAATGTCGCCTTAAGGCCTATCCGGTCAAGATTTTCTTGTACCCGTATCAACCGATCACCGGAGATATCGACTGCGACCAGTTCGCTGATCTCCGGACAGTGTTCGAGAATATGGGCCGTCTTGCCGCCCGGCGCTGCGCACAAATCCAGCACCCGTTGGCCTATTTCCAGGTTGAGCAGCCCTGCAGCCAGCTGCGCGGCTGCATCCTGTACGGACACGTCTCCGTTTGCAAAGCCCGGGATGGCTTCCACCGCCATGGGATTTATAAGCGTGATTGCGCTATCGCAAGCCGGTGAGGCGGCCGCCAAAATATCCCGCTCTACGAGTCGGGCCAGGTAAGCCTCCCGAGTCTGCTTCAGACGATTAACCCGCAGGGTGAGCGGCGGGAGTTCGTTGTTGTGCTTGAATAGCGCTGTCGCGTCGGTGGGCCAGTCTTTCTGCAGTTTTTTGAAGAGCCACGGGGGATGAGCGCAGGCGCTGGGCTCATGTTCGTTGACACGAGCCTCGAGGCTTTCGCGCTCTCGTTGGTAGTTTCTGAGGATGCCGTTGAGAAGCGGTTTTGCCCAGGTTCTGGAGCCAGCGGCGGAAACTGTTTCACCCACCGCAGCATGGGGTTTGACCCGCATGAACTGCAGCTGATAAAGCCCTATCAGAGCCAGCACTCGTACCCGTACGTCCTTGATAGGTTTGCGGGTGAGTTGACCCAGCAGTCTGTCCAGTCGCCAGTACCACCGCATCACGCCATAACAAAGTGCCTGAACAAAGGCTCGGTTGCTGGATTCGGTTATGACGGAGAGAGCCGGTTCCAATGCGGCGGTCAGGGATTTGCCCTCCTGAATGACCTGAACCAACACATCCGCTGCGAGCGAGCGGGTATTCAAGTCGGGTCGCCTAGGCGAAGCAGTGGTGCGCTCTGGGCATTGAGGAAATCTCTCGCTCCGATCCTCTTGGCTCCCGGGAGCTGCAGTTCCAGCAATCGCAACAGTCCATGACCGGTCGCAACGTCCAGCGTGTCCTTGCCTTTCACCACGCTACCAGGCGCCAAAACGGTGGTTTCCTCAAGTGCCTCAGCCCGCCAGATGCGCAATGGCAGGCCTTGAAAGCGAGTCTCAGCCACCGGCCAAGGATTGAAGGCGGCTACCTGACGCACCAGTACGCTCGCCGGCTGAGCCCAGTCAAGCATGGCTTCCTCCTTGCTGAGTTTAGCCGCATGGGTCACCAATAACTCGTCCTGGGTTTCGGGTCGAGCTGTGCCGTTTTCCAGGGCGGGGAGTGTTTCAATCAGCGCCTCGGCACCCAGCATGGCCAGCTGATCGTGCAGTTCTCCGGAGGACTCACCCTGCAGAATGGGGCAGTGCTTTTTGAGCAGCATGGGTCCTGCGTCCAGGCGCGGCTCGATGAACATGATGGTGACGCCGGTTTCCGCGTCACCTGACAGAATCGCGCGCTGTATCGGCGCCGCGCCCCGCCAGCGAGGTAATAGCGAAGCATGGATATTGATGCAGCCTAGCGGTGCAATATCGATCACGGCTTTCGGCAGAATCAGGCCGTAGGCGACCACAACCATGAGATCCGGCCGAAGCTCGCGCAATGTGTCCTGGGATTCTTCGCTTTTAAGTGACTCTGGCTGAAAGACCGGCAGCCCCGCTTCCAATGCCAACGATTTCACTGGGCTGGGGGTCAGTTTGCGACCACGTCCGGCAGGGCGGTCGGGCTGGGTATAAACCCCGCAGATTTCATGCGTCGATTTCAGCAGGGCTTTCAGTGGCGGTAGGGCGAATTCCGGTGTGCCGGCAAAAACGATTCTCACGCCACACCGCGCGGTTTCGGGTTTTCTGTACCGCTGTCCCGCTGCCGCTGTTCTTTCTTGACCTTTTTTCGGGCGAGTTGTCTTTTGAGTGGGGACAGGTAGTCAACAAACAGTTTGCCTTCCAGATGGTCGATTTCATGCTGTATGCAGACCGCGAGGAGGCCTTCGGCCTCCATCTCGAAGGAGCCGCCTTCACGATCCAGCGCCTTGACCCGGATTTTCTCGGCGCGCCGGACCTTTTCGAAGACGCCAGGAACCGAGAGGCAGCCCTCGTCGCATTCCTCCTGACCTTCCTTGTGCAAAAGCTCCGGGTTTATCAGGGCTAGTGGAGCGTTCTTTTCCTCGGAAATGTCTAGGACGAGAATGCGTTTCTGCACATTCACCTGAGTGGCGGCAAGCCCTATGCCGGGAGCCGCGTACATGGTTTCCAGCATGTCATCGATGAGCTTGCAGGTCTGAGCGTCGACCGATTCGACGGGTTTCGCCTTTTTGCGCAGCCGTTCATCGGGGAACTCGAGTATGGTTAGAATAGCCATTCATTCTTTAGTGTCTTGACGCGATATGCTCGGAATTCTAACGAATTGTCGTTAATTTTGTATTTAATGCTGCTCGTGGTCGCAGGAACTTTGGGTTTCCCTCAGGGTAAGGCAGTTCTCCGGAGGACTCGTTGAAAAGTTTTCTCGGCAGTCATGCCGCCGCCTCCTTCTCAGGTTGGCTTTACGTGGGGGTCATGCTGACCGTCTTCAAGTTGCTGGGGCACTCCGATTTCGTTTTGGCCGTGGAGTGGCGGCAAGATCGGCCAGAAGCCTACCGCGTTGTCGAAGGGGATACCCTTTGGAGTATCGCCGGCCGTTTCCTCAAAAATACGTGGGAGTGGCCTGAGGTTTGGCGCGGGAATGCGCAAATTCAGGATCCCAATCTGATTTATCCGGGTGACCTTATTGTTCTGGATTCGCGGGGGGGGCAGCCCTATCTGCGTTTGGACGGCATTCAGTCTGATCGACTGAGTCCCCAGATCAGGGTGACCTCACTGGCCGAGCCCGTTCCGGTGATCCCGCTCAAAGCGATCAGCCCCTTCCTGACGCGACCAAGGGTTATCGACGCAGATGATCTCGATCGTCTTCCCTACGTGGTAGACCTGGCTGAAGACCACGTGGTTGGTGGGCCGGGTGATCGCCTGTTTGTGCGCTCCGTCCAGAAGTCGACCCCCGCCGATTACTCGCTCTTCCGGCCCGGTACTGAATATCGTGATCCTGACACAGACGCGGTGCTGGGTCATGAGGCTATTTTTATCGCTGAGGGCACGCTTGAACAAACGGGAGACCCCGCAACGATCATGCTGACCCGTGCTGAAAAGGAAGCGCGGCCAGGGGATCGGTTGATGCCAACTCATCGTCTAGAAATCGGCGCTGGGTACGTGCCTCATGCCCCGCGCAAGGGTCTGACAGGTCACATCATCGGAGTGATGGATGGTGTCAGCCAGATTGGTCAATTTTCCGTGGTGGCGCTGGATCGCGGAACCCTTAACGGTGTCGAGGTGGGGCATGTATTCGAGATATGGCAAAAAGGTCCGGAGATCAGAGACACGATCAGGCCAAGCTTCGGGCAAAAGCTTATCGGTCCGGAACAGAAGGCCGGAGAGCTGATGGTTTTCCTGAAGCATCGAAGGGTCAGTTTTGCGTTGGTGATGAATGCAGAACGGTTCATTCATGTGCTCGATGTAATCCGGTCTCCATGACGCTCCTTGTCCCAACGATCGACGCGCATCAGCTCCGCTTCTGGCTTGCGCTGCATCGTGCACCGCAGATCGGAAGCGTACGTTTTAGGCGATTGCTGGATCATTTCGGTTCACCTCAAGCGGTTTTCGAAGCGGGCCGTGCCGAATGGGGTGCTATCGGGGTGCCAGCCAAAACCATGGATTATCTGGTGGCGCCCAACTGGGAGTGGGCAGAGGCCGACCTTCGCTGGATTTTCAGCGAAGGTGCCCGACACATTGCCTGACGCTTGATCATCCCAAGTATCCCCCCCTGTTGCGTGAAATCGCGGATCCCCCGGCAGTTCTATTTGTCCGAGGAGACCCGGCAATCTTGTCCGGTAACCATATCGCCGTGGTGGGTAGTCGGAGTCCCACGCCCAGCGGGCAGAGAACAGCGCGCGAGTTTGCGCGGGATCTTGCCTTGCAGGGCGTCGGCATCGTCAGCGGTCTGGCGGTGGGAATTGATGCCGCCAGTCATATGGGGGCGATGGAGGGGCAGGGGATTACCGTGGCGGTTGCCGGGACGGGTCCGGATCGGATTTATCCGCGGCACCATGAGCAGCTGGCCGATGACATTCTTGGTCGCGGCGGTGCACTGATCTCCGAGTATCCGCCCGGAACCGGGCCTTTGGCGGCAAACTTCCCGCGTCGCAACCGTATCATCAGCGGGCTGGCCTTGGGGACTTTAGTGGTGGAGGCCGCTCCGAAATCCGGTTCATTGATCACCGCCCGTCTGGCGGTGGAGCAAAATCGGGATGTCTTCGCCGTGCCGGGATCAATTCACAACCCGCTCGTCCGAGGCTGTCATCAACTTATCCAGCAGGGTGCCAAACTCGTCCAGTCGCCCAGCGATATTCTAGAAGAATACGAGACTATCCTGGTTCGAACTGATGCTCAGGGGGCATCCAAACCGGACGCCGGCGAGGCCAGAAATGAAACGGGTCTCCTGAAATATATTGCTTATGAACCAACGACTGTGGATACTCTCGTCGCGACGACAGGGCTTGCAGCCGATGTCATTGTCTCCCAGCTGCTCAGTCTGGAGCTGAATGGCGATGTCGCGGCCATGCCCGGTGGTGGTTATATGCGACTGCGATGAGTTCAATTGTGCCGCCCAATTATTTGAGTCATCAATGAAAGAAAACGTTTTCGACGTTCTGATCTATTTGTTTGAAAGATTTCTGGATGGAGATGTCGAGGGTGAACAGGACACAGAAGAGGTCAGGATTGATCTTCTGGAAGCCGGATTTCCTCAGGCGGAGATATCCAAGGCACTCGATTGGTTCGATACACTCACCGAACAACAGGGTATTCAGGGCGTATCTACCCCGGCTTTCCGAGTGTTTTCTGTTGAGGAAATGGCTCGGCTGGATACCGAAAGTCGGGGTCTACTGATGTTTATCGAGCAGTGCGGCATTCTCAATCCGGCCAGTCGTGAGCTGGTCATTGATCGGGTGATGGCCATCGAAGATGAGCCTATTTCGTTGGAAAACCTGAAGTGGATGGTGCTGATGGTTCTCTTTAGCCAACCCGATGAAGAATTGGCTTTTGCCCGAATGGAGCACCTCGTATATGGCAATCTGCCAGCCTATTTGCACTGATGCCAGGGATGCTCAAAGCCCCAATCACCCGCGTTGTTAACCTTGAATAAGTCTGACCAAATTCGATGAGCCGTAACCTCGTCATTGTTGAATCGCCTGCCAAAGCCAAGACGATTGAAAAATATCTCGGTAAGGATTTTCAGGTATTTGCCTCCTACGGCCATGTGCGGGATCTGGTGCCGAAGGAGGGCGCGGTTAATCCTGATGACGATTTCGCGATGCGTTATGAATTGATCGAACGCAATGAAAAACATGTGCAGACCATTGCCAAAGCAGCCAAGCAGGCTGATGCCCTGTTTCTCGCGACCGACCCTGATCGCGAAGGTGAGGCGATTTCCTGGCACATCTATGAAATTCTCAAACAGCGCAAATTGTTGGAAAACAAGCCGGTCCATCGGGTCGTTTTCCATGAAATCACCAAGCGAGCCGTGACGGAGGCCATCGAGAATCCCAAGCCTCTTTCCACCGATCTCATCAATGCCCAGCAGGCTCGCCGGGCACTTGATTATCTGGTGGGTTTCAAGCTCTCGCCCTTGCTCTGGAAAAAAATTCGACGAGGTCTTTCGGCTGGACGTGTACAAAGCCCCGCACTTCGTATGATCGTGGAGCGGGAACTGGAAATCGAGAGGTTTGTTACCCGCGAATATTGGACAATTGAAGCCGACTCGGCGGCGGAAGGACAGCCGTTTCGCGCCAGGCTCACGCATCTGGCGGGAGAAAAGCTCGAACAATTCACCATTACCGACGCCGAACAGGCCGAAAAGGCCAGGACTGATTTAAGCCATGCCGCATGCGGCCAGTTGACCGTCAGCCAGGTCGAGGAGAAGGAGCGCAAGCGCAATCCCGCAGCTCCGTTCACCACCTCTACGCTGCAGCAGGAAGCCTCCCGCAAGCTAGGCTTTACCACCCGCCGAACCATGACGGTGGCACAGCAGCTTTATGAAGGTATCGATGTCGGTGGTGAAACGGTGGGTCTGATTACCTACATGCGTACCGATTCCGTGACTCTCGCTAACGAGGCGGTGAAGGAATTGCGTGAGCTGATTGCGACACGCTTTGGGGCCGACAATGTTCCGACCAAGCCACCCCTTTACAAGACCAAAAGCAAGAATGCGCAGGAAGCACATGAGGCTGTCCGTCCGACCTCTGCGTTCCGCATTCCTGATCAAGTGAAAACGCACCTCAGCCCCGATCAGTTCAAGTTGTATTCGCTGATCTGGAAGCGGGCTGTGGCATCACAGATGGTGCATGCCACCATCAATACGGTGGCCGTGGATCTGGCCTGCGGCAGCAAAGGGGAGGGTGTCTTCAGGGCCAATGGCTCCAACGTAGTGCACCCTGGTTTCATGAGTGTCTATCTCGAGGGCAAGGATGATGGACCGGCTGAGGATGAGGAAGGCTATCTGCCCAAGTTGAAGCAGGGACAGGTGGTAAATCTGAACGAGATCGCCACTTCCCAGCATTTCACCGAGCCACCCCCACGCTTCACCGAAGCCAGTTTGGTGAAGACGCTTGAAGAGTATGGCATCGGTCGTCCCTCTACCTATGCGTCCATCATTTCCACCTTGCAGCAACGCAAATATGCTGAACTGGAAACCAAGCGTTTCCATCCTACCGATGTCGGGCGCATCGTCAATAAATTCCTGACTGAGCATTTTACCCAGTACGTCGACTACAACTTCACTGCGCATCTTGAGGATGATCTCGATGCGGTTTCACGTGGTGAGAAAAAATGGGTACCGTTGCTGCGCGAGTTCTGGGGTCCATTCATCGCTCTGATCGGAGACAAGGATGAAAGCCTAAAGCGCGCAGATGTCACCCATGAGGAGATGGATGAAGCCTGCCCCGAATGCGGCAGCAAGCTGTCCATTCGACTCGGACGCAATGGCCGATTTGTCGGCTGCACCAACTATCCTGAATGTAAATACACTCGCAATCTCAAGGATGACGGACCGCAGGCGCCCCCCGAGATTGTGGAAGGACGGACTTGCCCCAAGTGCGACTCACCGCTAGTGATCAAGACGGGTCGTTACGGCAAATTCATTGGCTGTACGGGCTATCCTGGCTGTAAGCACATCGAGCCTTTGGAGAAGCCCGAGGATACCGGCGTGTCCTGCCCAGAATGTAAACAGGGCAGCCTAACCAAGCGTAAGTCTCGGTTCGGGAAGTTGTTTTATTCTTGCTCGACCTATCCGGATTGTAGCTACGCTGTATGGAACCCACCGCTGAACGAGCCATGCCCCAACTGTGCTTGGCCTTTGCTCACCCTGAAGATCACGAAACGTCGTGGTGCTGAAAAGGTCTGTCCTCAAAAGGAGTGTGGATATGCCACCCCTTATGAGGGTGACTTGACCGCTGGATCAGCCGAAGCCTGAGTCAGGCAATCTCCGGCAAAAGGCCGCGATGATAGTTATTGCTCACGGCTACACCTTGACATGAATTTACCTCAAACCTAGCATTCACGGCTTTTTATTCACCTTTCTTAGTGTTTTATACCCGGAAAGGTACAAATCCTCCCCCCACCTCTCATGACCTCACCCGTTGCCTCCGCATCCCTCACCGAATTCGCCAGACTCCGACAACTGGTCCAGGAGGAGACGGTAGCCGTTGATCAGTTGATTCTGAGTGAACTTCAGTCGGATGTCGTGCTCATTAACCAGATAGGACACTACATCGTCAACAGTGGTGGCAAGCGACTCCGACCCATGTTGCTGCTACTGGCCGCCAAGGCGCTGGCCTGTAATGACCGACACGTCATCACGCTGGCGGCGGTCATCGAGTTTATCCATACCGCCACGCTCCTGCATGATGACGTGGTGGATGAATCTACGCTGCGTCGGGGTCGTGATACGGCCAATGCCCTATGGGGGAATTCAGCCAGCGTTCTGGTCGGTGATTATCTTTACTCCCGCGCATTCGAGCTTATGGTGAGTGTTCAGAACCTCCGCATCATGGAGATTCTGTCCCACACGACTACCGCTATTGCGGAAGGCGAGGTCTTGCAGTTGCTCAATTGCAACAACCCCAGCACCACAGAACATCAATACCTGGCGGTCGTTGCCCGGAAGACCGCCATCCTCTTCAGTGCGGCGGTGCAATTGGCTGCAGTATTGTCCGGGGCCTCCGAGGAAGCCGAGCGGGCATTGAAAGACTACGGACTGCATCTCGGTATCGCCTTTCAGTTGATCGATGATGCACTTGATTACCGGGCTAAACCTGAAGAGCTTGGCAAGAATCTTGGGGATGACCTCGCAGATGGCAAGCCTACGCTACCACTAATCTTCGCTATGGAGAATGCCGACGAATCTCAGGCTGGACTTTTGCGCCGGGCTATTGAGCAGGGCGATCGTGATGCGTTTAGGGATGTCTTTGCAATCGTTGAGGCAACGGATGCCATCAACTACACCTCGCGCCGCGCCGTCGAGGAGGCCGACAAGGCCGTTGCAGCCCTCGCCCTCCTGCCTGAATCCAGCTACAAGCAAGCCCTGGCAGAACTTGCCCGCTTCTCGGTGGATCGAAACTATTGAGGCCGCTATCTGCGCAAGATGAGGTTGCTTCTGCTGAGCATCTTGCCAAGCACGGTGCGAGTCTCTGAGGATGAACAACTAAGATTGAGTCTGCCCATGGAGACGCGTATAATCATGCCGACTTGGTGCGGTCATCTCTCGTGACTCGCATGGTTGGCGTAAACCTACCTCAACCGACTCCAGACGACATTACGGGGTGTAGCTCAGCTTGGTAGAGCGCTACCTTCGGGAGGTAGAAGTCGAAGGTTCGAATCCTTTCACCCCGACCAAATTCCCGCTTAAATTCAGTTGGTTACCCGTCATCGGTAACGTCACGTGACCAAAAAGTAGTACACTTTTTACTGTACTACAATTGTTTGGTTTACACGCCCATGCTCCAGCCCGTTTTTAGACCGTCCTCAACTCTCGGTCAGCTTTAGGCTGGATTGATGGCTGCGAAGAGTTCGAAAAAGCATTTACCCTTCCTAAAACCGTGCCTAGTGATTGGCTCAGGGTTTCATAGATGGGTGCTCGGTAAATCATCCACACCGTTAACCGATTGGAATGCGCTTATTGATGAAACAGCGAGTTTGATGAAGGTATCGCTGCCAAGTCGTGATCTTTCACCTGTGCTTCGCTGGGAAAGGTTGATTGAGACTGCAGCAAAAGATGGCTACCAACCTTCACAAACAGCCGAATGGAGAGTGCCTGGTAAGCGTCAAGCAAACGAAATTGAGAGTGATGCCAAGAAGCTAGTCGCACAAGTTCTTGATCAGGACAAGTTTTTCTATCCATGGCAAAGTCGAAGAGCCGAATATCCAAAAAATCAATTGTGGAGTTCGATTGTAAGCCTCAATTTTGATCATGCATGGTTACAACGAGACAATCTGGATATCTGTTCAACGCATACAGAAGAAAAATATTTAGGGGTTATGCAGGATGAGCGGGACAGGCTTCATTATTGTCTGAAATTGAGGGGTACGATAGGGCCTAAGATTTGGTTTCCAAATGGCTGTACGGTTAATCCAACATCAATTCGCATGGGGTTGCATGATTATGGAACTCAGCCACATTCCATCAAATCAGCATTTAAGTACGTGAAGACCTTCGAAAATAAGAATTTTAAGAGGGAAGAAAAAGACGGGTGGGCTAAATTTAGGCCTATTCTGGAGTCAGCTCTCACAAACTTAGATGAAGGTGTGAACACTTGGGTTGCAGATTTTTTATACCGCCCAATCTACTTTGCTGGCGTGGGACTGTCTGAATCTGAACTTGGACTATGGTGGTTGTTGGTTCAGAGAGCAAGAAATTTTGCAAAGCTCAGTACTTCAGAAATCCCGCCGACTGTCGCATTGGTCGATGGGAACTCTGATCGTAAGTCGTTCTGGGCAACAAGACCCTGTGGAGTGGAAGCGGTCTACTGCGATAATTGGGACTATGGATGGGAGGATCTCATGCGCAGAGCTTCTGAGTTAGATGTTGGATCG
Organism: Methylococcaceae bacterium; assembly: GCA_044351045.1. GTDB lineage: Bacteria > Pseudomonadota > Gammaproteobacteria > Methylococcales > Methylococcaceae > UBA6136. The sequence goes on along the minus strand of JBILGM010000006.1, from coordinate 178 downwards.
GTTTAATGCAGCTTGTCAGCTTTTATCATTCAGTCAGGTCAGCGACCAACTGAGGGTGTCCGAATTTTTGTGTAAACGGGATTTCGATTAGTTCGGGTAGAGTCGATCCTCGAATTCAATGCTAAATCGATTCAGGGCTGCTTTCCAATCCCTGATGGGTCGATTCCATTTTTCGCTG
>JBILGM010000045.1:0-25934 GCA_044351045.1 Methylococcaceae bacterium | reverse complement strand
CGCGAGCAGCGGCCCTCCGGGGATCATGTGTTCGATCGCACTTGTGTTGAACAGGGCATCGAGCATCGCCTGATTCCGCCACGCCATCCGCAAACCAATGGCATGGTCGAACGCTTCAATGGCCGGATTGCCGAGGTACTGCAAACCCATCACTTTGCCTCCACCGAGGATCTAGAAACCACACTCCATCGCTACGTAAACCTTTACAACCACCACATACCGCAAAAGGCCTTGAATCACCGATCTCCGGTAAAGCGCATGAAGGAGTGGCAATCTTCTGACCCTCATCTCTTTCGAAAAAAGGTTTATTACCTCGCGGGACTCGACACCTAGATGGCCGGCCGACCTGATTATTTTTTTGGCATAAGGGGTATCTCTCAAACGTGAATGGTCAGGCCGTTATTGTCTCAGTTGCTACCGTCATGGCCGTCAATAAATCGGTTGACGGACTTCTTCGCTAGGAATTACGGGCAGTAACGGCCGAGGCACACGGTCCTCGATAAACTTGTCCATATCCTTGCCGCAACGGGTAGGGATCTCAACACCATCGCCTCTCACGATCATATTACTCCGCAATGGAATCACTGGATCCTCTGCCACCCCCTGATTGACCAGAACGGGTTCGCAGGTTCGCTGAGCAAGGTTAACGACCGGGTAGTGCATGAGTGGACCGTCCCAAAAAAACTTAGCGTTCTGCCATCCGGGGCGCCACGAATTTTCAAGGGGTTGTTTATAAAATATCCACTGACCCAACTCATTCTCATATTTTTTATAAAATTTATCGTCGTCTGCCCAATTTCGCGTATATGGCCCATTACCATAAAGATCAGGGCTGTTTTTTCTAGCCATAGCAGAGAGCTCCTCACTATTGCATACCTTACCGGTAAGGTTCAGTGTTTCACGGGGGTTTCGACTGCCACCACTACTGAAATAAAAACCTGGATTAATGCCCGCCGCCATAAAACAACGCACATCTTTAGTAATTAAATCAGTTTCGTTATCTCCTACAATGCGATTCCATTCCATATCATATTTCTTATTACTTATCCAAAGCGGCCTATCAGTTATTTTTGCAAAGGGCATTACCTGGATATCAGTGCCTTGCTTATTCACCCATCGAGTCTCGGTCTTGCTCATCATATCCAGAAGGTCACCCTTTTTGTTTCTGGCTTTTAAATAACTATCAAAACTGGCATATAACTCCAGCCAGGCATCGGAAGCGCCCTGCCATAGACCAGTCTTATTTCGGTTATCTGAATACCAGTTGGCATCACCGCCATTTTTAAAATGTATGCCTATATAATACCTGACAAAATCCCAGTTGTTAGGGCGCACTGGAAAGTCTTGCTCATGCAGGAATGTGACTTCCTTCGGGGCTACCTTACCCCAATTAATCCATAACCAATTGTTGGTACTGTTCCCGTGTCCAAACACCTTGCCACTTAAGGAAACCACCACCGAGTCAGTGGTATACGGTGCCCCGGCGAACTCGATTTGCTGGACAAGGCGCTTGTAGGTATTTTTGACAATGACGCTGCTGTCGTCACAGTATTCCGCCGCATACACCCACCGGGCTTTCTCCAACGGTATCAGGCCGCCTGCAAATGAGGCTTTCTGGCGTCGTGCCTCACCACAAAGTCCTGTATCTGGCACTAAGCTCTGGTCAATTGCAGGAGCGTCTGGCTGTCGGGCAAACACTGGATCTCGAAGCGCCTTGATTGCGCGCCTGGCATTGATGTCCTGCAGGATGATGGCGGCCTCTAGCTGCATCATCTCACTGAGTTCCTGGACGTCATAAACGCCTTTATAGATATTCCTGTCATCAAAGGGATGGGTGGCGGCCTTCCTCCATGCCTCCAGGTCGGCATTCATGCACTTGATAAATGGTGACTCATTGCCGACCAGAAAACGATGGGTATTCCGCAAGACATCACGAAGTTGCGACTTGAGAGGGTCATCCCAGACGGTGGCATAACGGTCTATCTCCAACACCAGCGTCATGTCAGGACTAAGTCCTTGCTGTTGATGTGTGAGGTCTGTCAGCACCCCGCCCACAAGGGTCTGGTATCCATCATGGGCGCTATCTATCGTCTCGCGGTAGGTTTTCAGCTCGGCCATCGCCGTTTGGCAGGACAACTGCTGAACGGCCGCGTAGGTTTCCTTGACTTGCTTGTCAATCCCCTTCAGTTGTTGTTGAACTTCCTTGAGCTGGACCTGAATCTCTTCAAATCCTGCCTTGTTTGAATCCGACTTGGCACCCAGCAGTCCAGCGGCAAAGAGCACGAACTTTTGCCCGGAGGAACCTGCTTCCATGCTCTCGCCCCACGCTTTGAGCCCATAACCGACCCCCTTTTCAACAATTCCCCAAATTCCGGTCTTACTAACCAGGCCATCTTTGTTATCGGACTTGGTCGCGTGCGGGTCCAAATTTTCAGCCGCTAGCACAGGCCCCGCGACACCAAACATCACATCATTGTAGGCATAGCTACCTCTGCAGATGATGTTTCGCTTCGCGTTGGTGATACAGGTTAAGGCCCCACCCAACCCCTCGGATTTAATGGGAACCGCGGGTACCTGACTGACCTGACCCCATTGGTCTCGGCCCCAGCAGACGAGGCGGTTGTCATCTTTTGCGGTGCCACAACTGTGGTAATCCCCGCTACTGACCTCGTTGAACCGAATCCCAATCGGCACCGCGAGTATCCCGAATTGGTTGTTTCCCCAGCACACCATACTGCGATCAGCGTCACGGACGGCACACCCATGAAGCTTTCCGACACTGATATCAATAAATTCACCAATCGGTCGAGCAAATTTTGTAAACGCGTCCTCACCCCAACAGAGCAGAGTCTTTTTCGTGGTAATAGCACAGGCCTGGTTATTTCTTGCGCTGACTTGTTTGAACCGGCCAGCCGGCGCCATGGCCTGGCCATATTTATTTTCACCCCAGCACGTGATTGCCAAACTGTTCTTTTTGATCGCGCAGGTATGGCTATCGCCGGATGAGACCTGTAGGTAATGGCCTTTGGCTTGCTCCAAATTGGGTCGCGCGCCCGCATTACCCCAACACACCAGACGGTTATCTAGACGAATCGCACAGCCGTGCATTTCACCCAGGGATAATTGCTTGAATCTGCCTTTCGGGGCGGTCGTCTGCCCAAAATCATTCAGCCCCCAGCAGTCCAGGCCGCGGTCTATTTGCCGTATCCCGCAAACAAAAGAACTGCCCGCATCGACCTTGAAATATTTTTTTTGATTTGTAAGGACATCACCGCTACTGGGTGGGACTGGCAATGTACCCCTGGCCAATTTATAAACCGATGACGCTGACGACGCGGTGATGGTTTGAATCGGCGCGATAGCCGTGTTTGCCCAGGTAGGATTGGATATACAGCTTCCCACCAACAAAACCAGACAGGAGGAAAGCAGTAAGTTGCGGGCGAAAAGCATATTCTTAACTCGTAGTTATGCCCCACGGCTCTGAGAGTCGTGGGTCTGGGGGGATTCAGCCGCGGAGAGGACTAGCGCGCCACCAAGCCGCTGACATCCGGCAACTCGGGTCTCGGCACCAGCGGTGGCATCGATATTGACCCTCGCGGTCGGGATGCCCGCTTTTGCATCGACTGCGGTGTTGAGAGCGTCCGTCAATTTACTCGCCGTTTCATAGGTTTTGAAGCTACGGAAGCTGGAGGATTGATCTTCCAGCGTGGCGCAACCTCCTATGAGGGCATTCTTGAATACCGTATGACCGTTGGTATTGGTTTTTGAGTCCAGAATATTCGTACTGGGTAGATAAAACGCCTGACCCAAACCCGGACATCGCCCATCGGCATTACATGCAACGGGCGCAGCTGCTTGCGCGACGGATATGGATAGCGTAATCAACCATGTCAGCGTGGCCAGCATTCTGAAGTGCTGCCGATTAATGAGAGGGCTCATAGTGTCGTCCTGATTAACGGTGGAACACGCGTGAATTGCCGCGATGTCTGAAAAGTCATGCAGAGTCACCAAGGGGGCAACCGCAGGAATAAATCGGCTGTCATTGGAGTCGCCAGTACGGGCAAAAGCAAGCACAAACTCGCGACAAATAACGACATAAATCCGACAGTTAGCGGATGCCGGATCTGCATAAGGGGGAGTGGAGCGATGTGAACTAACGAACACGGGGGATTTCGATAAGAAAGGCTGTGCCACGGCCGACTATGGACTGTACGCGAATGCGCGCGCCACAGCGACTGAGCAACTCGTTTACCAGATAAAGACCGATACCCGTTCCCACATTAGTGGGGGTCATGGGCGTTTCCAGGGTGACATGCTTGAGAAAGATTCGGGACTGGTCTTCCACCGAAAGGCCGGGGCCATAATCACGGATCCGGACCGTCACGTTGTTCTGATGAACACGAAACTGTATGTGGATGCCATGCCCGCTGTTCGCATAACGAACTGCATTTTCCAGCACATTCTGAATGGCCAGGACAAATACCCGCTTGTCCATGAGCACCGGCGGGGTGTCATCCCCCGTTATTGTGATGTTCACATTCGGATGATCCAGGCTGAAATTGTCGACGATTTCTTCTATCACTGACTTTGGCAGGAGTCGGTGGTCGATTTCCCCCTCATGCATTCTGCTGGTGACCAACCGGTCGCCGTCGATCCAGTCACGAATGATTGAGGCCGAGTCAGTACTGGCCTTGACGATACGTGCAGCGGCGCGGTGGATTGGCTCGAGGTCTCTCAGGCGCAGGATCAATTCTCCCTGGGCGGCGATGTTGGCTAGCGGGTGGCGGAGTTCATGAGTCAGCAGATCCAGTACCTCGGACTGCTGATTTTGCAGCTTCTCCACCAGGACGATTTGACGTCTCCGGCGGCGATCGGAGGCGAAGAGGTGACGCTCCTGCACGTGGCGCTGGCGTGCCAGCAAGGCACCCAGAATATTCGCGCAGGGGTAGCTGGGGATAAGGCGGTTAAAGTCGGTGGTGTAGTCGATCCGGTACTCCCATATCGCAATGCAGGCCAGGCTGAACAGGCCGGCTTAGACTAGCTGGCGTAACCAGTTGAATGGGCTGATCAGATAGACGACAAGAATGTAGAAAAACTGGATGATCATGCCGACTGCGAAATAGCCCGGTTCGCTGTAAGCCCGGAGCAGGGTGATGATCATGAGCAGGATGAGAATGAATTCGAACAGCCAGATGACCCATCGATCATTCAGTTGCCGTAATGACAGCCCGAGCCCCAGACTGGTACTGGTAAGAATGACCAGTCGTAGCGCGTAAATCTTGGATGTCTGCGAAGTGGCTACATTCTGGTGGTCGATGTAAAGATTGTTGAGGGTGACCAGCATGAGAATGGCGAAGACAGGCTTGAAGCTGTCCTGCAGTGTCGCCAGCCGCCAGGACTGAAACGCCGTTTCCAGATTTGGATCAGCGAACCATAACGACCGCGCCAGAATGGCGTCGGTCTCCAACGAACACACATCTTCCCGCTTCATTGCTTACGCAGTGGCTGGGTGAAGTTAAAACCCAATCCGTACACGGTTGTGAGCGGGAGCTCATCTTCTGTGGCCTGCTCGACTTTGTTGCGAAGACGACGGATCAGTATTTCCAATCGCCGTGGATCGAATACTTCAGCCTCTTCTCCCAAGCGCTTTGCCAGCATTTGCCGGGAGAGTGTATGGCCTTGCTGGTCCACGAAAAGAGAAACCAATGCCATCTCACGACGTGTCAACGGAATTTCGATCCCCGTCGGTGAGCTGAGACGTCACCGATTGGGATGAATCACCCAGCCATTTTCGTTTGCCATACCCTGGCGTCTGCGAAGCCTGCGTAACAAGGCTATGAGTTCATCCATCACCACCGGCTTTACCAGATAGTAATCGGCGTCGGCTTCCAGGCCTGCAATACGTTCCGGCAACTAGCCGAGCGCTGTCAGGACAATCGCCGGGGTATTCGCCACTTGTCGGTAGCGAGCCAGGGCTTCGAGCCCATCGCAATCGGGTAATTGTCGGTCAACGATCAGCACATCCAGTTGATGCGTGTTTCGCCAGGCTGCAAACGCTGCAATGGCCCTAAGCCATCCGCACTAAATCCTTCCAGATTAAAAATGTGGCACAAGGCAGCTCGATAATCGTGATCATCCTCGACAATCAGGATACGAAGTGTCATGGCGCCAATCGGATTTGAGCTATTGGCCAGATGGGGTTATGAAGAAGAGGTGTCAAGATGCCCTCAGTTGGCCCAAGCGTTAGCCTGAAGCTGTTCAAGGTTCACGATATCCAGCGCCTTGGCATGGGTGCTTTCCAGAACCACACGGGGCGCGACATCGGCATCGTAAGCTTCCTTCCAGCGCAGTGCGCAGAGGCACCAACGATCCCCTGGCTTGAGGCCGGGAAAATTATATTCCGGGCGGGGCGAGACGAGGTCATTACCGAGAGTCAGCGAGAATCGCAGAAATTCATCCGTGACCCGTGCACAAATCACATGGGTACCAAAGTCGTCTTCATCGGTGTTGCAGCACCCATCCCGAAAAAAGCCGGTGAGCGGGTCGAAAGAGCAGGGCACCAGTGCGGTGCCGAGAACATTAAGGGGTTCAGGTGTGGTCATCTGCTGATATGGAGTTGGTTAAAGGTAAGGTAGTGTCTGTCCCCGCCGCATCAGTCGGCTGGCTGTCTTGGTGGAGTCAACCTCGATAGAGGGGCTTGGCCATCAACATATGGACGTCGCCCAGTGCCCGTTCCTCGAAGCCCCCCTCGCAATACGCCAGGTAGAATTCCCAGAGGCGAATGAAGGGTTCCGAGTAACCCTGTGCGCGGACTTCGTCGAGATGCGCCATGAAGGCCTGTCGCCAGCAGCGCAGGGTTGTGGCGTAATGCGGGCCAATATCGTCCAGCTGGATCAACTGCAGATCGGACGCATGCGTGGCCGAATCAACCAGGGCAGAAATCGCGGGAATGCAACTGCCGGGAAATATATGGCGTTTGATGAAATCCACCTCGTCACGGGCGCGGCGATATTCACGATCATTGATGGTAATGGCTTGCAACAGCATCACGCCGTCCGGTTTCAGCAAGTCGGCGCACTTACGGAAAAAGGTCTTGAAGTAATGGTGCCCGACGGCTTCGATCATCTCGATCGAGACCAGCTTGTCATAGCGGCCCTCGAGTTTGCGGTAATCCTCCTTGAGCAGAGTGATCCGGCCCTCAAGACCGGCCTCCCGGATACTTTCCGCCGCCCATTGATGCTGTTTTTCAGAGATCGTGGTGGTGGTGACGTGGCAGCCATAATGGGTGGCCGCATGCAGGGCGAAACCGCCCCAGCCGGTGCCGATTTCGACCACGCGGTCGCCGGGTTGCAAATTCAGCCGTTGGCAGATGCGATCAAGTTTGGCGATCGATGCATCTTCGAGTGACATCTGCGGGCGCTCAAACAGGGCGCAGGAATACATCATGGTTTCATCCAGAAATAGCTGGAAGAAGTCATTACCCAGATCATAGTGAGCGGCAATATTGCGCTGACTGCCTTCCTCGGTATTACGGTTCCAGGCATGCAGAAACTTCCTGATCGGCGTCGCAATCAGCGAGAGCCCGCCATCGAGTCCGTCCAGCACATGCCGGTTGCGAATCAGGATGCGAATCAGACCCACCAGATCGGAGCATCGCCAGGCTCCGGCCATGTAGCTCTCTGCCGCGCCCAAGCTCCCGCCAAACACAGTATTGCCGTAGAACGAAGGGTGTTCGACGTCAATGCGAACCGAGACGGGGAATGTCTCGCTGACCTGGCCATAGCGGGTGATCTGGCCATCCGCCAGAATGATTTCACCGGTCTGCAGTTGCGCCAGTTGCCGATGCAGCATCGTGGCTGCCCAGCCGTTGAGTTGGCCAGGCTGACGGACACGGGAAAAGCTGTTCGCGGTGATCGCGATCGAGTTTTTCATGGGGGTCTTGCTCCAGTATTGCCGGTGGAGGGCTTGCCGGGATGGGTGAAAAAGGGAATGCGTTTCAGCCAGAGGCGGGCCGCTTGCCAATAGATGGCCGTAACTACCTGAGCCGTCATCAGCGGGAAACGCAGCAAGGCCCAAGCGAGATGAGCGGTCGTTATGTCCCGTCGGGACAGATCCATTGTCGCATCGAAGATCTTGCCGCCGTCACGGTCCAGACGCATGTGAACATTCAGCTTATCGCCGGGCTCCGAGAAGCGCCAGTCGTAGTTGATGTCCATAGGGAAAAACGGCGACACATGAAAGCGCTTGGGGAATCGGTAACGATGATGCCGACCCTGGGGCTCGTCCCGCTCAGGAGTCAGGACGTAACTATGTCGCTCATCCCAGGGCGTATTGGTGATTTCCGCCACTACGGTCTCGACGCGGTCGCCCGACCCATCAAAGCAGTAATAAAACGTCACCGGGTTGAATCCGTAACCGAAATAGCGGAGGTGTGTCAGCATGCGAATCGGGCCTTGCGGGCGCTGACCCGTTTCGTCCTCCACCCGGGATCGCACGGCTTCATCCAGATCAATCGCCGGGTCGCCCAAATAGTCGGCACGTCGAAGCCAGGCGAGATTGGGACACCGGGTCGACCAGAACCAGTGCCCGGCAAAAACGCTGTCCAGTTCGGTCAGATCCAGGTAGACCATGAATAACCCATAGCGAAAATGATGCGGGCGTGGCACAAACCGACGATGTCGGAGCTGCCCAACATATAAACCGCTGTGCATGATTTACCCGGAGATGATTTGGGTGGCCGCTCGAAGTCCGCTTTTGACACCATCCTCGTGAAAGCCGAATCCCCAGTAGGCCCCGGCATAGTAGGTGTGATTGACCCCGCTGATCTCGCCATGTCGTTGCTGGGCAGCGATACCGGCCGGGGTATAGGCGGGGTGATGGTAGGTCAGCCGTTTGAGGATGCGTTTCGAATCAATGGTGTCGGCATAGTTGAGGCTGACGCAGAAGGTCTCTGGCGCATCCAGCCCCTGCAGGATATTCATGTCATAGGTCACGGCGACGCGGTCGCGTGACTCGCGCGGAATATGGTAATTCCACGCGGCCCATGCCCGTCTGGATTTTGGCAGCACCGAGGCATCGGTATGCAGAATCGCTTCATTCTCCTGATAGGGAATGGCACCCAGAATCTCATGTTCTGCCGGGGTTGGTTTCTCGAGCATCGCCAAAGCCTGGTCGCTGTGACAGGCCACGATCACAGCGTCGAAATGCTCTGCCGGCAGAGTCGGGGTTTCCAGCCAGACGCCATGCTCCTCACGACGGATGCGCGTGACGGGTGAATTGAGGCGAATCCGGTCACGGAAAGCGGCCGTCAAAGGCCCGACATATTGATGGGAACCGCCACGAATAACACGCCATTGCGGGCGTTCATCCACGCTGAGCATGCCATGGTTATGGAAGAACCGGATGAAATACCGGGCCGGAAAGTCCAGCATATCGCCCGGCGCAGCCGACCAGATGGCCGCGCCCATCGGGACGATGTAATGGTCGCGGAATTCCTGCCGGTAGCCATTTTGCAACAGATAGTCCCCTAGCCGGAGATGGTCGTCGCCACTTTCCAGAAAGCCTGGAGCCTCCCGATTGAAGCGCAGAATGTCGAAGATCATCCGGTAAAAACTCGGGGACACCAGGTTGCGGCGCTGGGCAAACAGGGTGTTCAACGAGGTCCCGTTGTATTCCAGCCCCGTTTTTTCGCAACGCACGCTGAAACTCATGGCGCTGGGTTGTGAGGCGATGCCCAGCTCATCCATAAGCCGGATGAATTCGGGATAGGTCCAGTCATTGAAGACGATAAAGCCGGTGTCGATGGACCAGTGCTGACCATTCATTTCGATGTCATGCGTCTGCGTGTGGCCGCCAATATAGGCATTGGCCTCGAACAGCGTGATGTCATGTTCAGGGGCCAATTTGTAAGCAGCCACCAGACCTGAAATGCCGGTGCCAACAATAGCGATTTTCATCGCTTGGAACCCAGCCGACGGGTTGCAGGCAGCGCTTCGCTACGCCTGGCCTGCCTGAGCGAGGCGGGTAAAGGCTTGAGATCCCAGACCAGGCCCAGTGTCGCCATGATCCGCAGGGCGTAATAGGTGGGATCGAATTCCCACCAGAAGAAACCCTGACGCGCCGAAGCGGGATAGTGGTGATGATTGTTATGCCAGCCCTCACCCAGGGTAAACAGGGCGATGACAGGATTGTTGCGGCTGGTGTCGCGGGTGGCGTAGCGGCGCCAGCCCCAGACATGGGCCAAGGAATTCACCATGAACGTGGCGTGGTAAAGAACAATGGTCGAGATCACGAAACCCCAGACCAGCATTTGCGGGCCATTGGTACCCCAACCCGGTTTGAAGCCCTCGATCAGTTCGCCCAGACCATACAGGCTGAATGCCAGCAGCATCGGCGCAACGACATCAAAGCGATCAAGGAATCGCAGTTCGGGGAACTTCAGCCAATCCTTCACCAGTTCGGCACGGGTGCGAAAATTAACCCGGCACAGGAACCAGCCCATGTGACTCCATAGAAAACCATGCCGTACGGGGGAGTGCACATCAGGGTCCTCATCGGAATGAACATGATGATGCCGGTGATGGGAAGCCCACCACAAGGGGCCCCGTTGCACAGCAGACGCCCCGACTAGCGCGAACAGGAATTGCATCGGCCGTGAAGTCCGAAAAGCCTTGTGCGAGAAGTAGCGGTGGTAAAACCCGGTGATCGCAAACATTCTCAGCGCGTAGAGACCCAGTGCTACCACCACTGCGATCGGGCTGATACCCACCCAGAAAACAGCCAGACAGGCGAGATGTAAGGCAATGAAAGGGAGCGTGCGCAGCCAGTCCAGCTTTCTATTCTGGCCATCATCCGGCAGTTCTCCCGCTTCGTTGTCGAACCAGCGGAGCAGGGTGACCGACCAGTTGACGGGTTTTGCTCCGGTGGGCTTCTGTGGCGGGGTCACGCTTGAGCGAAGGGGCGGCTCTACCATTGTTGTGGGACTTTCCTGATCTTGGTTACGTCATAGCCTTCCCGTCCGAGGAGGGCCAGTAGTCGCTGGTAATCGGCTTCCGGAATGCTGGGTGTGCGCGCCATGATCCATACATAGTCACGCGCCTCACGACCGATGATGGTCTGGGTATATTGCGGATCAAGATAGACGATACGGTAGTCCGCCTTGATCGGCCAGACAAACCGCATGCCCCACACGGCATTGCTGTTGTTGTCGAGAACGAAGCCGGTCGGTTCATAGCGTTTGAGGGGGCCGGTAAAACCGTCCTGATGATAGGTAAACGTGGTGGCAATGCTGCCATCCGCATTTTGCCGGTAGGATTCCACCGCATTGTGCGCGCCCTTCTCGATGAAGGTCGGGATGTTGGCGATGACATACCAGTCGCCCATGAATCGGGGAAGATCGACCTTGGGTGCGAGGGTAATGGGGGGCAATGTCTGGGAGGAACAGGCCGCGAGCATAAAACCCGCCCATAGCCCCGAGGCCCGTTGGAATATCTTCGATAGAGTCATGCGAATTTGCCTCATGGGAGCTAAAAAATTTGCACTTCGACAAGACTCTCCTGTGTGAAGCCGAAGGGCATGAACGAATAACTTTTAGAGTTTCCCCTCATTCAATCCGGTAACGGAGCTTGCTGCCATTTTCGAGTGTAGAGTCGAGTGCCACCCAACGCTCGCCATCGGCATACCACAGATCGATCTGGAACTTGCCGGCATCGAGATGATAACGATCGGCACTGACAGGCTTGCCGCGAACCGCGACCGTTTCGCGTCCTTTGGACTGAATCCGGACCTCGGTGTATTCGCCGTTCTGCGGGTTGAGCAATCGACTTTGCTTCAGTATCAACGGGTTCCAGTAAGCGAAGGTCATGATGCAGGCTGGCAGATTCTCGGTGATCTTGTCCTTTTTGAGCACGAAATGGCCATCGGTCTCGTTGCCTCGCAGCGCCGAAAGGTCGCCATTGTCATCGGTCCTGGCCTGGATGTCCTGCAGGCAATCGCCCTGCCAGGTTTCGTTGGCTTCATGGGCATAACTGTAGGCATTGATCATTAACAGTTTGATGGTAAACCGCGCCTCGCTGCGCAGTTTACGTAGGGGTTCTGATTCGCTCAGTGCAAAGCGATGCTGGCCGACGGCATCATCGTCCAGGTAAACCGTGAAGTTCCAGTCATCGTTTCTGGTCTGCTCGCCGGTCGTAGCATGGACCGCAGTACAGACGGTGATCAGGGCAGCCAGCAAAGACCGCCAGAAAAAAAGTGATTTCATGGCGATGGATTCCTGGGTGGTCTGGGAATGAAAGAACTGGTGTTGATAATGTAATCCCGATAGGCCGGCCGACGCTCCGCGATGTCCTGCTCCAATAGAGGTACTCCGGAAACCTTCACCAGCAAGACATTGATCAGTAGAGGCGAAGTGATCAGCCAGAGGGGGGCGCCAGCGCCCAGGGCCATCAGATAGAACCCCCACCAGACCACGGCTTCACCAAAATAGTTGGGATGTCTTGAATAGCGCCACAAGCCGGTATTCAGCACAGCATCATGACCTTTAGGTTGGGCCTTGAATGTGGCCATTTGGGCGTCGGCCAGCGTTTCCAGAATCAGCCCGGTCATAAACACCGTGGCCCCGAGGCTGTCCAGCCAAGTCCAGGGATTACTTGACTTGAGAACGGGGAGTATCGGTAAGGCGATCCACCAGGCCAGCAGGGCCTGCAAGGCAAAGACGATGATCAGGCTTTTGAGTTCGTAGTGAGGCTGGTTGCGTTCACGAATGGCCTGATAGCGGCGGTCTTCCGGGTGTCCCCAATTACGCCAGGTTAAATAGCCACATAAACGGAGCGCCCAAAGCCCCACAAGAATCAGGGTCGCTGCAGCACGTGGGCCATTGATCTCAGGCGCCAGCCACCAGGTCAACAACCCGCCGAGGAAAAACAGCGACCAGACGGAATCCACAATACTGACATCACGCCTGTAAAGGCTCGCCAGCCAGGTAAGTCCGCTCATGGCCAACAACACGAATAGAGCCCAAGCGGCCAGTTGCCAGTCAAACATGGGGTCCCTCCTGTTGGGTCGCCAGACGATGAGCCACGAATAGCAGAAAAGGCATCAAGACCGCCCAGCCAACTCCGATGACCATCAGAGCAACGCTCGGGTCAGGGAGTTCCAATGCGCCCAGACGAGCCCCGGCGTACCAGGCCGCGGGTCCACCCAACAGACCCAGCAGCGCCGCGAGACCATGACGATTTTGCAGCCAGCGAAGCGAGACATTAAACGTCGTTGCAAAGGCCAGCCACAGCGCAATAATCCACGCCGGGGGCCAGTTTGGAGACGTGCCGCCTATATAACGCACCCAGTCCTGGTGAACGATCAAGGTTTCCCACGCGCCACCAATGAGCCCGGTCAGCACGATCATGGCGAGTTCCGATTTGGCTGAGCGAGCCAGCGTAAGATGTAATGCGATAAACAGTCCCGCCACACCGACCCCGATCATGGGTTGGCCCTTGGCCGCCCCCATCACGCAGGCAAACCAGGCTAGCTGGTAAAGCAAGAAATTGGCTAGCGGCGGCATGCGTGAGAGTCGGTCCATGGCGATTTACTCAAAAAGACTGAAGAAAACCTCTAAACATTATCCGTTCACGCCCTTCGGCTTTGCTCAGGAAAGCCTTGTCGAAGTGCAATTTCTGAAGGTTCCTCAAGAAGACTGCAGATCATCACGCCGGAACAGATAGTGGCCGACCGGCCATTCCATGCCTCCTCGGTAGCCGAAAAGCTCGGCGCAGGCCATGAAGAAAATGCGCCAGCGAACCCACCAGGTCTGTGCTTGTGCCTTGCCATAGGTCGTCTCGAGAATCGGCCAAAGCTCAGCCTTGTGTTGATCCATGTTATGCAGCCAGGCGTTAGCGGTCTTTTCGTAATGACCCCCACTCCATTGCCAGCGCTGAACCCGTTTGAGCGGGCTTTCAATCTGCGTCGCCAGATCGTAGGACGGCATCATGCCACCTGAAAAGAAATAGCGGCTCATCCAGTCCGATTCGTCGTGCACGTCAAACGTGTAGGGCAGGTGCTTGTGGCAGAACACATGCATGAAAAAGCGACCATCCGGCTTTAGCCAGCCAGCCACGCGGCTAAAAAGTTGGGGCCAGTTACGCATGTGCTCGAACATTTCCACCGACACCACCCGGTCGAAGCGTTCATCGATGGTGAAAGCGTTCATGTCACAGGTGATGATTTCCAGATTGTTCAGTCCGGCGGCCCCGGCGCGCGCCATGATGCTTTCGCGCTGACTATTGGAATTGGAGACCCCGACAATTCGACTCTGGGGGTACTGCTCCGCCATCCACAAGCTCAGCGACCCCCAGCCGCAACCCAGTTCCAGAACGCTCTGGCCATCGGCCAGCTCGGCATGCTCACAGGTTTCGGTCAGGGCCGCGACTTCGGCTTCATCCAGCGACGTCACACCTTCCGGCCATAGGCAGCTGCTGTATTTGCGACGTTTGCCCAGCACTTTTTCAAAGAAGGCCGCAGGAACTTCGTAGTGTTGCTCGTTGGCCTTCTCCGGGAGGGGGGCGATGGGGGCTGAGGCCATTTCACGAAGAAAGCCCAGCACATAACTTTTTTTGGCCATCGGGTCATCGAGCGGCAGGGAATCCAGACGTTCCTTGACCAACTTGCGAATGCCCAGACGGATGGCCCAGTCCGGCATCAGGCCGCGTTCGGTCAGGGAGATGAGCAAAGATGTGGCTTGCATGAATGAATTCCTGATTGATCCCTCGGCGCAGGGAGGGTAGCGCTGATTTGACGATGACTCATAGGTCAAATCACCCAGAATTTAACACACCCGAGAAGTGGATGAACCCGCTTGAGCGATTAAATCGGAGTGCGATAGAAAGGGTCCCGCCATGGCTAGGTTTGTCAGGGTCATCCGGCTATAGTCCTCGGTCAGTTTCCCACTCATTTGAAGCCGGATGAAGGTGACCCGTGAAAATACTCTTGAGCGTCAGCTTGTTTGTAATTTTGGCCTTGGGCATGGAGATGACCTTGGCCGATGACATGAAGGCCTTTCCGCCAGCCGATCCCGGGTCGGTGCGTTATGTCCTCTCATTGCCAAGCCAGGCCCGCGAGGAAGATTATGAGTTAGAGCTGATCGTCGGCCAGATTGCCAAAGTGGATAGCGCCAACCGTTATTTCTTCGGGGGTAACATCGAGGCGCAGAACATTCTGGGCTGGGGCTATACCCGCTATGTTGTCAAGGAACTCGGGCCGATGGCGGAAACGCGTGTGGCCGTCAGTCCCAACGCGCCAAAACAGAATCGCTTTGTGACCCTTGGGGGTGATCCCTATCTGATCCGTTACAACAGCCGCTTGCCCGTGGTCGTCTATGTGCCGGAACGGGCGGAAGTGCGCTACCGCATTTGGCGTGCCGATAAGTCGACAAAGTCAATAAATCCGGGTTGAACGGCAGGGTTCAAGGATTGACGAACGCCTTTTCCGGATCGGTTTCACCGATCAGTTCCACTTCTCGCAGTTGCTCCGCCAGAGTTTTCCAGCGTTCGAGGGCCATGCTGCCCAAGACTTTGGCGGGCTGGTCATTGCCGCGTATCAGCGGTTTCTGAATCTCGGCGGCCTCGGTAAAAGTGGCCGGGTCCATCGTAGGATTCAGCCCTTGCATGATCTGGTTGGTAGGCTCCGGGTCCTCCAGATAAGACTGCCACCCGCGCCGAACGGCGCGAACCAGCGCGGCGACCTGGTCAGGGTGTTCAGCGACGGTTTTCCGCAGCGTAAAGAGGACGCCGGAGTAGGGGTTGTAACCAACATCGCTGATGGGAAAGATCTGCGGCCGGGCCCCGGCTCGGCGGGCGGCGATCGGTTCAGCCGTGATGAAGCATTGTTGGGCAAACTGCGGGTCGTTGAGAAAGGGGCCGAGATTATTGCTGTAGGGGACGGCCTTGATCTTCTGTAGGCCATAGCGTTTCGCCAGCAAGCGCTGAAAAGGCGTACCGGCCTCCATAGCCAGGGTGCCGCCCTCAAATACCTCGGCGAGTGACTTCAGACCGCGCTCGGCATGAACCATGATGCCTTCGGGGAAAGTCTGGTAAAGCGCGAAGATGGCCACGACATCGACGCCCCGCTCGCGGGCAACCAAAAGGCTGTCGGCACTGGTGATGCCGAATTCCACCTGTCCCGCCGCAACCATCTGCATCACGGGCACACCCGGTCCCCCGGGACGGACGTCCACATCCAATCCCTCGTCCTTGAAAGCACCCATCGCCCGGGCAGCATAATAGCCACCAAACTCTGGCTCCGGCACCCAGTTCAGTTGCAGGCCGAACGGGTATGGCTCGGTGCCGCTAGGTGAGTGCTTGTCGTCGGAGCACCCGAAAAATATCAACAGCATGCCAAGGCACCAGTGCCGCAAGATTCCGGACATTGGGTTACTCCCGTATTTCACCCATGCGCCAGCGACGCATGGCCAGGTGACTGAGCAGGTTGACGAAAGCAAAAAAGGCGAGGCCAAGCAAGGAGGCCATCAACACTGCAGCAAAGACCATGTCGGTTTTTTGCTCCTTGATGGCGATCACCACGGCGGTACCGATGCCACCGCCGTTCTGGTACGTATCGGCCACAAACTCGCCGACAATGGCCCCAATCACCGCAAGGCCCGAGGCAATCCGAAGGCCGGTTAGAAATGCCGGTAGGGCGCTGGGAATGCGCAACTTCACCAGTGTTTTTAGTGGGCTGGCTCGATAAAGCCGGAATAGATCGCGCAGGGCGGGATCGGCGGACAGCAATCCGCTCAGCGTGTTGGCGATGATCGGAAAGACCGAGACGATAAAGGCGGAGGCAATCACCGCCTTCAGCCCATAGCCGAACCAGATCACCAGCATTGGCGCGATGGCGATGATAGGGACCGTCTGGAAAAACACGGCATAAGGGTAAAACGCGCGGCGTATCCACGGATGAATGCACAGCAGGATCGCAATCAGGGCACCCATTAGCGCACTGGCGAGGAGTCCCGTGCTCGCGGCGAGTGCGGTTTGTACTGCGGCTTTGGATAGTTCGTTACCACTATGCAACAAAGCCAGCATGACGGATGACGGTCGAGGCAGCAGGTATTCCGGAAGATGGGTAGTGCGCAGTGCCCATTCCAGCAGCGTCGTGATCAGGACCAAGCTAAATAATGGCGGGAGCCACACGTCGGTTCGGGAAAGTTTCATTCCATCGGCGTCCCGCCATTCAAGGCGTTCGAAAGTCGTTGAACCAGTCCGATAAATTCAGTCGAGGTCCGGCTGCCTTGCGCACGGGGACGGGGCAGGGGAATCGGCTCATCGGCTGCCACCCATCCGCCCTTGGGTGACAAAACCACCACGCGATCCGCCAGAAAGACAGCCTCGGTAATGGAGTGCGTGACAAAAATAACGGTCATCCGCCGATCCAGCCAGAGCTGCTGCAAGTGCTCATCGAGATGTTGTCGGGTGAATTCATCGAGAGCGGCAAATGGCTCGTCGAGTAACAAGAGGCGGGGGCGGGTGATCAGAGCGCGGGCCAGCGAAACTCTCATTTTCATGCCGCCTGAGAGCTCGCTCGGAAAGCGATCGGTCGCCTGCGCCAGGCCCACGGTCTCCAATAACTGCATGGCGCAAGTGACGGCGTCTTCGCCCATGCCATCGGTCAGCTCAAGCGGCAGCAGTACGTTCGCCAGCACCGTTCGCCAGGGCATCAGGCTGGCGTCCTGAAATACATAGCTCAGGCGGGACGGATCGTTGTCGACGATGCACCCGGCATCCGGTTGATCCAGCCCCGCGATCAGTCGCAGCAGGGTGGACTTACCGCAGCCCGACGGGCCAAGCAGCGCGAGGAATTCACCGGGACGAATCCGCAGATCCAGACCGTCAATGACGGCCTGACCGGAAAATACCCGGCGGATACCCTGCAAATGCACACCGGCCCCTGCCGGTTCCTTATGTACAAGCGGCAGCACCCGGTCAAGCGCCATCGGGAGGCAGACCGCCGTTACAGGCCGGACAACCCTACGATGTTGTAACCGGCATCGACATAGAGAATTTCACCGGTAATGCCTGAAGCGAGATCGGAACAGAGAAACGCGGCGGCATTGCCGACTTCCTCAATGCTGACATTCTTGCGCAGCGGAGCGGCGGCCTCGCCCTTGGCCAGCATTTCGCGAAAGTTGGCAATGCCGGAAGCAGCCAGAGTGCGGATGGCGCCAGCCGAAACTGCATTGACGCGAACGCCCTCCGGGCCCAGCGAAGCCGCCAGATAGCGCACATTGGCTTCCAGGCTGGCCTTGGCGACGCCCATCACATTGTAGTTGGGCATGGCGCGTTCGGCCCCCAGGTAACTCAGGGTCAGCAGGGCGCCATTGCGGCCCTGCATCAGCTTGCGACCGCCCTTGGCCAGCGCGGCAAAACTGTAGGAGCTGACGTCGTGGGCAACACGAAAATTCTCGCGAGTCACCGAGTCGAGATAGCTGCCTTCCAATGCTTCACGCGGTGCAAAGGCCACGGAGTGAACGATGGTATCCAGGCCGTCCCAGTGTTTACCCAGCTCGGAGAACAGGGTGTCGATTTCTTCATCGCTGACCACATCGCAGGGCAGAACCAGCTTGGCGCCCAACTCGCCAGCCAGCTTCTCGACGCGCTCCTTGAGTTTCTCATTCTGATAGGTCAGGGCGATTTCGGCGCCTTCACGCGCCATAGCTTCGGCGATGCCATAGGCAATCGAGCGATTGCTGGCAACTCCGACGATAAGCGCCCGCTTGTTCTGCATGAATCCCATGTTTTTATTCTCCGGAATGGCTGGAAACTGGGGCGAGAGTATCCGCCACGGCCCATGTTGTGTCCAGACGATCGTTTTGAGGTTGTGGCGAATTATGTTCTGTCGGGTGTCGGTCGCTTGAGATTCTTCGCTGTTACTTTGGCTTCGCCCAGCACAAGGGTCAGAATGACAGGCATGGCTATATCAGCCAACTCATCGAAGTCATCGTCCCGACCGACTGCAGCAATGCCCTCTTCAATTACAAGACGACACCCAATACGGAAACGCTCGCGCCCGGAAACCGGCTTACCTTATCGCGGCGGGCCATTATCCTGCTGTACAGCGCCATTTTTCTGGGATTCATGACCTCTGTATTGCCGATTCTGGGGCTGACGCAGGCCAGTTTTTGGTGTTCGATGGCTTTCTCATTTACGGCCTGGTGTCGGGCCTGGCCATGTTGCTCGTCATGATTAGCCGGATGCGCGAGAGCGAACGACAGCTCACCGCGGCAGAGGCCGCACGGGAATGCGCCGAAGGTCGTGCCGCAGCTGAACAGCAACAGCGTCAGGAGCAGGCCCAGTTTCTAACCATGTTGACCCACGAACTCAAAACTCCGCTGGCCGTGGTGCGCATGGTGTTGGGCGCGAAGACGCTCACGGACGATATGAAAGATGAGGCCGAACGCTCCATCCGCGACATGAACCACATTATTCTGCGCTGCATGCAGGTCGAGCGGCTAAACGATCAGGATGTCCCCGGTCAGCGGCTTGCCTGTTGTCTTGCCGAGGAACTGGCCGACATCATCCAGCACACAACCCAGGCTCACCGCGTGGGCCTGCTGAGCGAGGCCCCGCCGACCATTCTTGAAATCGACCCGTTGCTGCTGCGCCTGATCGTCGCCAATCTCATCGACAACGCCTGCAAATACAGCCCGGCCGACAGCACGATCACTGTCTGTCTCTGCACCCCGGTTGGCCTGGACCCCAACGGATTCTCCATCCGCGTCGCCAATCTGCCCGGCAAGGCCGGCTGGCCGGACCCACAGCGGGTCTTCCAGAAGTAATACCGCCATCCGCATGCTCATGAGTACACCGGCAGCGGCCTCGGATTATTCCTCTCCGCCCGGCTGGCCAAGCTGCTCGGTGGTGAATTACGCTACTGCCCCACCGCCCAGGAAATCGTTTTCGAGCTATCTTTCCGCATGGAACAGGGTTCAGGATGCGGCTAGCGCATGCGGAGATTACACCTGACAATCTCCGCATGAATAGCGGGGATTACAAATACCTCTGGCAAGCCAGCGACTGGCCAAACTGGAGCTGCATTCTGGCCGCATTGCCTGGGCTGATGGTTGAGGTCAGTCATGCTCAAGGGCTACTTCTGGGTCGCTTGGCGGATGTGGGCATGGCGCTGCGTGATCAGGCCAGATCTGGCCGTGCTCACGGAGGAGGTGGCCAAGACGAGCGAAATCGAGGGTGATCCGCTCAATATCCAATCTGTGCGCTCGTCCATCGCCCGCAGGCTGGGCGTAGATATCGGTGCCCTGGCCCCGGTGGATAGGCACGTCGAAGGTGTCGTCGAGATGGTGCTCAATGCTACCGCCACCTGGCATGCACCGGTGTCTCGGGAGCGTCTGTTCGGCTGGCAGGCTGCGCTGTTTCCCACGGGCTACTCCGGCTTTTCCAGGATCAATGTTAGCGGCTGGCGTGACGATGCCAGTGGCCCGATGCAGGGGGTGTCTGGACCCATTGGCCGCCAGACAGTGCATTGCGAGGCACCGCCGGCAGAAAGTCTGGAGGCCGAAATCAGCCGGTTTCTGGCCTGGATCAACGGAGTATCGAACGAACCACCCCCGCTAAAGGCCGGACTTGGCCATCTTTGGTTCGTCACCCTGCACCCGTTCGACGACCTAGCCACGTGCCCCAAGGCTATAAGCAATGAGGGCTACAAACGCTACAACTTGCTTCAGAACCGCTGACGCCAGCTCCCGCGCCGGGTTGGGGGTAACCCTTGGGCGTATCAACCATGGAATAGGGTCTCTGGATCATGCTACATTCATTCCTATCTAATATTCCCACGGGAGATAGGTATGGAAGCGGTTAACGTGAGTGGTCTGAAAAACAATCCAAGTGAAGCCTTGCGACTGGCGCACCGGGACGTCGTGGTCGTGATGAATCGAGATAAGCCGGATGCCTTGATGGTGGGCATCGAAGCCACAGGTGTTTTGGGAGAAAAAGGGGTGAGGCCCGCCCTGGCCACCGCGTTGTTTCGTGATGGACACTTGTCGCTGGTGCGAGCTTCTCGGCTTGCCGAGATGAGCGTATCCCAGTTCGTCTCGCATATTTCGCGATTGGGTATTCCCGTCGTGAAGCTTGACCGTGTCGAGGCCAGCCAGGACATGGACACGCTCGATCAATGGCTGGCATCGTTCTAACCGATGCCAGCCCTCTGATCGGGTTGGCTCGCGTGGATGGACTTGGCTGGTTGAGGACTTTATTTGAAAACGTCTGGATGCCTGTTGAAGTGCGGAGAGAGGTATTAGCGGGCACCGGACCCGATGTGAAAGCCATAGAGGTGGCTGAAATCGCCGGGATCCTGCGCGTTTGGCCGGCATCTTCGCCTGATTATCCGGAATTGCCGGATCTGGACGAGGGTGAATCGGCCTGTATCAGGATTGGACTGGCTTATGAGGGTAACGCCCTTCTGCTGATGGATGAGCGAGCGGGACGTTCGCTGGCTCACGAGTCTGGCCTGCGCATAGCCGGGACTGCCGCAGTGATTGGCATGGCCAAGTCGAAGGGACTGATTCCCTCGGCCAGAGAGGTATTTACCTGCCTGCATGCTTCCGACTTTCGGATTTCGGCATCAGTGATTGACACGATTCTCCATCGTGTGGGCGAAGGGTAACCGGTCGCCACGCAATGATGTTGAAACCACGACCTTTCTTCTTCTCTCTCTGCGGTTTACGAATAATCAAGGAAGCTGATCACTTTCATGAGGTATCCCCAAGTAACCGGGCCGCACCAAGTCAGACCTATCAAATATCCAAAATTTGGGGCTCTCTCCGAATACGCACCCTGGGCGGAGCCCAATGGAGCGAAATCCCGAAGCTCCCACCGAACTGGCTGTTCTTCGTTGTTCGCTGCTTACACAAAAGCCCGTTACCTGATCACTCGATGAAGAGCCTTCGCGGTGTTAGGGTTAAAGCCCTGCCGAACTGAAGTCCCATTCGAGTCATGGATACCCACCTGAACATCATCCTGGTCGAGGACCACCGTGCGCTGCGCAAGGTGACGGCGGGTGTTTTACGTGAGGAAGGGCATCAAGTCATTGCGCTGACCTGCGCCGAAGACCTGGAAGATCTCGCCGGCGCGCAGGCCGCTGATCTGTTCATCATCGACCTCAACCTGCCGGGGGAAGATGGCCTCAGTCTCGCCCAGCGGCTTCGGGCCGTCCATCCGCAAGTCGGCATCATCATGCTCACCGGCCGCGACCAGCCGCAGGACATGGTCGCGGGTTACCGCAATGGTGCCGACCTTTATCTGGTCAAGCCAGTCGACCCGCAAACGCTCATGGCAGCCATCGAATCCTTGATGCGGCGTCTCAAGCCCGAAGTCAGCCCGTCGATGGATCCACAACACCTTACATGGCTGGATATTGCGGAACTCCGTCTGTGTGGACCCACCGGAGACGTCCTCCTCACCGCCATCGAAGTCAGGTTGCTTGCCGGTCTGGCCCGCGCACCCGGCCATCGCCTTGCGCAATTTCACCTCGCCGAACTGACGGGTCAGTTAGATGAGGCCTATAACAAGCGAGTGCTCGAAGTTCGCATCGCTCGTCTGCGCAAGAAGCTGATAGAAGTCGGCGCCTCGCCCAACTGCATCAAAGCCCTGCGCAACGAGGGTTATCAGCTGTGTACACTGATTCAGATCCGATGATGATCAGGGATCATGGTGACCCGCGCATCTGATCAGAGCAAGCAACCCCAGCGCGCCAGTCGACCGCGAAGGCGGCAAGCTCACGGGTTCCCGGGCTAACAAGTTTCGCTTCGACAAGGCGCTCCTTAACACAGCCGAAAGGCATGACTGAAGCATTGATAGGGCTTTCCTAAAGACAATCGGGCTGTCGGACCTAATGACTTCAAAACCTCAGACCATGAATAAAGTCCCCGTTCGGTTGGCCCGGTTATTTCTCCTTGGCTGGGTAATCAGTCTGGCGGGCTGCACACTGATCGAGCGCGCCGTCGAACTCCCCACCCAGGCTGCCCGCTCTGTATTTTTTGCCGGGGGTATGAGTAAACCGGTGGACCCGGTGGCGCTGCAAAATCACCTGCTGCAGTTCGCCGATACCTTTATCACCTCTGTGACCCAAACACTGGATCAGCTGAAGAAGCCGGATGGTTCAGGTATCAACCGGTACGAGCAGGTCAAACTCAAAAGCCGACTCACCACCGATATGATTGCCTTGGTGTCCGGCTCTAATCAGGTAGGTAACCTAGTCGAGACTCTGGTCTATGTGGAATCCTTGCGTATCAGCATAGAGTCCACCGCGCTGCCCAGTGCCAAAAATATCAACGTACTGCCTCTATTGATCGTTCTTCGGCAACGTGAAGACAATCTCAAGGAAATCGTGCGGGATGTGCTAACACCTGTGCGCATGGCCCAACTGCAGGCAGCCATCGAGGATTGGCGGAAAAATCGCCCATCGACCGATTTTGATCTGAGCACCTTCGCCAGTTTTAGTCTGGTCAACGAAGTCATCGCCAATACCGAATCCAAAAGCGCCCAATCCTCCAACAATGTCTTTGCGCTACTGGATCTGGATCCCCTGGCCGGGCTTGACCCCGCCGCTCGCGAGCTCACGGAAACCCGACTGTTTGGCGAGCGCGCCCTGTTTCTCGGCAAGCGCATGCCACAGCTCATGAAATATGAGATGGAACTCCTGACCATGCGGACCGCCGACACCCAGGAAGTGCAGGCAATGGTTGCCAACTCCACGCAGCTTGCAACCGCCGCCGACCGGTTTAGCCAAACCTTGGCACAGTTCCCCGGAATGATCCGCTCGGAGCGCGAACAGTGGATTCGGGATTTCCACTCGGAACAAAAAGGTTTGCTCGAACTGACTCAACAGGCAGAAAAGGTCACAAACGGTTCAGCCCGCACCGCCGAGTGGGCCGAACGCGCCATTCAAAGCTTCAATCGGTCACTGGAGCTGATCAACGGACGGCCCAAAAAACCCGATGCCCGCCCCTTTGACATCCGCGAATACACCGACGCCGCCACGCGAATTGAAGGCATGTCGCAGCGAATGACCACCCTGCTGCTCGAGCTGCAAAGCAGCGTCGACGGGCTGGATACAAAAAAATTCGCTGACCTGACCGACACCGTCACGGCCCAAACCCGGCAACGCTCCGAGGCCATGGTGGAATATACCTACCAGAAGGGCCTCCGATTCGTCCTGCTTGCCTGCCTGATGGGCTCGATATCGTTTCTATTAACGGCCCTGGTTTACAGGCGAATATTGAGAAAAGCGTAACGTCAGCCAAGCCCCATTCAATGGCGGCCAAGCAACCGGACTTGTCCCGTAGATAATTAGACAAAATGCAAGACCTGGCCCCAGTAACGTGTTCGCCTTGTCACTCCCATGGGTTGACCACTGGTGAAGGCACATCCTCGAAGTGTCGTGTGTTTCTGGTGGCCAGCGTCGCGCCATGCGCCATAGCGATACCAGCGATAAAGGTGTCACGCATATGGATGGGACGACCCAGAGTTTTCCGAACGGCGGCCAACTCAGCCGCTTTTGTGGCAGCGCGGACATCAAAGACCAGGATCCGGTTAGCCAGATCGGTTTGGAGGATTTCATCAAATCGCGCGATCAACGCTGATCTTCGGTCTCCCTCGGCCAGCAGGTTCAAGCCGTAACGGGATTCGAATAAAGTGATGCTGCTGATCCAAATGGCTTCGGGCGGTTGTTTGTCCAACCAATTGATGACTGTGGTGTCCGGCCGACGCTGCATGAGCGCTGACAGGACATTGGTATCAAGAATGATCATCACTCGAACGTCACTGGATCAATGCTCTGGTTGTGTAATTCAGGCAAGGGCATATCCAGACCAATATCGGTAAAACGGGCGGCGATAAGCGATCCGAGCTTGATCGCCGGTAAGGGTTCTACGTTGACGGCACAGCGTAGTATTTGGCGCACTTCCTCCTCCATACTGCGTCCATGCTGGATGGCCCGCCGTTTCAGTGCCGCTTTAAGGTCTTCATCAAGGTTGCGCACGATCATCTGAGCCATATCTATCTCTGTTGGTTATGGTTGGGACGTCAGATGATATCACGCTAGCGAAGGGTCAGAATGAAGGGGGGTCAGGTCTTGCCTTTTGCCATGGCCGAGTGACTGACCGGCATGTGGTTCCAGCGCAAAAGACACGGTGTTCGCCAGCCAGAAGGTCACGATCGTTTCTGAATCGTCGCTGTCCCACCCCTGCGGATCGTCGGAACACACTGGCCGCTTTATCCTGCAATCTGGACAAAAAAAGCCTTTATATACGTTTGCGCCAGGCCTGATGCTCTCACTTTAGTCCATCAACTCAACCAAGTGGTGTCGAAATGACAATCGTGGTCAACGTGCATGAAGCCAAGACTCATTTTTCACGCTTGCTGGAACAGGCCCATGCGGGGCAAGAAATCCTGTTGGTGAAAGCAGGTAAGCCATACGCCCGATTAATGCCGATTGAACGGGGAAGTATTTGGCGTCAGGCTGGCCGGTTGCAAGGTAGGGTCACAGAAGCGTTTTTCGAGCCACTACCAGAAGAGACTCTTTGCCCCCACTCATAGCGGCAAATCCTGGTCGTTCAGTCCGAAGATAGAAATGACGTTGAGCTTTTGTGAGGTTTTTCCGGATGATTGTGTTAAAAAGCTCATGCGATAAAGAAATGAGCCCGGACGGGATGGGGCAATCGAAGCCGTCAGCTGATGCTTGTTGCCGCACTCATTGAGGGTGAGGAGCGGATACACATGCGTTCCTGAGTTGTGTCATCCGGTCAAGGAGGGTGTCCGAATTTTTGTGTAAACGGGATTTCGATTAGTTCGGGTAGAGTCGATCCTCGAATTCAATGCTAAATCGATTCAGGGCTGCTTTCCAATCCCTGATGGGTCGATTCCATTTTTCGC
>JBILGM010000076.1:0-8600 GCA_044351045.1 Methylococcaceae bacterium | reverse complement strand
TAGGCCATCCCCCGCCCCAATCCCCACTCTTTCTGAATGGGCGCAGATCATGATGATGCTCATGATGATCGCAACAGCAGGCCTGTATGGCCAGAGAATGAAGCCGCGTTGATCGACTGCTGTTGAAGGATGAGGAGAGCGGGCACTCAGCTGCCCGCTCTTTTATCTGTCGTGTTGAAACGGCATTCCTGAGCAGGTGGCGTTTCAAGCTCGCCCCACCATAGCTTTGACACCCAGGGTACGAAAAGCTTTGCATACCGTCGACTGTTCGTTGGCCATGGACGCATCTCGAATAGGGTCCTGGCAGCCTACCCGCGCCGTGACCCATCCCCCTCCTGCGTCGATTTCAACCGCATAAGGGCGCTTAAGAAATTCAGCTAAACCGGGCCAAACCCGTCTTTAGCGCTGCTTGACGGGTTCTTTTGTTGTTGGCCTTCGGGCCAGTCACCGGGTTATGACTACTTGCAGGGCAACCCATAAATGCTGTTAAAGCGTCGCACCTTCATGCCTCAGGGGACTGCCAGGCCAGTTCCAACCCGAGGCATTGGAGAATCATCAAGTGGGATCTCACCACTATCGTTCGTAAAAACCGGTCCGACCGGTCCTGTCCCGATCAATATAGCCTGCGGCAGCATCCGCGCATTGCCGCACTTCATCGACAACTCAATGCCTTACCAGTCGGTCCGGGTTATCGTGCTCGATTACGACTGAGCCTGTATCGCTATGCGGACCAGTTCGTCGGTCAACCTGAACCGGTTTTTGACGAAGGCTGGTCGGACCTGGAGGCCCTGCAACAGGTAACCTTGAGTGACGTGCTCGAAGAATCCCTGCATCAGCATGTTGACCGCCACCAGTGGGCTACTTGCCCGGTCGCACTCTGGGCGCAGCCCACACACGCGCATGGCGCCTGGGGCTGGCTGTGCCTCATCAGGACTGGTGATCCACCCCTCTGCTCCTCCAGCGCTCTGACGCAATCCGCATCCTTGCGGCAGAAGTAAACGAGGTCGTCGTAGGGGGTTTGGGACGACCTGGGCAAAAACGACTTCAAAGTCGAATTTGGTCCGATCCTGGGAATTTTCCAGTCGACTGGAAATTTGGAGCATCCTGGCAAATTGAAAGTCGACTTTCCATTTGGCCGAACCTTATTGTGCTTCGGCCGTGGGTCCATCCCCATCCTGCCCACCGATAGGCTCGAACGCTTTCCAATCCCCGGCCAACTCGGCGGGCGGTAGGCACATTCTTCGCCTACCCTGGCGTGCTTCCCGTTCAAGAAGATCGCGGACATCAGCCGGCATTGGGTTGTCCTGGTCGTCCTGGTTCATGGTGGTCCTTGGTGCATGGGGTAGACTGGCTACGCATTCTGACCGAACGACGGAAAATCAGCCTCCGCGTGCGTACCTCAACCCGAGTACAACAGGATGAGGGGATTGAGCCGTAATGGCCGACCGCTGTCCCTCCGGTAGAGTGCATCGCCCGTGACTCCGGTACGTTTCGGACGTTTAAGCCGAGGACTCTGGGAACAGAGGCGCATTGGGCGCTGGGGTACGGGCAACTTTACCGAGCATGACATGAATCGTCGCAAGGTCATCGACCGAATCATAGGTGTTGGCGGGAATATCCCGTTCGAGGATATGACGGGCGATGAAATTGAGGTGTGCTTGCTGCAGATGGATTTGGTTGGGCGATTTGATGGTGACATCGAGTTCCTGAACTTGGTTCGGAACGGTGCTTATACCGAGCAGGATATCCGGCGCATGCGCGAGTTGTACGATATGGCAAAGTCCCGACCGATCCACCTTCACGACTTTACGCGGTAGTCGGGCTAGCAGTGTCATCCCGGCTGGTAACGGCGGCAGTGTCCGTCCTGGTGTCGTCGCCGCATCCCTTCTGAATTGGTCCACATGCAAGACGTAGCACAGACCGAACGGCGGGCATGGCTCAAGCTACCGAGCCAACGAAAGCCGATGGCAGCATGGGCGACCGATGTTCATGCCGGCCCCTGTCCCGACAGCCTGCAACCCCAAATCACGCACATTCGCCGGATTGATGGATTGCCGTGCATCCACGTCTTTGCAGATGAACCCCACCCGGTGAAGCGGCGCTAGCTACCTGTCTTTGACAAGCCCATCATCGACGGCTACCTTTCGGCCGAAGCTCCAAAACGATGGCGCTACCTGGCACACGAAGCCAAGAGCCTCCATCGAATGCGGGGCTTTCTTGCGGTGGTCGGCAGTGTCATTCCGACTGGTTAGGTTGACATTGTCTGTACTTGTGTCGTCGCCTTATCCAATCAGAAAATCATGCTGCACTGGCCAAGCCGTTATTCGAGGCACTACGACCGCAGTTCAATCCCACTCGCTTTCTACTAACCCCATCATCTCCGGTGGACCTCCAACCAGATCGATCCACGGCTGGCAGTTTTCGAGCAGTTCACTAAATGGCGGCGGTGGCAAACCAGCATCGATGGATTCTTGTCGCGTGCGCCGGTGCTTGTCCTTTTCTTCACTGATCTTGCGCAGACCAAGGTGCGCCATTTCGGCCACAGGGCATCGTGGGAGCTTTCGTTGGTTTTCAGTGGACATGTCGGGGTCGGTTTGGCTGCTTTTGCCTAGGTATTTCTACCAAGACCCTACACGGGTCTTTTTCCTGGCCATCGGCGGGCTGCGGACAAGGGTGAATTTTTGTCAATGCGTGGCAAGTCGAGGACGAGCAACGTCATGGGTTTTCTGTGCCAAAATTGAACCTAGGAATAGGTTTGTGAGTAGCTAGATGAGTAGCTAAACTCAGGTCTTTATCATACTAATTTTATAAATCAGCATGTTAGAACATCTGTGCGCATTGTGACCCTGAATGCCAATGGCATTCGATCGGCGGCCCGAAAGGGCTTTTTCGAGTGGATGGATACGCAACAAGCCGATATCCTGTGTCTCCAAGAAACCAAGGCACAGGAGCACCAGCTAAGTGAGCCCCACTTCTGGCCAGATTCCCATCATGGCTTTTTTCACGATGCAGAAAAAAAAGGCTACAGCGGCGTCGCCATCTATTCCACCCGGGAACCCGATGACGTAATCCGTGGTTTGGGCTGGCCGGACATGGATGCCGAGGGACGCTATCTCGAAACCCGCTTTGGCAATCTGAGTGTGGTCTCGATTTACATTCCTTCAGGCTCTTCCAGCGAGGAAAGGCAGGTCATCAAATTCAGCTTCCTGGATAGATTCCTGCCTTTTCTGCGGAATTGCGCCAACTCTGGACGAGATTACATTTTCTGTGGCGACTGGAACATCGCCCACAAAGCCATCGACCTCAAAAACTGGCGAGGCAATCAAAAAAACTCCGGCTTTCTGCCGGAGGAGCGCACCTGGCTGGATGTAGTCTTTGATCAAGAGGGTTGGGTGGATGCCTTCCGGTCGCTCAATGAAGAACCGGATCAATACACTTGGTGGTCCAATCGCGGCCAGGCTTGGGCCAAGAACGTCGGCTGGCGTATCGATTATCAGGTCATCAGCCCATCACTCAAACCCTGCCTGCGTGCCGCCTCGATCTACAAGGACACGCGCTTTTCCGACCATGCCCCACTCACCATAGATTATGACTACCCCTTCCCTGCGTGAACGCCTGCTAAACAAGCGCATTCTGCTTTGCATCATTACCGGATTTTCCTCCGGGTTGCCACTGTTTGTCCTGATCAGCCTGTTATCGGCATGGTTACGCGAAGGTGGCGTGGACCTCAAGGCCATCGGGTTACTTGCCCTCGTACAATTTCCCTACATCTGGAAGTTTGTATGGGCGCCACTGTGCGACCGCTATGGACTGGGACTGGGGCGACGTCGCACCTGGATGCTGTTCAGCCAACTGGCCCTTATCTCGACGATTCCCCTCTTTGGGTGGCTTTCTCCACAAACCGACATGGCCCAGATCACCGGGCTCGCCATACTCGTGGCGCTCTTTTCAGCCACCCAGGATATTGCCATCGACGCCTACCGACGGGAACTATTGAAGGGCGAAGAAATGGGCCTTGGCAACGTCGTCCACGTTAATGCCTACAAGATCGCGGGCTTGATCCCCGGGTCGCTATCGCTGATTCTTGCCGATCACCTGCCATGGCCTTGGGTATATAGCATCACTGCTCTGTTCATGATTCCCGGCTTGCTGATGACGCTCATGGTCAAGGAGCCCCCCGCTTCGCTCCAGGCCCCGGCAACACTGCGCCAGGCCATCATCGAACCCTTTCATGAGTTCATTCACCGCAAAGGGTGGGTCAGCGCGTTATACGTCCTGGCCTTCATCTTTTTCTACAAACTCGGCGACAGCATGGCCACGTCGCTGGCCACGCCGTTTTATCTGGACATGGGATACTCAAAGACAGAAATCGGCATGATCGCCAAGAATGCTGGACTCTGGCCAAATGTGATCGGCGGCATTCTGGGTGGTATCTGGATGATCAAGTTGGGTATGAATCGCGCCCTGTGGATTTTTGGCGTGCTACAGGCCGTGGTGATTCTCGGCTTCGCCTGGCTGGCCACGGCGGGCCATACGCTCCCGGGCCTGGCATCCGTCATCGCCGCAGAAGCCTTCGGGGTCGGTCTTGGCACGGCGGCCTTCGTCGCCTTTACCGCCACAACCACCCATCCCGCCTATACAGCCACCCAATTTGCCCTGTTCACCAGCCTGGCGGCCACGCCGAGGACGCTGGCGAATTCATTGACTGGGTTTCTCGTGGAAGGCGGCGACATCCGGATAGGCGGTTCCACTCTACTGCACATCGATGCGCTGGGTTGGGAGCGTTTTTTCCACCTCTGCTTCGCCGCTGCACTTCCTGGAATGTTGCTTTTGTTCAAGGTTGCGCCATGGCGAGATCAGCCAGATCAGCTCACTTCTTGATATAGAGATCCGTAATCGTCCCCTCGACCATTTCCGCCGCAAAAGGGAAGGTTTCGGAGAGTGTGGGATGCGGGTGGATGGTGAGCGCTATGTCGGATACGTCAGCGCCCATTTCCAGGGCCAGAACGGCTTCGCCGATCAATTCGCCGGCATTGGGACCGACGATGCCGGCGCCGAGTATCCGATGGCTCTCTTTGTCGACGATGATCTTGGTCAATCCTTCGCGGCGACCGATGCCGAGTGCTCGGCCACTCGCCGCCCAAGGGAAGGTCGCCGTTTCGATGGCAACACCCTGCGCCTTGGCCTGCGTTTCGGTCAGCCCCATCCAGGCTAGTTCAGGGTCGGTATAAGCGACCGAAGGAATCGTCAGGGCTTGGAATGCAGACTTTTGGCCGGCGATCACCTCCGCCGCGACCTTGGCCTCGTGGGTGGCTTTATGCGCCAGCATCGGATTACCAACGACATCACCAATAGCAAAGATGTTTAGGATGTTGGTGCGTTGCTGGTTGTCGACGGCTATGAAACCACGCTCATCGACCTTGACCCCGGCATTTTCAGCACCGATGCTTAGCCCGTTAGGCCGGCGTCCCACCGCAACCAGCACCTTGTCGAACACCTCGGATGCCGGGGCTTCCTCGCCTTCGAAAAACACCTCGAGCCCCTCGCCCCTGGCCTCGATCCGGGCTACCTTGGTCTTTAGATAGATGTTGTCGTACCACTTCCTGATACGCTGATGCAGCGGCTTGACCAGATCGGCATCACAGCCGGGGATCAACTGATCCATTAGCTCGACCACGGTAATGGCCGAACCCAGCGAGTGATAGACCGTGGCCATTTCTAGGCCAATGATGCCGCCGCCAACGATGAGCAGCCGTTTGGGGATGTCGGCCAACTCCAGTGCGCCGGTGGAATCGATCAGGCGCGGATCGTCATTCGGGAAACCGGGAATCTTGACCGGCTGGGAGCCGACGGCAATGATCGCGTACTCGAATATAACCGTGAGCTCACTCTCGCCGGTGGTAACCGCTAACGACTTGTTCGTAGCAAACCGGCCTACACCTTGCACCACTGTCACGCCACGCTGCTTGGCCATTGATGCCAGCCCCATGGTTAGCGTCTTCACGACCTTGTTCTTGTGATCGCGAACCTTGTCCAGGCTGATCTCAGGGGGAGCAAACTTGACACCCGTACTGGCGCTTTCAGCCGTCTCATGAATGATCTGGGCCGAATGCAGCAGCGCCTTGGACGGAATACAGCCGACGTTCAGACAGACGCCACCCAGCGTGGGATAACGCTCGACCAGCGTGACTTTCTTGCCAAGATCCGCGGCACGAAAGGCGGCCGTATAGCCGCCGGGACCGCCGCCCAAGACCAGAACTTCGGCATGCAAAGAGGAATTCTCACTCATGTTCTAAAACCGCTGAAGGGTTATGGGGTGGAGTGCCCAATGAATTTTCAGAGTAGCACTCGCCGCAAATCTGCCAGTGTGCTACTGAGATGCACGCTGAATCGAGCACCCTGGGCACCGTCGATGACGCGATGGTCATAGGACAGAGACAGCGGCAACATGAGGCGCGGCACAAACTGGCCGTCCTGATAGACCGGTTTCATCTGGCCACGGGAAAGTCCCAGAATCGCGACCTCAGGCGCATTGATAATCGGCGTGAAGGCGGTGCCGCCAATACCGCCGAGACTGGAAATCGTGAAGCAACCCCCTTCCAGATCGGCGCCACGCAGTTTCTTGTTGCGCGCCCGCTGACTGACATCCGCCAGTTCCGCACCCAATTCAAATACGCTTTTCTGATCCACATCGCGAATCACCGGCACGACCAAACCTTCCGGTGTATCAACGGCGACACCGATGTGAAAGTACTTCTTGAGGACCAAGGTATCGCCGCCAGGGGCCAGCGAGGCATTGAACGAGGGGAAAGCTTTCAAAGAAGCCGCGACCGCCTTCATGACAAAAGGCAAGACCGAGAGTTTGACCCCACGCTTTTCGCCTTCCGCCTTGAGGGACACCCGGAATGCTTCGAGGTCAGTGATATCCGCCTCATCGAACTGGGTAATGTGTGGAATCGAAACCCAGTTGCGATGGAGATTGGGACCGGAGAGCTTCTGAATGCGGGTCAGCGCCAAGGACTCGACCGCACCAAAACGACTGAAGTCTACCTCAGGCGCAGCAGGCCACGTAAAGCCACCCGAGCTAGACGCTGGCGATTGTTCCGCACGCTGCAGAGTTTGTTTGACGAATTGCTGAACGTCCTCTCGAGAAATTCGTCCCTTCAGGCCAGTGCCCTTCAGACGCTCCAGAGAAACGCCTAACTCGCGGGCGAATTTCCGTATTGCAGGGCTGGCATGCGGTGGCATGGCCTGCCCCTCGACCAAGATCGGCTCACGCCTCACGGCAGCAACGGCTTTAGTGGCTGCCACAGCGGGCATCGACTGCGGTGCGGCATGCGTCTCTTGTCTGGAGGGCAAGGCCGGAGCCGGGACATGGGTCGCCGCGCTGGTGACTTCCAGCAACAGAATCGGGGTGCCCTTGCTCACCCGATCACCCGCCTTGACCTTCAACGCCTTGACCACGCCGCCGACCGGCGCGGGAACTTCCATCGCGGCCTTGTCGCTTTCCAGGGTGATCAGCGAGTCATCGGCATTGAGTGTATCGCCTACCTTGACCAGCACTTCGATGACCTCGATATCCTTGTAATCGCCGATATCAGGAACGCAGACTTCCTGCTCAGAAGGTACTTGGCTCACTGGGACCAGCTCCGGAGCTTTCGGCGGTTGGTCAATGGCCGCTGCTACCGGCGGAGGCGGAGCCGGTGACTGTTTCGGAGCGGAGACAGGCGCGGGTGGGGGTGTCGCCGATTCGGGCTCCGACTCGAGCACGAGAATCAGGGCTCCCTTGCTGACCCGATCACCCGCCTTGATGGCGACGCTGTGAACCGTCCCCCCCTTGGGTGAAGGGACTTCCATCGCTGCCTTGTCACTTTCCAGCGTAATCAGCGAATCTTCCGCCTGGATCACGTCCCCCGGCTTGACCAGCACCTCGATGACTTCGATGTTCTTGTAGTCACCGATATCCGGAACATGAACCTCGTTCTGAACAGCAGACATTTGATTTCCTCAGACGGTCAGCGGGTTGGGTTTTTCAGGATCGATACCCAGTTTGGAAATCGCCTTGGCAACCACCTTGACTGAAATCTCCCCTTGATCGGCCAGTGACTTCAGCGCTGCCAATGTGATGTAGTTGCGGTCGACCTCGAAGAAGCGACGCAATTCCGAACGGCGATCACTCCGACCAAAGCCATCGGTACCCAAAACCGTATAGGCTCTGGAAACGTAGGGACGAATCTGATCGGCAACGATCCGCATGTAATCTGACGCCGCAACAACGGGACCTTGAGTGGATGCCAGCTGCTGCTCGACATAACTGAGTCGGCGCGGTTTTTCGGGGTGCAACAAGTTCCATCGCTCGCAATCGATGCCATCACGACGCAACTCATTGAAACTGGTCACGCTCCAGACATCGGCCACGATGCCATAGTCAGCCTTGAGCATGTCTGCCGCCGCCAACGTTTCCCGCAGAATCGTCCCGCTACCCAGCAACTGGAGCTTGGACGCCTTGCCACCCTCACGAATCCTGTACATGCCCTTGACGATCCCCTCCTCGCTGCCTTCAGGCATGGCGGGATGGGCATAGTTTTCGTTCATGACCG
>JBILGM010000044.1:0-26185 GCA_044351045.1 Methylococcaceae bacterium | reverse complement strand
GGGAAATGTACCACCTACCCTGTACATGCCCAGGTGTTTTAACGGACGAGGTCTATAGTTTTGAACTGTAGCCTTGACGGGGAAGCCTACGGATTAGCATCGTCTCGCCCATCGTAGGGATGGGATTAGTCGGTGCCGGGGTGGGCGGCGCGTAAGTTATTTGACCGTAAACAGCCATGATGGATATCCTCCTTTGGTGTTGAATTAAGGTTTCAGAGAATACTGAACATTGCTCAGTGCTAATTGCATTGCTGAAAAACAAAGGTCAGCCGCGTAGCGGCGAGACCGGGATGTTTTTCATGCCCCCCAGAAGGGCCAGGGCCGGGCGGTTTGCCGGAGGGTGGCGTGGTAACGCCGTCCGGAGGCAAACTGCAAGGCATCCCGAAAGCCCGTAGCGTCATCTGAGAGCCTCGTTCGGCGACCCTGTTGTCGCTGAACGGGTGACAGGGACGGCTGGGGCGCCGAAGGCATTAACCGTTCCGCAAAATGCGGTGGTAGGGTGTCGGGAACACCGTAGACATAGCATTTTCATGGGACTCGCTTACCTTCAGGTTGCTCATCACCGTTTCGACCAGATCGACTGCCATGGGAGTTACCTCGTGTTATTGGATTTATCAGGCATGTCGAACAAATAAGATTCGACTGAAACAGAAGCGAGGCCACCATCACCGGCCATTGTGAGCCCCCCATCCCTGCGCAACTTAGCCCCCGTTCCATCCATCCTGAGAAGCTTGAACGGGCAAAGCGGGGTCCTTCATTACTGACTCAGGCTGGATTCCAGCGCGCTCTTCATTTCATCCTTCATGCCGTCGTATTGTTCAAACTGGGCCGAGGTCAGCACGCCCTGTAGTTCCTTGTCCTTCGCGGCCATCACGCTGCGACTTTTCTGTATTTTGTCGAGCTTGCCGCCCTCACCCTTCAGGATGGGATCCATTTGCTGGGCATACTTTAGGTTGATGCCCTGAACCTTGGCGGCCAGATCGGGAGACAAACCCAGATGCTCGGTCATGTATTGCGACTGAAAGCCGGCTCTTTGTTCCGGCGTGCTCTTGAGCACCTTACTTTCTTCATCGGCACAAACGGAAAAAGTGGCCAGCAAGACGGTCGCTAAAAAGAGTTGACGCATGGATACATCCTCGCAATTGAATGGAAATGAAGTGCCAGAAATCTTCCGACGGTACATTTTGCCCCAAACCCGGCAGCCGCGGGCTAACTTGATGAACCGCAGGGCAGTCCGCCTGAATGAACGGACGTCAACAGCGCAATCGACCGCATGGATGGACTGGGGAATTGCCGTGCCCGTCAGGACTTCGCTCGAATATTTCATTAAGATGTGCCCCTCTCAAAGACCCTTGAAGAAGCCCGACCCGTTCCGAACGTCCGGTTGCTCTCATACACAAGACCGAAGTCAACACATCATTCAGGAGACCCTCATGCCCCACTGGTACGAAGACAATTCCCGCTCTATTGGCCACACGCCGCTGGTCAGACTGAATCGCATCACCGAGGGCGCGGGTGCGACCGTACTGGCAAAGATTGAGGGCCGCAATCCGGCCTATTCAGTGAAGTGCCGCATCGGCGCGGCGATGATCTGGGATGCCGAGGAGCGAGGTTTACTGGGGCCCGGCAAGGAACTGGTGGAACCGACCAGCGGCAATACCGGTATCGCTCTGGCGTTTGTGGCGGCAGCGCGGGGGATCCCCTTGACGCTGACCATGCCGGAGACGATGAGTATCGAGCGACGCAAGCTGTTGGTGGCCTACGGGGCGAAGCTGGTGTTGACTGAGGGGGCCAAGGGCATGCCCGGTGCGATTGCGAAGGCGGAGGAAATTGCGGCGTCGGACCCGTCCCGCTATGTGCTGTTGCAGCAGTTCAAGAATCCGGCCAATCCGGCGATTCATGAAAAGACCACGGGGCCGGAAATCTGGAGCGATACCGAGGGTCAGGTGGATATCTTTGTCGCGGGGGTCGGCACGGGCGGCACCATTACCGGGGTCACCCGTTACCTGAAGCAGACCCAGGGCAAACCCATCCTGTCGGTAGCGGTGGAACCGGCGAACAGTCCGATCCTGAGCCAGTCACGAGCGGGCGAGCCCTTACAACCCGCCCCGCACAAGATTCAGGGCATTGGCGCCGGCTTTGTACCGGATATTCTCGATCTTGATCTGGTGGATCAGATTGAAAAGGTCAGCAACGAGGAGGCGATTGAGGTGGCCCAGCGGCTGGCGAAAGAGGAAGGCATTCTGGCTGGGATTTCCTGTGGTGCAGCCACGGCCGCCGCATTGCGATTGGCCAGGCAACCGGAACATGCCGGCAAGACCATCGTCGTGGTGCTGCCGGATTCAGGGGAGCGATATCTGAGTACGGCGCTGTTTGATGGCCTATTCGATGCACAGGGCATAGCCATTTGATGTGGCCATGCCCATCCAATGGCCATAAAAATCGGTGCCGTGCTGCAATACCCCGGCCGCGCGGCGAATTGAACTGATTCGCCAAACCCGGAGCTCACCCGCAGACTAAGGGCTGTTCAAGGACTTGACGCAGCGAAAGCCGGTGTGAACCAGACCCGTGTCCGGACTGGCCTTCATCCGGGCACTCGGTCGATAGCTGGCACAGTAGGATTTGTCACAGAGAAATGATCCACCCCGCTGAGAACGCTTCTTGATATAGGGCTCCTCGGGATCCAGGCTTTCGGATGGCCCCTGAGGATTCATACTGAGCTTGTCCTTGGTCAATCCCGCGTAGGCATCATAGCGATACCAATCCTGGACCCACTCCCAGACATTACCGGTCATGTCATAGAGACCATAAGGATTGGCCGAGAATGATTTGACCGGTGCCGTGCCGGCGTAACCGTCAGTCACTTCATCTTTGATCGGAAAGTTACCCTGATAGATATTGGCTTTTGGCTTGCCCTGGTAAGGATCCTCATTGCCCCAGATATAGGTCTTTCCCTTTATGCCCCCCCTTGCCGCAAACTCCCACTCGGCCTCAGTGGGTAGGCGCTTACCCGCCCATTGGGCATAAGCGAGCGCGTCATCCCAAGAGACCTGTACCACAGGATGGTTATCGAGTCCCTCGACGGTACTCAATGGACCTTGCGGGTGACGCCAATTGGCACCATCCACCCATTTCCACCAGTATTCGCCGGGAGCCTTGGGCGCCGTAAAAACCAAGGATCCGGGCTTCATGCTCTCTGCAGGGGGCGGCGGAGATCCGGGCGGCAACTGCGCCATGATGTCCTCCAGCCTGGGTGGCTTTTCAGCGGTGGTGGCATAGCCGGTTGCCTCGACAAAACGCCGAAATTCAGCATTGGTCACTTCCGTTACATCCATCCAGAAAGGATCCACCTTGACCCGATGAACCGGCTGTTCATCGGGCCGGGCAGACTTGGCATCACTGCCCATCATGAACTCACCCCCCGGTATTTTGACCATTCCCGACGGGGGGACGGAAGCGACAGACTTTGAAGCCGTATGTCCAGGCACACTCAGGAAAATGCAGGCCAGCAGCCAAAGCCACCGACCTGATTGAGCGACATATCTATTCACTTGGGCGGCGTTGCAGCGGCTTTAACCGTCTTGCCCGGTTTGCACTGATTACCAAAGTTCTCCACGATAACCTCTCGGTCCAGCTCATTGGTCAGACCATCCAGGTTAAAGTCATACCAACTGGACGCGCCGCCATTGATCTTGCTGAATTTCTCCCATTCATCAAGATCCTTCTGGTTGACCACCATATCCAGGTTGCCATCACCATCGCATTGAACCACTGATTTGTTCAAAGCACTGAGCTTCTTTTCGAGGGCATTGTAGTTACGCTTCTGATTGGCCGTGAGCGCATCGTAACCATTGGCTAAAAGGTCCTTGCTTGCATAATCAAGCTTGGGCTTTGGCACCGCCTCATCAATTTCGTAAAGTTCGTCGCTGACAGAGTCATAGCAACTATTAGTCGAGCCGTCATAGAGCTTGCTGTAATTGTGGACGACCTTGTAATTTTTATTACGCATACCGACCGACCCCAGTGAGTTTATTTTCGGAAGATCATCTGTAGCGACACCGGCCTCGGTCTGCAGCCATTGATTGACTTCACAGCAGTACGTCAGAGGCACAGGACCAGGCTCGTCAGGCGTATCCGAATCCTGAGCCCCCTCACCCCACCAGACGCCTCCATTGTCTTCACAGACGCCTTTAGTCACCGGAATTTGCGAGCAACTGGCGCCCCCTGACATCACACACGGACCATTGACAGAGCCATTAGCCTGCAGATTGGGTCCCATCTCGTTGTAATTCCATTTGCGAATGCTGGGCTGTGCCGGATTCTTCACATAAGGCATCAACGCCATGGAATCGACATGCCAAGGCACCACCTTATGCACATTGACCCCAGCAATTTCTCCAAATAATTGGAAAATATCTGCGATGTTGGTCATATGATTGACATCGCGATTCGGTTTTACCACCAGCGGGCCGCTGACAGACAAAGGCACCCAAACACCCGTTTGGTATGAAGTACCTTTGGCACGAGTCGGATCAAACGGCGCCTTGACGACATTACCCAGAGTTCCGTTGTCGCCCACGAGAACGATCATGGTGTTCGTCGCTTTGGGGTCATACAGCAGGGTCCCGTCAGGCTTGACGCTGGCCAAACCGGTCGATACCAACAAGCGACCAATTTCCTTGTCCATCGCCTCGATCATCTGATTACTGAGTACCGGCCAGTTGGCACTGTCATTACAGTCATAGCCGGATGAATCGTCCGAATCCGCCGGAAGCAGATGGAGGGGGGGCGGTTGCAACGGCGTGTGATCAGTAGCAAAGGCGACCGTGGCCATCCAAGGCTGATTTGTGGGCCGCGACTTGATCCAATCAATTGCACGATCAACCGGAGCAATGCCTCTGAACGTCCGTGCACGTTTGTCGGTAGGTGGCAGCTGCTGCGTTTTACCGGTGTTGTCACTGATATCCAGTGGCGAGACATAATGCGCGTTGTAGTTCTGGAATCCCGCACTGATGTTGGACGGCATGGGCATTCCGGCCGCAACACACGATACGCCCGGGTTAAGAATGCCACCACTCACAACACATTGGCGGCCGGGTGGATTTTTCGCATCGGTCGTTGTCAGGTTTTGACAACTGCCATCGGCCTGATAGCAGGCCCCAGTATCCGCCCCCCCAAACTGCGAGCCCGGGATAAAACCACACGAATAAGTCTTGCCATTGCCGGGAGAAGGTC
Organism: Methylococcaceae bacterium; assembly: GCA_044351045.1. GTDB lineage: Bacteria > Pseudomonadota > Gammaproteobacteria > Methylococcales > Methylococcaceae > UBA6136. Next base: position 20,950 of record JBILGM010000044.1, on the reverse strand, counting down.
CGCCGACCCCCCCTGCTGTAGTGTCGATGGAGGACGGATCCCCCGTCGAATCCAGCCATCCATAGTAATAGTCCCACCCCAGCGACCGGACCAGGGAATAACCGAAGGGATTATTGCCTTGAAGCCCTAAATGAAACTTGCCAAACAGGCCACTGGTATAGTTTTTTTCCTTGAGGATCTTGGGTGCCGTATAGTCGAACGGCGAAACCATGGAGTTCGCCAGGTCACTTGGCCCCAAAGCGCCCGTGACATGACTCCGCATGGGGAATCGACCTTCAAAAAACACCGCACGACTCGGAGAGCACGCTGGCATCGACCAATTGTTCCGAAAGCGGATGCCATTATTGGCCAAGGTATCGATGTTTGGCATGGCGGCAGGCGTCGTTCCACCGTAACCAAACGAAGTCATCTGATCGATACCGACATCGTCCATGATGATGAAGAGGATGTTGGGGGTCGATTTTGCTGCCGCATAACCCGATATTGTAGTCGAAACAGCACCAAGTACCCCAAGGCTATAAAGGATTGAGAAAAATCTCCGAAACATTACACTAGTATTGTTTATTCTCATGGGAATAGCTCATAAAATATTGAACACAATAAATATCCCAAACAGAAGCTTCTTCATTGATTCGCGTTATCGATCAAGTAAAATATTGAAAGATCGATCATGCAAACTAGGCTCCCTAAAGGGTTGGCGTGGGGGGTGCCGGTGGACTGTAGGTCGTTGCATCTTTTGCCCCAGCCCACCAATTTCGCTTCTGAAGAATTCCGAAATAATAGATTGGCTCATATTCACATGTTGGCGTCTCAGAATAAGCCGGACAAAGCCAGCTTTCAGTTTTGCTACCAATAGAACTATTAAATTGCAAGGTCTCAAGTCCCTCATCAAAATAATAGGATATGGAGACATTATCTCTAGTATAAAATGCCAAACCCCATGTTTCATCATTAAACTTTTTCCATGGGCTCGCTGGAGATTTGTTTATCTGATAAACAAAGAACTGTCGAGCACTCGTTGACGCGGAATTAGGTGCCCATGGACCCGATGGGCCAGGTTGGTTCAGCACATCCACTTGCGACTTATTAGCACCAGAATGAGCTGCCTGCGGGTTCGAAAAGTACTCAACAGCCGAATCAAGCCCAAGAGGATTTAATCCCTTGGATTCCATATATTCGGTTGCAATATCATCGTAGGGATAAGTCGGGATATTAAGTTCTTTAAAAATATCAGCCTGAAAATTATCAAGAAAATACCTTGTACTAAGATCGTACCATATTGTCTTTTTCTTACCAGTAAAGGGATCCTTGAATTGAACAGGCATTTGTGTTGCCCCCGGAAAGGCGATCACACCAAGCCCTGTAGTTGGTATACCTGCTTCATCACTGTATAGATCGCCCGGATAGGCTTTTGAAATATTGTTTTGCCAAACACAAAAGGTTGGCGTCAAACTGGTAGAGCCCGCATCGCAAATTGTTGTCGAACCTTCATAGCTCCCAGCCGCAATTTCGGCGGCCTGGAATTGCTGATAATAGTTATAATACTCATTTGTCAGGACAAAGGTATCGTAAAGCATCATACTCCACCATGCCAAAAACTGTTGAAGCTCCTGTGTTTGCACCTGGGAATACCATTTAAGGCACTCTGATAGTTCTTATTAAGCTGTCGCCAAGAAGATCCCTGACCACCGCTAGTACCAAAGAGCGACTGATTAATACTCTGACCACAGTTGGTTAGCGATGCAGTTCCGTTCTTAGGCCCCCAACCATCTAATGTGTTAACAAAACTGGAGTTAGATGAATCAAGGGGGTATTGTGATGGGCTGCCATCCGCTTGTGGCTCCGCCCCCTCAACATAAGACTGATATAAATAATATTGCTGCGTGACCGCCGCTGTGCAACTCGATGCTGTATTTACATCCGTAGTTAGCTGAAGCTCACCGATTTGTTGGCTCAAATAACTGAGCTGCTGACTAATGCATACCAACTGTTCTTGAACCGCCTCGATAGCCTCGGTTGTTGCTGATGAACCCGAAGCTCCTCCAGTAAGCAGCATTCCAGCCGCAGTTGCAACACCAGACGCTTTCTTAAAACCAGCTACACTCATTAAAGCCTTAGTTGAAGCGATTCCCACAGCCAAAATCGTTTCCGTGCTTGCCCCACCATTCGAACTGGAGTTTCCAACTGAAGCGCTACATGGTGTGTAGGCGGTGTTTGATTCTGAGGATATTTGGGCAGTTGTACCGTCAGATCCATTAGAAAATGATGTGGGTTTTACTTCGTGGGCCAAATTGATCTTCATCATTGCATTTGGATGCAATGAATGACGTGGCTTTAGATTAGTTATCTTCTGACCAGAGCTTATCCTTTCAACAAGAGTGTTGATGTAACTGTTATAACCATTGCTTCTGTTAATGTGATTACGAAGGCGTATCCACTCGACATGGTTGTTTCCATACCTCAGTACATTTTCAGGTGCGCGAGCACCTATACCAAGCGCATTCCTTACTTTATTGACCGCTTCCTTGTAAGGAGTTTTTCTGCTTTTTACTTTTAGTGCTGTAGTGGAAATGAGATCAAGATAGGACAAGTTTGTTTGGCCCGGCACAAGATACTCCACCTCTCCTCCAAGATAGCCTTTGAGGCGTGGCCCATTTACCTTCTTATAATTTTGAGAAATTATTTTCCCACCATTCGTCTTTAGGTTGAAGGGCAACTCTTTAAGAGCTTCATTTGATAGAGAAAAGAGAGCTACGCCACGAATATTGGTAACAGCCCTACCAATCACCTGCCCTCGTGCATTTTTTAGAATTACTTCCGAACCAGATAGGTACTCCAACGGTCCGACCGATGCCGCCACTAGAAGTGTCGTTGGTCCCGGATTAATCTCAGAAGCCGCTACTTCTAAGCCAGCCATGCGCAGAAGACTGATAATGACTATGGCCAAAAAAAGACTATTGGGTGGCTGCTTGACTGGCTTTGCATGGATGGTCGGAGCGGTAATGCCCATTATTTTAGCCATTCTTACAGAACAAAATTGAATCAAATAATTTATTTTCAAGGTTTATTTCCTCAGAGCAACTGGCATGACAAAACGGCGTAACCCATTGATCCTTATAAAGCCGGATTCCTTGAATTTGAATCATTCAGAGGTCCCTACCAAAGGAAACGCTACTGAAAAAAAGCCGCCACTGCCGAACATCAGGGATGGTTGTCTCAGACCGCGGTTCCGAGGCTAAGGGTGTGGAACCGCGCTGACCCGGAGTGCTGGCGACTAATTGTTGCAGTTATGAATGATTACATTCATGATTTTGCAAGGGCTATCTGGCTAGATGACTTTAACATCTAATGCCATGAAACACATTACGATGCCACCCCAGAACAAAACACTCCTCACCATGACCAGACCCTACCTCATCGTCCTCGACGTCGATTCCACACTGATCGAAAACGAAGTCATCGAATTGTTGGCCGCCCATGCGGGCTCGCTGGAACAGGTTGCGGCGATTACCGAGCGCGCCATGCGCGGTGAATTGGACTTCGAGCAAAGCCTTAGGGAGCGAGTGGCCACTTTGGCGGGTCTTCCGGATTCCCTATTTGATGATATTCGTCGGGAAGTCACGGTGACCCTGGGCGTCCCGCAACTGATCGCTGGCGTTAAAGCCGCCGGGGGTCATGTCGGGGTTGTATCAGGCGGATTTCACGAAATCCTCGACCCGCTGGCCGAGCGCTTGAAACTGGACTTCTGGCGCGCCAATCGCCTTGAAGTAGCGAATGGCCTACTGACGGGCCGTGTACTCGGCAAGGTGATCGATGCCGCCGCCAAGGCGCAGGCTTTGATCGAATGGGCTGAGACCACACAAACCCCGATCTCTCAGACGGTAGCCATTGGTGATGGGGCAAATGATCTGAAGATGATGGAGACGGCGGGGCTCTCGATTGCTTTTGATGCCAAACCCATTGTGCGGGAACGTGCCGATGTGATCCTCGATGAGCGCGACCTCAGTCGTGTGCTCGGCATTCTAGGACTCAGCGCCTGACGAAGGGCAACACCCCTTATTTATAGCCCAGGAAGAGCCGCCAAGCCTGCACTGACTCAGCGATTACCGGCCTTGCCCGTGGTGTGCAACCTGGCCCAGTCACTCGCCAGTTTTTGCCCATCAGCCAGCTGGGCCGCGGTCAGCTTCGCGCCAAGTTTGTCACGCTCGGCAATGAATTCCGGCTTGCCCGAAGCCGCCGCCAGGTTGAACCACTTATAAGCGTCGATCTGGCTCTGCGGCACGCCATGGCCGGCCAGATAAAGACTGCCCAGGCCATTCAAAGCGGAGACATTACCCTGCTCCGCGGCTTTGGTGTACCAGCGCACCGCATCAGGGTAGTTCTGGGTAACTCCCTTACCGTGTTCATAGCGGTAACCCATGTAGTACTGCGCTTCGGGATGCCCCTGCTCCGCCGCTTTGATATACCAACGGCTCGCCTCGCTCTTGTCCTGCGGCACACCCTCACCCCGTCCATAGATCTGACCGACCTTGAACTGAGCTTCGGCATAGCCCTTGTTAGCCGAGGCCTTGTACCAGCGCACCGCCTCCTGCCGATTGGCCGGCACGCCGATGCCGCGCTCATAAAGCCCCGCCAACGCAAACTGCGACTTGGCATCCCCTTGTTCGGCCGCCTTGGTACACCAATACAACAAATCGACCGAAGGCTTGGCCCCGCCCATCCGGGTGGCCTGCGATGTATTGAGCCCGCGCAGTTGATCGGCACATTTGGCCGACTCGTTTGGCGTTGAGGATGCCGACGTCGGTGACCAGTCAGGTAACCCCTGAATCGTTGGCATCACATCGCAGCCGGACCAGAGAGTGCTGAGCGTAAGCGTGGGTAAAAAAAATCGCTTCATGGGAATCACGCGGTAGGTTGGGGAATTCGGTACTCGACAGGCGAACGTAAGGCATTGTATCCGCAACGGTGAAGTTTGCGTGGCTTTGGGCACTTGCTTTGACCGCAAAACCCTGCCGCTTCTGATGTGGGTGAAGCCCCAACTCCCCTTGAAGAAAGCGACCGCTAAGTGAAGCCCGGCACGACGACACGGTCCCGCACACCCTGGAACCTCCAAGGTTTCAGAGACCGGCAGACAGTCACGTCGATTTGAGTGGCCGCTCTGCCCTCCTCTAAACCGCACAGGGTTTGCCGATGGCTCCACTCCTTAAGAAGATGGACCAATGAGCAGATCAACAAGATTTTCAGTCTTTGAGTAATGGTAAAGCTTCTACAATCTTCGAGGTGCCATTCGAGCTAGACCACCGCCCGCCGCCCGCCGCGAGGCCAAAAGGTTGGCGGTCTGCAAGACCGACGAGCAACTGAAAGGAAAAGGACAAGGGTAATAGAAATGACGCGCTGGCTGTCCGGCCATACCGCCCTGCCCGACCAGTCCTACGCTGGGCTTAAGTCTAAAAAAGGCGGCCTGATGCAACAGCCACTCACCGGCCATTGGCGGCTGCCACTCATAAAGGAGACCCGCAACATGAGTGAACTCGATTTTCTTCTTACGCAAATCGACCAACAGAAAACACGACTCGACGCCGCCCGCCCCCTGACCAGCGAGCCGCTTCAGTAGGCACTTGACATCGAATATACCTATGAGAGCAACCGCATCGAAGGTAACACCCTGACCCTGCGCGAGACAGACCTGGTAGTCAACAAAGGATTAACTGTGGGCGGAAAGTCGATGCGCGAGCATCTGGAGGCCATCAAACACTACGAGGCCATCCTGCATGTCCGCGAACTGACGGCCAGCGACGGGACACTGGATGAGCGCGAGGTGCGCAATCTCCATGCGTGGGTGCTGCGCGGCATCGACCGGGAGGGCGCGGGACGCTATCGTAGCTTGCCGGTAATGATTACCGGCAGCCGTCATCTCGCACCACAGCCATGGGCTGTAGCCAAGTTGATGGCGGACTATGGTCTGTGGCTGACCGGCGAATCGGTGCAGTTGCACCCGGTAGTGCGCGCCGCCGAGGCGCATGAACGGCTGGTGACAATCCATCCTTTTATCGACGGCAACGGCCGCACCGCGCGTTTGGTCATGAACCTGATCCTGATGGCCAATGGCTATGCCATCGCCAACATACCCGGCGACATCGACAGCCGCCGCGCCTATTACGACGCCCTGGAAAAAGCCAACCTGGAAGCGGACAAGACCGTATTCATCACGCTCATCGCAAGGCATGTAATGCAATCCACGCAGACAGTACTGGAGCGTCTTGGAGCGCCGTAAGGCTGTTTCGGGTTGACCGAGAAATTACTTCCAGAGATAACGACCCTGCAAGCCGGCTACCCGCATCTGGCACCCTCCGATGCGCTGGCCGGAGGCGCTAATGTCTTCTGCGAGGAGGACATCCAGACCGCCACCCAATCCATCCTGAAGCCCGAAGATTTAACCCACTCCCGCTTCCAATCCACAGGCCCGGTAGCGGGCTCACCCCTTGCGAATCAGGTAAAGAAACGCTTCATCCTCCTGCCATTGCTGTAGAAGCCGGTGACCGGTCTGTTCAACGAAGACGCCAAAATCCAGCACCGAGGCGGGGTCAGTGGCCGAGACCTGCACGACCTGCCCCGGCTCCAGCGTTTGCAAGGCCTTTTTCAGGCGCAGCAAGGGCAACGGACAGTTCAAGCCGTTGGTGTTCAGATGCAGATCGAAAGAGTCCATGGCATGACCCGTCAAGACAGAGGCGGCTGATTTTTCGCTCACACCACTTCCACCTTTTCAACCCGCTGGAAACCGCGCGGTAGATGATTGCCCCGGCGGGCCCGAGCGCCCTGGTAGGCCGCCAGATCACTGGCGGTGATCGTCAGGTAACGCTTGGCACAATGAAGCTTCAGCGAGGCACCCGGCGGCAGACCCACGACCGCCACCAGGCGATCAGTGCCACTGGCCAGTTCCTCGGTCGGTATCTGGATCAGCTTGTTGCCTTTGCCCTTGTTCAACACCGGAATGTCCGCCGCGGGGAACACCAGCAAGCGCCCTTGCAGAGTGACCACCGCGACCGCATCCGTCTCCGCCGACAGAATGCGACAGGGTGGCATGACGGCAGCATGAGCCGGCACGGTCAACAGCGCCTTGCCCGTCCGGTTCTTGGTGAAGAACTCCTTGAGCTGCGTGACGAACCCATAACCGCCACTGCTGGCGAGCAGGTACCAGTCCTCATCCGCCCCAGCCACAACCGAAGTGAACGTCGCACCCGCTGGCGGATTCAGCCGCCCGGTCAGCGGCTCGCCCTGAGTGCGGGCCGAGGGTAGCTCGTGAGCGGGCACGGCATAACTGCGGCCGGTTGAATCCAGAAAATAGGCCGGTTGGTTGCTGCGCCCGGCCACGGCATCAAGGAAACCATCACCGGAACGATAGGTCAGGCTGACAGGATCGATCTCATGACCCTTGGCTGCCCGCACCCAGCCTTTGTCGGACAGGATGATCGTCACCGGGTCGCTGCCAATCACCGCCGTCACATCCAGCACCTGAGCGGCCTGTCGCGCCACGATGGGCGAACGTCGCGGGTCACCGTAGCGTTCGGCATCCTGCTTCAATTCCTGCTTGATCAGCGCACTCAGTTTTTTGGGCGACGCGAGCAGCCCTTCCAGCTTTTCACGCTCTGCCGCCAGTTCGGCCTGCTCGCCACGGATCTTCATTTCCTCCAGTTTGGCGAGATGCCGCAGTTTCAGTTCGAGAATGGCCTCAGCCTGAATATCGGTAATACCAAAACGCTCCATCAACACCGGCTTGGGCTCGTCCTCGCTGCGGATGATGGCAATCACCTCGTCGATATTGAGGAAGGCGATCAACAGGCCATCGAGGATGTGCAAGCGGGCGATGACCTTGTCCAGGCGGTACTGCAACCGCCGACGCACGGTTTCGGTCCGGTAGCTAAGCCACTCCACCAGAATGTCGCGAAGATTCTTGACCTGGGGCTTGCCGCTCAGACCAATCATGTTGAGGTTGATGCGGTAACTCTTTTCCAGATCGGTTGTCGCGAACAGGTGCGACATCAGCTGTTCGGCATCACAACGGCGCCCCTTGGGCATGATCACCAGACGACAGGGATTTTCGTGATCGGACTCGTCCCGCAGATCCTCCACCAGCGGCAGTTTCTTGGCCTGCATCTGGGCGGCAATGTTCTGCAGAATGGCATCCCCCGAGACCTGGTGCGGCAACGCCGTAATGACGACATTGCCATCCTCGACTTCCCAGCGGGCACGCAGCCGAACCGAGCCATTACCCGTCCGATACATACGGAGGATTTCATCACGCGGTGTAATGATTTCGGCCTCGGTGGTGAAATCCGGCCCGCGGACGAATTCAAACAGCTCCTCCAATGTGGCGTGCGGATGGTCCAGCAGATGGACGCAGGCATCTACAACCTCCCGCAAGTTGTGTGGCGGGATGTCCGTCGACATGCCCACAGCGATGCCGGTCGATCCATTCAGCAATACATTGGGTAGACGCGCCGGCAGCAGGCGCGGCTCATCCTTGGTCCCATCATAATTCGGCACCCACTCCACCGTGCCCTGGGCCAGCTCCGACAACAAAGCCTGGGCATAGGGCATCAGGCGTGATTCGGTATAGCGCATGGCGGCGAAGGATTTGGGATCGTCTGGCGATCCCCAGTTGCCCTGTCCGTCGATCAGCGGATAGCGGTAGGAAAACGGCTGCGCCATCAGCACCATGGCCTCATAGCAGGCCTGATCGCCATGCGGGTGATACATGCCCAGCACGTCACCCACCGTCCGCGCCGATTTCTTGTACTTGGAATTAGGCCCCAGCCCCAGTTCCGACATCGCATAGACGATGCGGCGCTGGACCGGCTTCAGACCATCGGCGATATGCGGCAGGGCGCGGTCGAGAATGACGTACATGGAGTAGTCCAGGTATGCCTTCTCAGTGAAATCCTTGAGAGGGAGCTGTTCGTGGGTGGTGACGTTCACGGAAGATCAAAGTGCGGATGAATCTTGGGGTAGCCCGGCTGCCCCTGAAAGCGTGGAATTCTAGCGGGTTACTCGACCAGCGTCGCGTTTGTTTGCGGTAACAGCCAGCATGGGATTGCAGGTCAAAACTTCACCTCCACACCCATCGAGACATTCACATTGGCAATATCGGAGGAGTCGGTATTCACCGTCCGGTACGAATACTGAACGCCACCGTAGAGTCGAGTGGCATCATTCAGGTTATGTCGCACCAGCACCTCACCCTGGTAAACATTTTCGTAGGTGCCATAACGTTCATCCGCCTCCTGCTGGCTCAACCAGTCATTGACCTCGTAATGCAGGCCCAGGGACAACTGGTAGCTTTCGATGAATTCATATTCCAGCTCGGTGGAGACGAAATTATTGTCGTACGACACATCATCGGCCAGCCAAGGCTGGTAACGGCCATCCGCCAGCCCCCGCTCGAAGTGATAACCGACCAGCCATTTCAGTTCGGGCGTCATGGCCCATTCCAGATGCGGCCCGAGTGTCCACAGATAGAGATCACGCTCGGCGAATGCCGGATCGTAATCACGCAGACCATAACGACCCAGCACCTGTAAAACCAGATCGTCGGTCAGCGCCTGGTCGAGACGCAACGAGACGATATGGCTGGTCACTACCTCAGGCGCGTTAAGTCCCATATCGGATTCCGCCAGGTTCCGCACAGGGATGGGCTGTCGCACCAGATTCTCTCCGAGGTAAAGATCCGGACTGAAGTAATAGGTAAAGTTCAGTGCGGTCTCCTCGGTAAACTCATGTCGCGCCTTTACCCGCAAGGTACCGTGGGTAAACCGGGTTTGGGTCATGAAGATGAAACCATCACCGGTGACATCCAGCCGGGTCGTGCCGTAATGGCTGCTGAACTGCCGGGACAGCTTGAGCGCCGTTTCGAACACGCCATCGGCACCCTGCCCCATCAGCCGATCATCCAGCGCTGGCTGGGTCGGGTCGGCATTCAGCGAGAGCCGCCGGCTTGCCGAGAAAATCGCCACATCGTCAGTGTAATAAAGCGATCCTCGGGCCGTCGCCTCGACACCCCCGGTGTCGGCGGCACCGAGAACCGGGCTGACCAGCAGGAGCGGCCATAAGCGGAGCCCTGGTTTCCCACGTCTACCGATTGGCCGCGGTCGCGGGGTGTTGGATTTCATCACTATCATGGCTCCGGTATTCTCTCCCATTCCCCTCTCACCGTCCGCAACCCATCATGTCGACTGCCATCCTCGCCATAGACCAGGGCACCACCAGCACCCGCTGCATCCTGTTTGATCGCGCTAACCGGCCGTTGGCCACTGCCCAGGCCGAACACCGCCAGCATTACCCGCGACCGGGCTGGGTAGAGCATGATGCGATGGAAATCTGGGAGACCACCCAGCGTCTGATCTCCCAGGTGCTGGCGGCTGCGCATTGCAAAGCGGCGGAGATTGCGGCCATCGGCATCACCAACCAGCGCGAGACCGTCGTCGTCTGGGACAAACTCACCGGCCAGCCAATTTATCCCGCGATTGTCTGGCAGGACACCCGCACCGACGCGCTCTGCAAACAGCTGGCACTGGAGGGTGGCCAGGACCGGCTCAGGGACAAAACCGGCTTGCCGATTGCCACCTATTTTTCCGGACCCAAGCTGCAATGGCTGCTGGATCATGTCCCCGGGGCCCGCAACCGCGCCCATCGTGGCGAACTGTTGTTCGGCACCATCGACACCTGGCTGATCTGGAATCTGACCGGCGGCGTTCACGTCACCGACCCCAGCAATGCCTCGCGCACCCTATTGATGAATCTCGCGACCCTGGAGTGGGACGAGGAACTGCTTGCCCTCATGAATATCCCGAGGGACATGCTGCCCAGCATCCGGTCGTCTTCAGAAATCTATGGACTGGCCTCTGGCCCTTTGGCTGGGGTCCCAGTGGCCGGCGACCTGGGGGACCAGCAGGCGGCGCTGTTCGGGCAAACCTGTTTTGCGCCCGGCGAGACCAAAAACACCTATGGCACCGGCTGTTTCATGCTACTGAATACCGGCCCGGAGCGTGTCGAGTCCACCCATGGTCTGCTCACCACGGTCGCTTATCGTCTGGAAAATGCCCCGCCTGTGTATGCGCTGGAAGGCTCCGTAGCCATTACCGGCGCCCTGGTCCAGTGGCTACGGGACAACCTGGGGATGATCCAACAAGCGGCCGAAGTGGAAACCCTGGCCACCACCGTGACCGACAACGGCGGGATTTACATCGTGCCGGCTTTCTCCGGCCTGTTCGCGCCCTATTGGCGATCGGACGCCAGAGGCGCCATAGTGGGGCTGACCCGTTACGTCAACAAAGGCCATTTTGCCCGCGCGGCCCTTGAAGCCACGGCCTATCAAACCCGTGAAATACTGGATGCCATGCGATTGGATTCCGGCCAGGCCCTCAGCCGACTCAAGGTCGATGGCGGCATGGTAGCCAATGACACCCTGATGCAGTTCCAGTCCGACCTCCTCGGCATCCCGGTGATCCGGCCTGCAATCACCGAGACTACAGCGCTTGGCGCTGCCTATGCTGCCGGACTGGCGGTGGGCTTCTGGAAGGATATCAACGAATTGAAACGCCTTTGGCAAGCCAACCAGGACTGGCAGCCCGTCATGCCAAGCAGCCAGCGAGAAACCCTCTTTGCCGGCTGGAAAAAAGCCGTGACAAAAAGCTTTGACTGGATGGAATGACAACCCCCTAACTCACCCCACCTGCCGCAATCGTCCCATGGAAAATCAACTGCCTCATTTCGCCCTGTTCCTTTTCTTTGCGACACTGACCTCGGTGGTCACCCGCGCCAAGGGGTGGAGCAATATTCTGCCCTTGATCATGGTCGGTGCCCTGATTGGACTGACGCCCTGGTCTTCACAATCGGTGTCGCCCGGTCTTGCCATGATGTTTCTGGTGGCCCCACTGGTATTTGGCGATGGCATTACCAGCTCCTTCCGCGAGCTCCGAAAAAATGCCCTGAATCTCATTCTGCTGGCGGTGATCCCGGTCATTACGTCCACACTGGCCGTCGGCGCCGTCGGACACTGGGCGACCGGAATGACCTGGGCGCTGGCCTTTGCCATCGGCGCCGTTCTCTCCCCCACCGACACCGTAGCCCTGACTAGCGTCACACGATCCGTGCCGATGCCCCGGGACATCAAGAGCATCATCGAAGGAGAGGCCCTGCTGAATGATGCCAGCGCGCTTACAGCCCTGCACCTGTCCATCAGCCTGTTGCTGGCGGGACAACTCTCTGGCAGCGACATACTGCTGATGTTTACCCAATCCAACCTGATTGGCATCGGCATCGGTCTTTCCGCAGGGTGGCTGGTGGCTCGCTCATTGCGCATCACCCGGGATGATCTTGCCATGAACTGCCTCACGGTGATCGTACCGTTTGTGGTCTATACCCTGGCTGACTATTTTGAAGGATCCGGCATCCTGGCCATCGTTTGTGCCGCCCTCTCCATCGGCATCACCCAACAGCAACTCAACGCCTTTACCGGACGCCATCATTTCATGGCGATCTGGGAGCATTCCGCCTTCATCCTCCAGTCGATAGCCTTCTTGCTGGTGGGTGTCGAGCTGACCATGATCATGCACCGGCTGCCGGATGACGAATGGATGCAACTACCCCTCTTGGCCAGCGGGATCCTCGTCACCCTGATCGTCATGCGGTTCATTACCTTGTTCGCCCTGCGGGCAGTGCTTCTGGCACTGCGACCACACGTAGAATTGCCATGGAAGGGAACAGCGCTGGTCTCGTGGTTTGGGGTGCGTGGCCCGGTGTCCGCCATGGCCGCCCTCACCATCCCGCTCACCCTCGCGGATGGAACGGCATTGCCCCAACGCGATCTCGCCATCGCGGCAGCCTTTCTGGTCATCCTTATGACCGTTGTGCTTTCCTACACCATCAAGCCCCTGATAAAACGGCTGAATTTTGCTGAAGAAGAAGACCTGAAGCGGCATGAGGTCGCCCTCTGGGAACACGTCACAACGCGGGTACTCGATCAGGTTGAGAAATGGATAGAGGATTTTGATAGCCGCTCTGGCCTGGACCCGTCTGAAATCGCCCTGCTGGATTTCACCCGCAAGGAATATCGCTACCGTCAGTCACGTTATCGCGATTATCTGAACCCGGATAGCGGCAAAGAACCGGCAAATCAACCCGCAGACGACAAAACCTCGGATGAGCACCTGCATGTCATGGACTTCATGGGATCCCGCATGATGCTGCGCTTGATTGAAATGCACCGGGACGTGCTGATCCATACCGACTGGCCGGACGTAATCCCCGATGAAGTGATTCGAAAGGCCATGAAGTTGACCGATATTCAGCTACATTGGCTCAGCATCTCGCTTTGGTCGTCCTACGAGACCAGTACCCGGACCCCGCTCATTACCCAATGGCGCCCATAATAGCGGGGCCATCCGGCCATTCAGATGCGCTCCGCGCTGAAGGTATCGCAGGCCTTCATGTCGCCGGTACTCAATCCGCGTTTGAACCACTCGACACGCTGCGCCGAAGAGCCATGGGTAAAGGCATCAGGCCTCACGTAGCCCTGACTGCGGCGTTGCATTTCGTCATCACCAATGGCACTGGCCGCCCGCAAGCCTTCCTCAATATCACCCTGCTCAAGAATCTGACGCGCCTGGTGGGCATTGTTGGCCCACACGCCGGCATAACAGTCCGCCTGCAGTTCCATGCGCACCGACAACTGATTGGCCTGAACCTTGCCAACTCGGCTTTGCAGTGACGAAACCTTGTCAGCAACACCGAGGAGATTCTGCACGTGGTGCCCGATTTCATGTGCAATCACATACGCTTGGGCAAAGTCGCCAGGTGCGCCAAAGCGGCGCTTCATCTCGTCATAAAAGCGCAGATCGATGTAAACCTTTTGATCGGGTGGACAGTAGAACGGGCCCATGGCCGACTGCCCCATCCCGCAGGGCGTTGGCGTCATGCCGTCAAACAACACCAGTTTCGGGTCCTGATACCGAAGCCCCTGACGCTGGAACAGAGCGGTCCAGGTGTCCTCGGTATCGGCCAGCACCATGGAAACGAAGCGCGACTGGGCATCGTCCGCCGGGGGCTTCTGCGCGGGCGCAGACGTCTGATACTGCTGCTGGATGGCCGAACCGGTGCTGACCAAAGTCAGGATTACCCGGGGATCGATGCCGAAATACATCCCCACCAGCACCAGCATGATGGTACCGATACCGATCCCCTGGCCGCTGAAGGGGGAAAATCCGCCGCCGGAACGTTGCCCACGCCGATCCTCCACATTGTCACTCTCGCGTCCGCGTCGAAATAACATGACGTTCACGCCTCCCGGGGCTGTCTCAAAAGTGTGCGAAGCATACCATTGCGCTGACGGCGAATCTCCATCCGGCACACAGCCGAAGCAATGTCGCATTTGCTAGAATGCGCCCCATTTCGAGACGCTCACTTGAACATTCGCAGCCAGCTTTTCACTCATCCGCCCCGCTGGCAGCGTGCTCGTCATGGCAGTGTTCCACGGAGCCGGATCGCTCCGACCACCGCATCCTGGCTGTTTGAGCCGGGCTCGCTGACAGAGCGACTGCGCCGGCGGGCGGGTGACGGGTTTCGTGTCGTGCTGCTTCAGCAATCCTGGCAGAAGCCCAGTATGGATGAATCGCGGCAACTCGGATTGCGGCCGGGGATTCGGGCAATGGTTAGGGAAGTCGGGCTGCAGAATGGCTCGCAGCCCTTGGTAGTGGCCCGCAGCATCATCCCTGCGCAAACCCTGCGCGGGGCGGATCGGCGACTGGCGAACCTGGGCACTCGTCCGCTCGGGCATATCCTCTTCGCCGACCCGCGGCTGCGGCGCTTGCAGTTGCAACTGGCTCGTGTAAAACCCGGCGATTGGCAAACCGCGCTTTTTGCCGATCAGGTTCCCGATGCAACCCCACTCGTCAGTGTCTGGGGTCGCCGCTCGCTTTACAGCCTGGGGCCAAAGCACAAGTTGCTGGTCGCCGAATTCTTTCTGCCACCGCTTTTTCCAGACAGCGATCCATGACCCCCCACCCGGAACCTGACCACTCGCCCGGCAAACTCAATGCCTACTGGCGGCTGATGCGTTTCGATAAACCCATCGGCATTTTCCTCCTGCTCTGGCCCGGACTCTGGGCCCTATGGATGGCCGGCGAGGGTCATCCGCAGGCGCGGGTGGTCATCGTCATGGTCCTCGGGACAATACTGATGCGCGCGGCAGGCTGCGTCATCAACGACTATGCGGACCGCGACTTCGATCCTCATGTCGAACGGACCCGGCAGCGGCCGATTGCAGCAGGGGAGATACCACCGCGTGAGGCGTTGTGGCTGTTTGTCGGCCTGTGCCTGATCGCCTTTGCCCTGGTACTGCTGTTGAATCCCCTGACGATTGCCCTATCCATCCCTGGCGCCATACTGGCCGGTACCTATCCCTACACCAAGCGCTACACTCAACTGCCGCAGGCCTATCTGGGCATTGCTTTCGGCTGGGCCGTCCCCATGAGCTTTGCCGCGGAGACCGGCGCCGTGCCCTGGATGGCCTGGGAAATCTACGCCGCCACCGTGCTCTGGGCACTGATTTACGACACCATGTATGCCATGGTGGATCGGGACGATGACCTGAAGATTGGTGTCAAATCCACCGCGATCCTCTTCGGCCGGCATGACCGCCTGATCATCGGCCTGCTACAACTGGTGATGCTGGCTATTCTGCTGGCCGTAGGGCGCGAAGCAACCCTGGGGCCCTGGTATGACGTCGGCTGGCTGGGTGGAGCCTGCCTCTTTGGCTACCAACAATGGCTGATCCGGTATCGGGAAAAACCCGCCTGCTTTCATGCCTTTCTTAATAACCACTGGTTCGGAGCGGTCATCTTTGCCGGGATAGCACTCGATTATTGGCTAGGCTGATCAACGTGGGAGACCAGGCCAAGGTGAGACCTGACTCCCTTGGAAAAACCTCTCGGGTCGCCCACATGACCGTGTTGCAGCCGCCGGTTTTGCCCCACACCCCAAAACTACACAGCCAAGGTCAAACATCTTGTTAAAATCCCGCAGCCATGGCCAGCGAGGCAGCCCGCTAATCGGGTGAGTGTGCGGTCAATAGAAACCGTTGAGTCTTGATAATCACTAGAAAACAGTAACCTCAGAGGAGAACCATCATGTGTTGGAGCGGAGAAGCATCGGCGGTATTGGCCACCATAGGCTTTGGTACGGCGGCCTACGTCGCCTACAAGGGTGAATCCAAGGAGCTATGGATACCACTGACCTACTTTGCCTGTATGGAACTCCTGCAGGCCGCCACCTATGTCTACATTAACCTGTGTGATTCGCCGCCAAACCAGATACTCACGCTCTTTGGCTACATCCATATCGCCTTCCAACCCTTCTTCGTGAACATGGTAGCGATGTATTTCATCCCGGAAGAGGTCAAGAAAAAGATCAGCACGGCGGTTTATACCCTTTGCGGTGTCGGCGCCATCGCCATGCTGGTCAAAATGTATCCCTTCGCCTGGGCCGGCAAATGCCTGGTCGGGATTGAGGCCTTCTGCGGCACTGAGGCATGTTCGATCTCGGGCGACTGGCATATCGCCTGGCAGTTGCCCCTGAATGGTCTGATGATGGACTTGACCACCCTCATTCCGGGCTTTCTCTATGGATTGCACGGCATCACCTACATTCTCGTCGCCTTCGTCATGCCGGTGATCTATGGCTCCTGGCGATTTGTCGCCTTCCATATCCTGATGGGGCCGCTGCTGTCGATTCTGACCACACGTGACCCGAACGAATACGCGGCCGTATGGTGCCTGTTCTCCATCGCCCTGTGCCTGTCCGTCATCAAATCCCCGGTGCGGAAATATCTCCATGTCGGTCGCTGGCCCTTCTACCCAAAAACGCTGGAACCCGCCTATCAGCAGGGGTAAGCCACCGGGGGCAGCTCCCCGCATGCCGCCCTGACCGGCCCGATGCAAGCCTGGGTTATTCCATAAACATGAATGCCCAGGCCCTGCGATTCAATCCCATCTGCAGCACCCCTGCTTAACTGTGGCAATTGCCCGAGGGCAGTGTGTCATTTCACCCACCCCTGCCCCACCTCGCCCGGCACGCGGCAAAAATATCGACACCTCTCGCCGTGTGCGATCAGGGAGATAGCGCGCAAAAAAACAGGTTGGCCCGTAGTTTGCTTAATGATTGAGCGAAGAAGGTCTGCCCCAAGGCCCACTCCACGAATTTGGGGGGCCAGGCACGATCCTCACCCTACTCTCATCAACGCGAGGAACATCATCATGGCGACCAAATCAGGCACCAAAATCCAACCCGGTCATCGTTATGGACACTGGGTCATCACCAGTGAAGCAAAACGCTTGGGGGGTGATGTGCGCTACCTCTGCCTCTGTGATTGCGGCAATGAAAAACTGGTGTCGGCGATCACCTTGCGTAACGGTTCATCGACCAGTTGCGGCTGCCAAAGGAAAGAGCGGGCACCCAAGATTTCAGACTACGAACTCCGACCAACCCCGCCGGAAATTCAGGAGATTTACGCCTTGATCAGCCAAGGCAACCTGCCTCCGGCCGACCAATTCAGTCTATCCGATGGTGCCCCCGCCTGGACCCTCCCCGCCCTCGCCAGGATTCTTGGCATTGGTCAACAGGACCTGATCACTCATCTGCGGAGAGGCGGTTCACGATTCGGCATCCCGCAAAACCCGCATACCGTTGAAGCCTTCACCGCCCATCAATGATTTGTCAAAGGACATGCGGGAAGCTTCGTGAAATTGACCGCACACCTTTGAGTGGCATCCGCAGGAACACAGCCGAGTGGCCCTCTTGAACCCTGCTTTTTGCAGGGCCATCGGTTTTGCCGGGTTAATAGGGATAAGCACCCGGGCGGCGCTTATCCCAATACGTGAGTGATCAGTTGCCCCCAACTCATGGCTCCACGGGGATCACGGTCGATAGCGGACCTTTTAATGTGAGAGCGACATGAGGGTTTCTGAAGTACCTTCCCTTGACGCCTCCTTTTTCTGAAACTCAGCATTGCAACTCGTCGTAGAATGAATCCTCGATTCCCGACTTGAACCCGCAGACTCTGGGCTGGACAGGACCCCTCCCAAGCCTGATGCCCGGCAGTATCAGCATTCTGACCCACAACTAAAGCCCCCAGATAATTCCCGGAGGAACCGGTCATGGCCGACTCAAGCTCACCCAAGGCTATGCCTCCTGTGGCGCTCGCCGTCTTTTCGGTCGAGCCGGCAACCAGCAATATCATCACCTCGCGTTTCCCCGTCTGACGATCAAGGTGGCCAGGTAACCCAGCCCATGCGCCCCGTCGCGCTGCTTCTGATCTTGCTTCTGAGCTGCGCGGGGTCGGCACTGGCGCTTCAACTTGACCAAACCCCACCGCCGCTCAAGGGCATCCCCGTCCCGCCAACACCGGGACTGCTCGACGGTCCTGCCCCTATCGTGGTTGACCACACCGCCGCCATTCAGCTGGGTAAGGCACTCTTCTGGGACATGAATGTCGGCAGCGATGGCGTCGCCTGTGCGACCTGCCACTTTCATGCCGGTGCCGATCGCCGCATCCGCAATCAGCTTGACCCAGGTAGCCGCCACGCGGCCCCCTCGGGCCAGACTTTCGAGAAAATGGCTTCGGGCGCACCGGGTGGCGTCAATCATCAGCTGAATGCAGCGGACTTTCCGCTGTTTCGCCTGCAGAACCCGGCAGACAAATCATCCAGGGTGCTGTTCCGTACAGATGACGTGGTGTCTTCCGCCGGCTCGGTGAAACGCCTGTTTCAGGCCGTTGCCAAAGGGTCCGCAGAACTTGAGGATACCTGCACGCCACTCCCGGACAACATCTTCCACCTGGCTTCCACCCATGCCCGCCAGGTTTCGGATCGCCACGCGCCGACCGTCATCAATGCGGCTTTCAATGACCGAAATTTCTGGGACGGACGGGCCAATAACCGCTTCAACGGCGAGACGGTTTACGGCCCCCGCAACCCCGAGGCCGGCGTCTGGGAAATCCGCAACGGTTGGGTCATCAGAACCCATCCTTTGCTGGAAAACGCCTCACTTGCCTCACAGGCCGTCTCCCCCCCGGTCGATGACAAGGAGATGTCCTGCACCGGCCGATCGTTTCCTCACTTGGCGCGCAAGCTGATGGGCAGCAAACCCTTGTCACGCCAATTGATTCATGCCGAAGACAGTGTATTGTCACCCCTCCGCGATAGCTCCGGTCAGGGTCTCAATACCCGCTATCAGGACCTGATACGGAGGAGCTTTGCACCACGCTACTGGGACGGTCAGGGCGTTTTTGGCCGCCCCGAAGCGGATGCCCCACCCTACTCAATGATGGAGATGAATTTCGCCTTCTTTTTCGGCCTGGCCATACAACTCTATGAAAGCACCCTGATCTCCGACGAGACACCCTTTGACGCCCCTCGCGATCCAGAAGGCTTTCCTGCCGGTTTCAATGCACAGCAGAAACGCGGGATGGTGTTGTTCAACAAAGCCGAATGCGACTTTTGCCATCATGGCCCGGGTTTCTCGCTGGCCGAACACCCAGCGGTTTATTCCCCACTGCAACCCGGCCAGCCGCCCAAACGGGTTGAGCGCCGAGTGCTCAGCATCGATTCCGTGCACAAAAAGGTATTCACGCCACTTTCCGACGTCGGCTTTGCCAACACCGGCGTGACACCCAACGCTTTTGATCCCGGCCTTGGCGGCCGCGACCCGATGGGAAATCCCCTGTCATTCAGCGAGCAATATCTCGCGACACTGGCAAACCCCGATACGGCCATGGTCGACCCCGTCACCATTGCTGCCGCCACATTTTCATTGAGCTTCAGCATGGGTTTCAAGGCGGAAGAACTCATGACACCCGCCGAGCACTTTGCCTTGGGCCGTCCGGATCAGGCAAAAATACCTAAACCCGGGATCGTGCGTGCGGAACTGGCCGCCCCCAACCAGGGCCGGCTGCCAATTGCTATCAATGGCACCTTCAAAATTCCGACCCTCCGCAACGTCGAACTAACCGGGCCTTACATGCACAACGGCAGCATGAAAAACCTGGAGGAAGTTATCGAGTTTTATGACCGCGGCGGCAACGTCGAGAACCGCGAACACTTCGGCACCTTTGTGTTTCCACAGCATTTCACCCGGCAGGAGAAGCAGGATCTCAAAGCCTTTTTGCTCACACTTACCGACGAACGCGTCCGCTGGGAACGCGCTCCATTCGATCATCCCTCACTCAAGGTCCCCAACGGTCTTGCGCAAGCAATACCGGGGGAAGCACCCGTTGAACGCATGCTGGAAATCTCCGCAACCGGCCGACACGGCCGATCGACAAAACAGGGACCACTGCGACCCTTTACCGCCAACTTGCAAATGCTTTCCGGTCGCAGATAGGTCAATCCGTTCGCTACCCACAAACATTGCGCGATTTCACACAGTGGCTGTGTCATTTCACACACCCCTCCCCCATCCTGCGAGCAGGAACCGGGAAGCCATTGATTTACCTCGATAATAAAGTTCGGCACGGATCGTGCTTGCTGTCATTTGCTATCGAGTTTTATCGATGATGCCCAAGGGAATCCGACTATGGCAAAACCAACGGCTTACAGCGCAAAGGGTCGCCGTTCAGAGGCTGCCAAGGTCAAGACCAGAGAGCATTGCTTTTTGACACTTGCCGATCAGCATACGAACGAGACAATCAAGACTAAAAACATTCAAATCATCAGAAAAGCATGAAAAAAAGCAAAGCCCTTCTATTTTTGACACTGGCACTTTTGGGTGGCACTGAGATAGCCAACGCGGCCTGTGTCCAAGCGGATGCCAAGGGAACATGGACCACCTACCAGGCTGCCTTTATTACCCCCCCCGGCGAGCAACATGTCGGTCAGTGCAACTTGGTCGTAGACAAAGCAGG
>JBILGM010000102.1:0-26357 GCA_044351045.1 Methylococcaceae bacterium | reverse complement strand
GCTTGTTGATGGAGACTAGCCAGCGTCACGCGTTCTTCGGGCTGGAGTTGAGTGTATGTTTTGGAGGAGTGCTTCATCTGTTTACCTTACTCGGTTTCAGGTGTTGCACTTCAGATTTGAATCCGCCGAATTATTTTTTCATCGATTGATGAACCGGTTCTAGCACAGAGGATACTATCCACTTCAGCTTAGAAGCCGCTACCGAAATTATCCCGATACCGCTCCTTGAATGCGGTAAGCGTGAATGCATGGTTCTGGGTGCCGTGGATTTCGACCTTGACGGCACCCATCAACGAGGCAATGCGCCCGGTGGTTGCCCAATCCAGACCTTCCAGCAAGCCATAGACCAGCCCCGCCCGATAGGCATCGCCGCACCCGGTCGGGTCCAGCGTCGCATGCGGTTTGGCGGGCGGAATTTCGATGACCTCGCCACCCGAATAGATCAGGGAACCGTTGGCACCGCGCGTGACGATTAACGCCTCGACTTTCTGAGCCAAGGCTTCCGCCGTTAGGCCGGTACGCTCCTGCATCAGTTGGGCTTCATAGTCATTGAGGGTCACCCAGGTAGCTTTTTCGACGAAGTCCATCAACTCGGCCCCATCGAACATGGGCATGCCCTGGCCGGGATCGAAGATAAACGGAATGCCGGCTTCAACAAACTGCGCGGCGTGCTGAACCATGCCGTCCTTGCCATCCGGTGACACCAGCCCCAGGCGGATTCCGCGATCCCGTGGCACGGTGTTTTCGTGCGAGAACGACATGGCGCCGGGATGAAAGGCGGTGATCTGGTTGTCGTCCAGGTCGGTGGTGATATAGGCCTGTGCGGTGTAGCTGTTTTCCAGCACCTTGATCAGGTCCTGGTTGATGCTGCAGTAGCCCAGCCATTGGGCGTAGGGGGTGAAGTCCTTGCCGACGGTCGCCATGATCAACGGCTCTGCGCCCAACTGCTTGAGATTGTAGGCAATGTTGCCGGCACAGCCGCCATATTCCCGCCGCAATTCGGGTACGAGAAAGGAGACATTGAGGATATGCACCTGCTCCGGCAGGATGTGGTGCTTGAACTTGTCGGGAAACACCATGATGGTGTCGTAGGCCATGGAACCGCAAATCAGGGCTGTCATTGGGTTGGTTTAGTTTTTCTAATGTTGAGTGATACGGTGGCAAAGGCCACCGCCTGAATCCGGGGCGGCCCGTCTAAGGCGTTTATCCCGGGGGCTGTTGAATTTGGGGGGACCTTTAAAAATTATCCAATCATGCCCTTGGACGGCGCTGAGGGGAGCCTTTTGGCCCGCTCACTCGTAACGGCTTGATTCAACCGTAGGAATTTATCCTTCGGCCCGGCGCATCTCCAGCCCCACTTCATTGGTCATGAACTGGTAGGTGTCCTTGATGATGCGTTGCTTTTCGAGCTCGGCGGTGAGCTCGGTGTCGAGGTCGGCGGTCAGCTGGCGCATGATCATCTGCGCGATTTCCCCCTTGATGGAGTCGAAGTAACTCAGCAACTCGACTTCGAGCTCCTCGAAGTAATTCTTGATGCCACGGCGGGCGAACATGTTGATCTGGTGCTGTTGCTTTTTGGCGTAGTCGAGAATACCGGTCTTGTAATGATCCAGCGCTCGGTCAATGGCATCGCCCCGGGTAGGCGTGGCTTCGATCGTTGGCGGGGCTCCGATCAGTGCGGTGTGGATACGACTCAGGGCATCCAGCCCCAGGTTGCGCATTTGCTGAATGCTGTCCTTGGGTCCCAGCAGGTTCATGTTACGAGCCACTTTCAGGGCATCGTCCGCATTTCCCTGCACCGCCTTCATGATGCTCTCGGTGCTCTGGACCTCCTGAACCGCCTCCTGCTCCATCACCGTGCGGCCAAACTGGTTGATGACATCGCCATATTCGAACAGGAAGACATCGCACATGCCCTTCAGACGGTTGAGCATGTCCCGGCCGCTCAATCGATCATGGAGACTCTCCAGCACCGATTCCGGCAGCACATCGGTGGCGGTGAGGCTTTGCAGCAGCTGGGCCAGGTGCCGCTTGATCATCTGCTCATCGAGCAGGCGTTGCAGCTGGCTGCGGAAGGTGCGCTGAATATTGAGGTTTTCCTCGATCTTGTGCGGCAGACGGCTGATCACGCTACTCAGGTCGAGGCCCTTGAGCAGTTCGTTCTTCAGCGCCTTACGATCCAGCGTATCGATGGCGGTGCTGACCTGCTCGCTGAGATGGGCCTGATCCTCCTCGCGCCAGAAGATGAACTCGGGCAGCAACTCGGTTCGCAACAGCTTGATGTGTTCTTCCACCGTCAGGCGAAGGCGCCGCAGGGCCTCGTCCTGACGACGCGACAGCTGATTGGCGATGAAGGTACTCTTCATGCCGTCGTCATCGATCTCCTGATAATTCCGATACAGCGGCTCCAGCCATTCGCGCAGCCGCTTGGCTAAATCGAGGTATTCGCCCCGGGCTTCCTCAAGGAACTCCGCCTTGGCGGTGTAGGCCAGATATTCGAAGAGACTGGTGCGGAAATTGGAAAAGTTCTTGGTTTCTTCCAGCGCCTTGATCTGCTGGGTTGCCTCGTTCTTCTCGGGTATCCGGCCAATGGCCTTCTTCAGCGCATCAACATGGTCGCGGACACTGCGGCTCATCTCCAGCCGGCCTTCCTGAATCAGCTTCAGCAGCAGGTAATTCAGTGCCGAAACCTTGAACACCCGGTCCTTGGTGATATGGAAGCCGTAATGTTCGATTTTCTGCTCGAAGTTAGCCAGCTCCTCTTTCTTCTGCTTGGAGCTGAGCACATCCCACTGATTGATGACCCAGAAGGCCCGCTGCAGCACACGTTTACGCTGGCTGTGGATTTCCGCTAGCAGTTCGATCTCCTCGCCTTCCAGCAGGTGGAAGACTTTCATCGCAATCACGAACGCCTTGGCGTCATTTTCCACATAGGTCTTGGTCACTTTGCGGTGACGCGGATTGACGACGCCTAGCCCAGGCAGATCCACCAGCACCACGTTGTCCGGAATATTGACGTCGGTCAGGTAGATTTCCGCCTGGTTGACGAACAACACATCGGCATAATCCTCGGTCACATAGCCGGGCAGCTCGTCCAAGGTGATTTCCTTGGTCGCCCCGCTCAGCTTGTC
The DNA here is from genome assembly GCA_044351045.1 of Methylococcaceae bacterium. Taxonomy (GTDB): domain Bacteria; phylum Pseudomonadota; class Gammaproteobacteria; order Methylococcales; family Methylococcaceae; genus UBA6136. Next base: position 23,226 of record JBILGM010000102.1, on the reverse strand, counting down.
CCAGCCTTCGATGAGGGTCTTGAGTTCGTCAAAGAACTTTTGCTTATTGAAGGAGCCGTATTGAGTCCGCTGACGTTCGATGTCGCTGCCCAAGCGCGCCAACACCTCCGCCTTGCCCAGCGACCGGTAGGTCTCGGGGTTGGTGCGCAGTTCCTTGGAGAGTTCTTCAAGGTAAAGCTCCTTCAGCTCGGACCGCTCGGCCTCGGTCAGGTAGGAAATGATCGCCTTGTTGGATTTGCCCTTGCGGATCAGCGTGGGGATGGCGGTCAGCGACTTGGTCGCCTGCGGCAGGATGTCGTCCCCCAGGACCGCATTAATGATGGTGCTCTTGCCGGCGGAGAAGGCACCGAGGAAGGCGACGGGAAATTCAGGCGACTTGAGCCGTTCCAGCCAGGAACGTTTGCGATTGATGAAATACTTGAAGTCTTCGCTGACATCCAGATAAGGCGCCGCCCCATCGAAGACCTCAAACAGACGGGTGAACGCCTTGATGTAATTATTATAGTCCGCCTCTTTCATCGTCTCATTCCTGTGGGGTCCCCGAATTTCAGCCCGTCTTGAAGGGTGCCAAGCCATAGGGCCTGTCCCATCCCAGCCAAACGATATCTAGTTTACCATCGAAGGGTAAACCGACTGGCGCGGCGGGCCTGAACCCTCCACTTGCCCAACCAGCTCATCCACGGGCAACTGGGTGCAGTCATCGTCCAATTCATAGAGCGCCGGTAGCATGAAGCGAGCAGCTCTGGCTCGCCTTTATCACCGCCTGCCCATCGTGGGCCCACGGTGTGAATTACGAACTTCGTTGGAAGGTTGTAGCCTTTCGTCATTTTCGCATCCCCGATTGCTCAGCCGCCAAGCAATCGAAGCACTGCAAGCAACTCCGGGCCAGCTGCTCGGTGGATGGCTCCATCGACACCACTGCCGCCCATCAGGAATTGGTTCGCGGCATTGACGACGTCATCAACATCTAGCTGAGTGATGTCGTAGCAAATGGCTGAGAGCTTCACCATGGAAGGTGGAGAGTGGCATCGATCCGTTTGGACGTTCTCCACAACGGCAGCTCGACAGGGCAAGGTCGGCAGAATCTTCGGGAACGGTTCTTAACCATAAATTAACTACGATGGTTACGTAGTTAACTTAACCCTTTGATAATTATGGCGTCCCCAAGGGGGTTCGAACCCCTGTTGCCGCCGTGAGAGGGACTAGATTTAGTCTTTTACGGTTTACCGCTGTCTATGTAAACTATTGAACTACTTGATATACAGGCCATTACAGCCTACCCTAGCCCTTACGGATTTACACCGGCATTTTATACCGATTTTATACCGACCCGAGGCAGGCACTCATGGCACGACTGGCACGCTCTCCGAAGCTCGAAACCCGCGAAGGCCGGCTCAAGCTGCCGGCACCGGCTGACCGCCGGCCCTACTGGAAGCAACTCACGCCCGGCGTATTCATCGGCTACCGCAAGAACGCGACCGGCGGCGTATGGGTTTGCCGGATAGCGGCCAAGTCGGTAGGCTGGACCGACACGGTAAGCCCGTACATGCTCAAGACGCTCGGCACGGCCGACGATACGGCCGACGCGAACGGCGCTGATATCCTGACTTACAAAGAAGCCTTCACGGCCGCGCTGGCCTTCGCGGAAGATTGTAAGACGCACGACAAACCGGCTGCGAAGTACACCGTGGCGGATGCCGTGGCTGACTATTTGAAAGAGCACTATGCAAAGGAAGGGCGCTCTAAGGACCGAACCGAGCACCTGTACAAGGCTCACGTCCTGCCGGCACTGGGTGAGAAGCTGGTAGCGGAATTGACGGCAAAGGATATCGGCGCCTGGCTTATCAAGTTGGCCGAAGGTCCAAAGCGGGTACGCGGTGGCCACTTGATCCCGTTCGATAAGAAGGACGCGGAAGCGGTCCGCCAGCGTAAAGCATCGGCTAACCGCATTCTGACCGCACTCAAGGCGCCACTTAATCACGCTTTCCGCACCGGCCGGGTAGCGGCCGATGATGCCTGGCGGCGTGTCGCGCCCTTCAAACGTGCGGATGCTCCGAAGATCCGGTACCTGCTGGCCGATGAATCCGCCCGGCTATTGAATGCATGCGGCGATGATTTTCGGCCCGTGGTCCGTGCTGGCCTTCAAACCGGCTGCCGGTATGGCGAGCTAATAGCCATGAAGACGTCCGACTTCGACCCTGCTAGCGGTACCGTCTATGTTTCGACGCCCAAGGGAGGAAAACCCCGCCATGTTCCTCTAACGGACGAGGGGCGGCGATGGTTTGAACAATGGACCGCTGGCAAATCCGGAGTCGAACTAATACTAACTCGGCCGGATGGCGAACCGTGGGGACGATCCCACCAAACGCGGCGCATGGTCGAAGCCTGTAAGGCGGCGCGAATCATCCCGGCTATATCGTTCCACGATATCCGGCATACCTACGGCTCCGCGCTGGCAACGGCCGGCGTACCGCTGCAGATGATTGCGGACGCCCTCGGACATGCGGATACTCGCATGACAAGCCGCCACTACGCCCACCTGCAACCGTCCGCCGTCGCCGATGCGATTCGTACTCACCTGCCTAACTTCGGCGGTCCGGATTCAACAGTTACGCCACTCAGAGATAAAACGCCCAATTACGAATTAGTCACTGGTGTGGTCTCGGAGTCGGAGATATTCCCACACCAGAGAGAGAGGGCATGAAGAGTAAAAACGTGAGGCGCCCCATTAGCTACGACGAGGTCAAGGACTTGCTTTCAATTGTCGACGATCGGCAGTGGGACGGCGACGGTATTTATCCGCCATACGAACTGCGTACTAACGGTATTTTTGCAAAAACAGGGTTTCGACACCCTGAGTTTTCGCTGGAGATGCAAGAGGTCTTACGTCCGTGGTTCCCGCCGGAACAGTATGGAAATTATGACGAGCCGGTGGTGCCCCTTCCTTGCGAGCCTGACGACTTCATCGAGTTCATTACTGGCGCTGACTTGTGGGATCGAGTCATTCTGGTAGATGGAACATTGGTTGATTTGTGGTCAAAGCTCGGGCTGCCGAGCCAACCGTTGGACTGCCCCGACACTGCGCTCGTAGCCGAAGGGGTTCGTAAGCACCCACCACTGATTAAGCCGGCGAACATAGCCGCTGCTTTCTCCGATCTAAAGTGGGGTGCGGCAGACTGGAAGAAATACTTATCCGACCCTGCCAAATGGATGCTTTCAGCTCAGAAAAAAACCCCGGGACTCGGCCGAAATAATCCGAACCTGTGGAATCCGATAGATTTAGCTAAAGGTTTAATGCATCACCAACCCGACATAGACTTGAGGGAACTTGACCGACGTTTTAAAACTCGACCGGAACTGGCCCAATGGCGCAGTGAGTGGGAAACTGGACCCGGCTCTCTCATAAACGAACCACTGGCCCAATAGCGGCGAAGAATACCGGCAAAACGCCGGTATTTTTTTGCGTATCTCAAAGCTTACAACAGCTTAAGGCGGCCCATATTCGCGGGCAGCTTCCATAAATCCGCCGCGATTTAACGTGTGCTTCGGAGCTAGCCGTCTAGGCTGGTTATTTCAACCGAAAACACGAGGATTTGCCGTGAACCCGATAAAACAGACGCCGGCCAACTTGCCGGCGAACCTGACTATCCCGCAAGCATGCCGGGACGTATTTAACATCTCGCGCTCACTTTTCTACAAGATTCCTATAGCCGAGCGACCGCCGACGATACGAATCGGCACCAAGCCCTTCATAAGACTCACAGACGCTTTGGCCTGGCTTGAATCAAGGGAGGCGAAATAATCATGGCTCCCGATTTCACACCCTGCTGCCATTTCGACGAATGGGTTTATCAGGCGGCCGCCGTCATTGGCGCGGCGGCGGCTGATATTCACATGGCCACACTTTCGGGAGACACCGCCAGCGCGAATATAAGGCTGGCGGAAATGGTCCCGGCTGTCGACGCCATAGCGGCCGAATTCCGGCAACTACTCGACAAACCGGCCCGTCCGGACCTGGCGGAAGAATAAGCCGCCATGTTGTCCGATACCACCACCGTAAACACTCCCGCCGAATCCGATTATCGGCGCTGCCTTAATTTGGCGGCGATGTTATTGGAACAAGGCGGGAATATCGAAAGCCCGGGATTCCGGCAACTCTGCCGGCTAGCGAAGATACCGCCGGAAGTTATCGACGAAGCCCTGGCCTACTTAAACCCTAACAACCCTTAAGAGGTAATCAAATGTCTTTTGTAATAGATACAACCGATACTGGCGGAACTTTTACTCCGGTACCTGCCGGCATTCATGCGGCCGTTTGTCTGTTCGTCTGCGATCTTGGGATGCAGATCGGACAGTACGGCCCGAAGTCGACACTATTATTCACGTTCGAAATCCCGGCGCTACTGGCCGGTGATGGCCGGCCGATGCAAATCAGCCGTCGACTCGGCAAGACGCTGGCGGAAAAATCGGCACTCCGGCCGTTCCTGCAAAGCTGGCTCGGCGCTCCGCTGAGTGGCCAACTGGATATAGCTACCTTGGCAGGGCGTCCGGCGATGCTGGTAGTCAGTCAATCACAGTCCGGCGAACGGATTTACAGCAACATCACGACGGCCGCACCTGTGGCCCCGGGTACGCCGATCTCGGTACCGTCTGTAGTCCCGCTCTGCTATGGCCCCGGCCGCGATCCGGCGGTATTTGCCATGTTGCCGGAATGGGTAAGGAAGGCGGTCATTGCTGGCGGCGCGGCGCCTGCTGGCGTAACGGCAACGGCCGCACCGATGCCGCTAGTCGGGACTTATCAACCGGCGGCGACCTATGCGGCTCCGGCCTATCAGGCGCCGGCGCCGGTTATGCCGGCCGCTCCGGCTCCGGCGGGTTATGTGACTCCGGCACCGGCACCGATGGCGGCGACAGCTCCGACTGTCCCGGCGCCGAACGTACAAACGGCACCCCAGGTAAATCCCGGCGTGCCGTTCGACGATCAACTTTCGTTCTAAACCACCTGGCGGCGTCCCGGCCTGATCCGCCGGGATGCTGCTTCACGCTTCAAGGTATCGACGATGTTTATTCTATCTAATGACGAACTCCGGGTAACGATCCCGGCGCCGGAACATGCTCCGGCCGCACTGCGGCAACTCATTGCCGACACGCTCGGCAACGATCCCGGCGAACTGCTGGCCGATGCCGACTGGCATAAATTCAAAACTGGCACCGATATCGAAAAAGGCCGGCCGGGATGCGGAAGTTACCGACTCGACCCGGCCGGCCCCGTGGCGGTATTCGGTAGTCACCGGCCCGGCGAAGCGGACTACCGGGTAGTCTGTTTTGACTTTCCCGGCAAGGACTCGGAAGCCTGGACGCTACAAGCCGAAGCGATCCGCAAGGCGACGGCCGAACACCTGGCCGCCGTCCGTAATGAAGCGGCGGCGCTAGCTCTGGCAACCTATCAAGCGGGCGCCACTTTGTCCGGCGAACATGCCTACCTGTCCGCCCGTGGGGTAGCCGGCGCGGCGCTGCAATTCGGCAAGCTGCGGACCGACGCCGCCGGCGCTTTATTGATTCCGATGGCGGACACGGCCGGCACCCTTCGCAATCTGCAAACCATCCAACCGGATGGCGCGAAGCGGTTTATCGCTGGTGGCGAAACGTCCGGCCTGTTCCTGGCGATCCCGCAACGGCCGCAAGCCGGCGAAGCCTTTTATATTACTGAAGGCGCGGCGAAAGCTCTGGCGGTCTGGCTGGCGACTGGCCGGCCTACGGTCTGCGCTTTTTCGGCCGGCAATCTGGCAAGAGTAGCGGCAAGCCTCGACGCTGGCCGCGCTATCGTGGCGGCCGATGCCGATACCGCCGGACGCGAAGCGGCGGAAGCCTGTAAGGCGCTCGGCTGCCGGGCTATCTATCCACCTGACGGCGCCGACGATTGGAATGACATACTCACCCGCAATGGGCTCGACAACCTGCGGCAACGACTGACCACCGCACCGGCCGAAGGTCCGTTACCGCTTTACCGCGAACCGAAACCGGCCGCGCCCTACCCCATAGATGCGCTTGGCGATCTCGGCAAGGCCGCCGCCGTGGTCTGCGCTCAAGTCGGCTGCAGTCCAGCCCTGGCAGGTACGGCATTTCTGGCATCCGCCAACCTGGCGGCGCACGGTCTAGCCGACATTCGGGTGAATAACGCACTGACGGTCCCGCTAAGTCTTTTTCTGTTGTCTTTTAGCGAGTCGGGCACCGGCAAGACACCTTGCGACCGGATGGCCTTCGCACCGCACCGCCGGAAAGAGGCGGAATGGATTGACAGCCACGAAGCCCACAAGGAAAACATCGAAGCCATCCGCGAAGAACGGGAAGCAGCAAAAGCGGCCGTGAAAAAGCCACTCAGGGATGCAAAGGCGCCGGCGGTTAATATCAAGGCGGCCCTGGCTGAACTGGAAGCCGCTCAAGGTCCGATCCCGGACGTACCGCCGGAACCCGTGCTGTTGCTCGACGATGTCACCCTTGAGGGCTTGACCCGGCAATTCCGCGAAGGCATACGGCCAGCCGTGGGGACGGTATCCGACGAAGCCGGTCGGATACTGGGCGGCTGGTCCATGAATGCTGAGAACGCAGCTAAGACACTCTCCGGCCTGTCGAAATTTTGGGACGGTGATACAGTCAAGATTGCGAGAGGCACCGGCGAACAAGGCTTAACGGTGCTGCGAAATCGGCGCCTGATGGTCTACTGGGCAAGCCAACCGGCGACCGTGGCCAAGGTTTTTAGCGACGCGGTTTTTTACGAACAAGGTTTTCTCCCGCGCTGCCTGCTAATCCGTCCGGACATCACCGAACCGAAGCCGGTAGCCGACGCCGACATGCTGCTACATCCGGACATAGCCGCGCACCACGGCCGGATTGATACGCTCCTGGATATGCCGCTGACAACCCGGGAAGGTCGGCCGCTGGAACTGGAACCGCGCAAGCTGGAGCTGTCGACCGATGCCCGGCCGCGTTTCTTTGCGCTCTGGAATCAAATCAAGCTCGGCGCTGGACCGTCCGGACCTTATGTCGATGTTCGCGCCTATGCGGCAAAAGCCCACGACAACCTGCTGCGCATCGCCGGCACCCTGACGCTTTACCACGATCCCCAGGCGGCCGAAATTCCTACGATCTGGCTGCACGGTGCGGCTCGGCTGATTGAATTCTACATGGGCGAATTTCAGCGAATCCGCCACGGCGCTGAAATCGCGGCGCCGCTGACCGAAGCCCGGAAGCTACTCGACTGGTTGGATCGAGAAGGCCGAGAGTACGTCTATCCGCGCTGGATTTACCAGTACGGCCCCGGCTCACTTCGGAACAAGGCGGCGGCCGCGAAGGTCATCGGCACCCTTGCCGAACACAATCACCTGATGCCGGTGCCCGGCGGAATGGAACTCGACGGTGCACACCGCCGCGAAGTCTGGAAGGTGATACGGGAGGCGGCATGAATAACAACGGCCTGTCTCTTGATACTGTTTTTACCACTAACCCGGCTGCTACCTTCGCTGATCCGCTATCTGAACTGCAACCGGATAAAAGTAGCAGAGTAGTAGAAGTAGCAACGACCTCTGCCGCAGTTTTAACTGAGAAAAGAGGCAAAGTAGCGGAGTTAGCAGGAGTAGCAACGGTACCTGCTGAAACCGCACCGGAACAGGGTAGCAAAGTAGCAGGATTCGCGGCCCTCACGCCGGAACTCAAAGCCGCCGCGATGGAGGTCTGCGACTGGCACGGTGACACCGAAGCCGACCGGCTGGCCATGCTCGACGAGCTGGCAGACTATCCGCCAGCAAGCTGGCCTGATCTATTGGATCACTTCCGCCTGCAAATTCCGCCACTGCCAGAACTTGGCTGCCACCGAGTCCATGTCCAGGAACTGACCTTAGTCGACGGTAGCCGGATATCCTTCGATGCAGATATACCGGCCGGCCGCTTAACATCCCTCCTTGCATCCGGTCATGCCATAGAACAGCTGCCGGAAGGCCTTGCTACTTCCGCTACTCTGCTACCCGGAAATCCTCCTCCGAAAGCGAATGCGCCTGCTACTCTTGCTAATGTGCTACTCGATACCGAGGGCCTGCCGAAAAGCAGCAAAGCGGCAGAAGCGGCGAGCACAGCAGATGATGCCCCCGTGCTGGCCTTTGAACTGGTTGGACAGGCCCTAATTACTGATGAGGATTTGGCAGCGCCGATCCTGGCGAAGCTCGGCTACACAGTCCATTACATCCGCGATACCAATACCGCCCGGGATGCCGTGACCCGACTGCTGGAAGCCGACCGGCCTTTGCTTGGCCTGGATATCGAAACCGGCGGGCTCGATCCGCTCCGCGACCGGACCCGCTGCCTTCAGGTAGCCGACGAATCGACGGCCTATGTTTTCGACTTCGACGGCGTGGAACCGGCAACCCTTTGGCCGTTGATGAACTGCGGCGGAATGTTCGTGGCGCATAACGCGACCTTCGAATGGCGCTTTCTTCAGCGCCTATTGTTGCAACCGCTGACAACGCTACACGATTCGATGTTGATGGCGCGGACGGCCTACGGTCTGCAACCTGGCGGCGGTTATCCATCGCTGGCGGATACGGCGGCCCGGGTACTTGGCCTGACGATCGACAAATCGGTACGGCGATCCGACTGGACAGCGCCGGGACCCCTGACACCGGCCCAGGTTCATTATGCTGCGCTCGATGCCGTGCTGGCCTTCCGGCTGGCGCACCCGCTCCGGGACCGATTGCGGGACACTGGCCAAACAAAAGCCTACGGACTGCAACTGGCGGCCCTGCCGACCGTGGCCGGCCATATGCTCGACGGCGTACCGTTCGACCGGGAAGGACACCGCCGGCTCATGGCCGAATGGAAAGCGGCGGCGATGACGGCCCGCGATGGGCTCGACCGCATTATGCCGGGAGTCAATCCGGACAGTCCCGACCAACTGGCGGAATGGTTGACGCGATCCGCACCGGCCGACCTGCTGGCGACCTGGCCACGGACCGCTAGCGGCAAGCTCGGCACCGATGCCGACGCGCTGGCGGGCTGGCCTGGCGTACCGCCGGAACTGCGGCAATATAAGGAACATGCGAAGCTGTTAAGCACCTACGGCGAAAAGTACGCGGGACACATCCACCCGGACACCGGCCGCATTCATGCCAGCTACAACATAGCCGGTACCCGTGGCGGCCGCTTCAACTGTTCGAAGCCGAATTTACAGAATCCACCACGGCTGGCGGCTTTCCGCCGGTTATTCCGTCCCAAACACGAAATGTACCGCTTCATCGTGGCGGACTACTCGCAAATCGAACTCCGGATAGCCGCCCTGATATCCGGCGATCAAACCATGTTGCAAGCCTACCGGGACGGCGTGGACCTGCACCGACTGACCGCCAGCATTACCGCCGGCATTCCGCTGGCCGACGTAACCAAGGACCAACGGCAAGCGGCGAAGGCGATTAACTTTGGCCTGATCTACGGCATGGGACCGGCCGGGCTCCGTGCTTATGCGAAGGCAACCTACGGCGTGGATATGTCACCGCAAGCGGCCCAGGATGCCCATAACGCCTTTTTCCGAAACTACACCGGCATTCATCGCTGGCACGCGGAGACCAAGGCACGCGGCGTATACGACAAGACAGTACGCACGGCCGCCGGACTGATCCGGGACATGGGCAACGAGCCCGGCGGCTGGAAGCTAACCAACGCGCTGAACACGCCCGTTCAAGGTAGCGGCGCCGAAGTCCTGTTACTGGCATTAGCCAAGCTGCCGGCGGCCCTGGCCGGTCTGGATTGCCGGGTTATCCATCACGTCCACGACGAAATCATCCTCGAATGCTCCGAAACTGACATAGAGGCCGGCAAAGTGGCCCTACAGTCCGCAATGGTAGCGGCCTTCGATGAACTGTTTCCGGGCTCCGGCATGACGGCCGCCGGCGACCTAGTGGAAGCCCACGACGGCCGGACGTGGGAAGACGCCAAGGGGTAAAATTCAGACTATGCGTTAGGGGAATTCACCACCCCGCTGACAGCATTTCCTTCACGCTCACCGCATTCAACACCGAGGCGCACGTTTCCCAATCCGCATCCTCGACCTTGCTGTATTTGGCATCGAAGGGATTGCGGGTGGCCGTGGTACGGTCAATGAGTTGATGAGCCGCCTGTTTGTCGTGGAGCGCGACCTGCACCCAGACATCCTCCAAGGTGTCGGGAATCTGGCCGAACAGGCCGTGGATCGCTTCCAGACGATCGGCCAGCACCTGATGGACGCGGTCCTCCACGGAATCCCGATAGCGCAGATTGGCGATCCAGATTTCGCTGCGCGCCTGGCCGATGCGCTGGATGCGCCCCTTGCGCTGTTCCAGGCGGGTCGGGTTCCAGGGCAGGTCAATGTTGATCAGGGTACCGAGCCGCTGCAAGTTGAGTCCCTCCGAAGCCGCATCGGTACCCAGCAGGAGTTTCAATTCGCCGGCGCGCACGCGGGTCTTCAGGTCGTTTCGGTCGCAGCGCTCGAAGCGGCCCTGTCGCCAGAGGCCGGAGCGGTTACTGCCGGCGTACAGGCCAATATCCAGATCACGGAATTCCTCGCGTTTCGCCAGCTCGTCGCCGACCCACCGCACCGTGTCGTAATACTGCGAGAACAGAATGCACCCCAGATCCAGCCACCGGCGGTCAATGCCCGGCAGGGTGCCGAGCAGATATCCAATGACCGCATCCAGTTTCGGATCATTGTTGTCGCCCTCGCGCAGCAATTTCAGGCATCGATCCAGAGAGGCCAATTCCGCCGGGGTGAAATTCCTGAAATCGCTGACGGTTGAGTCGGGCCGGCCCGGCGCGGCGATCAGTTCCTCCTCGGCATCGTCTTCTTCCTCGTCATCGAGCAGGTCCGGCTCTTCGCCCAGGAGTTTCGCGATCGTCCGGCGACCGGCCTCCATCGAACTGCCCAGGCGACGCAACAGCAGCGTCTTGAAGAATCCCGCTCCTCTCACCCGCTGCTGCAGCAATTGGGAAAAGTTCTCCGCCTCCTCATAGGCATCGCGCAGATAACTGCCCAGCACCAGAGCGCCCTCGTCATCCTCGCCGAACAGTTTCACGGTGACCTTGGGCAGGAAGTATTCCCCGGTCGCGGGGTTAACGGTAGCTTCCAGATAAGCCCGGGTGCGACGGACAATGCAGCGCAATAGCGGATTGAAGCGTTCGCCGTATTGGGGGAGCAGCCTGTTCTGGATCTGCACGCGCTGGATGGCGGGCGATAGCCGGTCAAGCGTCTCCGGCTTGAACTGCCACTGAGCGTCGGCGGCATCGAGGCCCCGGCGGACGCGATCAAAAGCGGCATCCTCGGCGCGTGAGGGCAACGGGTCGCGCAGATAATCCCAGCCATCGCGCAGGTCATCGACGGGAACTGCGACATCCCCCGTGGCGATCTCAAGGCAATGACTGGCCTGATACCAGGGACTGGTCAAGGTTCGCCCACCCAGCACACCATCGTTACCAAAGGACAGTGTATGCAGCAGATCCCAAGCTTCCACCGGGTGCAACTGGACCGGCGTGGCGGTGGCCAACAGCAGGCTTTTGGTACGCGGTCCCAACTCCCGCAGGAAAGCCATCAGTTTGTTGGGTTCGGCGCGCTCGTCGATTTCATCCGGACCGGCATCCACTTTGGGCACCTTGCGGCGACGGGCACGGTGCGCCTCATCGACGATCACACAGGTATAGCGCCGGCCCAACAGTTGGTTTAGCGCCTCCGGCAAGCCGCGAACCACCAACCCTTGAGACACTAACCCGATACGGCGCGGACATTTTCCCAACGACCGAACACCGTCGCCGGGGTACTCCAGATCATTCTCATCTACCCAAGCGCGTCCGTTCCAACGAGCCGATGGCAAAGCCAGCAGCTCCATCAATTCATCCTGCCATTGCTGCAACAACGGCTTCGGCGCCAGGACCAAAATTGGTCCACTCTCCGGGTCGTCTAGCGCCATTAACAGCGCCGCCATCGCCAGCTGGATGGTTTTGCCCAACCCCACCTGATCGGCCAGAACCAGGCGGGCGCCACCCAGACGATGTCGCTCCAGCGCCAGCTGGGCAAAATACTTCTGATGCGGCCACAAGCCCTGTTCACGCCGGTAGACAGGGGTTTCCACAGCGACGGCGGCGGCAGCCGAGGTGGGATCGTCGATGGCTGGCAACTCCGCCGGCTCGATGACGCGACGCAACAGGATGCGTTCAACGTCCTGAACGATGAATGGGCAACAAGCCAGATCCACAGCACGCGGGTCGTTCCACAGTGCGTCGAACTCTTCTTGCACCCAGACGACCGTGGACGGGTCGTCATCTTCCCACAGCAGTTCATAATTCACCCGCCAGGCGGAGGCGCTCTCGTTGACGCTACCGAGAAAGGCGCTGGCCGAGCCATCGGCACGGCGCACGACGCCGGCCTTGCCGTGTATCAGGCCAAAGGCCGAGTCAGGTAATACCCGCACTTCCATCCGTCCTTGGGTCAGGGCGTCATACAGAGCGCGGTAGCGAGGAAGGGCGGCCGGCGGAGCCAGTTCCGGCTTGCCGGCGCACCAACTGCGGCGCAGTGCGGCGGCAGCCGTGATCAAATCCTGCGGGTCGAGATCGGAGTTGCAGACGATGCGGACGGGACCATTGACCTTGGCGATGGCTTCCCCGGCGACTTCGAACAAGCTCGAACGAAAATAGCCCGCGATGCGGTCGTAGGACACCGCGCCATCCAGGCGCTGCGTCAGGACAGACTGGTCAAGGCGCTTACGACGGCTGGAGTGGCGGCTAAGCATGGTTGGGTCAACCGCTTATTCGTCGCCTGGCAGTGGCGGGCGTTTGGGGACCTCGTCCAAAATGGCCGGCAGGTCTGCCGCATCCCCAGCCTCGCCGGCATGCATCAATAGCAACCGGACGACATCGTCGGACAACCAAAGACCGGCTCCACGCAGTTTGGCAAGTCCCTCGTTCACCGAAGAAAGCAAGCCTCGACGCTTGGCAAGCACCAGCAGTCCGCCCGTGCCAAAAATCGGAATGTTGAGTGTCTTGGCGCAGCGTCTGGCGTCCCTATCGTCTATCACGGCACGCAGCCCCGGATTGGCCAGCGCATGACTCAGGACACTGGTTTCGCCAGCGCCTAGACCCCATTCCGCGACTCGCGGCGATGGGACCACGTCTATTCGCAGTGGCCAGGGCTGCCGGGCCAGCTGGCATGCGGCGGCGTCCTCCCGCCCACCCAGGACGACTTCCTGCCATACGGCCTCTGGTACAACGATGTGCGTGAATAAACGGGGCAACAAATCGGCCTGGCCGCTGCGAAATAGGGTAATCAGCGGCGACGCGTTGATGACAATGCGGTCAATCCGCATCGTGGAGTTCTTCGGCGAGGTCTGCTTCCGTGTATTGGAAGGGACTGACCTGGTAGCGCGACAGCGCATCGATGAATCCGGCTCGTGTCAGTCCCGCGATTTCAGCGGCGCGGCCCTGGGAGAAACGGCCCAGCTCGTACCATTTGACGGCAGCGGCGATCCGCATCTCCTGGGCAAACTCGCTGGGCGCCTGATGCAGGGCGGCAAAAGCCGATTCGGGCATTTCAAGGGTGAGTTGTGTCATGGCGTTTACCTTTTGAACTGATGGAAGTGTTTCATCACGCCTGATCATTCCTCAGCCGGCCGGCCAATATGCGGGCCGCTTCGGAGTCGTCCTCCCATTCGCCCATACCCTCCGCACGGCCGATCGCGGCCAGCCAGTCGAGCAGGTGGACGAAGCCCTCGCGCTTGCCCCAGTAGCCCTGGCCGAAGGTGTCGCGCAGGTACTGGCGACCCGGCTCCGGACTGTTATCGGCAGCAGCGGTTTCGCGGATGGCGAACAGCAGGTGGCGCAGCGGTGTCGCCGCGAAGGGGTGCGGGCCACTGGCGGCGGCGCGTCCGCGTCGACCGGGCAGACCGGCGGGCGCGGCAACGGTCCCGTCGGGCTGGGCCAACTGGGTCGTACCCAGGCCGCTAGCGGTGTACATGCGGGCGCCGTTGGCCTTGTCACTCTTGAGCAGCGGCTTGATGTCGGTCACGCCGAAGCCGCGCGCCAGCTCCTCGTACATCCCCTTGCGCCGTTCGCCCCGGCTCTCGATGTCCAGGGCGCGCAGATAGTAGCGCTCCACCAGCGACAGTTCGCGCCAGCCGGCATCGAGGCCACGCGGGATCAGCGTGTCGCAGGCAATGCCCAAGGCGCGTTCGATGACCACCTGGAAGTCGCTCTTCTGGTTGCGGGCGCGCACGGCGAACACCTCGTGCTCCACGTCCTTGCCATCGAGGGTGGCGTACTGGGTCAGCACCTTGAGCGCGGCGGCATACGCGGCAAGTTGATAATCGGCATCGTTGAAGTTGGGTTCATCGCCCTCATCCAGCGCCTGCATGGAGGCGATCTGCCGTTTCACCTCATCCTCCACCAAGGGATATACCTCGTCGAGGAAGCCCGGCTCATCGCCGACCCGCTTGCGCAGCACCAGGCAAACGGTGCCCTGCACGTAATCGCCCTTCTTGATACCGACGGCATCGGTCTCGGTGCTGATGGTCCAGGCGGCGGTGGCCTTGAGTCCGGCGGCCCAGAGAATCATGCCGAGGTCGGCCCAGACCGCTGGATTCTTGTGTGTGAACATGACCATCTGCAAACCGTTGTCCGGCATGTGACGGGCCAGGTTGCGGTAAATCTCGACCATGGAGCGGCGGAAGTCCTCGCCGTCGCCGCGCACCGCTAGCTCGCTACGGGCGTCGGGAATCCATTCGGGGAAAGCTTTAGCAAGTTGTTTGTCGTACCAAGCTAAGAAGAAATCAGCAAGTTCGTGGTAGTTGACAGCATCCGCGTAGGGGGGATCTGTTATCCAAAGGTCGCAGGATTCACGAAGGTCGCGGGCGTCGGAAGCGAGAACTTTTGAGGAGCCAACCAAATTATTAACTCGATTTTCTCGCGCCCAATAATTTTTCAGAGCATTAAGCCCACGACTCGGGAAATTGTATACAGGGTTCAGCGCTTGGTTATAAAAGACATCATGGACTGCTCCTATTCCTCCCGACGTTGTTAGCCAAGGATCCCACCTGCATAATTTTGAATCCCAGTTTGCCGTTACACCGAGGGCTAACAAACAGGATAGCCTCACAGTTTTTGAATTGCTGATCGAATTTTCCCCACACCCCAGCCCGGATAGAATCCCATGAACTAGCAGTTGGCGGGGAGTAAAAAGCTGATGCCACTGGGTCCAGCCGCGGGTGCGAATCGGCTCTTCGGTTTTATCCCCACTCAAGGGGATAGCCTTGCATGGAATGAAACCATCGCGCTGCCACTCGGCGAAATGCTCGCGAAGCAGCTCGAGTACCTTGGATTCACGGGCCAGATCTTCCTCGTCGGGTGCGGCATACCGACGATTGCCGTCGGCATCGATCCAGCGAATGCAGTAAAGCCGTTCCTGAAACACGTCATCGGGATGGGGCACCACATCGTCATGTGTCCAGCGGCGTAGCCCCCCCGGACCACGCAGAGCCTCTACCGACCAAGAACGGCTAGCATCAAAAGGATCGATGACGCGACTGTCGCCAACCGTAGCGCCCTTCTTATCCTTGTAGAGTTTGAATACGTTATCACTGACAGCCAGAACAGCCGGCCGCAGGCGTTCTGAACCCGGCACTCTCTCCCATGTGACTACAATTCGGTACTTTTCCGAGATAACCCAACTGGGCGCCAGCGGTATGTAGTAGTCGGAACCCTCTGGTTTTACCTCGATACAGTAAACGTAAGCGTCTGCCCGTTCGCCTCTATTATTATGTTCGATGCCCCAATCGGTGATCTGCCTGTCGGCAGCGGCCAGTACTTCAGTCTGCGCCCGTATTACCTCTTCCTGCACTTCGGCTCCGCCGCCCAGAAGATTGAGGCTCGCCCAGGTCAGCAGCCCGGCTACCGGGTTGAGATCGGAGGCAAAGGCTGAGCAGCCTATGCGGGCCGCCTCGAACGGAATCGATCCGCCGCCGCAGAAGGCGTCCCCCACGCGCGGGATGTGACCAAACGTGCGCTTTCCAAGCTGTTCCACCAGTTCCGGCAGTGAACGGGCGCTGGTATTCAGGTGTGCGTTGACCTCACCCCAGGCGTCGGCCGTCGGCCCCTTGACGTTTTCCGGTCGCTCGCAGTGGCGGATGCGCTCGGCATAGCTCTGGGCGTCGAACTCGGCACGGTCGGGCACGGGCCGGCGGCGCTGGTTATCCAGCCTTTGCTGGCCTTCCGGGGTCAGTGCGGCCCAGATCTGGCGGCAGACCTCGGTTTTTTCCTCTTCGGTGACACCCTGCTTGAAGCCGCGAGCGCCGAAGTATTCCTCGCGGAGGTCGGCCGGAGCCGCATCACGCCAGGCGGCGGCCGGGATATCGCCCTTGCAACGCTGCCAAGCGCCGTCGTCATCCATGGTCAGGATCTTGAGGAAGATCTCCCTGTCCCTTTTCGGATCGGCCGAGGCCGGCATCAGCATACCGAGGATGGACGCACGCACCAGGATCAGCGGCTTGCGGCCCCACCATTTACCAAGTCCGGTCAGAGTTTGTCCGGAAACGGCCTTGCGCTCCTTGTAGGCTTCGGCCGACAGCCGGGCGATGGGGAACTGGGTTTCGATAAAAGCGGGCATGGCGGTTAGGCGAACGGTTTGGGCTGCGTCGATTTGGCCTCCCACTCTGCACTGACGCGGTTGGCTTCGTCGGCCAGTTCGCGCAAGCCCAGACTTGGCAAACCCAGACGACGCCATTCGGTGTAGTTGAATCGGTCGCGCGAGGCGGCGGCCATGAAGCGCTCGGCATCCACCAACCCCAGCGCGCCGATGAGCGCCTGCATGCCCTTCATCCGGATTTCTGTCTCGTTATTCATACCAGTTCTCCATTAAAGCCAGCGCATCGGCTGGGAACATCGCCTTGATGTCCTTCAATATCCGCAAGCGCCTGAGGAGGCGATCATCGGTGGTCACAAAGATGTCGGCCCGGCCCACCAAGGCGCTGGCCACATGCAAGGCGTCAAATTCATGAATACCCTGGTTCAGTAGCTTTTCAGCCATCGCAATTACTTCAGGGCCAGCCATGATGTGATCGGCGGCCAGTCCGCGCCATTGCGCAATCGCCTGCATATGCTCAAGGTAGGGATTTTTTGAGTTTTCCAGATCGAGCACTGCGGACCACAGCAGTCGACAGGCACCGGTACGGACCTTGTCCTGCAGGACCAGCTTGGCTTCGGTTTCCAGACGAATCCGAACCTGTGTCTGGTCATCATAGGGCCGGTTGAAACAACACAAATCCAGATAAATCAGCATGCTCAGTTACTGTCTCTCAAGAATCACTTACCCAAACCTACAAGGCCAGGGACAGTTGGCCATGCCCGAGTAATTCTCTCCGGGTCTTGGGCGACAGCCCCTCACCTTTCACAAAAGGATTATCCGCCAGCGCGGCCCGCAGCGCTTTGCGCCAGCCAATGCCTTTCTGCATGGCTTGACCGGTGGTGGCCACGGTCATGGTGTAAAGCCACCAACGCTCCTCCGGCGCCAATGCTTCCCAGTTCTTCAAGGCATTGGGAATGTCGTCGAGTGCCGCGTTTTCAACCGCCCAACAGAGCACGCACAATTCCTTGCCCAATGACGGGTGGACGGGGACCGGTCTGGCAGGATTCTTCTGGAATTTGGCGATCGGCAGCCCATTGGCGCGCAGCCGACGATTGGCCTCGTCCCAGAACGCTGGCGCTAGGGCCAACCAGCGGGCGCGGTCGATAATGACGCGCAGGGCCGGGTCGTTGGGCGACGGCGGTGCCACGGTGCGGGCGCCGAGTGCGTCGAGATCGTCACCCCGATGTTCGGTGATGCAGACCATCGCGTCGGCGGCGCTACCCTTGGGAATGTCGATCAAGAAGCCATGCCGGGCTTCATCCGGCAAAAAGCCCAGGCCGGCGACCTTGCGGGATGAAGCAGGAGCGCGGGCCATGGCTTATTGACGCACCTTGCCCGGGTTGAAGGTCTGGTTGGTTTCCCGCAACCAGTCGAGTAACGCCTGGCCAGTCGGAAACGCCAAACTACCGACAATCATGCGCAGCCCGCCTTCGCTGACGATGGCCTGCAACTGCTTAGCTAATTCTTGCGCGGCGGAGGCGTCATAACCCGACTCCAGCGAGCCGGCATAGTCGATATTCTGACGGCCATCGGCGCTTTCCGCCGTCAGACTGATGTCGTGGGCGATGACACCTGATGCGCCTTCAAGCCGAAGGAGGAAATTCCAAACCGCTCCAGCATCATCCAGCTTGGTCTGCTGGGTCCAGCGTGCGGGACGCGTGACATCAATTTGAGGACCAGTGCCAGGTTGGGGGATATCGATCCGCAGGGTTTCCGAATTCAGACCGTAGGCAGCACATACCGCGATCGCGCAAACAATGCGGCAGTTGTCCGGCACGCGGAACACGCCGTCATAGATTGCGGCGCTAGTGCCGGTCGGCGAGGAGCCGTCGGTGGTGTAGCGGATCTCGATACCATTAGCTTTCGGCAGAGCCAGTAGCTCGATTTCATGGTGATCGCCCCGGTCCGACCGCTGATACCTCAGACGCAGCGTCGGCGACCATTCCTTGATGGGACTGACGCGGGTCGGGTCGTCGGGATCAGTCGCCATGAAGCGGTAACGCAAGCCCTTGGCCTCGAAGCGGGTCGGCGTCGGGACCGGACTCGACGCGGCGGTGGGTTCGGCATCACCGGTTTCGAACACCAGTGACGGTGCATGCAAGGGTTCCAACTTCAGATAGGTATAGCCTTCGCCCTCTTCCTCTACCGATAGCTCACGCAGCGAAACTTCCGGTGCCGGCGGCGGGAACGGCCCCCGACGGATGTGATTACCCTCTTCGCGCCAGAGTCCGCGACGAACACAGTCAGCCTTTAGGTCGTCGAGGGCCGAGGGTTTATGCAGAGGCCAATTCGTGGAAACCGCAGCTGCTCGTTTGAAGTCGGACCATAGCACTACCTTGCTGTCAGGAGAGCCGAACAGACGACTTTCGGCGCGGCTGCGGAAACTGTCGTCATCCACTTTGGTGGTGAACTTTTGCGCCCCTTCCAGCGTGTGACGGAGGGTGGCTTCGCCGTGCTGATTACCGGCAAAAGCGAGGTCGATGCCGGTAGCCCGCAGCGCGCTATTGATCGATGCGTAGACGATCTGATCGAAGGCTTCCTTCAGTGCCGACGAAAATTGGAGACCGATGCGGTCGCGCAGGGCGTCGAGCGCGCTCCACTGCGGATCGCCGGCCGGCGTGTTTTCGGCCCGTAGTTCGTCCTCGATACTCTGTAGCGCGCGCGACTGGCGCGCGGCATCAAGCACTTTCTGGAAGGTGTCGCGGGTTCCGGACAGGAACAGTACCCGGTTCTTGTATTGTTGCTGGTCCCACCACGCCTGCCAGTCAGCAGAGATTGGCAGTTGGTTGGCCTGGCCGCCCGGTCGGACAATGACCAGGGTGGTCTTTTCCTGTTCCAGCTGCACTTCGTCGAGCGGCGGCAACACTTTGACCACCTGATAGCAGTCGCGCAGGGAGGCGGCAAAGTAGGCTTCGAGATGCTCGCGTAGCATCCGGTCGACCGTTTCGTTGTGCAACGACTGGGCCGTGGAGCGCAGCTTGGCGGCCAAGTTCTGCTGATTCTTGAAGAACAGTCGGCCGTCCTGCGAGTTGTGAAGGTACCAGGCACGCGTGGCCAGCTTGTCGAGAACGTTGGCCTTGAAGGTCGACAGGTCGCGGCCGGGTCGCTGCAGGCAATCGACCAGCTGATACTCGCGCAGGCCGTGAATCGCACCGGGGGTCGTCGAGAGCGACGCGACCAAAATCAGACGAGCCGCTTCGGAGGCATCATGATTGCCGTTGCTGCCGTCAATCTGCTCGGACTCGGCATCGCCCCCATGGGCAATATCGTGAGCGATGGCTTCGCTCAACGACGGATTGATGGTGCGGATCTCCGAGGCGATTTCATCCACATTCAGGTCAAGGTCGTAGGGATGAATGAGGTCGATCGCTGCGGCCCTCTGCGAGTGCCAGAGGTTGGCGACGATCATCTGCATCAGCCGGATGACGCCACGGGTTTGCTGGAAGCCTTCGTTTTCCTTGAACTTGCCGACCAGTTCGCGTAAGTCGGGGTGAAACGGGTAGGCGTCTAGGACGCGGGTGTACATGCCTTCAGGCGTGGTCGAGGTAAGCCCCATGTTGGCAGCCTCGCGCAACGCTTCGCGGTAGGCGCTCGCCACCTGTTGAATATCGGCCTCGGGCGCAACCTGCTCGAACAATCGCTTGCGAAGGATGTGGTACAGCTCGTCGCCGTTGGGATTCACCGGGGTGATGGGTACCGCGATACGGCGTGCTTCGGCCTGAATGTTCTGGACGGCGCGATCTAGGGCGGCCTGGAGTTTGTCTTGCCCTATCGTGAAATTGGTGCCGGCCAGATCGGAGACAACCAGGCAGACGTTGTCCATATCAGCGACCGCCACGAACAGATTGGCAAGAGCGGCGGTCGTCACGACACCCAGATCGGCACTACCGGCAGGAACCGAGACGGCGTATTCCAGATAGGGTGGTAGCTCGTCCAGGAACAACACCAGCGGATCACCACCCAGAAGCTGCTTCCACGCTTCCGGCCCCGGCGCGCTGAGGAGAGGTGAAACATAGCGGGCAAATTGTTCGCCCTTACCCAGTTGCTCGGCTAACGATCCCCACACTCCTCCCGCTGCATCGGTTTTGCGGCCGTTGAAGCCGATCACCCGGCAGCGGCCCAGGTTAGGGGCCGGATTGTCATTACCGAGCACCGACCGACGAAGAACGGGGTCCTTGGCCAGCAGACCCAACGCGATCATGCTGTGTGTTTTACCGCCACCCATGGCTTGCGACAGCAGGAAAACGGAAGATCCCGCCCCTTCACCGCCCAGATGCCGAAAAGCTCTATCCACTAGGGTGAGCATGCCGTTGGTGAAGTAATTCTCTTCGAAGAATTCGGTCCCGTTGACCTTGCCTTCCAGGAAGGTGTCGAGATTGAGCACCGTGGCGCGACGATCCGCCGCAAAGACGGACGGACGGGGTTTACAGAGGGCTTGGAGGCTCATGACAGGGTCCGATTAAATGTGCAATGGCCACAAAAATAACGAGACTAAGGGCCTCGAGTATCTTCCAATTGTCCACTGATTACCAAAGTAGAGGAAGTGCGGATCTAGTCATTGTCCCTGCACCTGGCCACGCGGAGATTGCGGCCCCTGCCAGGCGCGAGACTTCATGCCTTTAGGACTGAGATCTAGATTCCCCTTCAGCACGATCTTCCGGTCAATCATGACCATGAAAGAACTGTCAACTATCTCGGCCTCGTCGTCCTGATTGGATATTTCCCTAGCCTGATTCATGGCCTGGCTACCTTTGATGGCGCGACGACGTGATGCAAACGCCGATCTATTCCCAGATTTCGTCAAGGATTTCGTTTGCCCACTGCGCACGATTCATCGCCCAAATCGCGGCATTGACGGCCAGACCGTCAACACTGTGCAGGGCATTTGGATAGAAGCTGACGTATGCCGGATTGATACCGCTTCGCCCAGGACACCAGGCACCAAAGTGCGGCGGCAACCCAACTGGCGCCATTTCCAGCCCATTCATCTGCTCACAGGCCTGCAGGAGTTGCTCATGATCGTCAAATGCGTGCGGCATTTGCAGCAAGCTGGTGAGACCATTACCCAACTCGGGATGAGACTCCTCGGCCAATAACTGGAACAAGGCGGTATCGACATGGCCGGAGGCCGCACTGACCGCTCCATCGCTCAACCCGAATTCAGCGGTAAACCCCAACCCACCCGTTGTGCAGACACACATTCTCGACAAGTACTTGTCCACCTGTTGAAAGTCGGACTCGGTCCAGTTCGAGGCTGCACTATTCCTCGCTGGTTCCTCGTTCATCGCCCTGAGCAGAGCACCGATGATGGCCTCCACAGAACTCAGCGTCGCAAAAAGCAATAATGGCAGTTCCAAATTGGCCCATGCGTCTGGGGATTCATAAATCGTCAACCGCGATCCAACATAAACCCGCTCACCGTCCCGACACAGGGCGCCCAGACCGGCGAAGGAATTTGCCATCGACATCATTTCTGGCGACGCGAGAATCGTGCTCAGCTCCTTCGGTAAATCGGTGGTCAGCAAAATGACGGCTTTGATGGAGTCGTCCTCGGGTTCCGACCGGGTTGGCGGGACGACTTTGATCACCGTCTCGTAGTTGTCGCTCCTCGCGTACAGAGTGTCGTTCGCAAGGCGGGTCTTAATGGTTGTTGGCGCAAGCAGACCCTGAAGATCCTCAAGGCGAACGCCCAGTGGAGCCGAACCGTCCTTATTTTTCCTCCAGAACACCATAGTTACCCCCTCAAGGATTTGTTGTCATTATTAATTCGTTCACGGTAATCCCGCGTTCGGACATGGGTTCGTGATGGTCATCGGGTAAAGGCCCCACATCGACCACCGGGCGGCTTGCCGGGGCAAGGATGCTGTAAGTCATTCATCGGCAAAAACCCGAAAGCGCGGAATATCTGCTTTCGGCCGTCCCATGCTGGGTTCAATCCGATACCCTGGCTCGCTGTAGTCCCGCGCATTGGTGCCGGGGATGGTGCGATAGGCCACATCGCCATCAATGACCACCCTGGGTGCCGACAGATCGGGTGCCCGGTTACCGACAATGGTGGGCGTGATGGTCGTTCTGCCGACCAGCGGCTCGCGGGAGATCACATAGCCAGGTGCCCCGAAGTCGCGGGCATCCGAGCCTGGGATGGTTGGAGCAATAAAGGTATCGGCTTTGGCCCCGGACCAGAGGAACAAAAGCGGTATGGTGTATCTTTTCATGGCCGTGCCCCCTGTCGGTTTTTGGCTTCTGCTTCGAAAGCTTTTATAAGCGCATCCTCAAATGCGGCCTGATCAGATGACCCCTGTTCCTGAAATGGCTGGACTGTGGGTGTGTCTTCCAGCTTGACGATTTCGTACTTGGGCTTCTTCGGTGCCGAATGGAATGCCCACCAAGCAGCCGCCGAGGCGAACGCGGTCAGGGCGATCAAGGAAATGAGGGTCATCTTCTTCATGTAGATTCCTTTTCATCATGCGCAGGCGTATCAAGTTCCTTCGGCTCGGACGTTGGCGAGGTACGGGACAAGAACACCGTCGACGGCCCGGCTGATA
>JBILGM010000075.1:0-8839 GCA_044351045.1 Methylococcaceae bacterium | reverse complement strand
GCGAAAAATCTCGGTCGGGCAGATTGCCGAGATTTCTGATGAACTTTTTACCGTGGCGGATCTTTCCCAAGTCTGGGTGGCGGCCGAGGCGCCGGAGCAGGATGCGCATGTGATTCAGGTCGGTAGTCGGGTCGAGGTGAATATCCCGGCGCTGCCTAAACAGCGATTTATGGGCAAGATCGTTTACATCGCCGACACGGTCAAACCTGATACCCGCACCGTTACTGTGCGGATGGAAGTCGATAATCCGCAGCGCAAAATCAAGCCGGAAATGTTGGCCGATATGATCATCAATCGCTCCTCGGAGAAGGTCCTGACCATCCCCGCCGAGGCGGTTTTGCGGGATGCAGACCGCGATCATATCTTTATCGAGGTGGCCAAGGACCGGTTTGAGCTTCGTCCCGTTACGCTGGATCCGGATCGGGACGGACGGCGGCGGGTGCTCGCGGGTTTGTCGGTGGGAGATCGCATCGTCGTTGACGGGGCCTTCCATCTCAACAATGTGCGTAACCTCAAAGAGCTGGAGTAGCCCGTGATCGAGGCGATTGTTCGGGCGGCGCTCAACCAGCGCATCATCGTTCTTGTCATTGCCCTGGCGCTGATCGGCTTCGGCGTGCTCCAGCTCCAACAGTTGTCGGTCGATGCCTTTCCGGATGTCACCAATGTCCAGGTGCAGGTTGCGGCAGAGGCACCGGGCCGTTCGCCGGAGGAGGTCGAGCGTTTCGTGACCGTCCCTCTGGAGATCGCCATGACCGGCCTGCCGGGGCTAGTGGAGATGCGCTCGGTCAACCGCAACTCCCTCTCGCAGATCGTCCTGGTCTTTACCGAGCAGACCGATATCTATTTTGCCCGTCAATTGGTGCTGGAGCGTCTGATCGAGGTGGGTGCCAGGATGCCTGAGGGTGTCACGCCGGTACTGGGGCCGGTGTCATCTGGACTCGGCGAGGTCTACCAGTACACGCTGGAGCTCCCCAGTGATGGCGAGAGGGCGCTGAGCGATGCCGAACTGACCGAGCGCCGCACCATCCAGGATTGGGTCGTTCGCCCGATGCTGCGCGGCGTCGCCGGTGTCGCGGAAATCAATTCCATCGGCGGTTATGAGCGGCAGTATCAGGTCGAGCCCGATCCCGACCGTTTACGCCACTATGGACTTACGCTCAAGGATGTCTATACCGCCCTGGCGCTCAACAACGCCAATAGTGGCGGCGGCAAACTGCCGCATTATGACGAGCAGTACCTGATTCGTGGTGTGGGCCTGATCACCGGGGTAGAAGATATCGGCGATATTGTCCTCAAGGAATCGGGCGGTATTCCTATTCATGTTCATGATGTCGCTCAAGTCAGTATTGGCAAGGCGGTCCGCTCGGGCGCGGTCATCAAGAATGGTGTGACCGAATCGGTAGGCGGCATTGTCATGATGTTTCGTGGCGGCAACGCTAAGCGCATCGTCAGCGACGTCAAGGCACGGGTGAAGGAGATCAACGAGCAGGGCATGCTGCCGATGGACCTGCAGATCATTCCGTTCTATGACCGTTCGGAATTGGTGGATGCCGCCATCCACACCGTCAGCAAGGTGTTGATGGAGGGCATCGGCCTGGTGGTCATCATCCTGTTTGTCTTTCTGGGCGATATCCGCTCCAGCTTGATTGTCGTGGCCACATTGATCATCACGCCGCTGTGTACTTTCATGGTCATGAACCACTATGGGATTTCCGCCAACCTGATGTCGCTGGGCGGGCTGGCGATTGCCATCGGTATGATGGTGGATGGCTCGGTGGTGGTCGTGGAGAACGCCTTCAGCCATTTGGGCGAGCAAGCGGCGCATAATCCCACCAGCAAGGGCCGTGTTTTGCTCCGCGCCACCCGCGAGGTGGGCACGCCGGTGGTGTTTGGCGTCGGCATTATCTGTCTGGTATTCGTTCCGCTGATGACGATGGAAGGCATCGAGGGCAAGCTGTTCGGGCCCCTGGCCTATACCATCGCCATCGCCTTGTTCATTTCCCTGATCGTGTCGCTGACGCTTTCGCCGGTGCTGTGTTCTTACCTGCTGAAAGGCGGCAAGGAGCATGACACCTGGTTGATTGCGCTGATGAGGAAACCCTATCTCGGTCTGCTGGATTTCGCTTTGGGCCGACCGAAAACCGTGGTACTGATCGCCGTGGGGCTACTGGCGGGGAGCCTGTCACTGCTGCCCCTGTTGGGTACGTCGTTCATACCGGAGATGATGGAAGGCAGTATCGTGCCCGGCATCAATCGGGTACCGAGCATGTCACTTCAGGAATCCATCAAGCTAGAGTCGGAGGCCATGCGGTTGGTCAAAGAGGTCCCCGGGATCAGCACAGTCGTCTCCCAGTTAGGTCGTAGCGAGAGCCCGACAGACCCCCAGGCGGAAAACGAGTCTACGCCGATTGCTACCCTGAAACCTCGCCATGAGCTCCCTGAGGGCTGGGATCAAACGACGGTGATGGAAAAAATCCGCGAAAAGCTCGCGGTACTACCCGGTGTGCAGGTGGTCATGGCCCAGCCGATTTCCGACCGGGTCGACGAAATGGTGACGGGCGTGCGTTCGGATATCGCCATCAAGGTATTCGGCGACGAACTCAGCGTACTGAAGCGCACCGCCGACGAGATCATCAAGGTACTCAATACCATTCAGGGCGCGTCCGATGTGCGGGTGGAGCGGCTCAGTGGTCAGCAGTTCCTCACCATCGATATCGACCGCCGCGCGATCGCCCGCCACGGCATCAATGTGTCCGATGTCAACGACATCATCGAAACCGCGATTGGTGGTCGGGTGAGCACCGAAGTTTACGAAGGCGAGCGGCGTTTCTCCGCTGTGGTACGGTTTCCGGAGTCCTTTCGCGATAGCCACGAGGCGATCGGCCAGATTCTGCTGAAATCCCCCAATGGCGCTTTGGTTAGGCTGGAAGACCTGGCGCAGGTTCGTGTGATTGATGGCCCGGCGCAGATCAGTCGGGAGATGGCCAAGCGACGCATCGTCATCGGCGCCAATGTGCGTGATCGGGATCTCGGCGGCTTTGTCGCCGAATTGCAGCAGGCCGTGGCCGACAAGGTGACCTTGCCGGATGGGTATTTCCTCAAATGGGGCGGCCAGTTCGAGAATCTGGAGCGGGCCAGCAAACGGCTGGCGATCATCATTCCGGTGACCATCGTCGCTATCTATTTTCTGCTGTTCATGCTCTTCAACTCGCTGCGGTTTGCCGGCCTGATCATCCTGGTGCTGCCGTTTGCCTCGATGGGCGGCATCATTTCCCTGTTTGCCACGGGTGAATATCTCTCGGTGCCCGCCTCGGTCGGCTTCATTACACTGTGGGGGATCGCCGTGCTGAATGGCGTTGTGCTGGTCACCTACATCCGCGGTCTGCGACAGGGCGGCAAGGAGCAAGGCGTGGCGGTTCGGGAAGGCTGTATCCAGCGTTTCCGCCCCGTCATGATGACAGCTACCGTCGCCATGCTGGGCCTGGTGCCGTTTCTGTTTGCGACCGGCCCGGGTTCCGAGGTCCAGCGCCCGCTGGCCATTGTCGTCATCGGCGGTCTGATCACCTCCACCTTGCTGACGCTGGTGGTGGTGCCTGCCATGTACCATTGGTTCGAGGATCCGCATCTCAAGCACTGAGACCGCTGCCGGGCCCTGCGCTTGGGGCGATCTGGAGCGGCTTCTGTGCCCACACCCGCCGCGGTGTAGCTTGTTCAGCTGACCTGATTATCTGCCCACTGATTTCATGCTGTCTTTACCACTCCGTCATTGCCTGACTTTGCTGCTGTTTTGGCTGGTCGTCTCGGGCTCACCACTGGCTGCTGCCCCTGCAACGTCCGGTGAATTCAACCCGCTGCCAATCAAGGCATGGCAGAAGACACTGGAAGACACCGAGAAGGAGTTGTCGAATCCGGAGATGACGGATGAGCGCCTGCTGGCCTTGCGCGAGGACATGCTCAAGCTGGATGGCAAGCTGCGCCAAATGCGAGATGCGGCGAACGAACAGGCCACGGTGATTCGGCATGACCTCGATACATTGGGTCCAGTGCCCGCAGAGGGGGCGCCCCCGGAAGCAGCCACGGTGGTGGCCCGCCGCAAACTGCTCAACGAAGAGATTGCCATGGCGGAAGGCGGTGCAAAGGAGGCCGACCTGCTACTGGGCAGGTATGGCCGTATTTTTGAAACCATCAAGCGTCTCCGCCAATCCCGTTTCACCCAACGGGTTCTGACACGATCCCTGTCGCCGCTCGGCGAGACGGTATGGAGCAAGGCCCAACCAGAGTGGCAAGCCTTCTGGTCCGACATGGTAATGCCGGTGAAGACGGGGCTGCAGAAGCCGGAATGGAGCCAGAACACCCGGGATCGGCTGGGGCGCCTCGTGATGGGTGTTGGTCTGGCGCTGCTGCTGGCCTTTCCCATCAGGACCTGGCTGGCCCGGCGAATGGTCCGGAACCTGCCTGCCGGTCCGCCAACGGACCTCTACCGCATCCGTTCGGCGGCAATGACCGGCTTGCTCCATGCCTGGCTCCCTTCCATGGCGGCCCTCGCGATCTATCTGAGCCTGGTGACGGGCGATGGGCTGACCCCGGACGCCGCCGAACTGGCCAGTGACGCCCTGCTGGCGGTGGTGCTGGGTGTCATCGTGGTCAGCATTGCGCGTGCTGCGCTCAGGCCCAACCGCTCCTTGTTGCGGCTGGCGCCCTTGTCGGATGCCGGCGCGCGTCGCGTTTACTGGGTTGTGGTCGGTCTTGCCTGGTTGTTTGCCGTGCACTTCGTCTTGAGCAGCAGCCTTAAATCCCGGGATGTTTCTCTGGAGGTTATCGCGACCGAATTGCTGGTTTTCAGCAGTCTGGTCGCGCTGGTGTTGTCGGGGCTGCTCTCTCATCAAGTCTGGACAAGACCCGGGGAACTGCAGCTGACCTCCATGAGGCGCGGGCAACGCTTTTTGCTGGGTGTGCTCATCATCGCCATTCCGGTTTCCGCGATGACCGGCTATGTGGGGCTGTCGCGTCTTCTGGCGATTCACGGCGTCTCGACCATGGCCCTGTTCGCCTTGCTGGTCCTGCTGATGCGCATCAGCGATGAATTCGTGGCGCAGCTGCTATGCGTCGAGTCACGCACCGGCATCTACCTGCGCCGGCAACTGGCGCTCACCGGCGAGGACGCTGAGATGCTGGGGTTCTGGGTCGTCGTTGCGATGAAAGCCTTTATTTTGACGGCGGGCGGACTGGCCCTGCTGTTCTTGTGGAGCTTGGACCGCAAGGATCTGATGCTCTGGCTGCGGGAAATTTTTCAGGGCTTCAAGCTGGGCAATATCACCATTTCGCCCGCGGAAATCCTGCTTGGCCTGTTGCTATTCACGGTTCTGTTGACGGCTACCCGCCTGATTCAGCAGGCCCTAGACCGGCGAATCTTTCCGCGTACCCGTCTCGACATGGGCGCCAGGACCTCGATACGCGCGGCCGTGGGTTATGCGGGTTTCACCCTCGCTGCCTTGTTCGGTATTTCGACGATGGGGATCGACTTCTCCAGTCTCGCCATGATCGCCGGCGCGCTGTCAGTCGGTATCGGTTTTGGTCTGCAGAACATCGTCAACAACTTTGTCTCAGGATTGATTCTGCTGATCGAGCGACCGATCAAGGTCGGCGACTGGGTGGTTGTGGGCGAACATCAGGGCTACGTCAAGAAAATCAGCGTCCGCGCCACGGAAGTCACCACCTTTGACCGGGCCTCGGTATTCATCCCGAATTCGAGCCTGATTTCCGGCACGGTCATGAACCGCACCCATGCCGACAAGATCGGGCGCGTGGTGCTGCCCATCGGCATTGACTACGATGCCGACGTGGTCAAGGTGCGGACGTTATTGCTGGGTATCGCCGAGGAAAACCAGAGTATTCGGGATAACCCGGCCCCTGTCGTGTTCATGAGCGGATTTGGCGACAGCGCACTTAACCTGGAACTGGTGGCCTTTGTGAACGATGTGGAAAAATTGAAAGGAGTGGCCAGCGAATTGCTGTTCGCCATTCACGCCGCCTTCCGTGAACATGGCATCCAGATCCCCTACCCTCAGCGTGATCCGAAGCTGAAACTGGACGATGAGCAGTTGAAGAAGGTACTGAGTGGATTGGGGCCGGCAAGGTAAGGCGCATCCGAACCAAGTAAATTCGGAAAAATTCGGCTGTAGTAGCAGCAACCGCTGAAGTCGTATTGTTGCGGCACACTGACATGTTCAAAGCCACCTGAGTCGATTGAAGTTGCCGACAAGAAAGTGAGGGGGCGCCGTAATGGACACCCCCATGAAATCCATGGTGGATTCCCAAAAAATGTCACCACAAATTAAGCGGTGAAAGCTGTAGGATTTGAGAGATGTTAGTTGGCGATGTCTGGAAAATAATGCTTCCATTAATGACGCAGTATTGGCTGAAGGTCGGCGTTGTGCACCCTGCGGTATAGTAGAAGTTCATCGGACCCGAACAGGTATAGCTATCATTGTAAAGGATGCAATCCTGTGATACATACGAACTAGCCGGTACATTCATCCCTGTTGTGCCGCTGTAAGTAGGCAATAATTGAGTGTTTGCCGAATAGTTAGTGATTGTTCCACTGGAAGTGAACGATGACCAAGGTTGGTCAGCAAAAGCTATAAGATTTGGCGTTGAATAGTTGTAAGGATAGGTTCCCTTCATCTGTGTATCCGGGTTAAGGGTAACTTGGGGCGCCCAAACCACATCCACCAAAATATTTGAATTACAACATCCCGTATCAATAGAACCTCCGGATGAATAAACATTCTGGGAATTGTTCGTGCCAGAGTATTGTAATGCGATTGTGTTTTGTTGGAGATTTGTGTTTGTCGTAAGAGTTTGAACCGTAGGACTATTGCTACCATAGAAATCAAACGCGTTCAGTATGCCGTCGTTATATAAGGTGATTATGGGTTGGCACACACTTGTAACATTAGTGCTCGAGGCATTCATGCAAGATGTGAGATTGCCAACGATTCCACTATAGTCCTGCAGGTAAGCTTCATATAGCGGCTGAAGGTAGGTTGTCTGGAGATTGAGAGCAGGGCTTGGATTCAAATAATTGGTTGCCCCTTGATAAACGAGAGAAAATTGATTATTAAGAAAAGTGGCTCTGTTGTATAGAGTTGTAATCTGATTTAGGATTTCGGTATAGTTGTTGAGCTGGTCGACATAGGGAAGTAGGATATCTGAATACTGTATATCGCTGGGTAAGTTCTCGTAAGCCAAAGCGGCGGTAGTGACGCCTGATACACCGTATGGAAATGGGTATATTCCATTGTACTGGCCAGAGCTTGTCGCAGCAGGTACAACTGTATTAATAAAGTCAGTAAAAGAATTATTAGCGTAAGATTGTACGTCCGCAATAAAGGTATTGCATTGGGCTTGTACACTCGACAAACTCATTCCCATGGCGCTGCCTTGAAAGCACTCGCTCTCCGCCTGATTTGCGGATGAGCTTGATAGGCCCTGTGTGATATCCGATGCCGCCGATCCACCTCCATAAATTGTCTCAGAGTAACCGAAAGTGGATGATGAATTGCTTTGACTCCAGCTTGCCCCAACTGCAGCCGTGATTGAGTCAAGCTCTCCATAGGAGCCGGATATAGCGGTATTTATAGCTGTTTGTGTTGAAGATGATGTCGTTGACCATGAAAATTGTCCGGTTACCAACATGCCAACCGCTAACGTGTCCACAAACTGTGACCCGCATGTGGTTGAAAATGAATTCAGATTGGCGGCTGATGTTCCGGATTGAGTCAATGGGGAAGAGGTATCCAGTGAGCTAAATGCGGTATAAAGTACAGATGCATTAAAATATGTTTGACCTGACTGGGTTGTTGTTGAGAAGGTATTAGAATATGTAAAGCTCTCACTAGCTTTGAAGGCCTCGTAAGTACCACTGAGTGATTCAGAGACATTTATCTGTTGAGAGAAGCTTGAAGATGTCCCCGTCGAGCTGTAGTTTTCGTTGGTCTGGGGACCTGACAAGCTTGTCGTGGCATTAAAGCAGTTATTACCGTTGTCAACATAGCCGGTGGAACTGTTATAACCCAGCGAAAGTCCAGTCGTCGCAGGGGCGGTCGTGGCAGATATAATCGCTTGATTGGTTCTTTGTTCCTTATTTATAAGTTTTAACCTCTTTCGATCAGTCCTGCGCTCCTTTGCCATATAACGATTGAATTTATCTATCGAAATGGCCTTCTGTTCAATCCCCAATCCAGCAAGGTGTTGTCCGTAAGGGTAGGCAACCAATCGCTTGTGTCCATCCTTGTTCCGGAGAACCACATAGTGAACCACCTTGCCCATATAAGTCCGGTAATGTACGGTATACATATTCCGGTAGTAATGCTTTGGTTTTCTTTTACTAACTGCCTTTGCCTCATAATTTATTTGCTCTGGTTGTTGACTAAAATCATCGGCCGCGAGCAATGATGGTGCAACAATTAATCCAATTATAAGTACGCCAATGCCGGCATTTCTGTTAAATGTAGTCATATTAACCTCTAAATATTTTGACTTAACCCAAGTGAAAGCGTAATTGATTTAATCTTTTCAAAAACCGATTGCTGGGCATCATTTTCTCTGATGTATTAGGGCAGCACTCATGCAAAGCCGCCAACTAAAAAGGCCCTTGTCAGTTGAAGGGCCTTTTAATTATGATTCAGGTGATTCAATATTTTTAGGTAGGGCGGATTCAAATCTGAAGTGCAACACGTTGGGTTAGTGTTGGGATGATGGGGCTTGCCGGCTCTGAGCGAGCCATTCGGCATAGACCGATAGCGGTGATCTTACACCGAGTGCTTTTCGGGGTCGC
>JBILGM010000074.1:0-8911 GCA_044351045.1 Methylococcaceae bacterium | reverse complement strand
TTAAGAGCGGGTATTCTACCGGAATTTCCCATCCCGTCAACCCCCTCTCACCAGGCTAGCACTCCCGGCCAACCCACCCCATCAACGACCCTTGGGCCGTGAGGAGCCGCAAATTATGAAGGGTCCAAGGAGGTTGGTCAAGCTATTAATTTGACCTTTACGAACTTTCTTTTGCCCACTTGCAGTATATGAACCCCCCCCAACTCAAGCACCAACCTCTGCTCATCCACTTTTTCACCATCAATCCTGACCCCGCCCTGCTGAACCATCCGGTTAGATTCGGATGTGCTCGCAGTCAATCCCAAATCTTTCAGAAGGTTACTCAACGGATAGCCTTCCGACGGTGTCTTCAATTCGCACTCAATCAGATCTTCAGGAATTTGTCCTTGCTTGAAACGCGCCTCGAAATTCTCCAACGCTTTCCTTGCTGCCACCCCATCATGGAACCTAGCAACCATCTCCTGAGCGAATCGCACCTTGTAATCCCGCGGATTTGCTCCATCGGTACACGCCTCCCTCCATTTGGAAATTTCGGCCATGGGTTCGAAGCTGAGCAGCTCCATGTAACGCCACATCAGATCATCTGAAATTGACATCAACTTTCCGAACATCTCATCCGCAGGCTCAGCGATCCCGACATAGTTGCCCAATGACTTGGACATTTTCTGCACCCCGTCCAAGCCTTCCAGGATCGGCATGGTCAACACCACCTGCGGAGTTTGCCCATACTGTTCTTGTAGCTGACGACCAACGAGCAGATTGAACTTCTGATCCGTACCACCCAACTCAACATCGGCCTTCATGGCCACCGAGTCATACCCCTGAATCAATGGATACAGGAACTCATGAATGGCTATCGGCTGCCCTCCCTTGTATCGATTACTGAAATCCTCCCTCTCCAGCATTCGCGCCACGGTGTGTTTAGCCGCGAGACTGATCAGATCACTGGAGCTCATCGCATTCATCCAACTACTGTTGAACATCACCATGGTCTTTTCAGGGTGGAGAATTTTGTAAATTTGCTCCTCATACGATTTCGCATTTTCAATGACCTCATCGCGACTCAAAGGCTTGCGCGTTACATTCTTGCCCGTCGGGTCGCCGATCATTCCGGTGAAATCACCGATAAGGAACATAGCCTCATGCCCCAACTCCTGAAACTGCTTCATCTTGTTGAGTAAAACGGTGTGCCCTAGATGAAGGTCTGGTGCCGTCGGATCAAATCCAGCCTTGATTCTCAGCGGGCGACCCTCCGCCAAACGCTTGACTAGAGCCTCCTCGGGGATAACTTCGGCTGCCCCTCTTTTGATGAGCTGCATGGATTCGTTCACAGTCGCAGACATTCACTACCCTCTTCTTATTTGATCTTGTAACCAGCACTACTCCAAACGAACACACCGGTCTGCCCATTGAGGGCTCTCGCCCATTTCGAAGGATTAGCGAGCAAATCCAAACCTCCTTTCCGACCCAACGCATAAGGCCCGGACAACCAACGATTGCCGGGCCTTATGGATTTACAGAAAAATCAGACCTTACACTGAAAACGATGACCCACAACCGCATGTTGTGGAAGCATTCGGGTTTCGAATGACAAACTGTGAACCTTGCAATCCATCTGTGTAATCAATCTCAGCTCCATTCAGATACTGAACGCTCATCGCGTCGACCAACACCGTCACGCCATTCTTGACGACGAGAGTGTCATCCTCGTTCACTTCCTCATCGAAAGTAAACCCATATTGAAAGCCCGAGCAACCTCCGCCGGTCACATAGACTCGAAGCTTAAGATCCGGGTTATTTTCTTCCTCAATCAATTCACTGACCTTGTTGGCCGCTGTCTCGGAAAAAATGATGCTGTCTTCGTTCATGGATGTCATCCGTTGGTAGTGTGTGACTGGATTATCATTATCCCTTGTATTTTGGTCAAGAATTTCACTCACAACTTTCGCTGGAGCGCTCAGCCAGACTCTTCCACCGCATCA
This sequence comes from Methylococcaceae bacterium, assembly GCA_044351045.1. Lineage (GTDB taxonomy): Bacteria > Pseudomonadota > Gammaproteobacteria > Methylococcales > Methylococcaceae > UBA6136. The sequence continues at coordinate 6,929 of JBILGM010000074.1, read as the reverse complement.
AACCTGAATCCCTCAAGCCCATTCAACGCCTGGACGACGTTTCGGGCATAGCCATTGAATGTTTTGGTTGGGATTGCGTTGGCAATCTGTTGACCCATGGCCGTGAATTTGCGGTAGCCCAGCGCCTTGATCCTGGCACCGACCTTGACGGCAGCGCCGTCAAAGGCCTGCATAGCAGACAACTGCCAGCGCTTGCGCTTATAGCCAATGCAAAGGCCTCTGAGGTTGACCGACTCAATGGTGGACACTTCAGCTGAGAGCAAGCCAATATCCACCCAATGCTTGGTAATGTCGATTTCGCGGCCATAGCTCCACATTTCTCGCCGGGCGATGTCTTCCTCGAACATGAACCGCCAGCCTGACTCGAAGGCAAAAGCGAAGGCCGCATATTCCGCAAATGCCTCCAACTCCCAAGCATCCATTTCCCGAAGAAAGTTCAGGGTCCGTCGAGCCACGGTTCCCGGCGACTGTATCTCAGCTGCGAAGATTCGCGACCAGACCTCTCTCTCAAGCTCACTCTCGGCATCCTGGGCGCCACTGACAAATAGTCCAACCCACCCACTATGCAGGTCTCCTATCGATTTTATTTCTGCGGACTTTACTGTTGCTGCACAGCGAAAAATTCTTTCCAGATTTGACTGCCGGCGGCACTCAACATGTGCGGTTCTAGCCATAACTCGTTCGGCCAAGCCCGACTCCAACTCATCATCAAACACCGCGTCGGCCATCGTTTGCCCAACACTTACACTTAGGACTGACTTGATAGCCGCCGTCATGGGGTCATCAAGCGGTTCCACCGCCTCGATTGGTTCCGCCTCCATCAAAAAAACATTCATGCGATGACCTCTACCCCGCCCATATAGGGCTTGAGCACTTCTGGCACACGGATCCGTCCAGATTGATCCTGATAATTTTCCACCACGGCAATCAATGTGCGGCCGACCGCCAATCCCGAACCATTAAGCGTGTGGACTAGTTCCGGCTTGCCCGTCTCGGGGTTACGGCAGCGTGCTTTCAAACGTCGCGCCTGGAAATCGCGGAAATTACTACAAGAGGAAATTTCCCGATAAGCCTGCTGACCCGGCAACCAGACCTCAAGATCATACGTTTTGGCCGAAGAAAATCCTGTATCGCCAGCGCACAACAGCACTCGCCTGAAAGGGAGCTCCAACCGCTTGAGCACTTCCTCTGCATGCACCGTCAGTGCCTCATGGGCCGCTGACGAATCACTGGGGGCAGTGACCTGCACCAACTCCACTTTCTCGAACTGATGCTGGCGAATCATGCCCCGGGTATCCTTTCCATAGGAGCCCGCCTCACTCCGAAAACAGGGTGTGTGGCACACAAACTTCAACGGCAACCTATTTGATTCTAGGATTTCATCACGAACCAGATTGGTGACCGGCACTTCTGCCGTGGGGATTAAATAATAGGGCGGCTCACTTTGAATCCTGAACAGATCGGCTTCAAACTTTGGCAACTGCCCGGTTCCTCGGAGACTGTCCGCATTCACCATGAACGGCACGTAAGTCTCAATATACCCGTGTTCCATGGTATGCAGGTCGAGCATAAACTGCGTGATTGCCCGCTGCAGTCGGCACAGCGGCCCTTGCAGCGTTACGAAACGAGCACCGGCGATCTTCACAGCTGCCTCAAAATCCATCTGCCCCAATCGGGCACCCAACTCAACATGATCCAGGGGCTTGAATTCAAACTGACGAGGCTCCAGCCAACGGTGCACCTCGATGTTGTCCGCCTCGCTACGCCCGTCCGGCACGTCGACATCCAGAATATTCGGAACGCCCAGCAGCAGATCCTCGAACGAAGACTGAATCTCATCCAACTCCGCTTCCATTTTTTTAAGGTCATCTCCGAACAAATCCATTTCTGCTAGCAAGGGCTGAATATCCTCGCCCTTGGCCTTTGCCTGCCCGATCAGCTTTGAACGACTGTTTCGCTCACTTTGTAGCAGTTGAGTTTTTGCCTGAACCTCACGTCGTCGCCCCTCAAGTTCGGCAAAAGCTGCCGTATTTAGGCGAAACGAACGCCTGGCCAATTGCAACTCAACTTGGTCAAGTTCGGAACGGATAAGCCTCGGATCTAACATTTTGAGTCCTTAAATACATGGAAAAATGACAAAAGCAGGTGGAAATGCGGGGAAAATCTAAAGAGAGAGTCGCTGCATCGATGCAGGACCGGGATTCTCGACCACACCTTTCTCCGTAACGATCACATCGATCAGCTCAGCCGGCGTTACATCAAAGACCGGATTCCATGCATTAATGACGCTATCCGGTTTCAGAAAATTCTCAGCCAGCAACTCTCGACTGTCCCGCTCTTCGATCTCGATGTCATCCCCATTCATGGTGTCCCAGTCGATTGTGGACATTGGGGCGACCACCATGAAACGTAGACCGTGATAACGCGCTGCAACGGCAAGCGCATAGGTACCGACTTTGTTAGCCGTATCACCATTCGCAGCGATACGATCAGCGCCGACAATGACCCACTGCACACGACCCGCCTTCATCAACAAGGCGGCAGCCGAATCTGCAATCAACGTGGCTGGGATACGATCTTGATTCAACTCCCAGACAGTAAGCCGTGCACCCTGAGCCCAAGGCCGGGTTTCGGTTGCATAAATGGATTTGGCCGTCTGACAATAGGCGCAACGAATCACCCCCAGCGCCGTACCATAACCGCCAGTCGCGAGTGAACCGGTATTGCAATGCGTCAGGATTCCTTGAGCCCCCTCTAGATAGGTTGCCCCCAACTCACCCATGCGCCGGTTGGCCGCGATGTCCGACTCATGAATGGCAATTGCCTCGGCCAACAAAGGCCCCACCGGATCACCAATAACCCCAAACATTACTTCTCGCATCCGCTCCAGCGCCCAGAACAGATTAACGGCAGTTGGGCGCGCGGCCACCAATTGCGCCAGATCGCCATCCACCAGGGCTTTCCAGCGAGAAGGTTCCTGCGCATAGCGGTCTCTGGCGGCCAGGACCGCCCCGTACGCAGCCGCAATCCCAATGGCCGGGGCGCCGCGCACCCGCATGGACCTTATGGCCTCGGCGACTTCGCCCGCTGATTGGCAATTTTCATAAACGAGGCTTGAAGGCAACTTTCGCTGATCGAGCACACGCAAGCCATCTTCGCTCCACTGCAGAGGCCGAACTGTATCCACCACTAGAGTCACCCGTCACCGTCTGAAAAAGGCTCAAAATCGAATTGAACACCCAAGGAGGACCAAACATCAGGTCACCCAGCAAAATATAGGGGAATTGTGTGAAGAGCCAAAACAGCGGACAAACAAATACCTTTCGGCCGCCCTGATCTGATCAATCTTCGCTTATCCCCCCTCAAACCGAACTCACTGAAACCCCATGTCAGCCGACCGATTGATTTGAGAAATATCCGCAAGCTAGAAAGGCTTGGCCCTATCTCGTTGCCGCACGGCCTCATATAGCAACACGCCGGTCGCCACGGACACATTGAGGCTCTCCACCTGCCCAAGCATCGGAATGGACACCAGCAAATCACAGCTTTCTCGAGTCAACCGCCGCATTCCTTTACCTTCGGCCCCCATCACTAAAGCCAGCGGCACCGTCAGATCAGTTTCAAACACTGTGCGCCGAGCCTCACCGGCAGCCCCAACCACCCAGATGCCTGCCTCTTTGAGCCAGGTCAGCGCTCTAGCAAGATTGGTCACACGATAGACAGGCATGGTCTCGGCGGCACCACTGGCGACCTTGGCCACCACCGGAGTGATGCCTACAGACTGATCCCTGGTTAGGATCACACCCTGCACACCTGCGGCATCGGCAGTTCTGAGGCAGGCACCGAAGTTGTGCGGATCCTGTATATGGTCCAGCACCAAAAATAATGGAGCCAAAACGGCTTGCTCGAGCACCGCTCGTAGCGCATTCTCGCCCAATTCCTCTGGCATCAACACTTCAACCACAAGACCTTGGTGCGACTGCCCCTCCGCCAAAGCATCCAGACGGTTCTTCTGTGCCGCTTGCGTTTTAACGCCCATGACATTGAGCCGATCCAGCAATCGAGCCAAGCGCCCATCCTTTTTGCCGATATCGGCCCATGCAGCCAGCACCTTGTCCGGGCTATGCTCGAGCACCGCCTCAACCGCATGGAGCCCAGCAACCTTGCGGCGCGCCTTCATGTCTTGCGACGACGCCTATTCTTCACGGGTGCAGCCTTGTTTTTCTCCGGCTCGGGAGGCTTGACCAAATCAAGATCGATCTTCCGATCGTCTAGATTAACCCGTGCCACAATCACCTTCACCTCATCTCCCAGCCGATAGGCAATTCCGGTCCTCTCGCCTTTTAGGCTCAGTCCAGCGGGATCGTAATGGAAAAAGTCCTTATCCAGGCTGGAAACGTGCACCAAGCCTTCAATGAAGATATCCCTCAACTCCACAAAGAAACCAAAGGCCGTCACCGCCGAAATGACACCTGCAAACTCCTCACCCAACTTGTCCTGCATGTATTCGCATTTCAACCAGGCGACAACATTGCGCGTGGCCTCATCCGCACGCCGCTCGGTGAAAGAGCAATGCTCACCCAGATGAGCCATATCATTGGCGCCATAACGGAAAGTCGCTTTCTTTTTGCCTTCAATGGCATGTCGGATCGCCCTGTGCACCAACAAATCCGGGTAGCGGCGAATCGGGGATGTGAAATGCGTATACATATCCAACGCCAGACCAAAGTGGCCTTTCTGCTCGGGACTATAGACCGCCTGGGACATTGATCTTAGCAATACGGTTTGAATCAGATGTTCATCCGGCCGACCGGCAATTTCGTCAATCAATCGGCAATAATCCAGAGGTTCAGGTTTATCGCCACCACCGAGGCTGAGGCCCAAACGCCCCAACAGCGTGCGGAGGTCTGCCAGTTTCTCAGTACCCGGACCTTCGTGTATGCGAACCAAATGCGGCAACTTGTGCCGTTCCAGGAATCGCGCCGCTGCATTATTAGCAGCCAGCATGCATTCTTCGATCAGTTTGTGGGCATCATTACGGACGACGGGGACGATCTTTTCAATCTTCTTGCCTTCGCCAAAGATGATCCGCGATTCCTGGGTTTCAAAATCAATCGCCGAACGCCCCTCACGGGCCCGGCGGAATGCCTTATAAAGAGAATGCAACTCCTCCAGGTGCGGAATCAGTTCACGCCGATTGCGACGCAACGCCTTGTCGCCCGCCAGAATGCCAGCCACTTCCGTATAGGTGAGCCGAGCATGTGAATTCATCAAGCCAGCGAAAAAACGCGATTTCTGTAGCGTCCCATCAGAGTCAATACTCATCTCGCAGACCATGCAGAGCCGATCGGTATGAGGATTCAGAGAACACAAGCCATTGGACAAAACCTCCGGCAACATCGGGATAACGCGGTTCGGAAAATACACCGAGGTACCGCGCCTCTGCGCCTCATCGTCCAGTGCTGTCTCTGGCCGGACATAATAGGAGACATCGGCGATCGCGACATAAAGCTTCCAGCCCTTGGGGGCCCGCTCACAGTAGACCGCATCATCAAAATCCCGAGCATCCTCGCCGTCAATCGTCACCAGTGGCAAATGACGAATATCTTCGCGGCCCTCCCGCGCCTCATCCGGAATCTCCTCACCCCAGCCGGAAATCTCATCCCGCAGCTGGTCAGGCCATTCGCTAGGGAGATCGTAACTCCGTATAGCCACCTCAATCTCCATCCCTGGCGCCATGTGATCTCCGAGCACATGGACGATACTGCCAATCGGATCCCGCTTTTTGCTGGGCTGCTCAACAACCGCCACCACGACAATCTGCCCTGGCTTCGCACCACCCAAGGACTCACTTGGGATCAAAAAATCATGCGTAATGTACTTGCTGTCGGGCACCACGAAGTAAATCCCCCGCTCCTCGTGCAGGCGCCCGACAATCTGGTGGGTTTTGCGCTCGAGAATCTGAACAACGCTGCCCTCTCGACGGCCGCGACGATCAACCCCGCGGACACAGACCAGAGCCCGATCATCATGCATCAAGGCCCGCATTTCCTTAGAGGAAAGGTAAAGATCCTCACCTCCCTCATCGGGACGCACGAAACCGAACCCATCAGGATGCGCAATGACGCGGCCGGCTATCAGATCGGTTTGATTGACCACGCAGTATCTGTCACGGCGATTCCTGAGTAACTGCCCATCCCGCTCCATCGCATTTAGTCGGCGACGCAACGATTCAAGATCTTCCGCCTCATAGACAGCCAAGAGCTCGGCAATTTCTTCACCCGCCAAAGGCACGCCCTGTTCTGTCAGAATTTCAAGGATCAATTCACGGCTCGGTATCGGCCTGGCGTATTTACCGGCCTCCCTTTCTGCATAGGGGTCCTTCAATTTCGGCTTTCGAGGTGTTTTAGAAGTCAAGGTGTCGTTACTCACTGAGTGATTTATTGGCGGAACACTGTTCAATGCAGAGAAGGCATCAAATGAGTGATCAAGAGCACACAACCGGCATACTCAGTTTGTGCGTCGTGGGGTCCTAGCGTCAAACATGGTTTTGGCAAAGTATATGATGGGGTAGCAGTCACTCACTGACCATTAAAGTAAAGATACCGGATCAGGAGAAGGATCGCGGCTTAGGCGATGATCAGCATAGCGGAGCAATTCTGGGCTATTGACAAGCGAATGTCGAATCTCCAAAATGCAAGGCTTACCTAGCCGTCGCGTTGACGGCACCTCATGCCGAGGTGGTGAAATTGGTAGACACGCATGTTTCAGGTACATGTGAGGCGACTCGTGGAGGTTCAAGTCCTCTCCTCGGCACCATTCGTAAGGTCTTTCTCCTTACAAATCAAATACTTCGCTAGTCCGGTGTCAAGGTCAGATCAAAGGCTCAGTTACTTTGGTCAGTTACTTTGCCACAAAAATCGCCTCCC
>JBILGM010000043.1:0-27628 GCA_044351045.1 Methylococcaceae bacterium | reverse complement strand
GTCCCGCTACCCAGCAACTGGAGCTTGGACGCCTTGCCACCCTCACGAATCCTGTACATGCCCTTGACGATCCCCTCCTCGCTGCCTTCAGGCATGGCGGGATGGGCATAGTTTTCGTTCATGACCGTCAGATAGTAGAAGACCTGTTCGCCTTCCTGGTACATGCGACGCATGCCGTCCTGGATGATGACGGCCAACTCATAGGCGTAGCAGGGGTCATAAGCGACGCAGTTGGGGATGGCTGACATTGCCAGCAGGCTGTGACCATCCTGATGTTGTAAGCCCTCGCCTGCCAAGGTCGTGCGGCCGGCAGTGCCGCCAAGCAGGAAGCCCTTGGCGCGCATGTCGCCTGCCGCCCACATGAGATCACCGACGCGCTGGAATCCGAACATCGAGTAATAGATATAAAACGGGATCATCTGCACGTTGTGATTACTGTAGGCGGTACCCGCAGCAATCCAAGAGCACATGGAGCCAGCCTCATTGATGCCCTCTTCCAAAATCTGACCCGTCTTGTCCTCGCGGTAATACATCACACTGTCAGAGTCTTCCGGTTCGTAGAGCTGGCCTACGGAAGAATAGATACGGTACTGACGGAAAAGGCTGTCCATGCCGAAGGTGCGGGCTTCATCCGGCACGATTGGGACGACATATCGCCCGACCTTATTGTCCCTGAGCAGCAGGGTCAACATGCGAACGAAGGCCATGGTCGTGGACATATCACGATCTTCACTGCTCTTGAGCATGCTCTCGAACAACTTCAAATCCGGTACCTGCAAATGGGGAGCTTCGCGGCGGCGTTGCGGCAAGGAACCGCCCAGCGCCTTGCGTCGCTCGCGCATGTATTGCATTTCCGCGCTGTCATCGGGCGGCCGGTAATAAGGCACATCGCCCAGCTGATCATCTGCGAGCGGAATCTTGAAACGGTCGCGGAAGGCCCGGATGGAGGCATCATCCAGCTTCTTTTGCTGATGAGTGGACATGCGTCCTTCACCCACCGGACCCATGCCATAACCCTTGACAGTCTTAGCGAGAATCACCGTCGGCTGACCGCTGTGATTCGCTGCCGCGTGATAGGCGGCATAAACCTTGTGAGCATCGTGGCCGCCTCGGTTCAGGCGCCAGATATCCTCGTCGGACATATTGGCGACCATTTCCTTGAGCTCGGGATATTTGCCGAAGAAATGTTCACGAGTGTAGGCGCCACCCTTGGCCTTATAAGCCTGGTACTCACCATCCACGGCCTCTTCCATGCGCTTTTTGAGCAGCCCTTTGCTGTCCTTGGCGAGCAAGGGATCCCAATAGGAACCCCAGATGACCTTGATGACATTCCACCCGGCACCGCGGAAGTTGGCTTCCAGCTCCTGGATGATTTTGCCATCGCCACGCACGGGACCATCAAGCCGTTGAAGATTACAGTTGATGACGAAGACGAGATTGTCCAATTTCTCGCGCCCAGCCAGACCGATAGCGCCCAGCGATTCCGGCTCGTCCATCTCGCCATCGCCACAGTAGCACCAGATCTTGCGCCCGGCCGTTGACAGGATGCCGCGATCTTCCAGGTACTTCATGAAGCGTGCCTGATAGATAGACATGATGGGACCGAGCCCCATGGACACCGTCGGAAACTGCCAGAAATCAGGCATCAGCCACGGATGCGGGTAGGAACTCAGTCCTTTGCCCTTCCCTTCAATCTCGGCGCGAAAATAATCAAGCTGCTCCTCGCTCAGTCGTCCTTCCATGAAGGCGCGGGCATAAATCCCCGGGGCAGCATGCCCCTGAAAGTACACCAGATCGCCACCAAAATCCTTGCTGGGGGCCCTAAAGAAATGATTGAAGCCAATGTCATAGAGCGTCGCGGCGGAGGCAAAGCTCGCAATGTGCCCGCCGAATTCGGTGGACTTGCGATTGGCCCTCACCACCATCGCCATAGCGTTCCAGCGTATGAACGAACGAATCCGGTGCTCAATCGTGGCATCGCCCGGAAGTCGGGCCTCCATGTGGGTCGGAATCGTATTGATGTAGGCGGTATTGGCGGTGTATGGGAGGTTGGCACCGGACCTACGGGCCTGATCGACCAAGCTCTCGATCAGGTAATGGGCTCTTTCTATCCCCTCGGAGCCAATGACGGCCTGGAGTGCTTCCAGCCACTCGCGTGTCTCTTCAGGATCGGGGTCCTGGGCAAGATGAACGTTTTGAGTTAATTGCGAATTTGAGCCAACCGCCATAAATCTAGCTTCCTTGGACGTGGGAGTTCATCCGAACGAGAAAACCGATTATAGACAAGGCGCCCACCACTATTCCATTGAATCGGCCGAATTAGGGAAGAGGTCTCTCAATCAGAGACGAAGCTCATGCGCAAAAACCTGCCACTCATTCCACAAGAACCACCGCACCCAGCAAGATCGGCCCGAACAAGTTTCCGATTGAATCCATTAAAAACCCATACAAATCAGTCGGATTCCACCTAAACGCGCCCTTCTTGCGCTTTGCATCTACTTCCGTGACCATACTCAAGGCTAGGCAAAGGATTGCAAGCCAGCCTCGAGAAACAATGGATTTACCGACAATAATTGAAAAACTGGACAATGAAGGGGAAAAACCATGACCATCTTGCATCGTGCTTCCGCAGAGTTTTTGGGAACCTTCTGGCTGGTGTTTGGCGGATGTGGCAGCGCCGTGCTGTCAGCCGCTTTTCCGGAAGTCGGCATCGGCTTGTTGGGCGTGTCATTCGCCTTTGGTCTCACTGTACTGACGATGGCCTACGCCATTGGCCATATTTCAGGCTGCCATCTGAATCCGGCCGTCTCCATTGGACTTTGGGCAGGAGGTCGCTTTTTCGCGAAGGAATTGGCGCCATACATTGCGGCTCAGGTGGCAGGCGCCATCGTCGGTGCCGGGGTGCTGTACCTGATCGCAAGCGGCAAGGCAGGTTTTGATGCCGTCTCCAGTGGCTTCGCCGCCAATGGGTATGGCGAACACTCACCCGGACAATACGGCATATTCTCTGCCCTGTTAGCCGAGCTGGTGCTGACTTTCATGTTCCTGATGATCATCCTCGGCGCGACCGATGGTCGTGCACCCGCCGGCTTTGCCCCGATTGCCATTGGCCTTGGGCTGACCCTGATCCACTTGATTGGCATCCCGGTCGACAACCTGTCAGTCAATCCAGCCCGCAGCACCGGCCCGGCGCTGTTTGTCGGCGGCTGGGCACTGGCTCAACTCTGGCTGTTCTGGCTGGCACCGATTGCCGGTGCCTGGCTGGCCGGAAAGGCCTACCGCTGCCTGGGCGTGAACAAGTAATCCTCAGGATCGCAACGCTTTTGCGTTGGCTGCTTCGGTACAGGGACGTACCGCCTCTGCTTGCTGAGTCATTTCTTTTATAGCCCATCGGCGAAAACTCCCACACGAATTCTTCACCCAAATCGCCATCACCAAATAGCCAAAGGGAAGATTCAACCCGCCAGCAACCTCATTCAGTTCGGTAAAGGCAACACCGGGGCGGCGATGATGGTCCGCATGCCGGGTCAAGCCCAGAAACATGAACAGGCTCACTGCCGAATTGCAATGCCAGGCTGTTTCTCCTGACTGCTCGGATTCGGAAGTCAGGCCAAAATGCTGAAAGTAATTCACTGACTCCAATAGCCGTATGGCTACCCAACTCACATAAATCCAGGCAAACAGCGCCAAACCACCGAAAGTCATCAGGTATAGACCCATCCATGCCAATTCCACCCCCAATCCGCTCAGCAAACTTTGTGGCTGGCAACGCCAGGCAATCTTCCATTGGCCACCCAGAGAGCGCCAAAAAAAAGCCCCATAACTTTCGTCAACCGAGCAACTGGAAGGATCTCCCGCCGTGCCCAGTTGCGCATGATGACCAAGACGGTGTGACACGAAAAAATGATCGTAAAACACCGACATCAGCATAAGACGGCCGATGCGGCGTTGCCATCTCGAACGGCGATGTATCAGTTCATGGGCCGGCGCAATCACCGAACAGCATGCATTGGTTCCGCAGAGAACCCGCAAGACCACCAGACTCACCAGGGAAGTGACGATAGCCTCGCTAGCCGTCCACTCCAGGCGGGACACCATCCAACCCATCGCCAACAGATTGGCCACCTGCAGCAAGAACAAACACCACAGCAAGCCATCAAAAAAGGCACGGGGGGCGGCATCAGGAATGGATCTAGTCTCGCTCGGCCCCCACCGATCCGCTGCGATCATCATTATTACGGGCAAGGTCCAGATCAGCGCGGAAACTCCCGCATGTGGCCCGGTTGTCAGAAAAATCAACGTCGACACTGGCAACACCAGGGCCAAGGCAAAGCCGCTCCACCAGGGCAGGATCGATCGACTCGGAGCCGTCAACAGCCGGGACGCGGGAGGATTTCTCGTTAGAATGGACATCTTTGTATGCGTCGCTGGGTTTGCTTAATCTGCTGAATCCGAGGGCTTCGCGTTCTGAATGTTGACTTAACCATGCTCGGCCCACTTATCCGGCCTGTTCAAATATCAGATTAAACCCGCACGCGCTCCACTTTCCCGTGAAACCCCGACCAAACAACCCGATAGTTTACCTTGGGCTTTGCTCCACCTACCACGATCCAGCACTGGCACTGATTGACCAGCAAGGTCAGGTGCTTTTTGCCGAGGCAACCGAACGCACCCTGCAATATAAACGGGCACTGAACTGTGAGCCGGACAATCCGTTCCACTTGCCCAAAGTTCTGCTGGAACATTGCCCGGATGCCGGAAAGTTCGTCATCGCCGGCAACTGGAAGTCGCAACGCCCCCTTTACGAACGACTGGCCGGCGCCATGCAGTGGCTGACACCGCGCGGCATTCTCCACTACCGGGGTCGACAACTGATCACCTGTCTGGAAACCTGGGAGCTGAACCACATGCAGGCGTGCCAGCACCACGCACTGAAACGTTCGGGCATCAATTTGGCGCGGACGCTGAGGCAACATTTCCCCAACGCGGCGGTGGAATTTCGCCACTACGACCATCATCTGGCTCACGCGGGCGTTGCCTGCCATGGCAGTCCTTTCGAGGAATCCGCCTGCGCGATCATCGACTCCTACGGCGAACATGGTTCCCTCGCCTTCTTTCAATTTCGGGAAGGTCGGCTAAGACCTTTATTCGCTTCACGGGGGCCACAAAGCCTTGGCTTCTTCTTCATGAAGCTGACCGAATTATGTGGATTCGACTGGATGGGCGGTGAAGAGTGGAAGGTGATGGGCCTTGCCTCCTATGGCCAGATCGATGAAGAGATTCTGCAGCATCTGCGACGCATGATGCGAGTTGAAGCGCTAGACATTCGGCAGGACCGGGCATCATTTTTCGAATCACTGCGCTGGCTGGAAACCTTACGGCGCCCGCCGGAGGAGCCGCCCGAGGCTGCTGCCGATCTGGCCCGTACCGGACAGCAGTTTTTTGTCGAGATCGTCAACCAACTGGTCACCAACCTGCACCGGTTGGGTTTGTCGGATCGACTGACCTTGGGGGGCGGTTGCGCACTGAATTCTGTCTGCAATGGCCAACTCCTCCAGCAAACGCCCTTCCAGTCACTCCATATCCCCTCCGCGCCGGCCGATGACGGCACCGCGCTTGGGGCCGCCCTGCTTGCCTGGCATGAGGATCATCCTAGTAGGCGCGGCATCAGGGCGACACTGACGCCCTACCTGGGGAGTTCGATTGATGAATCCGCTGTCCTTCGCTTTGCGCGATACTCTGGGCTGCCGGTAAAGCATCTGCCGGATGGGGGCATCATTGAACCGACTGCTCAGGCACTCAGCGATGGAAAGATCATTGGCTGGATGCAGGGTCGTGCGGAATTTGGCCCGCGGGCTCTGGGCAATCGGTCCATCCTCGCTGATCCGCGCTCTGCCGAGATGATGGACAAGGTCAACCGTTTGGTTAAATTTCGCGAACAGTTCCGACCCTATGCCCCTGCCATACTGCACGAGCATGGCGATGCCTATTTCGAGCACTATCAAGACACGCCCTATATGGATCGAACCCTCCGTTTCAAGCCCGAAGTGCGCTCCAAGGCACCAGCCGTCTTCCACGTGGATGGTACGGGCCGCTTGCAATCGGTGACCGCCAAACGCAATCCCCGGTTTCATGCACTGCTTACCGCTTTTCATGAACAAACGGGTGTGCCCATTCTCTTGAACACCAGCTTCAATGTCATGGGCAAGCCTATCGTCAACAGCGTCGAAGATGCCTTTGGCGTTTTCATGGGCTCGGGGCTGGATGCTCTGGTGATTGGCGACTATTTCTTCTCCAAACCCGCCACCCTGCCGTGAATGAGTGGCCGAAACTTTGCCAGGCCCTCCTCAATGGGCCTTGCTCACCGGCCATACTGGGGAGTGCCGAGTCGGTGCTGAGTCAGGCACTGACCCGCAGTGCTTCAGGCGCCTACACCTTCGGAAGTTTTGAAGCGCTCAGTTGGCGGCTCAAGCCGGGGCCGAGTGGCGAACCTACTACTACACCCGGCCCGCTCCTGCTCAAATCCCTCGCCCCCTTGGCGCTGGTGGATGGCATCTGGCTCGCGCGGGCCGCACAGCCTGCCACGGGTCATTTGCCGGCTGCCTGCCGACTGCTCCGCATTTATTCAGAAACGGTCGGCGTCGATCATCCGGTTGAGTCAGCGCCGCTGCACTTCCGGGCAAAATTGACCGAAGCGGGCATAACCTTGCCGTCCATCGACAGCCCGGAGTTCTTCCATGCCGGGTTCAGGGAACCGGCACTCAAGGCCGCTGCCATGGCCCTGATTTTCATGCATCGGCCCCTCAGCTTTGCATCGGAGTTGCTGGGCTATACGCTGGCCCATCTCTGCCGGGAACCTGAGCCTTGGGAAAATTCCGCCCTGCAAACGATCCGTCTCCGCCATCAGGCATGGGCGAGGGAAGCACTGGAGATCGGTCTGGCGGAAGGCATGAGCGAGTCCCTCATTGACGCCGGCTGGCGACTCTCCATCTCGATGTATGAAGGCATCCATGAAGACTGTCTGTCTCGAGAAGCTCAACCCGCCTCTACGCGGGAAGATCAATTCGCCAATCTCATACAAGGCCGGCGAAACCATGCGCTCGGCTATCACTACAACATCCGGCTGGGTGATCAATCCCTGGATGAGTGGCTGGCAAACGCCCAGGAAGACTCTCAGCCTCTGCTCAGGGCGCTGCATAACTCACCGCTAATCAATCGGGCCTGCCCGGCGTCCAGCCGGCTGATACGCGCCATGGAGTTTGGTGGCCCGATGTTCGGGGTATTCAGTCCACAGGAAAGGAAAGACACATTGGCCTGGATCGAAGACCCCCGAGCACCAGGGGTTATCCCCGATGACGCAGCGCTGGGGGCGGGCAATCCGAAAGACTCCTTCGCTTTCCTCGACTTCAAGGACAGCCGGGTGAAGCCAACGCGCTCGGATCGTCAGCGCCCCCGCGAACTCTACCTGGACCTGCTGCAAGCAGAATCGCCCAGCGACACCCCGCCGGAGGCTGATCGCTTAATCCAGAAAATACTCAAACGGACCCGGTGGCTAGGCGTTGTCGGCCTGGGCGATAAACCATTCGCCTATACCCCCGAAGGGTTTACCCGCTTTGTTGAAACAGGGTACCAAAAGCAAGTAGAGCGTTACCGTCCCCGCAAAGGCCCACCCAGGGTCGATAAAGCCTTCTGCCAGTGGGCAGTCCTGCAACTGGCCCCCGCCATACTGGTGGATGGCGCCTGGCTGGCTGGCATTCCCACGGCGGCAGAAAAGCTGGGGCCGGTTCGTCGGCAACTGCTCAAGATTTATGTGGATGAACTCGGCAATGGGCGAGCAGACTGGAACCACCCGAATATCTACCGACGACTGCTTGAGAGCCAGAGGTTGAGTCTGCCAGACTTCACTACGGACGCATTTGCCCAGCATCCGGCCCTGCTTGACTCGGCATTTGAACTGCCGGTTTATCTCCTCGCGATGGGACTCCTGAGCGACCGATACCTACCGGAAGTGCTAGGGCTCAACCTGGCCATTGAGCTGAGCGGTCTGGGCGCCAGCTACCTACGGGCCATCGAACTTCTCCGCCACCATGGCATGGACCCCACCATTGTCGAACTGCACCTGAGCATCGACAACCTCGCCACCGGCCATGCCGCCCGGGCACGCGATGCGATTGTTCTTTATCTTGAAGAAGTCCGGCAACGCGAGGGAGTCCCGGCGGTAGATCAAGTCTGGAAACGGATCTGGCTGGGCTATAAATCCCTCCATGCCGCCACGCTAACCCTAAGCCTGAATATTGTCGGTAGATACGCCCTGCATCGCGCAGGCAGGCGCGTTGATCCTCAAGGCATGTGCCTGATATGACTCTCCGTCCAGACGGACAAACCGCGCAAGACAATGTCGGCATTCAACACAAACGGGATGGATAGATGTGCGCCAATCTGCTCGGCATCCCCTCCGGCCAACACAAGCCGGACCGACTTATTCAGTTCTTCGGTCAGCCGAGTCAGCGATTTTTCGATCAGCCCGGCACCGGCCATCAGGCAGCCGGCTTGAATGCAGCCGGTAGTGTCATGACCCAATCGAGTGGTCTCAGAACGCACTTCCGCTCCACCCAATCCATGGGCGTCGGTCTGCAAAGCCCGTTGCATGGTCATGAGGCCCGGCACGATGAAACCGCCGCGATGACGGGCTTGTCCGTCCAGGAGATCCAGCGTGATCGCCGTGCCGCAATCGACCAGACACGCGGGAAGCACATAACCTGCCTGCAGGCCCAACAGGCCAAGCCAGCGATCGACACCAAGCTGTTCCGGATTTGAATAGCCGTTGATGATGGGACCACAACGCGCTTCTGACCTCGCATTGTGAATGGGAATACCCCAATGGCTGCCGACCCAGTCATCAATATTTTTTGCTACTACGGGCCCGGCCACATTGGAAACCGCTACGACCTCTGGCCGCTGAAGTATCGACCAATGTCGATCCAGCGCATCGACGAGCGGGCCGTCGTGAGTGGCAAAGGCTAACCCCGGCGTCCAAACCGAATCTGTTGCCAAGGCCCACTTGATGCGTGAGTTGCCGACATCCACCAGCAGCCGCGCCCGGCTCATGTCGACTTGACTCGCAAGCTCACATCGCCGGAGGCAAACTGACGCAGTCGACCCTCCTCATCCTTGAGCAAAAGCAACCCCTCCTCCGTAACATCGACGATGTGTCCGTCGATGCGGACGTCCCCCACCAGCAGCGTGGCCGACTGACCGGTGTGCGCATGGGCCGCACGCCACTCCGCGAGATAAGGCCGCAGTCCATCCCTGGAATAATCACGCGATAGGGGTAGCAGTTCATTCAACAGCGCTGCCACCAGGGCATTCCTTCCGGGCGGCGCGCTGCCGCCGACCCGTCCGAGGTCGGTCCAGGCTTGATCAATCGCCCCCGCGGCAGAGGCCGGAACGTGCCGATTCAGTCCCAGGCCGATGACGACGACGCATCGCCCATGGGCTTCGCCGGCCACTTCCAGCAAGATGCCGCCCAGCTTGGCCCCGCCCCACAACAGATCATTAGGCCATTTCAGGGAAATACCGGGTAAGCCAAGGGCTTGCAGTGCGCGCACCACCGCCACACCCACGGCCAGGCTGAGCCCGGAGATCTGGGCCGGGTCCTCAAAGCGCCACAATAGGGAGAGATAAAGATTTGCCCCAAACGGCGAAATCCACTCTCGGCCGATCCGTCCACGCCCCGCGCGCTGATATTCGGCCAGACAGACGGTTCCGGTCACGACGCCTTGCTGGGCGCGGAGCAGCAAATGGCTGTTGGTCGAATCGAGCACGTCGTATAGCTCCAGCGCGCCAAGCAGATCGGCAGCCACTGGCGATAAATCGGCCCGGATAGTGGGCTCCGACAGCCATTCCACCGGTGTGAGTAGACGGTAGCCCCGGCCCGGCAAGGCGGTGACTGAGAGTCCCAGCATCTCGAGGCCACGGATGTGCTTCCAGACGGCGGCCCGGCTGATACCAAGCCGCTCCGCCAGCTCGGTGCCGGAATGGCAACGTCCATCGCCCAGTAATCCGATCAGGTCCTTGTCCCGTGCATCAATGGCCATGGTGATGAGTGACGATCAGCGGGCCTTATCCAGAGCGCGCAAGCGGGCCAGCTTTTCCGCGATCTTGATTTCGAGCCCACGCGGCACGGGTCGATAGTATTCACGCGGCGGCAGACCTTCCGGGAAATACTGCTCGCCGACGGCGTAGGCATCGGGTTCGTCATGGGCATAGCGGTACGCCTTACCATAATCGAGCTGGCGCATCAGCCCGGTCGGGGCATTACGGAGGTGCAGCGGCACTTCGAGACTGCCGGTGGCCGCCGCATCGGCCTTGGCGGCCTTGTAGGCAACATACACCGCGTTGCTCTTCGGTGCGCAAGCCAGATAGACCACTGCCTGGGCCATGGCCAGCTCGCCTTCTGGGCTGCCCAGCCGCTCCTGGACATCCCAGGCATTCAACGCCAGTTCCAGTCCGCGAGGGTCGGCATTGCCGATATCCTCGCTGGCAATGCGTACGATACGGCGCGCCAGATACAGCGGGTCGATCCCACCATCCAGCATACGACAAAACCAGTACAGCGACGCATCGGGGGAACTGCCGCGCACGGATTTATGCAAAGCTGAGATTTGATTGTAAAAGTCCTCGCCCTGATTATCGAAGCGCCGAACACCGCCGCCCGACAAGACCTCGCGGGCCAGTTCCGGAGTGATGGTCGCTTGACCCGGCTCCACCAGATCCAGGGTAATTTCAAGCAGGTTGAGCAGTTTTCGGGCATCGCCATCGGCCGACTGCGCATACCACTGCCGCAATTCATCGGCGAGACCCATCCGCAACTGACCATAACCCCGCTCCGGGTCAGTCAGCGCCTGCTCCAGCACCGCCAGCAAATCGGCTTCCGACAACGATCTCAGCACATAGACGCGGGCACGGGACAGCAAGGCGTTGTTCAGTTCAAACGATGGGTTCTCCGTGGTCGCGCCAATGAAACAGAAGGTGCCGTCCTCGACATGGGGCAGAAAGGCATCCTGCTGCGATTTGTTGAAGCGGTGGACTTCGTCGACAAACAACAAGGTGCGCCGACCCGACTCGGCTAGCACGCGCCGCGCCTCGGCCACCTGTTCTCGAATGTCCTTAACGCCGGACAACACGGCGGAAAGAGTCGCAAACTCGGCATCGGCATGGTGCGCCACCAGCCTGGCCAGTGTCGTCTTGCCGGTACCGGGCGGCCCCCAGAAAATCATCGAGTGAAGGCGACCTGCCTTGATGGCCTCAGAGAGGGGCTTGCCCGGAGCGATCAGATGTTTCTGCCCGATGTATTCATCCAAACACCTTGGCCGCATGCGATCGGCCAGAGGTTTCTGAATCCGACTGTTCATCAAGGCATCCGCATCATTGGGCAAGATCGACCGGTTGGAGATTTACCGGACTATTGATCCTCGAAGACATCGACGCCGGGCGGCGGCGTGAAGGTGAATAACTCGGGATCGAGTCGTAGGCTGGTTTTCATGTTCTCGAAATAAATCCGGGTCAACTGACCAAAGTTGTCATGCAGCTCCATACCGACCAGCGAGTTATTTTCCAGACCGATCTGCACGTATTTGAAGCCACTCTCCTCGGACTTGGGGATCAGCTTGATGATGGCAATGCCCTCCTCATCCGATTGATTCTCGATGGTGAAATTCTTCTCCAGCGGTACCTCACCGGTCAGCAATAAGGCTGGCGTAGAACCAATCGCCTGCGTCAGCTTTTTGGCCGTCACCTGCTCGAGATCCTTGTCATAGAACCAGACCTTGCCGGCGCCGGAAACGATCTCCTGATTATAGGGATTCTGATAGTTCCAGCGGAACTTGCCAGGCCGCTGAAGGTAAAAGACCCCAGTGCTGCGCTTGCCGAGATTCCCTTTTTCGTCGACCTGTACCTGGGTGAAATCCGCCTGCAAGGTCGTCGCCTTGGCGAGAAAGTTTTTCAGCCGCTGTTCAGGGGTGGCCGCCATTACCTGAGGACTCACGAAGCCGGTCAGGAGGGCGATGAATGCGATGTGTTTCAGCATGATACTCTTTTGCGAGGTGAGAGGGTTGGGGTCAGGCGACCGAAATCGAACGCGCCAGCAATTCGGCATAACCGGTGTAGTCGCGAGGGCTCAGCTCCAGGAGTTGCTGGCGGGCAGACTCGGGTATCTCCAGCTGATGGATGAATGCCGTCAGCGAGTCGCTATCGATGCGCTGGCCACGGGTCAGATCCTTGAGTTTCTCATAGGGCTTCTCGATCCCGTAGCGCCGCATGACGGTCTGGATCGGCTCAGCGAGCACCTCCGGATTCGCTGTCAGGTCGGCTTCCAGCGCGTCTGCATTGATCTCCAATTTGGAAATCCCTTTCAGGGTCGCCTGCAGCGCGATCAGTGAATGTGCCATGCCGACACCGATATTCCGCAATACGGTGGAATCAGTCAGATCTCGCTGCCAGCGAGAAATGGGCAGCTTTTCCGCCAAGTGGGAAAACACCGCATTGGCCAGACCCAGATTGCCTTCGGAATTCTCGAAATCGATCGGATTCACCTTGTGCGGCATGGTCGAGGAACCAACCTCGCCGGGGACGGTTTTCTGTTTGAAGAAGCCCAGGGAAATGTAACCCCAGACATCCCGGTCAAAATCCATCAGCACGGTATTGAAGCGCGACAAGGCGTGGAAGATTTCCGCCAGATAATCGTGCGGTTCAATCTGGGTCGTGTAGGGATTGAACACCAGACCCAGCGATTCGACGAAGGACCGGGAAAAAGCCGGCCAGTCGATCTCCGGATAGGCGACTTGATGTGCATTGTAATTCCCAACCGCGCCGTTGATCTTCCCGAGAATCTCCACGGCCTCGGCCTGGCGTGCCTGACGAGCGAGCCGGACCGCGACATTGGCGAACTCCTTGCCCATCGTCGAGGGCGTAGCGGGCTGACCATGCGTCCGGGAGAGCATGGGTTGTGCCGCGTAATCCTGCGCTTTCTGCCCGATCGCACCGATCACCTTGTGCATCTCCGGCATTAGCACCGTATCACTGGCTTCACGGATCATCAGTCCGTATGCAAGGTTATTGATGTCCTCGGACGTACAGGCAAAGTGAATGAATTCACTGACCGCCTCCAATTCGGCATGGCCCGTGATCTTTTCCTTGAGGAAGTATTCAACCGCCTTGACGTCGTGATTGGTGGTGCGCTCGATGGTCTTGACCCGTTCCGCATCCTCGACACTGAAACCGGTGAAAATGCGCTCCAGCGTATCCCTTGCGCCGGCGCTCAGGGGCGGCACCTCGGCGATCTTCAGCTCGGCCGCCAGCGCTTGCAGCCAGCGCACTTCGACCAGGACCCTATAGCGGATCAGGCCAAATTCGCTGAGAATCGACCGCAGCGGCTCGACCTTGTCGGCGTAGCGCCCGTCAATGGGAGAAAGATGAGTCAATGCCATAGAGAGACCATAAGTGAGAAGGTGAAGCGGCTATGCGTCCGGGAGTTGCATTCTAAGTTCAACTGCGGTGGATATTGGGTCAGTCAGTCAGCCCCTTCCTTATCCGGTACCCAGACAACTGGTTTCAGGGCTTAAATCAGGCCGGTGGGTCGACCTTGAAACTTGGCGGATTCGATGATGCCGCCACCGAGGCACTCATCTCCCTGGTAAAAGACCACGGACTGACCGGGCGTCACCGCCCGTTGCGGGGCTTCGAAACGGACACTGCAGCGACCATCGTTGAGCAGCTCCACCTCACACGCTTGATCGGGCTGGCGATAGCGGGTTTTGGCGGCACAGCGTAGCGGGGTCTCCAGACTGAAATCCTCGCACCAGTCGAGCGTACCGGCCTCCAGGCTATCCGAGAGCATCCACGGGTGATCATGGCCTTGGCCCACTATCAGGACATTACGCTCGAGGTCCTTGGCCAGGACGTACCAAGCTTCATGGTCCGCACCCTTGATACCGCCGACACCAAACCCCCGGCGTTGACCCAGCGTGTAGTACATCAATCCTTCATGCTGGCCCAAGACCTCGCCTTCGATCGTTTCAATGGTGCCGGGCTGGGCAGGAAGATAGCGCTGCAGGAACTCCTTGAAGCGACGCTCTCCGATGAAACAGATGCCGGTACTGTCGCGCTTGCGGGCATTGTCAAAGCCGGCCTCGTTGGCAAGCCGCCGGACTTCAGGCTTCTCCAGATCTCCGATCGGGAACAGCGTCTTGGCCAGCTGAGATTGACCTAGGGCGTAGATGAAATAGGTCTGATCCTTATTGCTGTCCTGGCCCTTGAGCAGACGAGATTGCCCCTCGCTTGATGCAATTCGGGCGTAATGGCCGGTCGCAATCAGATCGGCACCGAGATCCTGGGCGTAATCAAGAAAAGCCTTGAACTTGATTTCCTTATTGCAAAGGATGTCGGGGTTGGGGGTGCGGCCTGCCGAATATTCCTGCAGGAAGACCTCGAACACATTGTTCCAGTACTCGGCGGCAAAGTTGACGGTTTGCAAGGAAATGCCGAGCCGATCGCAAACACCCTGGGCATCGGCAAGATCCTCCTTGGCGGTACAGAATTCGGTGCCGTCGTCCTCGTCCCAGTTCTTCATGAATAGGCCCGTGACCTCATACCCCTGTTCCAAAAGCCGCAAGGCACTGACCGAGGAGTCCACCCCGCCGGACATGCCGACAATCACTCTCTGCGCCATGCTCCCTCAGCCCAGCAGGGATTTCAACACGGTCAGCGGATAACGCTCACCGGCCAGATAATCGTCAACGCAACGCAATACCAGTTCACTGCGATGGCGGTCGCGGCAATCGATCAACTCCTCTCGAGACAGCCAGATCGGCCGGACGATACCCTTGTCCAGCGGGGCTGTTTCGTCGTGGCCCTCGCCAAGCGCGGCCATGGCAACTCTGAAATAAGACAGGCCGCGATCCGCCCGACTCCACAAATAGGTACTGACCAGCGCATCTGGAATGACATGCCAACCAGTCTCCTCAAAAGTTTCGCGCACCATGGCGTCCGGCAAGGACTCTCCGGCCTCAACATGGCCCGCCGGCTGATTGATCACAAGCCGGCCGCGATCATCGCGTTCCTCGACAAACAGGAAACGGCCCTCCCGCTCAACCAGCGCGGCTACCGTCACCCGGGGTCGGCCCGCAGCGGAGATGTTTTCAATCGGCATGGGTACGAAAGGACACTGAGAAAGCTGGACTTGGGGGCGAAAGTAGTCGCTAAATTATGCCACAGGCTCGGGCAAGCCCACGGAACCCTTGCGCCCACGGCGCCTCGAACAACCGGAGCGGGGTTCGCATGACCCGTTGCCTGTGGAACACGACGGAATTTGGGTGGTATATTTAATTTCATCCTCGATGACCATGACAGTGACGAACATACCGGAACGAGATGGCACAACATCCTGAAAGCCAGCACGATGAAGATCTTGCCGTACAGGAGGTAAAACCGAAGCGCAAGCGTCCGCCGCTCTTCAAGGTTTTCCTTATCAATGATGACTTTACGCCCATGGAGTTCGTGGTGGAAATCCTCAAGGCTTTCTTCGGTATGGACGAGGAAAAAGCCACTCAGGTCATGCTTCATGTCCACACCCGCGGCATTGGAGTATGCGGGGTTTATTCCCGCGACATTGCCGAGACTAAGGTTCGTCAGGTTAATGATCATTCCCGTCAGCACCAGCATCCCCTGCTCTGCGACATGGACGAAGCCTGAGTTGAGATCGCCGCTTCCCGGCCTGACATCGCAAGCCGGATTTGTATTTATCCTGCAGCTCGCGAAAGGGCTGCCCTCGTGCCACAAGGAGTTCGATCATGCTAAGCAAAGAACTTGAGCTCTCTCTCAATCAGGCATTCCGGTCTGCCTACGATAAACGGCACGAATTCATTTCGGTGGAGCATTTGCTGCTGGCAATTCTGGACAATTCAGCGGCCGTCGGCGTACTGAACGCCTGCGGCGCGAATATCGAGCAGCTGCAACATGAGTTGACGGGCTTTCTCGAAGAAACTACCCCGCTGATCGCGCCCGGAATCAAGCGCGAAACTCAACCAACCCTGGGCTTCCAGCGGGTATTGCAGCGGGCGGCCTTTCATGTGCAGTCATCCGGTCATCAGGAAGTCACAGGTGCCAATATTCTCGTGGCGATCTTCAGCGAACAGGACTCTCATGCCGTATTTCTGCTCAATCAGCAGGATGTCAGCCGGCTGGATGTCGTCAATTTCATTTCGCATGGGATCTCCAAACTTCACGATGATTCCGAACCCTCGCAGAAACCCGACTCTGGCACGAACGATGAGGGCGAACCATCGGCGGCCAACCCGCTTGAAAAATTTGCTGAAAATCTGAACGAACTGGCACGTTCGGGCAAGATCGACCCACTGATCGGTCGTCGTGGCGAAATCGAACGCACCCTCCAAGTGCTTTGCCGTCGACGCAAGAATAATCCCCTGCTGGTTGGCGAGGCGGGGGTTGGCAAAACGGCGATTGCCGAAGGCTTGGCCAAGAAGATCGTCGAGGGCGATGTTCCCGAGGTCCTGGCCAATAGCACGATTTACTCTCTGGACCTCGGTTCGCTGGTGGCAGGGACCAAGTATCGGGGTGACTTTGAAAAGCGGCTGAAGGCCCTGCTTGCTCAGCTAAAGAAGGAACCCCATTCCATTCTCTTCATCGACGAAATCCACACCATCATTGGAGCAGGGTCAGCGTCCGGTGGCGTAATGGATGCCTCCAACCTGATCAAGCCAGTGCTGGCCTCCGGCGATCTGCGCTGCATCGGCTCTACTACGTATCAGGAATATCGTGGCATCTTTGAAAAGGACCGCGCCTTGGCGCGTCGATTCCAGAAAATCGACGTGCTCGAACCTTCCGTGGATGAAACATTCCAGATCCTAAAGGGCCTCAAATCGCGCTTCGAGGAGCATCATGAGGTTAAGTATTCACTGGCAGCGCTGCGGACAGCGGCTGAACTCTCTGACCGCTACATTACGGACCGGCACCTGCCGGACAAGGCCATTGATGTGATCGACGAGGCGGGCGCAGGGCAGCGATTGTTGCCTGCCTCAAGGCGGAGGAAGCAGATCGGGACGCTGGAGATCGAGGACATCGTGTCGAAGATCGCGCGGATTCCGCCAAAAACCGTGTCTACCAATGATAAGGACAAATTACGCGACCTGGAAAAGAATCTACGGATGCTGGTCTTCGGACAGAACGAGGCGATCACGGCCCTTTCCGCCGCGATCAAACTCTCCCGGGCGGGGCTACGCGAGGCGCAAAAGCCCATCGGCTGTTTTCTCTTCGCCGGCCCCACCGGTGTCGGCAAAACGGAGGTCACGCGACAATTGTCCAAGGTGCTCGGTGTCGAGTTGCTGCGCTATGACATGTCGGAATACATGGAGCGCCACACGGTCTCCCGGCTCATCGGCGCCCCTCCCGGCTATGTCGGTTTCGATCAAGGTGGTCTGCTGACCGAGGAAGTCACCAAGCACCCTCATGCGGTCGTCCTGCTGGATGAAATCGAGAAAGCCCACCCGGATGTCTTCAACCTGCTGCTGCAGGTGATGGATCACGGCACGCTGACTGACAACAACGGGCGCAAGGCCGACTTCCGCAACATCATCCTGGTGATGACCACCAACGCCGGAGCCAGTGAGGGAGGACGTGCATCCATCGGCTTCACGCAACAGGATCACTCAACCGACAGCATGAAGGTGATCGAGCGGTCATTCTCCCCGGAATTCCGCAACCGCCTGGATGCAGTCATCCAGTTCCAGCCGCTGAATATCGAAATCATTGCGCAGGTAGTTGACAAGTTCATGTTTGAACTCGAAACCCAGTTGGCCGAAAAACGGGTGTCGGTGGTTCTGGAACCGGAGGCGAGGGAATGGCTTGCCGAACATGGCTTCGACCCGCAAATGGGCGCTCGACCGATGAGTCGGGTCATCCAGGAAAAGATCAAGAAACCCTTGGCCGAGGAAATTCTTTTCGGAACGCTGGCGGGCGGGGGCGTGGCTCGAATCGGAGTTAAAGGCGGCGAATTGTCCTTCGCGGTGGAACGGGTAACCGAGGCGTCCGAACCAGCTTAGCCGTTCGGAAATGGCTCAGCGTTGGCGGAAGGTGATACGGCCTTTCGACAGATCGTAAGGTGTCATTTCAACCTTGACGCGGTCGCCAGTTAGGATGCGGATATAGTGCTTGCGCATCTTGCCCGAGATGTGGGCCATGACCACATGGCCATTGTCCAGCTCAACCCGGAAGGTGGTGTTTGGCAGGGTTTCAATCACCTTGCCCTCCATCTCGATATGATCTTCTTTCGACATAGACTCTCTTTGGCGCTATTCACCGGCTCGGCCGGCAAAAGGCGCGATCTTAACACATCAGGGACTAAACAACGTCGGTTGCTCCGCAGATCGAATCCATTCCCTCCCAACCAACCGCTCGAGCGGGCGAAACGCGGATTTGTAGGCCATCTTCCGGCATTTCTTCACCCAAAATCCCAGATAAACCCACCCACGCCCTCGCCGTTGAGCCTCCTCGATCTGCCAGAGGACGGCAAATGTACCCAGGCTGCGGCTTTGCGCATCGGGCGCATAGAAGGTGTATACCGCCGAAAAGCCGTGGTCAAGCATGTCAACGACCGCGACGGCCAGCAGGTTATCATTATCGCGAAATTCGAAAAAGCGGGTACCTTCAAAGCGGACATTTCCCAGGAAACCGACGTACTCTTCTGCCGAGCACTGACCCATGTTGCTTTCGGGATGTCGCGACTGAAGATAGCGAAGATACAGCCGATAATGCTCGTCGTCATACTCGGCCGGCTTTTCGATGATCCGTAATCCGGCATTGCCCCGGGCAATCCGCCGCTGCGCCCGGTTCGGCTGAAAATCGGCGACGGAAATCCGCACGGGCACGCAGGCAGCACAGGACTCGCAATAGGTGCGGTAAACCAGATCACCGCTTCGGCGAAACCCATTGGCCACCAGCAGGCTGAAATCCGATTGGCTCAAGGGCAAATCAGGCGGTATGAAAGCCATACGCGCAGTCCGGCCGGGAAGGTAGGGACATTCATGTTCGTGACCCAGGTACAGCGGCACCTGGTTCATGGCCAAGAAATTCCTTTCCAAGCCTTCTCGCTGACGGATAAATCGCAAAGCATTCTGATGGATTCGCCAAACTCGACCCGACTGATTTCCTTCGCGCCCAGACTTTCCAGATGTGAAGTGTGCACCTGACAATCAATCAAACGATAACCCCAGGCAGCCAGAGCATGACAGCCGATGACGAAGGCGGCCTTGGACGCATCGGTGACCCGGTGAAACATGGATTCCCCAAAAAAAACCTGGCCGATTGCCACGCCATAGAGCCCGCCGACGAGTTGATCGCCCTGCCAGCTTTCGAATGAGTGAGCGGCCCCCGTACGATGAAGTTGCCGATAAGCCTGCTGCATTTCATCGGTGATCCAGGTGCCTCCGTCGCTGGTTCGCGGCTCGGAGCAGGCGCGGACCACCTGTTCAAATGCTTCATCAAAGCCAAAACGGAACTGGCTGCGTTTGAGTCGTTTAGCCAGACTGCGCGAGCAGTTGACCTCCTCAGGACGCATGACCCAGCGAGGATCAGGAGACCACCACAGGATCGGTTCACCTTCATTGAACCAGGGAAAAATCCCCTGCCGGTAAGCATTCATCAACCGTTCGACCGACAGGCACCCCCCCACTGCCAACAACCCTTTGGGCTCCTCAAGGGCCGTCTCTATTCGGGGAAACGGCTGCTTAGAATCATCAGGGTCAAGTATTGCAAGCATCAGACGGATTTGAAGGGGGATTTTTCCATAAGCCGCCGATGGTAATCGTCCATCATCAAGGACTCCCGCTTCAGAAAATCGGCAATCGGCGCCCTGAATCCGGGGTGGGCGATCCAGTGATACGACCAGGTCCGCGTGGGCAAAAAACCACGACTGATCTTGTGCTCACCCTGAGCCCCCGGCTCGAACCGTTGCAACCCGCGTCCGATGCAATATTCAATACCCTGGTAATAACAGGCTTCAAAATGGAGACCCGGAATCTCCTCATTGGCGCCCCAGTAACGGCCATAAAGACAATCGTCTCCCACCAGAAAATAAGCCGCTCCGATCATTTTGCCCTGTCTTCGGGCGACGACCAACCGGATCTGCTCGCCCATGTTGGTCGCGACTTCTTCAAAAAAGCCCAGCGTCAAGGCGGGGTGATTGCCATGCTTGTCGAAGGTGTGGCGGTAAAGTGCGTGGAATTTCCGCCATTCCTGGGTCGACACTTCTACGCCAGATAACTGGACCAGTTCGACACCGGCTTCCCGGACCTGCCGCCGTTCCCGCAGAATTTCCTTCCGTCGCTTGGCGGTGAGTTCGGCCAGAAACGCATCGAAGCTCTCGTAACCACGATTCGCCCAGTGAAACTGACAGCCAGCCCGCCGCATCAGCAGCGGCGAATTGTCCAGATGCGTGTCGGTTGCAAACAGCCAGTGTACCGACGACGCACCCAAGGATTCAGCGGCAGCGATGGCGGAATCGATCAGTTGGCTATACAGGCCCTTTCCTGGCAAATCCGGGTCCAACAAAAGGCGCGGACCGGTTGCCGGCGTGAATGGTGGTGCGACCACCAACTTGGGGTAGTAGTCCAGCCCAGCCCGCTGATAAGCGTCGGCCCAGGCCCAGTCAAAAACAAACTCGCCAAAGGAATTGAGCTTGACATACTGCGGCAATGCACCAACCAACCTTTTCCTTGTATCCTCAAGAAGCAAATGGCAAGGCAACCAGCCGATGTATTCACCGAGACATCCCTGGGTTTCCATCGCCAGCAAGAACTCATGGCGAAGATAGGGAATCCCCTTACCCACCAGCCGGTTCCAATCGGCAGCAGACACCTCACTCAAACCGCGTTCAATTAGGCGGGCTTGCAAGGGAAAGGAAATAGTCATTCGATGAATGAAGGATTGCGGGTTTTATCGATTGGATGAGCCAGTGGCGCCTTTCGTCTCGGTCCGATCGGGCTTTCGTTAGTGGGATGTGGGATAATGGTGTACTTTCCTCGGATTCCCTACCACAGATCGCTCTGAACGGTCAGGGATTTCGCAAAAATTCCGCAATCCCAGCTACTCCAGAAAATGGCTCAATACGTTTATACCATGAACCGCGTGGGCAAGGTCGTGCCCCCAAAGCGCGAGATTCTCAGGGATATCTCACTTTCCTTCTTTCCCGGCGCCAAGATCGGTGTGCTTGGCCTCAATGGCTCGGGCAAATCGACATTGCTGCGGATCATGGCCGGGACCGACACCGAATTCAACGGTGAAGCCCGCGCCCAGACCGGCATCAACATCGGTTATCTGCCGCAGGAACCACACCTGGACCCGACCAAAACGGTTCGCGGCAATGTGGAGGAGGCGCTATCCCACGTCAAGGATGCCCTGACGCGTCTGGATGAAGTTTACGCCGCCTATGCCGAACCGGATGCCGACTTCGACGCGCTGGCCACCGAACAGGCAAAACTCGAGGGAATCATCCAGGCCAGCGATGGCCACAATCTGGAGCGCACCCTAGAAATCGCCGCCGATGCCCTGCGTCTTCCCGATTGGGACGCTGATGTGACCAAGCTGTCCGGCGGTGAAAAGCGCCGGGTCGCCCTCTGCCGTCTGTTGCTGTCCAGCCCCGACATGCTGTTGCTTGACGAGCCAACCAACCATCTCGATGCCGAATCGGTGGCTTGGCTGGAGCGGTTCCTACACGATTTTTCCGGCACGGTCATTGCCGTGACCCATGATCGCTACTTCCTCGACAATGTTGCCGGCTGGATTCTCGAACTCGACCGTGGCCATGGCATTCCCTGGGAAGGCAATTACTCGAACTGGCTGGAGCAAAAGGAAAAGCGCCTGGAAATCGAAGAAAAGCAGGAGAGCGCCCGCATGAAAGCGATGAAGGCCGAACTGGAATGGGTCCGCACCAACCCCAAGGGCCGCCACGCCAAGAGCAAGGCCCGTCTGCAGCGCTTTGATGAACTCTCCAACCAGGAGACCCAGTCGCGCAACGAAACCAAGGAAATCTACATCCCGCCGGGACCGAGGCTGGGTGACGTCGTAGTCGAAGCCGAGGGCATCCGAAAAGGTTTTGGCGACCGCCTCCTGATCGAGGATCTCAGCTTCCGGCTGCCGCCCGGCGGCATCGTCGGCATCATCGGCCCCAACGGTGCGGGCAAGACCACACTGTTCCGAATGATGGCCGGTGTCGAACAACCCGATGGCGGCAGCATCCGCATGGGTGAAACCGTGAAGATCGCCCACGTCGACCAGACGCGCGACCATCTGGATGACAACAAGACCGTGTGGGAAGAAATCTCAGACGGCCTCGACATCATCACTGTCGGCGCCTATACGACGCCCTCACGGGCCTATTGCGGGCGCTTCAACTTCAAGGGCTCGGATCAGCAGAAGCGCATCGGGGATCTATCCGGCGGTGAGCGCAACCGCGTGCATCTGGCCAAGCTGCTCCGCAGCGGTGGCAACGTTCTGCTGCTCGACGAACCGACCAACGACCTGGACGTGGAAACCCTGCGCGCGCTGGAAGAAGCGCTGCTCGACTTCCCCGGCTGTGCTGTGGTCATTTCGCATGATCGCTGGTTCCTGGACCGTATTGCCACCCACATGCTCGCGTTTGAGGGCGATAGCAAGGTTGTCTGGTTCGAAGGCAACTATGCCGACTATGAGGCCGACCGCAAGCGGCGACTGGGCGACGAAGCGGATAACCCCCATCGCCTGCGCTACAAACCACTCGCCAGCTAGCCCGAAGGACCCGCCTCGCCGTATCGCGGGGCAGGTCATAAAACAGTACTGCCTGCACTCACTTTTCCCACATCACGGATCTCCATGACCGATACCCCCCTTAACTTCGCCGATCTTAATCTTTCTGACGCGCTACTTGAAACCGTGCGCGAAATTGGTTACGAGTCCCCTTCCCCCATTCAGGCCGCCAGCATTCCGCATCTCCTGGCGGGCCGAGACCTGCTTGGTCAGGCGCAGACCGGTACCGGCAAGACGGCCGCCTTCGCCCTCCCCATTCTCAATCGCATCGACATCTCCAAACGGGTCCCGCAGGCGCTGGTACTGGCCCCGACCCGGGAATTGGCGATTCAGGTCGCCGAAGCTTTCCAGACCTATGCCCGACATATGGAGGGTTTCCACATCCTGCCCGTCTACGGTGGTCAGGGCATGGGCCAACAGTTGCGCCAACTGGCACGCGGGGTCCACGTCATCGTCGGCACACCGGGTCGGGTCATGGATCATCTTCGGCGTGAAACCCTGAATCTGGATCATTTGCAGACCCTGGTCCTCGACGAAGCCGATGAAATGTTGCGCATGGGATTTATCGAGGATGTGGAATGGATCCTCGAGCACACACCGGACACCCGCCAGACAGCGCTGTTCTCCGCAACCATGCCGCCGGTTATCAAGAAGATCGCCAGCCGCCACCTGAATGAACCGGCAGAGATCAAGATTCAAAGCAAGACCTCGACAGTCGAGTCGATCAACCAGCAGTTCTGGCTGGTGTCGGGCCTGCAAAAGCTGGAAGCCCTGACCCGTATCCTGGATGCCGATGACATTGATGCGATGATCATCTTCGTTCGCACCAAGACGGAAACGGTCGAGCTGGCAGAAAAACTGGAAGCGCGAGGCTATGAAGCCGCCGCGCTGAATGGCGACATGACGCAGGTGCTGCGCGAAAAAGTCATTGATCGACTGAAGAAAGGTTCACTGGACATCGTGATCGCGACCGACGTGGCCGCGCGAGGTCTGGATGTAGAGCGCATCACCCATGTCGTCAACTATGACATCCCCTACGACACCGAAACCTACGTCCACCGCATAGGCCGTACCGGCCGTGCGGGTCGCAAGGGCACAGCCATCCTGTTTGTGGCGCCGCGCGAACGTCGCATGTTGCGCGCCATCGAACAGGCGACACGCTCGCCCATCCAGCAGATGCGTTTGCCGACGCTGCGTGACATCGCCGACAAGCGGACCGAACAGTTCAAGGCTCAGCTGGTCGAGACGCTAGATAGCCAGGATGTCACCTTCTACCGTGATCTCGTCGACAAACTCGTCAGCGAGGAAATTGGCGAGCCTGCGGATATTGCCGCGGCCATTGCCCATCTCCTGTTCCGGGAACGGCCGCTGGCCGCCGCGGATGAACCGGAACCGCCGATGCGCGAGTTCTCCAGGGATTTTGACGACCGCCGCCCACCAGCGCGCCGAAACGAGCGTGCTGAGGGCCGTGGTGACAGCCGCCGTGAACCCAGAGGCGACGTCCGTCGTCCGGATGGCGACATGCGCAGTTTCACCATCGATGTGGGCCGGAGCCATGGCGTCATGCCCAAGGACATTGTCGGCGCCATCGCCAACGAAGGCGGCATCGGTGCCCGCCAGATCGGCGCCATCAAGTTGTTCGACACCTACAGTACGGTTGAACTGCCCGCGGGCCTGCCTAACGAGGTGTTTCAGGCATTGGGGCGGACCTGGATTCGGGGTCAGCGCATCAATTTGCAGCCCACCGAAGGCGGTGCTCGTAAGCCTTCAGCACCGCCGAAACGCAGCTATGGCGGCGATAAACCCGGCGGAGACAAGCCACCTCGTAAGAAAAAGGTAGAAGGGTTAACGCTACCGCCGTCCAAATACCGCGCCAAACCGAAGACCGACAGCGAATAAATCCGTTGCGTGAAGATTCTCCAACAGATACCGATCCGGCTTGAGGTGCTGAACGACCCGCTGGGTTGCGAACGCTCGGGAACAGGATTACGGAGGGTTCTGCGCATGAAGCAAGGGATGAATCATCGCCAGCAGCTCAAGCCAATTAGCCAACTCACTCACCTACCAGTAGCGCAACCTCGCAGTTCCTAAATTATCAGGCTAGACGCCATTTACTGGATCACCCCAGAGACACCTCCGTCATCTCAACCCAAAACCCACTGCCGGTGAAACTGGTAAAAATACTCCGATGAAAACACGCAAAATCCTCGTCACCAGTGCCCTGCCCTATGCCAATGGCCCGATTCATTTGGGTCATCTTGTCGAATACATTCAGACCGACATCTGGGTGCGTTTTCAGAAGATGCGTGGTCATGAGTGCCATTATGTTTGCGCCGACGATACTCACGGCACGCCGATCATGTTGCGGGCAGAGAAGGAAGGCATCACACCGGAAACGTTGATCGCCCGCGTGCAGCAGGAGCATGAACGGGATTTCGCCGGCTTCCACGTCGCGTTCGACAACTACTACTCCACCCACTCGGAGGAAACGCGGCAATTCGCGGCGACGATTTACGAACGCCTGAAATCCAACGGGCTGATCGAGTCGCGCAGCATTGAGCAGTACTACGATCCAGAAAAGGCGATGTTCCTGCCGGACCGCTTTATCAAGGGCGAATGTCCACGCTGCCATGCCAAGGATCAGTACGGGGATTCCTGCGAAGCCTGCGGCGCGACGTATTCACCCACCGATTTGCTCAACCCTTATTCGGCTGTGTCTGGCGCGACGCCGGTGCGCAAGGAGTCGCTGCACTATTTCTTCAAGCTCGGCCAGTGCGAGGATTTCCTCAAACAATGGACGCGCGCGGGTCACCTGCAGCCGGAAGCCGCTAACAAAATGGCGGAATGGTTCGACGCCGGCCTCGCCGACTGGGACATTTCGCGTGACGCGCCCTACTTCGGCTTCGAGATTCCCGATGCACCCGGCAAGTTCTTCTATGTCTGGCTGGACGCGCCCATCGGCTACATGGGCAGCTTCGCCAAGCTGTGTGAAAAGCTGGGACTGAATTTCGAGGATTACTGGCGCAAGGACTCCACCGCCGAGCTTTACCACTTCATCGGCAAGGACATCCTCTACTTCCATGCCCTGTTCTGGCCGGCGATGCTGGAATACTCGGATTTCCGCACCCCGACCAACGTCTTCGCCCATGGCTTTCTGACCGTGAACGGCGAGAAGATGTCGAAATCGCGCGGCACCTTCATCACGGCGGAAAGCTATCTCAACCAGGGACTCAATCCGGAATGGCTACGCTACTACTACGCCTGCAAGCTGAATGGCAGCATGGAGGATATCGATCTCAACCTCGAAGATTTTACAGCGCGGGTGAACAGCGATCTGGTGGGAAAATATATCAACATCGCCAGTCGCACAGCAGGATTTATCGGGAAATTATTTGAAGGGGAACTATCGGAGCTTACATTCGAGCCAGACTGGAAAGCTTGCCGCATGGAAGCCGTGGGAGATATTAAGCGCACATCCACCGACAAGCCCGTACCGCATCGAAAGCAGGAACAACATGAGCACGTACTTTCACATTTGAGCGCCGCAGCAATACTCATTGAGGGTTACTACGAGGACCGAGAATTCTCAAAAGCATTACGAGAAATACAGAGGCTGTGTGATCTAGCTAATCAGTATGTCGCGAACGCAGAACCCTGGAAAACAGCCAAGGATGGGTCTCCTCGATCCAAGACTCATGAAGTTTGTACAACGTGCATTAACTTATTCCGCTTTCTGACTATCTATCTAAAGCCAGTTCTGCCTAAGCTGGCCGCTGAGGTAGAAGCATTTCTCGGCATTGAACCCCTGAAATGGCAGGACGCAAAGTCCCTGCTACCGCAGGGACATAAAATCAGTGCTTATCAGCATCTCATGACCCGCATCGACCCCAATCAAATCGAGGCGCTAGTGGCCAGTAACAAGCAGAGTTTGCAAGCGTCGCAACCGGAACCGCATTCCCAGCAACGCCACGCCGAGCATCAGCAGCATGTGATCCAGCCGATTGCCGACACCATCGGTATCGAAGATTTCGGCAAGATCGACCTGCGCATCGCCCGTATCCTTAAGGCGGGTCAAGTGGAAGGCGCCGACAAGCTGCTGCAACTCACGTTAGATATCGGCGAGGCGCAGCCGCGCAATGTGTTCGCCGGCATCAAGACGGCTTACGATCCGTCGCAACTGGAAGGCAAGCTGACGGTCATGGTCGCCAATCTTGCCCCGCGCAAGATGAAGTTCGGCCTGTCCGAAGGCATGGTGCTGGCCGCCAGTGACGAGCGCGGCGGGCCTTTTGTGCTGATTCCCGACGAAGGCGCGCAACCGGGGATGCGGGTCAAGTAAGCCGCAAGAAGGGGCCGATCAGAAGGTATGGGTTGGCTGCGGTGAGTCCTTGAAATCGACCAGGTAGGTTTCAATACGGGCTCTCAGGGCCGGGCCTTCATTGTCATCGAACTGGATACCAATCCCCTGAGGCCTTTGGTTCTCTGATTGCTTTGGGGTAATCAGAACCACCTTCCCTACGACGGGAATGCGTTCAGGCTCACCCATCAAATGCAGCAGCACGAACACCTCATCACCCAACTGGTGGGCCCGCTGAGTGGGTATGAACAGCCCGCCATTCTTGATGAAGGGCATGAAGTAGGCATAGAGAATGGCGGCATCCCGAATGCTGAGGGACAGCATGCCCTGCTGCCGGTCAGGCGGGTTTTCCTCTCTCATAGGCTCATGTCGAGTGACGGGCCAATCGCGACCAACCAATCAGGGCCTCTTCCAGCAGCA
>JBILGM010000042.1:0-27998 GCA_044351045.1 Methylococcaceae bacterium | reverse complement strand
GCCACATCCGCTGTCTGTAGAAAAGGAAACGCCAGGGTCCGGCTACGGGTGACTTGTTCAAAGTCGGCGTATTTGACCTTCAGCGTTAGCGTGCAGCCGCATTCCTGGCGGGCCGTCATCTTCGCCAACACCCGCTCCGTCAGGCCGATCAGATGCTCAAGCATGATTTCGGTATCAGAGAGATCCGTCTCGAAGGTCGTCTCCGCCCCATAAGACTTGCGCGCTCGATTGGGATTGACCGGTCGATCATCCTGCCCCCGCACAATCCGATAGTAATACTCACCGGCCTTGCCGAAGTGCTGGGACAAGGTCTCCAGCGATAACTGCTCCAGATCTGCGCCGGTCTCGACGCTCAAGCCCATCAGTTTGCGTTCTGTCGCCGGACCAATCCCATGGAAATGACCTACAGGCATGGTTCTCAGGATACCTGCTGCCTCACGCGGCAGAATGCAACACAGCCCATCCGGCTTGTCCCGATCCGAGGCGATCTTGGCCAGGAACTTGTTGTAGGACACCCCGGCTGACGCGGTCAGACCGGTCACGTCCCGAATCTGCTGCTTGATCTCCTTCGCCATCAGCGTCGCTGAGCCCTGACAGGCCGAACTCGTAGTGACATCCAAATAGGCCTCATCCAGCGAGATGCCTTCCACCACATCCGTCAGGTCCAGGAAGATGTCCCGAATCTCCAAGGACACCGCCCGATACACTTCAAATCGTGGCGGCACGCAGATCGCCCCCGGGCACAGGCGCATAGCCTGGCTGGACGGCATCGCCGAGCGCACCCCAAAGGCTCTCGCCTCATAACTGCAGGTGGCGACAACGCCCCGACTGTTCGGTTGCCCACCGACGATGACCGGCTTACCCCTTAATTCTGGACGATCGCGTTGCTCCACCGCCGCATAGAAGGCATCCATATCGATATGGATGATCTTGCGATAAGAGGAGACGTGCGCGCTCAACTGCTCATGTATCCGGTAAAGAGGGCCACGCAACCCCTGATCTCCAGATCGTAAGCGGCAAAAGAGCGATCCAGCAGTCGATGGAGATCTTCCTCGCTGTCATTCATATTGCCAAAGATCCCTTTACGGTTGTACAAGGCCATGAGCCGGTATCCCAAGGCGTTATGGCGAACACCGACGCCTAGAATGGTGCTGCCAAATAACCTTCCATCCGTGGGGTGCAAAAGAGGGATCACATGATCGAGCACTTTTTGGCCCTTATCCAAGAGTGACCCCGGCAGGCAATGGATCAAGTAATTGATGGCGATCGAATCATAGCGATCATGAGGTAAGTCGCTCGCGTTGAAGATATTGCCCTGGAAACACCGCGGATGATATCGCTCAAGTCGGCGTCCCCCTGACGCCAGCGTGTCGGGGTGAATATCAAAGAGATCAATGTGTGGGTTGGAGGTGGGAAAACGGCAATGATCCGGGAAGTAGCCGGTTCCGACAGCCACCTCTAAATGATGGTCGGAAATCTGGCAATCATAGAGCCTCAAAATATGTCGGGAAGGGCATCGCCATACCCAAGTGTTCGAAAATCCCAGGACATAGGCATCGTAAAGCGTGAGCATCGCACGGCTATAAATGGCAGCGCTTGCCGGCAGATTGGTGGATGTGTCAGGGGTTAGATCTTGCGACATGGACATCTCTTGCGTCTTGGTATTATTGAAGACAGAGGATGTTAGAACTGCGCCAAAAGGCGTGCTGAACTACGGCTTGATCGGGTGGATAAGTGGAGACGGATTGCTGTCATGAATTTCTATAATGGAAACAATAAAGGTAGATGCGAACCTATTGATGTCTTTTTCTGTCGCGCTGGCGGCGTGTTCAACAACTGAAGTCAATCAATGGAATTAGTCATCACCACTGTCGTCCTCATTACCGCCATGGCCACGGTCGAACTGCCGAATTGCAGGGAGCCGAAGTCCGAACTGGTCCCCATCCGGAAAAAACAGTCACGACGAGCCAAGTGATTTTTCAACGCATGAAAATCATACACCGAGCCTAAAAATGCTCCCTTTCTTCACACGAAACAAAAAAGCCCCTTCACTGGGGCTTTTTTTATGGGACGACATTATTGCTGTTAAGTAATCCAGTCTTGCAATAAAGGATGGGGGCGGGATCAAGCCGTGCATCTTCGCATGGCTACGATCATCACATCGTAATCCCAGCCTCCCTCACCCGTGTCATCATTCCAAAAATGTTCGCGGACATAGTCAACGAAGTCTTGTTCGCTGGGCACTGATGAAAAGGCATCCTCATCACGATCACAGAGCATAAGACGAGCAATGTCCAAGGTGTCTCTAAGATTTGCGGTCTTGAATGATCCGGGGACGCGGTCAACGGTGTAGTTAAAGTCACGATTCATGGCCATCAATGGTTGAATCCATTCAACCAGATTGAAACGGGGAGCCCCAAAATACTCCAGCATCCGATTACAGCCCGAGTCCGCATCCTTAAGCATCATCAGAAGGATGCCCTGCTGGGAGAGTTGATGTGCGGCCCGCAAGGCGCAGGCCGGCCATTTATGGTCGGGTATGTGGTAAAGGACATGGCTGATCAGTCCCACATCAACAGGACAAAGAGGGGGGTGGTCAGTCAGTGTGCCATTCACAATGCTGGCCGTTGGGCATTGCTGTTCAAGATAAGACCGGAACACGGCACTGGGCTCAATGGCCGTCACACGCTCGAACAGCTCCAATAACAGACTCGTCAAGTCACCGCTACCGGCCCCCCAATCGACCGCATGGGAGTTTCGCGCGTAGTTTTTGAGGACATTTCGTAGATAGGCATGCACATAGTGGCGCTCGCCAGAGCATTTCAGTAAGGTTTTGAAGGCACGCTCATAGTGTTGGTCTCCCCATGCCAGCCGCTGAAACTCTGTCTTAGCGTTCATGATCCATTACCTTTAAATGACTGCGGATGATCTTTGCCGACTGTACCCAAAAAAATCCGCTCCTGCCGTGTCCAGTCCATGGGGAAGGGCGTCATCAGACCCTTCAAGGTCAGGTGGGCCGGCTGTTATCCTGCCAGGATTTTTTCGATGATCGTTGGCGACAGAAAGGCCAGTCGCAAAATTCGGCTGACATAGGAGGAATTGATTTTCTCGGCCGCCGCCAGATCCGCGATCGAGCAGAACACGCCCTCGTCGAGGAGGCGCTGCTAGCGACATACCCGCGCGATGACCTTGACCATAGCGTTATCCATTCGGGCTTCGCGCTGGGCCACAACCCGAGAGCCATCCGGGAGGACCATGATGGTTTTGCCGCCGCGCATTTTAGCGTCATCGGCACGCGGGTGACCGTGGGGGTTGTCATGGATTTGGTTTTCATCAGGCCGCCTCGCGTGTGACGTCAGGGTTCCGATGCGCGGTAAGGAGCCTGGCCACACCCTGATCCTTCCATTCCAGCTCCAGCCCATCGCTCGAGATCGTAATCCGCTCGATCAGTGTCCGAATTACGCTGGCCTGCTCGGCCGGGAAGAGGGTCTCCTCCCACACCGTATCGGTCAAGGTTAGAAGCTGGATGGCTTGGGCTTCATCGATGTCCACAGCCTTGCTGTCGAACCACCTACGCCGGCACCCTATCGCAGTTTCAGCGCCACTATCTTGCATACATTCGGAGACGATTGACATCCATGGCAGTGATGGCGGTCATGTTGACCAGTCGGCGCACGGTGGCCGATGGGCTAAGGATGTGGATGGGTTTGGCGGCGCCGAGTAGCATGGGGCCAATGGTGACGCCATCGCCTGAGGCGGTTTTCAGCAGGTTGAAGGAGATGTTGGCCGCATCCAGGTTCGGCATCAGCAGCAGATTGGCTTCGCCCTGCAAACGCGAATTGGGAAAGATGGCCTGGCGGACGGATTCTGACAGGGCCGCATCGCCGTGCATTTCGCCTTCGACTTCCAGATCAGGCGCATATTGTTCGATCAGATGGAGGGCCTGACGCATCTTTGTCGCCGATGGGCTGTCGCTGGAACCGAATGATGAGTGGGAAACCAGCGCCGCCTTGGGCTCCAGTCCGAATTGCCGCACCTTTTCTGCCGCCAGCCAGGCCATTTCGGCGATTTGCTCGGCCGTCGGGTCGTGCTGGACGCCGGTGTCGCAGATGAATAGGGTGCGTTTTGGCAGCATCAGCACATTCAACGCGTAATAATTCCGCACGCCGGACCGTGCCCCGATAACCTGGTTGATGTAATGCAAATGCAGGTCATGCGAGCCGAAGGTGCCGCAGATCAGGCCGTCCGCATCGCCGAGATGAATCATCATGGCACCGATCAGCGTGGCCCGGCGGCGCATCTCGATCCTTGCGTATTGCGGTGATACGCCGCAGCGCTGGGTCAGCTTGAAATATTCCTCGTGGTATACCCGATAACGCGGGTCGGATTGCGGGTTCACCAGTTCAAAATCGACTCCGGGCCGGATACGCAGCCCATGTTTCTCGATACGGCGTTTGATAACCTCGACGCGTCCGATGAGAATGGGCTGGGCTAGCCCTTCGTCGACCACGATCTGCACCGCGCGCAATACCCGGTCGTCCTCGCCTTCGGCATAGACGATGCGGGTGGCCGGGGCCGCCTTGGCTGCACTGAAGAGCGGGCGCATAATCAGCCCCGAGGAATACACGTATTGCGACAGCGACTCCCGATAAGCCTCGATGTCGGTCAGCGGATGGCTGGCCACGCCCGAGTCCATCGCCGCCTGCGCCACGGCCGGGGCAATGGCTGAAATGAGCCGAGGATCGAAAGGTTTCGGAATCAGATATTCGGGGCCAAACTTCAGGTCGCGCTCGCCATAAGCGGCGGCCACCACTTCGGATTGCTCGGCCTGGGCCAGGTCCGCAATGGCCTTTACCGCTGCACGCTTCATGGCTTCGTTGATGGTCGTGGCGCCCACATCTAGCGCCCCCCGGAAAATGAAGGGGAAGCAGAGGACATTATTGACCTGGTTGGGGTAGTCGGACCGGCCGGTGGCGACGATGGCATCAGGCCGGGTTGCCTTGGCCAGGTCTGGCCGAATTTCCGGCTCCGGGTTGGCCAGCGCTAGGATGAGCGGGTTGTCCGCCATGGCCTTGACCATGTCTGGCTTGAAAACGCCGCCGGCCGAAAGCCCCAGGAAAATGTCCGCGCCAGCGATGACCTCGGCCAGGGTGCGTGCCCCGGTAGCGCGGGCATAACGCGCCTTGTCCTCGTCCATTTCTTCACGGCGTCCTGCGTACACCACGCCGGCGATATCCGTTACCCAGATGTGCTCCCGGGGCAGTCCCAGCGACACCAGCAGATCGAGGCAGGACAGGGCGGCGGCGCCCGCGCCGGAGCTGACCAGCTTTACATGAGCCAAATCCTTGCCTACCACCCGCAAGCCGTTGATGATCGCGGCGCTGACGATGATGGCGGTGCCGTGCTGATCGTCGTGGAAGACCGGAATGTTCAGCCGCTCGCGGAGTTTTCGCTCCACATAAAAGCATTCGGGCGCCTTGATGTCCTCGAGATTGATGCCGCCAAAGGTCGGCTCCAGCGCGGCGATGATGTCCACCAGCCGGTCGGGGTCCCGCTCGTTGATTTCGATGTCGAAACAATCGATGCCGGCGAATTTCTTGAAGAGGACGGCCTTGCCCTCCATGACCGGTTTGGCGGCCAGCGGGCCGATGGCGCCCAGACCTAAAACAGCAGTGCCGTTGGTCACGACGCCGATCAGATTGCCGCGGGAAGTCAGGTGCCGCGCTTCCGCAGGATCGCGCACGATCTCATCACAGGCGGCCGCCACGCCGGGCGAGTAAGCCAGCGCCAGGTCTCGCTGGTTGGTCAGGTCTTTGGTCGCCGCGATGGCGATTTTTCCGGCAGGCAACTCGCGGTGATAGTCGAGGGCGGCTTTTCTGAGGGACTCATCCATGTGCTCGGTGTCGTCGTAGCTTCTTTTTATCGAGGGGTGCTGTCATTGCTGCTGGGTATGTCGCGCCGTTCCGGCCCGGTATAAAGCTGTCGGGGCCGGCCAATGCGGTGTTCAGGATCGCTGATCATTTCGTCCCAGTGCGCTACCCAGCCAACGGTTCGACCCATCGCAAACATCGCGGTAAAGATGTTGGTGGGAATACCCAAGGCATGCAGCACGATGCCGGAATAAAAATCCACATTGGGATACAGCTTTTTCTGGATGAAGTAATCGTCTTCCAGGGCAATCCGCTCCAGTTCCATGGCAAGTTTGAAGAGGCGATGGTCCTGCAGATTCAGCTCGTTGAGCACTTCATGGCAGGTCGTGCGCATCAGCTTGGCGCGGGGATCATAGTTCTTGTAGACGCGATGGCCGAAACCCATCAACCGGAACGGGTCATTCTTGTCCTTCGCTTTCGCGATGAACTCGGGGATTCGCAAAACATCCCCGATTTGCTCGAGCATGTTGAGAACCGACTCATTGGCGCCACCATGGGCGGCGCCCCACAGGCAGGCGATGCCGGCCGAAATGCAGGCATAAGGGTTGGCCCCACTGGAGCCTGCCAGCCGCACGGTTGATGTCGAGGCATTCTGTTCGTGATCGGCATGCAAAATCAAAATGCGGTCGAGCGCGCGCACCAGCACCGGGTTGGCCTGATACTCATCGCAAGGCGTCGCATGCATCATGCGCAGAAAATTCTCCACATAACCCAACTTGTTCTGCGGGTACATGAAGGGCATGCCCATGCTGTACTTGTGAGACATCGCCACAATGGTGGGTACTTTCGCAATCAGGCGTACCGCACAGAGCTGTCTGTCCGACTTGGACCGAATATCCAGTGCATCATGATAAAAGGCGGACAAGGCACCGACTACGCCAACCATGATCGCCATCGGGTGGGCATCGCGGCGAAAACCCTTGAAAAAGTTGTTCAACTGATCATGCACCATCGTATGCATGGTGATGTTGTGCTCGAAGGATGCGAGTTGCTCCGGTGAAGGCAATTCGCCATTCAGAATGAGGTAACAGACCTCGAGAAAATGACAGTGCTCCGCGAGTTGCTCAATGGGATATCCGCGGTAAAGCAAGACCCCCGCATCGCCATCAATGTAGGTGATGGCCGAACGGCAGCTGGCAGTGGAGTTGAACCCAGGATCAAAGGTAAACAGCCCGGTATTCTTGTAAAGCGCTTGGACATCGATGACATCGGGACCTTCGGTACCCGAATGCACAGGCAGTTCACAGACCACATTTTGATCTTCACTCAAGCTCAATACACGGCGTTGTGACATGGGGCCTCCGGCGTTGGGACTACACAGTGCTTGTTATGACGAGCAGGAAACATGCCTGAGTCAGCAGGCGCACTCTATCCGGTGCTGGGACCGAGTCTCAGCTGTTGCGAGAGATTGTAAGCGTTGACGAGTCTATCCGTTTTCGCGCAGAAGACCCCAGAAATGTGCAGTAAGCACCGGGTGAGTTCCTGGATAGGTTTATGAATCTCTCAGGTCTGGTTGAAAGTGTGCTTTTGACGCAGTGCCGTTCATGATGGAACGAGGCGCTTTCGATGGGATCATTTACAGGGTTACCCCAGTCGTGCGCCGGTATCAAGGCGATAACGACGACCGCGCCAGTTGACCTCGCGCTTGATCATGATCTGCGCATAAATGGCCGGCGAAGCCAGCCAGATGATGAGCGAACCCCAAGCATATTTGAGGGGGATGCGCGTTCCGGCCATGCGGTAGTTGAGGCTGTTGATGGCGATTCCAACGGACAGGCTGAGAAACACGGCAAGCAAAGCCAGTGGCAGTTGGCCATGCACCACAGCAAGAACAGCCACGATTAGCCCGGTCCAGAAGGCTATGCCAGTGAGCGCATGCGGTAACTTGCAGGTCAGGAAGGGCAGTCCCGACATGGAGAAGGCGATCCAGCGAACGAGAATCTGAACAAACTCTTCGGTGGTTGTGCCCTGCTGAATAATGGATGCGGTTTTAGGCGAAAGCAGGTTGCGATAACCGAATTGCTTCAATCGCTTGCCCAAGAACATATCATCGACCAATTGTCCTTCGGCCGACTCAAGCCCGCCAATGGCGGTAATGGCCTTTCGCTTAAGCACCATCATGTGGCCCATGATAAAAGGTAATTCGCCGTCCATCCATTGAGCGGTCGCCAGTGCAGCGGGTTCATACAGGCCATTGACCATTACCGCATAACCCACATCTCCCAGCGTCAATGCGGGCTCGCTGGACACTACCGTCGGGAAAGCTGCACCCGCATTCTCATCCGCCATCAGAGTGGCCACCATCACGCGCAGGTCGTTTTCATCCTCGCGCATATCAGAGTCGATGAATGCGACCAAGTCATGGCTGGATGCATTAAGCCCCACGATCATGGCATTCAGTTTGCCAGTCCGGTTTGCCGGGGGATGACCGGAAAACAGAGTTTTGGCCCTGACCGCAGCATTCTTTTTTCTGGCTTCTGCAATCGCCTTCTGCACCAGAGGATAGGCGGGTTCCTGCGCATCATCCATCACGAAAAAAATCTCAACATCACCCGGATAACCGTCTTGAAAAGCAGCCCGCAGGTTTGACTCAATTCCGGTATCCAAGCCCTTGATTGGTCGAATGATACTGACTGACGGATAGCTCAGGGGCTCCTGAGGAGTCGGGCGATGCTGAAGAGCCCGTCGTTGCCAAAAGTAGAAACCCCATACCCAGAGTAGCAGGACAAGCACGGCGGAGATCAGCAAAAAGTAGTAGGGCATGAATAGTAGGTAACCCGGGGAATGTTGTTGCGTTATTAGTCTATGACTCAGGGCACAGGCCTATGGATTGCTAACCCTTGAGTGCGCTGAGGAAACGGCTGAAGAAGTTGGCTCTGTGGCCATTCCTTTGTCTCGCATCTTTGAGTGCTTGATCCAGTTCTTGCTTCAATTTGATATCGGATAGGCGCTCATCCCCGCGGATGGGAGCTTGCTCGGCCCTTTCGAGGTAGGTTACAGCCTTGTCGAATTCGCCTTGCTCTAGCAAAAAATCACCATAGAAGTAATTGGTATCCACTTCATTCGGAAAATACTTCAGGGCCGTTTCCAGATACTGCCGGGCCAACTTGTCATCGCCGAAAGAAAGTGGCCATCCCGGCAGGCGGTAGTAAAGAT
Source organism: Methylococcaceae bacterium (assembly GCA_044351045.1). Taxonomy (GTDB): domain Bacteria; phylum Pseudomonadota; class Gammaproteobacteria; order Methylococcales; family Methylococcaceae; genus UBA6136. The sequence continues at coordinate 18,912 of JBILGM010000042.1, read as the reverse complement.
TGCCCAGCATCACATAGGCGCTGCCTTCCATAGCGAGGGGGTCAAGGCCAATGGCTCGCTGGAGGACCTCACGCGCGTCTCGTACTTTGCTCAGAGCCCCCAGTCCACCATCACTGCCAGCCTGTGCACAGAGAACGAGTGCCTCCATCAATAGCGGTTCTGCCGCTTGGGGATAGCGCTGGACCAGTTGCCGAGCCCGAATCAGAAAGTCTTCCAGTTGTTGTCTTTGCTGCTTTGCCGGCAAACCATAGAATACTTCAGCCCATTCGTCTTTGAGTGGCTGCACTGCAGCCAAAGCTTGAATATCATCTGCCATCACGGGGGGGGGTGCCAGACCAAGAGCGAGGACAACGCCGATTAGGCGGAACAAAACCATGGTCAGACTGATGAGTGGAATAACGGCAGCGAATTCTATGCGAGATTGCTTATTCTCGTCTATTACGCTGAACTAACCCAGTTAGAGCAAATGCTGGTAGCTGGCCCCGATATTGAATCGCAGAGTTGACATCCGCCTCCTTCACCGAAATAGAGCAAGCCCCAAATCAAAGTGATGTGTATGAAGGTTTTTACCGTCGGTGATCTGGACGGGTTCTTTGGTCTATTTATCGACAACTTGTTGCAGATCCTGCTGATCGCTGTGCTGGGGACAAGCCTCTGCGGGTTTTCTCCGGAGATGATCGCCCAACGCATCCTGCCCGGCGTGGCCCTGTCGGTCGTGTTCGGTAATCTCTTTTACGCCTGGCAGGCGAGGCAGTTGGCGGTGCGAACCGGGCGTAGTGATGTGACTGCACTGCCTTACGGCATCAATACCGTCAGCCTGATGGCCTTCATCTTTCTCATCATGGCGCCGGTCTTCCGCGAGACGGGCGACAGCGATCTAGCATGGCGTGTCGGCCTGTTCGCCTGTTTTCTGAATGCGGTCATGGAGCTGCTGGGTGCTTTCGGGGCCGACTGGTTGCGGCGCAATACCCCGCGTGCGGCCTTGCTCTCGGCGCTGGCAGGCATTGCCCTGACCTTCATCTCGATGGGGTTCGCTTTCCAGATCTTTGCCTCCCCGCTGGTCGCCTTGTTGCCGATGATGCTGTTGATCACGGTGTATGCGGGCCGGATCTCTCTGCCGCTGGGATTGCCGGGTGGTTTTGTGTCGGTATTGCTGGGGGTGTTGTTGGCCCTGGTCGGGCGATCCTCCGGATGGCTGGCCGAGCCAGTGCCGCATCAGGCCTTAGCCTTGGGCTGGCATGGGCCGCAGTGGTCGGTAGCGGAGATGATCGCCCTGATCGATTCGCCCTTGGGTTGGCAATATCTGGCGGTCATTCTGCCGATGGGCTTCTTGAACATCATTGGCTCGCTGCAGAATCTGGAGAGCGCTGAAGCGGCCGGTGATCGCTATGAAACCCGCTCTTCGCTGCTGGCCAACGGGATGGGTTCACTGGTGGCCGCCTCGTTCGGCAGCGCTTTTCCGACAACTATTTACATCGGCCATCCCGCTTGGAAACAGATGGGTGCCCGGCAGGGTTATTCGGTGCTGAATGCTCTGGTCATGGCCTTGCTCTGTTTCACCGGCCTCTACGTCACCGTGGTTAACTGGGTGCCAATGGAGGCCACGCTGGGCATTCTGGTGTGGATAGGCCTGATCATCACATCGCAAGCCTTTCGAGAAACGCCCCTGCAGCATGCTCTAGCGGTCAGTATCGGGTTGATTCCGTCTCTCGCGGCCTGGGGCCTGTTGCTGATCGAATCCACCTTGCGGGCGGCGGGCAGCAGTTTGTTTACGAGCGCGGGACAGTTTGGCCGCGATCTCCATGTCCATGGGCTGATTGCACTGAGCCAGGGTTTTGTCTTCACTTCCAGCTTGCTGGCCGCGATACTGGCGCACGTGCTGGACCGCCGTTTTGATAAAGCGGCAGGTTGGGCGATGGCGGCATCGGTGCTCGCCTTTTTTGGGGTCATTCATGCGTACCATCTGAGTGAAGCGGGCGTGCACAATCGTTTCGGCTGGAATGCAGCGCCGGATTTCGCGCTGGTTTACGCACTCACGGCAATCATGTTGTGGGGTTTTCATCTTCACGAACGCCGAGGCTCGTTGCGTTTCCGCTGACTTGGCTTGAGCGGACTCTGATGGTGACAACGCCCCCAAGACTCCGGATTGATGAGGCGCAGTAAAAGATTTCCACAGCGGATTCAACCGCTTACTCCCAGGGCGGACATCACCTGAGTAGGCAACGAAGTCCAGATCGCCGGAATGAATGACTATCCCGGGGGCATCATTTTTTGGATTCCCCACTTTTGCAAGTTGGCGCGTCCGCTTGGCAGGGGCAGCATTTTGATGGTCAGCATTATCAGGGAACCATCCTTGAAACGCCCCGGCGTCAACGCCCTCGGGGACCTACCAAAGTTTCTGGGCAGGCTCCTTTGGCGCTCCGAGGGCATTGGCTTCATCTCGGTGGGTGAAAGGCACCCTCAGGTAAAGGCGGGTTTTCATCATCCCCATTATTCGGCTTATTGTCTGGTGTGATGCACGCGGGCCCCTAGTCGATTTTTACTTTTCAGGTTTTGGCACCTGGCGTGAAAACTTCATCATCACGGTGAAAAACATCGGGACAAACAGGACGGCTACGCAGGTTGAGCCGAGCATCCCGCCGACAATGCCGGCACCAACGGAATTCTGGGCATGGGCACCGGCACCGTTGGCCGTGACGAGCGGCACCGCACCCAGAATGAAGGCGATGGAGGTCATAACGATGGGACGGAAACGCAGTCGGGCGGCGTGTATCGCCGCATCCCGGAAGGACATGGCTTCCTTCCTTACTCCGTCGATGGCAAATTCAACAATCAGAATGGCATTCTTGGCCGATAGTCCTATCAGGGTCAGCAGGCTGACCTGGAAGTAAAGGTCGTTGGGTTTCTGGAAAATCAGAAGCACGAAAGCCGCCCCGAACAGGGCAAAGGGCAGGGCCATGACGATGGCGATGGGCAATGTCCACAGCTCGAAAAGCGCGGCGAGGATCAGGAACACCATGATGAGTCCCAAGGACAATGCGATGGCCGACTGGTTGCCGGCAATCTGCTGTTGGTAAGCGAGGCCAAACCATTTAATGTCATAACGGTTACCCAACACCTTGGGGACGGCTTCCTCAATGATATCCATGATCTCGCCAGAGGTGTGGCCGTTCGCATCGTCGGGGTCGACCACGATCTGGCTGGCGAGAAAGTCGTTGAGGCGCGTCACGACTTCGGCACCGGTCGTCTCGGTCAGTTTCATGATGTTGCCGGCCGGCACCATCTCATCTTGATTGTTCTTGATGTAAACGGTGTTCAGCAGTTCCGGATTCTTGCGGTAGTCATAGTCGCCGGTGATTTCAACCCAAAACAGGTCGGCCCACTTGGTGAAGAAATTGATGTAGTAAAGGCCAAATACTCCCTGCAGGGAGTTGTAGGCACTCTTGAAGTCCACGCCGTAGTAGTAGGCTTTTTCCGCATCGACATCCACCCGAAGTTCTGGCGTATCGACTTCATAGAACTGGCTGGCCCGCTTGACCGAGGGGTAATTCTTCTCAAGGTATTCCACCAGTTTGACCGAATCGTCGTGGATTTCCTGAACCGTGAGCGGTTGGGTGGCCTGGAGGTAGAAAGTCACGCCGCCCGAAGGACTCAATCCACGGATCGGTGGCTGGTTGAAGGCATAGCCATTGATGTTCTTGTTTTCCAAATTGATTTTGCCGGTCGTCTCAATCGCCGTATCGATGGTCTGGTGCACCATGTCACGGTCATCCTCGTCATTAAGGACACCCATGATGGTTGCCGTGTTGGTTTTGAAGGTGCCGTTGTCGATGATGTCCTGGGAGCCCATCACAACCAGACGGTTGAGGTAGGGGATGCGTTTCATCATCTCGTCGGCGACCTTGTTGGATTCGTCGACTACATATTTAAGGGCGCCGCCCGGGTTGACATGGATGACGTCGTAGTAATAACCCATGTCTTCCAGTGGGATCAGTGATGTCGGGATGCGGATAAACATGCCGATGGTCATGATGAGCACAACAGCCCAGGCGATCAGGGCAGTTTTGGCATGGTCGATGATCCAGATGACGGCAGCCATATATCCGTTTTGCAGCCTGGCAAATCCGGCATCGAAAAGGCGAAAAAACAGATTCTTGGGCTTTGAATGGTCGTGGTCGACATTTTTTAGGAATATTACGCACAAGGCGGGTGTCAGCGTTAGGGCGACAAAGCCGGAGATAACTACCGAAATGGCAATGGTCACCGCGAACTGCTGCATCATCGTGCCGCTGAACCCGCCCAAAAAGGCGACGGGGACAAACACGGCGTTGAGCACCAATACGATCGCAATGACTGGCGCGGAAACTTCGCGCATAGCCTTCACGGTCGCATCAAAGGAGTTCAGCTTGTCCTCCTCCATGATGCGCTCCACGTTTTCAAGTACAACGATGGCGTCATCCACCACGATGCCGATGGCCAGCACCAGTCCGAACAAAGAGAGGGTGTTGATGTTGAAGCCGCTGACGTAGATGCCGGCAAAGGCGCCGATGACGGCCACCGGGATCGCCAGGATCGGGATGATAGTGCCGCGAAGGTTTTGGATGAATAAATACACCACGGCAAAAACCAGCAGGAAGGCGATCAGCAGGGTTTCAACCACACCATGGATGGCCTGATAGACGAAGATCGACGAGTCGTAGTGGTAGAAGTATTTGATGCCCTTGGGCAGAAACTGATCGATTCGGCTCATGGCTTCCTGGACAGCCGCTTTGGTCGCGAGCTGGTTGGCACCGGGAACGAGGTACAGCTGAAGCGAGACAGCTTCAAAGGTTTTGATTTCGCCGGTCTCTTCGTCGCGTTTGTGGACGTGGAAGTAGTTGTTGTAATTGTTGGCATCCAGCTCGACCCGGGCGACGTCCTTCAGCTTGACGATCTGGGCATTGCCGGCGAGGCTGAATTTTGGTTTTTCGGTTTGATCGGTATCGGTCAGGCTGACTTCGTTCTTGCCGTCGAGGTTGGCGCGCAGGACGACATTTTCAAACTGCTTGACGTCGGTGTAGTAGCCGGTGGTCGTAATCAGGAAATTCGATTTCTCAGGCCCGTAGGTCGGCGGCATGGCGTTCTGCCCGACGGCGTACTGGCTGCTCTGGTCGCGAACCTTCTCGATGATTTCCGGGATGCCGATTTTGTAGAAGGCCAGCTTCTTGGGGTCGACATGGATACGAATGGCATAGGACCGCTGGCCGAGAATGTTGACGAAGCCCACCCCGTGAATCTGTTCGATGACCGGATAGATGTAACGCTGCACATAGTTGGCAATGTATAGCGGGTCCGGCGATCCCGACTCGGAGTAAAAGGGGATCACCTGGAACAGATCGGGGATCATCTTGCGAATGCGGATGCCTTGGGCGCGTGCCTGCTCCGGAATGAAGGAATTGGATGCCGTCAGCGAGCGGTTCAGCGTATCTGCCTCGACGATACCGAGACTGGTGCCGACATTGAAATAAACGTTGATCGACACGCTGTTGCTACCATTCTGGCTGGCCGACTGCATGTAGATCATGTCCTCGGTGCCGGCGATCTGGTCCTCGATGGGAGCGGCCACGGCATTGGCGATCGCCTCCGAGCTGGCACCCGGAAAGGTCGCGTTGATGTTGAGGACTGGCGGAATGATGAGAGGGTACTGGTCGATCGGCGCGTAAAGCGCGGCCATAACCCCGCCAATGACAATCATGATCGAGCAAACGATAGCCAGGACCGGCCGGGAAATGAATTTTTCCGAAATCATGGGGTGGCCGACGCTTATTGGGATTTTGCATGAACGGCCGGGGTCCGGTCGCTGACGACCTGATCCACTTTTACAGTGTCACCATCGGCAATTCGCACCCCGCCGTTGGTGATGACCCGCATGCCGTTGCCCAGGCCCGAGTCGACCAGTTGGGTACCATCCAGTCGCCACTTGCCGGCCTTGATGCGGTGCTTTTTGACCTTGTCACCCTCGAGAATGAATACGTAAGAGGATTCCCGATCTCGGAAGATCGATTCCTGGGGAATCGCGTAGGCGTTCAGGACCATCAGGTCACGCAGGAATACGTGTACGAACTGGCCGGCCAGCAGCTTGTTGCGGGGCAGGTGGTCATTGTCGATGCTAGCACGCAACTGCCAGACACCATCGGAGAAGGAGACGCGAATATCTTTGAATTCGACCCGCCCAGCGTTCGGGACCGGGGTCCCGTCGGCCAGCTCGAGGTCGACGTTGAAGCGGTAATCCTTCGGTACTTGATAGATGCCTTCAAGGACGCCATTCTCGATGCTCAGTCGATCCAGTTCGGGCATGGAAAAGGCCACATACATGGCTTGGCGGGAATTGATGACGTTGAGCTGCGTCTGGAACGCCGTGACCATCATGCCGACGGAAATCATACGCTCGGAAATGTAGCCGGATGCCGGGGCGCGGACCGTGCAGTATTCAAGGTTCAGCTTGGCGTTGTTGATATTGGCAAGATCCGTTTTGACGTCGCCCGCAGCGGCCTGGTAGTTGATCAATGCTGTGTTGACATCCTGAACCGAGGTGACGTCCTTTCGGGTCAGGCTGGCATAGCGATCGTAGATGATCTTGTAGTTGTCCATCGCCGCCTTATCCTTTTGGTACTGACCTTCATAGGTCTGCAACGCGAACTGGTAGGGCCGCCTGTCTATTTCATAGAGCGGCTGATCCTTTTCGACATAAGTGCCTTCCTTGTAGAGCTGCTTAAAAATGGCACCGCTGATGCGGGGAATGACCGGGTAATCGATAACGCCCTGAACTACCCCCGGGTATTCGTAGATGTACTCGAGGTCATGGGCATAGACCTCCTGCGCATTCACCTCCATGAGCGGGGGTGGCGGAGCGGGCTTTTTGCCACAGGCTGAGGTAAGCACTGCCACCAGGGTTATTAGACAGAGCCGAAGCCAGCTCGCCGGGTTACAGTAAATCGTCAAACCGGTGCCCCTCTCCAAGATCATTAGCCTTCTCGTTGTTAGCGTACCCATAGCCGCCGCCCATATCCTGATACAAATTGACCACGCTCATCAGTTGCGCCAGTTTGCTTTGCGCAGCCTGAATGGCTGCCTCATTCAGATTGACCTTCAGGGCCAGCACAGACGGATAGGGCACCAGCCCGCCGTCGTGACGGGCCTGCTCGTTATCCAGCCGATCATGGGTGGTTTGGAAGAAAACGAGGATATGGTCCAGGCTTTCGGTGTATTTCTGATGCGAGGCGAGTGCGCTGTCGACCGAGGCAAACGCATTTCTCAGCGTATCGATATAGGCGTAGTAATCGCTGTAGTACTGAGCCTTGGCCGACTTAATGGCCCCAAAAGCGCCCAAGTTCAGGATGGGCATGTTGATACCGCCCTGATACTGCCAGTAGCTGTTCTGGGTGTTGGTAAGCTGGTTTAGCGAACTGCTGGCAAGGCCTAATGGCGTGGTCAGCCTAATGGTGGGAAAGAAAAAGGTGGTATTCACCCCGATATTGGCGCTGGATTGACGGAGCACGGCCTCGGCAAGAATGACATCCGGACGGTTCTTCAAGAGTGTGGATGGCAGATTGGCACTCATCACGCCCTGATACTCGGTTTGCAAGAAGGGCTGAACCGATGGCGCAATCGGGCCGGGATTTTCATTCAGCAGGGCATGAATCGCATTGCCGAGACGCACGATATTGTATTCGATCACTGGCACCTCGACCCGGGCTTTGGCCAGCTGAATCTGATACTGCTGCAGGGTAAAAAGAGATATCAGTCCCTCCTGATGTGCCTCCTTGTAGCGATCCACCATCGCCTGAAGGTTCAGCACCAACTCCCTCTGTTGCGTCAGGCGGTATTCCTCTTCCCTAAGCCCAAAATAACTGCCGACCACCTGCCCGATGACCACCAGGCGGACGGCGTTTTTGGCGGCGACGCTGGCCGCAATGTTTGCCTCGGCCTGTTCCTGATTACGCAGCTGCTGGAGAATATTCAGCGAATAGTTCGGAATAAATCCCGCAGTAAAGGCAGGAAAGGGCAGGGAGGAAAACGTCGAGTTGTCGATCTGGTGGTCAGTACTGATATAGCCGGCACCGGCGTTCACGGTCGGCACCCAATTCATCTGGATCTGTTGCAGGATTGCCCGAGTCTTGTAGATGGCACCTACGGCGGACTGAATTGAGTTGTTGCGGGCAAGCGCCTCCTGGACCAATTTCAGCAGCAAGGGGTCGTGATACTTGCTCCACCATGCCATTTCGGGAATCTTTTCCCCTGAAATCCTTGCAAGGGAATCCCTGGTTTTCCATTCTTTCGGGATATCGATTTGGGGATTCTGATAGTCGGGCCCCCAGACTGCACAACCAGAGAGAAGGAAAAAAAGCCCAAAGCAGAGGCGCATAAGTGACTGCCAATGTCTCAATTGTATTAGCGGCGAAGGGTAATCAAAGCTGTTTTGGCTGGCGCGCAGCAGATTGGGCCCGTGGTTTTGCTCAAGGAAAATATCAACCCTGATTAAGCAAAGATGATATCTCAAGCTAGACGATGAGCGCCGTTGGAGGTCTTCGCTGGTTGTCTTTGCGGCGACAGCAGGCAATCCTTGGGGCTGATAATCATTGAAGTTTTAATGATATGGTTCGCCCCATTCCTCGTGTTCATACTGTAAACGGAGACACATGATGTCGCATCATTCAGCAATCTGTGAACCGCGAGTTGCCATGCTTGTTCGGACACTCCGCCAGTTCGTTCTTCTCGGGCTGGTTGTCTCCTTGACGCTTGGGGCACGGGTTGTAGTCGCCGATGGGCTTGACTGGGTGGGCCTCAACAAGGATTTCGACGCACAGCGCCATGTGGATCTGGATCAGATCAATAAGGGGAATCTGCAAAAACTGAAGCCAATCTGTGAAGCCCGACTAAATGAGCCTGCCTGGTTTGGCAGCGGGATCGTCAAGGTGGATAGAACCCTGTATGTGACCACGCTGAAAGCGACCTATGCGATCGATGCCGTGACCTGCAAGCCGCTGTGGCGATCGCTAGTTCAATTCAAATATACCGTCGCCAGCTATTTCGCCACGAGAGGCGTGGGCTATGCCAAGGGTGTGGTGTATCGCGGAACCAACGATGGTCAGTTGATCGCGCTTGAAGCGAAGATGGGCAAGCTGATCTGGGCGGTACAGGCGGCGGATTCCAGTCAGCGAGAATCGCTGGTGGCAGCTCCCGTGGTTTGGAATGACAAGCTGTTCATCGGCGTCGCCACCAGCGACAAGGGTATCAATGGTCGCTTGCTGGCGCTGGATGCGATATCCGGAAAGGAAATCTGGCAATTCAAGACCGTGCAGATGAACAATGAACAGGGTGGAGGATTCTGGACCACCGTGAGTCTCGATACGGCGACCGGGGAGGTGATTGCTCCGGTCTCGAATCCGACACCGATTTTTTACCCGGAAGCGAGGCCCGGGGATAACGTCTACACCAACTCCGTCATCAGCGTCGATGCCGTCACAGGCAAACTAAACTGGTTCTATCAGGCGGTTCCTCATGACGAACACGATTGGGATCTTTCCGCCGCGCCAACACTGTATCGATCAGGCGCAGGGTCGTCTATGCTGGCGGTCACCGGCAAAAGCGGCCGGGTCTATGGCTACGATCGGACCACGCAGGGCCCCGTGTTTGATGTCCCAGCCACGACCATGGCCCATGATCAGGAGCCGCTGGATTCGAACTGGAAGTGGGTCTGCCCCGGGGCCGGGGCGCAATACAACGGCACTGCTTATGACCCGCGGACAGGATTGATCTTCGTCGGCATGGTCGATTGGTGTCGTTATTTCAAATCGACCCCGCCCACCAGTGATACGGATTATGCCGGCGGCTCGACCACGCCCGACTATAGTGCGTTACCGGAGGGCCGGATCACGGGACTCAACGCCAGCTCTGGCCAGACACTTTGGCGGTTTCAGAATGATGCCCCGGTGATTGCTGGCTTGGTCACCACGAAATCCGGTCTGCTGTTTGCCGGGGATGTGAAAGGCCGCCTGCTTGTATTCGATGCCGCCACCGGGGCATTGCAGCAACGCCAGACATTGGGCGGTGCCATGAACAATGGCCTGATCAGTTATTCCGTGGGTGACAAACAGTACCTGGCCGCCGCCGTGGGGGGATCATCCATCACCACCGATGGCGTGGCTGGGCCCTTGCGGGTGGCGGTTCTCGGTTTGACTCAGCGCAAAAAGCCGGAGATCACAACGTTCCCCCGCATCAGTCAGTCTGCGGATTTTGCCTCAGCGCCCAAAGCCCTGTTCATGACCGTGTGCAGCAACTGCCATGGTCAATCAGGCACCGGGGCCTTGTATCCGTCGATCTTGCGCCATAGCCATCTGGCCGACCCTCGGCGCCTGGAGAAATTTCTCGCCAGCGTGCCAGACCCCATGCCAAAACTCTATCCCGGACTATTGAATCAGTCTGATGTCCGTCTGATCGCAAATTATCTGAAGACGGATATATTCAAGTGCGGGGAGTCGGGCGGGCAAAATTGCAAACCCTATGGACGTCCCGTGACCGGAGGCACCTATGAGTGGCGGCAAATCTATTCCGTGCTGACGGACCCCCGGTGCCAGAATTGTCACACCGCGAGTAACTCCAGCAGTCCGGCCACCAACGACTACCCGCGCCAGACCGATGATCGGCGCCCGCATCTGTTCGGTATCAGCCGGGGTGAGGATGACAAGGGTCTGCTCAATGGACGTTGCAATACTTGTCATGGCAAAGAGAACAATCCGCAAACCGGCGCGCCGGGAGTGGAAGAGGATGGCCAAAGCGGCTGGCTTCTTGCTCCCACCAACATGGCCATGGAAGTCTCTCCGGGAACGCCCATGCCCGGCGCCATGCTTTGCTCAAAGCTCAAGAATCCCGAGACCAACGGAGGCTTCACGCTGGAGGATCTGCTGAAGCATCTGGATACCGATGTGCGCGTTAACTGGGCATGGTCCCCCGGCGTGAACTCACGCGGGGTTGAGCGAACCCAACCGCCCATCAGTCATGAACGGTTTGTCCGGGTGTTCGGCCGCTGGATTGAAAAAGGCGCCCCGTGTCCGAAAGCAGCGGATTAGTCATAAATCATCCCCGATGCCGAAATCCCTGGGGCACAGCGGGTGCTTTCGGATACCAGCGATGAATGGTTCGGGAATAATTCCTAACTCGAGGTTACCTATGCGGTTGATGGCGGGGTTGATGCTGTTGTCGGTAATCGGATGGGCGGGCGCCGCGGAATGGAAACACTTCAAGATCATTGAAGAAGGCGTGGGAGATGGTAAGGCGACCTTCTACATCAAGGCCGATGACCAGGAAAAAACCGAGGTCGGTTTCAGAGTCTGGTACGTGGTCTCGTATGCAAAGAAGCAACAGGCCGATGGCGGATCGGATTATCAATCCGCCAAGGTCAGGGAAGAATTCGACTGCAAACAAAAGCGCAGACAGCAAATCTACTGGATCGCCTACAAGGCAGCCATGGCCGGTGGCGGAATGGCCGGGTCCGAACCCCCGCGTGCCTGGGAGCCTGTTCCGGCCGGCTCCGTGACGGAAAAACGCATGAAGTTCGTTTGCGGCGGAGGAAAGTGAAGGGGCCCGGGGGCAAAGGCCCCGATCAGGCTCAATAGGGCGGGTTGCTGGGGAAATTCCACTCCGAGCCCTGACCGCATTGATCGGTCAAACAGCCGGTGCCGGCTTCAGCGGCTTCTCTTAGCCGCGCCGCGTTGATATCCGCCTGCTGGATGGACTGTTCGGCGCGATCGGCCTTGGCGTATTCGGTCAGGGTGTCATTGATCAATTCCCGCCACATGGCGACCATCTCCGGATGTTTGGCCAGATAAGCGCCGGATTCTACCTCCAGTTCGCAGCGGGCCCGGTCCTCGTAATTACCGAGGCCACGCGGCACATTCCGGCAGTTGGCAATTGCTGACAGGGTTTGCGGATTTGCCGGTGGAGTTGTACTGCACCCCAGCAAAGCCGAACTGCTGATGATAGCCGCGAGGCATTGTTTGATAGGTCTCCGTTTCGCATTGAGCCGTTCACCACGGATTTGATTCGGGTCATGGCCTTTCTGGTGAGCGATCATGGACACCTTCGGCATCAGGGCTATTCTCCCAAGGCCTTGGCCACGGCCTGCTGAAAGATCGCCTCTTCTGGCTGGATTTCGGTCCATTCCTCGAAAATTTGCATGGCCAATTGGACGAGCATGTCGACGCCGTCCACGATGGGGCAGCCAATTTCACGGGCCGCCCTCAGAAAGGGTGTGATTCTCGGGTTAGTGATGACATCCACCACGGTCGTTTCGGGCGTGATGGTGTGCCAATTCACCGGGACCGGCTCCTGCTCAGGTGCGCAACCCAGATGGGTCGCATTCATCAGGATCTGCGTCCCCTCAGGTATCTGCACCTCTCCCATCCATGGCTGCCAGTCACAGGGCACGCCGGAGGCCCGGGTCACCGTTTCCGCCACTTCAACCCCTTGTGATTCACGGCGGGTGATGAGGGTCAGGTGCGAGGCACCGGCCCAGGCGAGCTCCACTGCCATGGCCCGACCTGCTCCGCCCGCTCCCAGCATGACAACACGCTTGCCCTTGATTTCCGTGACCTTCCGGATCGCTTTTATCACGCCCTTGCCATCATTATTATGACCGATCAAGCGACCTTCCCTGATCGTCATGTAGTTGGCAGCGCCAATGGCTTTCACGTCCGCATCCACCTCGTCCAGAAACGGAATTGATGCGACCTTCCAGGGCACCGTAATACAGGCGCCGGCAAAGCCCAGGGCGCGAATGCCAGCGATAGCCGCACCCACCTGAGCCTCAGTGGCCACATCGCTTTTCCAGAATTGCCAGTGCAGACCATAGTGGGCAAAGACCGCATCGAACATCTGGTCGATTGGATTTTCAGCGACCGGATGGCCGATCATCGTGGTCAACTGTTTCTGTGGGGGCAGGGCAGGCATAGGTATGGGATTCCTCGTTGGAGTAAGTAAGTCAATCATCCTAAATCATCTCGACAAGCTGTTCTGCATGAGAAGCCAACTGGTCAATCAAGGAGTCCAGGCAAAACCCAGAAAGCTGGTAAAACCCGGGGTGGGTAGTGTGGTTCCAGCTGCCAGGTTGGTGAACAATGAAAGGTGGTCATTAACCGTCCAGATGCCGCCGACGCCGATGGCATGCTGGTTCTCATCACCACCCAGCGAGGTGGTTTGCTGGATGATTTCTTCCGCACGACAAGCACCGGCTTGTGGGCAAACGGTCACCGTTTTTTCACTTACCCGACCTACGCGAGGCAAGTTGGCGGCGTTGTAGTAGCCATTCACAAAGACATCTATATCGTCGACTACTTCTCGCTGGATGGCCCACGAGAAGGTGAAATCCCAGACCGACTCGCGGGTGTTGTTGGGGTCTTCAAAGCGCGCGGCGCCAAGGTTGTACTCGACCTGGAAATCCCAGGGCAGGCCTTGATCAAAGTTCATGCTGAAGGAGGGTTCGGTGCCGCTCTGAAAGGCCGATGAACCCAGCAGATCAGTTTGCACCAGGACTTCCAGCCCCGCCGCCGGCAGGAAGTAGTCCTCGAACTCATCCCAAAGATGCAGCTTGGTATCAAAGGTTAGCGGGCTGAATCCTGTGGCGGGTTGGGGTTCGCCCTGCACACTGAAGCCTTGGGAATAGAGTCGCAACTCCATCCAGTCAAACAAACCATAGCGCAACAGATATTCAAAGTTGTACTGGGATGCCAGCGTGCTGCTGCTGGTCGTGTAAGCCACCGGCGTCGACTCCAGATAAAACCCGCCCTGCGGCAAGGTGAAAGCACTGTTGGGGAAGTTGGCCAGGTCAGACCCCGGCGCCCGAATATCGAGCGGTTTCTCAACGGCTTCCTTCGTGTCCTCAACGGCGAAAGCATTGGATCCAAAAGCCAGCAGCCCCAGCAGAATCGCCATTGAGGGAAGGGAGATCACCGCAGCGGCAGTGAAAATTTTTCAGCACCGGGAAAAAAGATCAAGGCCAATTCAGTCATCGGTCTCGCCAACCTCAAACACATCCTCCTCCTCCGCATGGGGGCGCGACTGCCTAATGCCATCGGCAGCTTCGCGCAAGGCATGTTCAATTTCAGCCAGGTGCGCATCCGTTATGCCGAGCTTGCTCCCGGTGATATGTTCGAGTTTCTCCAGGGCCGTCTTGGCGCCGATCAGGCTCTCCATCAACAGGGTGTCCGGGTCCTTTTGCGTCATTCCACAAGCCTCCACTCATAAAGTCAGTGTCAAAATTGTCGCTCAGTTTGCATCGGTAAGATAATGACCGGCAAATCCATCATCATGCAAGGCCGGCCGTTGGCGCTCCGGCGCCACTCCACCCAACGCACCCTTTACCCGACATGTTTGAACAAACCTTCAAGAACATCGCTGCCGACCTTCGCAACGAGGCCGGCTGCACGACCGAACACGATTACACGGAACAGACCTTCTGGCTATTGTCCCTCAAGCACCTCGATGGTTTGGAGCAAGACAAGGCGATGGAGGCGGAACTGGGGGGAAGAAGTACACCTTCATCCTCGACAAACCCTACCGCTGGTCAACCTGGGCCGCGCCGAAGGACATAATCGGTAATTCAGATCACAACAAGGCGCAGACGGGCGATGACCTGCGCGACTTTGTTGATCGCAAGCTGTTCCCGAACGTGGCCTATGCCTTGCCGCCGCTGACCCGGGAGGGTCTGGCCGCCAAGGCGAAGGTTATCCTTCAATACGGGGCAGCAGGTCTTTCTGGATTTCGTGCTGTCGCACTATCTCAGCGAAGGCGTGGAAGAGTTGGACCCCGTCAAGCTCATATATCACGACTCCATCGCGGATGCCGTGGCCGACCTCGGCAAACCGGATGAAATCGCTCGGGTGCTCAGCGGGTTTCAGCGGTATTTATATAACGCCGTCGCCTCACGGTTGGTTGGGTGCGGTTAGCCCGGCGCCCAAATTTTCCTGATTTTCCCTCACCTCGATGAGCAGCCACAACGGAGTTCAAACCATGCCCTTACGTACCGATCCCAGTCATTTGTTGGAACCCGTTGTGCTGCTGGCAAGAGAGGCGGGGAGGCGGATCATGGCGATTTATGTTGCGGGTTTTGACGTGAATCACAAGGCCGATGCGTCTCCCCTGACGGCCGCCGATCTGGCCGCCCATGACTGTCTGGTCGAGGGGCTGGCGGAATTGGCCAGCTACCCGATATTGTCCGAGGAGTCGGCCGCCATTCCATTCGAGCAACGGACGACCTGGGACACCTACTGGCTGGTCGATCCGCTGGACGGAACCAAGGAGTTCATCAAGCGCAATGGCGAGTTTACGGTCAATGTGGCGCTGATTCATCGCCATCAGCCAGTGCTGGGGGTGGTGGTCGTGCCGGCGTCTGGGGTGGCCTATTTTGCTGCTGAGGGTTGCGGTGCGTTCCGCCAGCCAGAGGCGGGCTTGCCTGAGTCGGTCCGGGTGGCCACGCTGCCTGGTCAGCCGCTGCGGGTGGTCGGCAGTCGCTCGCATGGGTCCGAGGAGATGGAGCGTTATCTGGCTCGGCTCGGCGATCACGAACGGTTGCCTGTCGGCAGTTCCCTCAAGTTCTGCCGGGTGGCAGAAGGGTTGGCGGATCTTTATCCGCGCATCGGGCTGACCTCCGAGTGGGATACGGCGGCCGCGCAATGCGTGGTGGAACAGGCCGGTGGCGCGGTGGTTGATCTTGCGGGCCGTCCGCTGTGCTATAACGCCAAGGCCTCTCTGCTCAACCCCTACTTTCTGGTTTACGGCGACAAATCCCGCGACTGGTTGCAGTATGCCGCTGGTATTGTCGGCTAGGCCTTTCCCCGGATGCCGAGTCGTTCGCTTCGACTTCGCTCACTGAACGCCACGGTTGCCCCGATCCGCTGGGCCATGTTGCTACAATCGCGCCACTTTGATTTACGGTACGCGCAATGAAGATCATCATTTTGGGAGCGGGGCAGGTAGGTAGCAGCCTTTTGGCCAGCCTGTCGGGCGAGAAGAACGACATCGTGATGGTCGATATCCGCGCGGATCTCCTGAGGAAATTGCAGGACCGCTTCGATATTCGCACGGTGCAGGGCAATGCTGCCCATCCCACGATTCTGCAGACGGCCGGCGCCGCGGAAGCGGACATGCTGATCGCCGCTACTAGCGACGACGAGACCAACATGCTGGCTTGCAGTATGGCCGATATCCTGTTCAAGGTCCCGCGCAAGATTGCGCGGGTTCGTGCCATCGAGTATTTCTCCTTTCCCGGGCTGTTCTCTCCGGAAACCATCCCGATCGATTACGTTATCAGCCCCGAGCAGATCATCACCCAGTTCATTCAGCGTTTGCTGGAATATCCGGGTGCGACACAGGTGCTGGATTTTGCCGAGGGCCGGGTGCGGATGGTCTCGGTGCGGGCGGTCCGGGGCGGGTTGATGGTTGGACACGAGATTCGCGAGCTCCATCAGCATGTGCCCAACTTCCATGCCCGGGTTGCCGCCATCTTTCGGGATGGCCAGCCAATCGTGCCCAACGGCAGCACCATCATCAATCACGGCGACGAGGTGTTTTTCCTGGCCTCGGCCGATGAAATCAAGGCCGTGATGTCGGAGATGCGCGAGTCCGAAAAGTCCTACAAGCGGCTGATCTTTGCCGGCGGGGGTCATGTCGGCAAGCGCGTCGCCATGGCATTGGAAAACCGCTACAACGTCAAAGTCATCGAGCGCGATCTCAATCGTGCCGAAAAAATCGCCGCGCAGCTCAAGAAGGCCACGGTGCTGGTGGGTGATGCATCCGACAAGGAGTTGCTGCTGAGCGAAAACATCGAAAGTGCGGATGTCTTCTGCGCGATCACCAACAACGATGAGGCGAACATTCTCTCGGCCATGCTGGCCAAGCGTCTCGGGGCCCGACGGGTCATCTGTCTGGTCAATAACGATGCCTATGCCGATATAGTCGATGCTTCCCACGTCGATTTGGTGATTTCCCCGCAACAGGCCACCATCAGCGCATTGCTGCGTTATATCCGTCGCGGCGACATTGCCCAGGTCTATTCCCTGCGGCATGGTTCATCGGAGGCGATCGAAATGGTCGCCCACGGGACTCCGGGGCAATCCAAGGTCATTGGCGTTCCGCTCAATCAGATCGAGATTCCCGACGGCGTCGTCATGGGCGCGCTGGTGCGTGGTGATGAGGTGCTGCAGGTTCATCACGACACCCTGATCGAGGATGGCGACCACGTCATCATGTTCCTGCTGGACAAAAAGCTGATACCCGATGTGGAGCGCCTGTTCCACTCTGTTCACGAAGTTTAAATGCGGCGAACCGCCGCTTGACCGTTTTTCGGGAGGATATTCATGAGCCAAATTAAATCGCTGACCGCCGACGCAGCCCATGCCGTCCTGCAAGCCGATAGCCAGGCTGTGCTGATCGATGTGCGTGATCCGGTTGAATTTTCCTTCGTCGGTCACCCGGTCGGTGCCGTCAATGTGCCATGGAAGTTTGCGCCGGAGATGCGCGGCAATCCGGACTTCCTGGATCAGGTGCGTAAGGCGGCCACCGACACGGCGACGCCGCTCTACCTGCTATGCCGCAGTGGACAGCGTTCTTTGGCGGCTGCCAACGCTTTGGCCGAGGCCGGCTACACCGATCTGACCAATATCGAGGATGGTTTCGAGGGACCGATGGATGAAGCCAAACATCGCAACACCGTTGCAGGCTGGCGCTTCCATCAGTTGCCTTGGGTGCAGAGCTGACTAATCCTTGCTCTGGAGACTCAGTTGTCGCAGTTTCATCAGCCCATAAAGCGATTCCAGATGAGGCAGGGCCAAACCGGCCCGATGGCCTGCCCTGACGGTATTGCCAAGAATGGCCTCGGTTTCCATCGGTCGACCTGCCTCATAATCCAGCAGCATGCTGGTCTTATAGGGCGGCATTTTGCGGGTGCCGTCGATCTGCTGGTCGATGATGCCCTCGGGCTGCGGGTGGCCCAACGCCGAGGCAATGGCGCTGACCTCGCTCATGATCGCCCGGATCAAGGCTTCCTGGGTGTTCAGTATGTCTGCCGTGCTCAGCCCACCGGACAAGACCGATAGCGGGCTGAAGGCGGCGTTCCAGAGACATTTCTGCCAGCGGGCCGTCACGATGTTTTCAGTGGCGTTGCAGCCGATGCCGGCACGTTCGAACGCGGCTGCCAGCGACCGGGTCTTTTCGGAAAGCCCGCCCGGATAATTGCCCAGCGCCAGACGGCCATAAGCCTGATGCCAGATTTTGCCGGGCGCCGTGCGGGTGACGCAGATGAAGGCCAGCCCGCTGATCAGTTCGTAATCAGGTAAGGCCTGAGCCACTTCATCCTCAATTTCCACGCCGTTGGAAACCAGGGCAATGGCCGTGTCCGGTCCGAGTGCGTCGCGAATCAGGGCTAAGCGGTCAGCACCGTCGACCAGTTTGATGCAGAGCAGAATGACATCGGGCTTTACGGTGAGGTCTGCGGCCTTGGCCACGACCTGATCGGGTGTGAAATGCCAGCTTCCTAGCTGCGTTTCGCTATGAATATCGATGCCATGGGTTTTAACGTGTTCATAATCCGACCGGGCCAGTACGGACACGCTCACTCCTACTTTTGACAGCAGGGCACCATAGAAACTGCCGATGGCGCCTGTACCAATGACCAATACCTTCACAGCTTTCTCCCAGTTAATCGTTGAAATCGGAAGGGCGAGTTTTATAGCATAACCGGGTATTCTGATTGTCCTTAGGGAACCTCTGAACAAATCTGTTTTTCTTCTTGCGAAGTCCGAGGTGGGCCGCTTTTTTAGTCACCGGTTCGAAAAATTCGGGTTTTGGCTCATGAATCCCCGATATTTGCTGCCTTTTTGG
>JBILGM010000041.1:0-28342 GCA_044351045.1 Methylococcaceae bacterium | reverse complement strand
GTACGGGACAAGAACACCGTCGACGGCCCGGCTGATAATTCCATCTGGAACAGTTCCGGGTTGCTGTCCTTCAAAAGCGTCCCACCATATTTTTTCGAGACGCGCTCGATATCCTCTATTGTTAGGCGCTTCCTCATTTCTCCTCCTCCTGACCCTGGTTCTCGGGAGTAATCTCCGACACCTCTGGTGGCGCCTCCTTTTTAGGTGGTGGCCTGGGTATCGGAACAAAGGTCTGCAACCCTTCCTTGTAGATTGGGTCGTCTGGCCCCGCTGATCCGAGACGTATATTTTTGCCCATCAGTTTTCTCCGCTATGAACCCGATTGATAACTTGGGCGCTGATCTTATTCAGCTCCTGTTCTAGCCCCTTCATTGCCGGCAGCATCGGATCGTCGGTTGCTGGCTGGGATGTCGGGCTTGATTCGCTTGTAGGTATGGCCGACTTCTCGGGCGAATCGTCGGTCAGATTCGGCTTGAATCTCACCAAAATCCCCTTTCCACCGAACAGTCTCTCCTACGGTCCAGCTCGTCTTGCCGGTAGTACGCGACCCATCTTTACCTCCAGTGTCCTGTTGAAAATCTGTTCACCATGCACCTCCATTCATCAGCGACATCCAGCAGGCCAAAATCGCCGCGCCGCTCAGAATCATGAAGGGCGTCAAGTCACAGTACCGAACACCTTCGGCATACTGTATTTCGTGGATAGGTAAGGTAATCGGCATGTCATTGAATGGGTTGGAGTAGCAGATTCCAGCCAGTTCGGCGGGAGGTCCCGCTAGTCCGCCAAGACAGCCGAACCCTGCAGGTTCAGCCAATACTGCATTTCGGCCCCCTCCCCGCCGCGCTCCCTCGCCTCTGCGGCCATGCGCCCGTAATAGGGATGCGAGGAGCGCCGCTCTTTTAAGCGTAGCGCGGCCCGGAGTCGACGGTCTTTCTCCTCCTGCGGGATCGTCGATGGCATACCTGGCTTGTAGGGTTCGTAATCGATCCGAAATGGTGTAGAAGTCATCGTCGGTTACCTTTTGTCCTGAGGAAATCCATTCATAATCCCCTGTCGCGAAGTTGAACTGAATGTGGTCAATTTCTGCAATGGCCGCGTATCCCGCCTCCCAAAACCCATCGACGGTGTTCCGATAGGACTTTTCAATGAGCCGCTTCATATTCCCGGCCTCATCGATATCGCTCCATTCGATATCCTGCAGTTCGTGTGGCTCAAGGTGACGGGTAGTGCCGTACTTCAGTGCCGAGGACAGCATTTGTTCTGTGCGTCGGATCATGGCCATCTTCGATAAGCCGTCCGGATCGCCCTTGAACACCACCCCATTGTTGTGGGCATAGGTACCAATAATGCTGTACAACTCCGACCCACGGCTCTTGCCGGCTTCGAGATTGGAAGCATCCACATAGATCTTGTCGTCTGTATCGGTCTTCACGAAGGCGCGGGAACCGTCTTCCATGATGATCGTCCAGTTGCGCCCATCACGGGATGCCTTCACCTCGATATCCGGGTTGATGTCATTGGCGATGTCCTGCATGGACTTTGCATCTGACTTCGGTGTCTGGAATAGCTGATCGAATTGGGTGAGCTGGTTTAGCCACTCAAGCCATTCCTGATTCTGGATTAGGCTGGATACATCGTGCTTACCGGTCATGACGCACCTCAGGAAGATATTCAGTGGCGCCCACTTCGATGGCAGTTAGACCCTTACTCATTTTTCCTCCTCTTCACCCTGGTCCTTGGGAGCAACTTCCTCCGGTTTTGGTGTCGTCTGCTTCCCAGGTGGCAGCATCGGATCGTCAGTTACTGGCGGGCATGTCGGGACCACCGGATTCCCGCTGTAGTACAGTTGCTCCGCCGTCTTGCCGTCCGAGTATTCGATAGCGGCGAGCTGCTCCCTGAAGTCTTTCAGTAAGCGGCTGCTCGGCGCTTCCTCTTCCAATTGTGCGATTGACCTCTTCAGGTCTTCCACTAAAGTCGTCATATTTTGCGCCTCCTCTGGCTCCTCGGAGCCTGGTTCTGGTTGCGTTGGTGCCGCAGGTGGTTGGGGTGCAGTCATCCGGAATGGGACCAAAATCCCGCTTCCACCGAAACATAACTCACCTGGTTGAGATTCTCGCCGAGTTACTTTCATCGTTCTTCCTCCTCTGGTTTTGAAATTTCTCTGGGTCTACGAACCCTGGTCTTGAAGCGGATATCGACCCCCGCTGCTGCGGCGCGCGCATTGGCCTCCGCGATGGGGATCCTCAAGCTCTGCTTCAAAATAGGTCGATCCTGGGCATTCACCCTCGATTACCTTGACCCCCAGCGTCCGGAGGTCAGCAAAAGGCAGGTTGTTAAAAAACCGATAGGTGGATCGGCCACAAAGGGTAATCAGGTTGTTCCATTCAGGGTCCACGCTGGAGGTAGGTAAGGCATCCTTCAACTCGACGGTTCTTTTGGTGCTCATGCGGCACCTCGCTGATAGAGGGCATCGATCTCGGGAATCGGCTGATTAAACGTCCATTGCGCTTGGTCATAGCCGGGAAGGCTGCGAATCGCGGCCGCGCGAATCCAGCCCAGTTGCTGGTAAGCCAGGGTTTGGGGCCAATCGTGGGTCTCGCAGGATTGATACTCCAGACACTCAAGCAGCTTCAGGATCTGTGTTGGGGTGATTCGCTGCGGGTGGGTGATGAAGTGGCCGGCGTAAATGGCGGCCGCCTCTTCGATTTCAGCCGCCTTCAGGTTGGAACCAGGACGATCGCCATCGACGGCATCCGGATAGCGGTGGGCGACGGAACGGATATTCTCTTTGGCCAGCCCGATGGCGACCCGCTGGGCGGCCTGGATGGATTGATCGTGTGACCAGGCGCTGATCACGACGCGGTGAAACGCAGCATAGGCCGCGAGGATCCCCAGATGTTCGGGGTTGACGATGTAGGCACTCACTGTCGTTCTCCTGTTTTTGGCCGTAAGGAAGCGGCGGGGTTATGCCCTAGGTGGGCGATTCGTTTCTCTGCAACACGTCATCCAGCACATCGCGCAGCGCTTCGATCGCTTCTCGCGGTAACGCGGTTTGCCAGGCGATGCGGTGAGCCTCCGGCTTCAGGGCGCCGGTGAACGTGGTGGTCATCGCCAGGTGGATTAATCCATGCCCGGTGGGCTTGGCGCTGGCGAAGAGCCGTGTAGCACGGTCGTGCTGGTCGATGACTTCGTTGATCATGGTGGCGGTCTCGTTTTGTTTTTTTCGGTGGGCGGCCCGGTGCGCGTTGACCCGACAGGCATTGGAGCAATATCGCGCATCGGGGCGCGTGGACTGAATGGGTTCGCCGCAGTAGCTGCAGCTGGGATCGGTTCGATACATAAATCCGTTTCTCCAAATTGCGTAACGGATTATCCGCTACATTTATTCCGTTAGCAACACATTTGTTACGGCTTTGTTTTTCTTTGATCATGCCGTCACCGCCGCCTGGCGGCATAGCCCCGGTAGATTGGCCGTAAGACCCTGGCACAGGCAAGCCAGTTGCGAATGGCCAGATCCGGCGTATGTCCGCCGACGCGCAGGTAGCGTTGTCCACGCTGGCTGGAAAGCGGCTGATTACGGATCTCGAACAGCGTTTCGTCCCAATGCAATTGGCCGTTTTGGCGCTGGATCTGGCGGGCCACGGGCGGGGAGGTCCCACGCCGTAGCAGCGGCCAGTCAACGTCGTAGAGGTAACCGGCGCTGATTTCCCGGGGAAAGAACCGATACTGCAGGAAATCGTAGTCATCCCAGGCCAGATGAAACAGGGCATCTTCCACGGTGTTGACGCCGTACTCCCGATTGAAGCCACCATAGATGCAGTTGTACTCGGTCATTACCAGGCCGACTTCTACCTGCACGGGTGTTTGGTACCAGAAGGCCGAAAACCCCTCGGG
This sequence comes from Methylococcaceae bacterium, assembly GCA_044351045.1. Taxonomy (GTDB): domain Bacteria; phylum Pseudomonadota; class Gammaproteobacteria; order Methylococcales; family Methylococcaceae; genus UBA6136. Next base: position 24,448 of record JBILGM010000041.1, on the reverse strand, counting down.
CAGGCCAGCGCAGAAACGTACGCCGCTGTCCTCGGGCGGTGCCTCAAACTGCCCCAGAGAGGCCAGATAGGCCTCGGCCCGCTCATTTTCCACCCTGCGCTCGGTCAGCGCCTGCACATAGTCAGGTGCGGCATCACTGATCTCGATCGCCTCCGGCCAGTTCCAGTCGATGTAATCCTTGGCGTGATTGAAGCTGAGAAAGTAGCCTTCGGTACCGGATTCCAGCGCCCAGACGACGTAGACGCCGCCAAAGTGGCGAATCTCGATGGGGTAGACATCCCCGCATGCCTCATATTCAGGGTCTTCCTCGTCCTGCTGATCTACCTCATCCGCGTCTTCCTCATCATCATATGCACCCTCTCCGCCGAGGAGGATTCCGTTCCAGACCACTTCGGGGCTGTACTCGACATCGTTCTGAATAAGGTCGTAAACCTGACAGCCCAGGGGGTTATACAGGTCACGACGACGCATCAGGCTTAGTAGGTCGTCGGCGATGCCGGGAAATTCGTCTTGCAGTCGCTCGCGGACCTGGGCACTCTCGGCCAGGATGGGCATGGCCTCTTCCAATGTGATTTGAGTCTCCATGGGCTACCCCGCTGAACGGATGCGATCGATGGCGTTGCAATGGGCCGGGTGCGTGTCGACATTCAGGCCAATCAGCGGGTCCAGCGCCATCCCGGCCAGGTAGCCGGTGCGAGAGAGTTCCTCGGCAATGCGCGTCAGGCATTCCCAGACGGCTTCGGATTGGCAGAGCCGGTGAATGTGGTTGACCTGCTGGCGCACCAGCCAGTTTTGCGCCGTGCGCTGGGGATAGAGCAAGGCGGCGTTTTCGCAGGCATTCCGGAGATCGTCGTCCTGACATCGAGTGGTGGTGATGCCACGCAGGGGATAAGTGGCCCAGAAGTCGCGCCGATGGAGCTGACGATCATTCCGCCAGAGATGCTCGACGACGGGGCCGGCGACACTGGCGGCGATGTGGCCCAGCACCCACTGGCGGTCGATATCGGCATTGACGCGGCCGTCACGGAACTGAATCCAGGGCGCATCTTCATCTTCACAATAGCCCCAGGCACCCTGGACGGGAGTTCCATCCCGTTCGAACACCCGCCGGCCAAGACAATATTCGGAGGGGCGCAAGGCCTGCAGCGAGTAAACCTCGATGTCGTGCAGCCGATTGATCAGGCCATGGCCGGCTTCGTGCCAAACAGTGGCGAGGTATTCCCGTTCGTCCGGGTTTTCCATGGCCTTGGTAAGGAGGTGGGTCACGGCGCTCATGGCGTGGCCCACTGGTGACGATCAACCGTCTGCCGAAGCGAATCCTCGAGCACGTCGCTCAATGTCACCTGCTGCAGGGCCTCCAGGTCGGACCAGCCCGCCTCGAAGGCCGGTTCGGGTCGGCTGACGAACTGGTCGGCATAGCGGTAAAGACTGAGCCGCAGTCGGGCGCGATAACCGGGACCGACAGGCAGGGTATTGAGTTGACGGTGGAGCGCTACAATCCGCGGGTGATGCCGCAGAGCGTAATGGTCAGGGCAGTGCCGGTCTGCTCGATTCAGCCGGGTCAGCGTGGTGAGATCCCACATGATGTTTCTCCAATGCCTCGGGTTGGAACTGGCGTGGCAGTCCCCTGAGGCATGGAGGTGCGACGCTTTAGCAGCATTTATGAGTCGCCCTGCAAGTAGTCATAACTCGGCGATGGTCCCTGGATCAGGGAATCAATTCCGTCCCGTCATTCGACGCACCGGATGATGGGCAGTAGGATAGTCGGCAAAATCCGTCTCGGTCAAAAATTACCCTCATTTTGCAAAATCACATGTGGCCCTATCTGAACGACCCGGAAAACGTAACCCAGCGCCGCCCGCTGAGTCTGACACAACTGCTTGAGTCGATGGGCGACATCAGTGACTTGGTTACCCACGACGTCTCGGTCAAGTTCTGGCTACCACAACCGGTGGCCAACGCCTTGGAAGAACTGCGGGCAAGGCAAGGTCACGGCACTAGTGAAATGCTGCGTCAATTTCTCTTCAGCCACTGCTATGGTTACTACATCCTGCAGTTATTGGTCGATCATGGATCTGCCGTACTCAAACGTAACGAGCCGATTGACCTGATGTTTAGCAATCGGCGGGATAGAGTTCAAGCTAGCTCGTCTCCAGCCGCTGTGACAACCTCCCCGACAGAAGGCCGCCGCAAGGTACGTGTCACCACCTACTACGTCCCGGAACTCGGCAAGAATGTTGTCCCAATCAAGCTGTGGCTGCCCAGCCGGCTGCGTGACGACCTGCTGAAGCTGGCAACCCATGTTGACCTCAAGCTGTCGCAGTATATGCGGGAAATCATCATCTCCCGTCTGATCGGCTATGGCACGCTGCCCATGCGCCCGGCCATGCTAACCGCTTTGCCCACAACGGCTGCGGATGACTGGTGCGAGGACCGCGAGATCCCTTGGCGCCAGGTGGACGAGCAGGAATACCAACGGCATCCAGAAGGCCGCATGGAGACGCACTGGCAAGATGCAGAATTAGGGGAATAACCCCCGGCGCCAAAGTCGCTCTGCTACCGTCCACCGGCTTGTTGAACACCCCAGCTAGAGCCGGAACATGCCCTCCAACCCCGAAGATCCGTTCGCACCCCAGCCAACTCGACGCTTACCCCGCTGCCCCGTCGCCGAACTATCGGGCTATTGGGACGAGCCTCCAACAACCGAGGTTAGTCTAGTCTCGCCGTCCTTATGGGACGAACCCCATATTCTGGATCTTTGTCCCCTGGCCTGGACACCAAAGCATCTGGTCACTGGCGGCCAGACCGGCGTGGACCGGGCGTTGCTCGACTGGACGCTGGAGCACGGCATTCGTCATCGCGGCTGGTGCCCACGCGGCCGGCTGGCCGAGGATGGACCATTACCGCAGGAATACCGTCTGCGTCAGACAAGTACGGCGGAGTATTCCGAACGCACCCGGCTGAACGTGCGGGACAGCGACGCCACCTTGATCCTCAATGAAGGCCCTATGGAAGGAGGCACCTGGCTGACGCTCGAATTTGCGGAATCGCTCCAAAGGCCAGTGCAGGTGCTGCAACTGGATGACCCGACCATTGATGCCCCACGCGCGATTCTCGATTGGCTCCAGCAGGGCCATTTCGCCAGCGTCAACGTCGCCGGTCCGCGTGAATCCAGTCGGCCGGGTATCTATCAGCGGGTGTTCCAACTGCTGGACGAGTGCGCGACGCTGGCATTGAACGAACACCATTGACGCGTCAGGCGTGAGCTGGATGTTGGCGTAAATCAGGAGAAAAGCATGACTCAAGAAAGCACTGCAGAAGGCGCCGAGAGACCAACAAAGTATGAAAAATTGGTGGCGGCCTATCCCCAATTCATTCCGCTACCACGAATTGAGCGTCCACACAGGGAAATGCGGGGGACCTTGGCCGACATCGAACAACCCCTGGATTTACCCAGCAGACTACTTTTTGGCGATCTGATCGAGGATAGCTTCGCCGGGGGAAAGGGCGAGTGGGAGGCCCAATATCGTGACCAGAGCGGTAACAGTCTTACCCTAACCGTCAGTGAAGGACGGTTTACAGCAAAGCCGGTTTTTCTTGGGCATAAGGGCTTCTCGGTAGGGCCGGCCAATCATCCAAAGGCTTTTGCCAGCCTTCTCAGCTTGACTGGATCTGATTGGGATCGCGTGCTCAAAGAAAATCTGGAAGCACGGTTCCCGCTGTTCGTTTCCGTACCCGACTCTGACAGACCAATGAGCATGTATTTGCCGGATGGCTGGCTTAGAACTCTTCTGCTGCCTGTGAGGCCGGAAATGCTGCCCAACCTCTTGGGGATGCATCAAGAACTTCAGCAGGATCCCGTGCTTGCAGCCGGGCTTATGGGCAATGTCTGGCTGGCACCAAATTCCATCAACTACGTTGAAGGCAAATGCGATGCGCTGGGCCTGAGAGGGGAAGGGCCGCTACTGCTTTACAGCCTGAAAACCATGAACAGTCCGATCTACGGGGCCACTCGCGAGACAGGCACGGATGGTAGCGCGGCATGGACACTTCGCCGTCAAGCCTATCTCTATGTCTGTAGTGCCTTCTTGCGTGACATGCCCCTCTTGGTCGAGCGGTTGAACAAGTTTGGCATGTTCCGCAACTACCCTGACCTGGTCGCCGCCATCCTACCGGCAGAGGATTTGGCAGTGATGAATGACTTCTCCTGGTGGTCCAGGGACGGTTCCTGCCGCATCAACTGGCACGATTTCCGTGAGCACAACGAAGCAAGTCTAGACCCGAATTCTTTGCAAGCTGGCTCATCTCCAGAACTTGTGTCGCAAGCGTTAGAAGCAGCCAGGCGCCATGCAGACTATTTCCAACTTGAAGAGGTCATTGAAGGGTCCGAGGAATAGATTCGTTAAGCCCTCAGTTTTTTGCAAGCTGACCGATCGTTGTGCACGATGTCGCTCAAGTCGACTCACTGTTGTCTGCCGTTGAACGATAACCCAGATGCCGGAGTGTACCTGGGTAGATTAATCGCTACGACATAGGCCGGAGGTGTAACCGGAAACGAAACTAAAGCAGCTGTCTTCGCTGTTGATCCTGCTCCCTCAGCAGCCGGCCCAATTCGCGCAATAGCGCGCGTGTTCCGCCCTTGTAGCCCCGCTGGGCGGATATGACCTTACCCATAGCTGTGCGCGGTCCTGTCGATTTTTTCCACGGCTTCCATTGCCGGATCAATTCCGCCTGTCGCTGCCGCTCCGATGCCGTCCACTGTCGTGCCATGGTCATTCGTATATAGTTGGTTCCGCGGGATTTCGTTTTCACGCGCGCCATTGATGACCTGCTGATGACCGGCCGCAATGTTGGCCTGCTTGGCATAAACCACAGGTGGATTCTTGATCGCTGAGAGGGTCTCGAGCGTCATCCTGCATTGATTTTGCGCACGGAAAGCTAGCTTCAGCACCGAGTCCATATTGACCAAATATTCTTGCTTCATGGCCTGCTCGGTAAGCCGCGAAAACAGGGTTTGCAGTGCATGGGCCTGGGCTACCAACATCCCCTCTACCGCCTGCATGTCGCCGGTATTAACGTTCTTGGTCTTTGCACGCAAGACATTAGACAAAGCATTAACGTCCAGTTCCTCGGCAAACCGTGGGGATTCCGTGACCAGAAGCGTCCTTGCCGCATGAAAACTGGGGTCAATCATCAACCGTGCAAAGTTCTCCGCCGATCGTTCGGGGGTATCCCCTTTCGGGCAAGAGACGGTTTGGCTGGCTTTGTAGGGGGTTTCCTTGTGGGCCATGATGGAACAACTCCGTTTGGGCGATTTGCTTGCCGGTTCTCTGTGTCGGGATGCCGCTTGGGTACCAGAAGAAAATCCGGCAAAAGATTCAGATCTCTAAACCCATGCTAGGCCAAGACGCGTAGGCAGGAAGTAACTACGTTTGTCGTGCGCGTTCAGGAGCGCCGGAGTCGTCCATAGTTGGATGATCGGACCATAGGTGTGTTTTCTCGCAGCAGACATAGCGATTGCTCGGCAGTGCTGGAAATCGTTCCGGTAACAACAAAAAACCGCCCGAAGGCGGTCTTGTTAACCGGTTTTTTTCAATCGGGTGATTTATACCGATTTTATACCGGAAGGGCAGCCTCTCACGCTAACCCGTTGATTTAATTGGCGTCCCCAAGGGGGTTCGAACCCCTGTTGCCGCCGTGAGAGGGCGGAGTCCTGGACCGCTAGACGATGGGGACTGTACGGAAGGAGCCGAAGTGTAACGCGGGCCGCCCCGTAGGGGCAACCCGCATCAGGGTTTACTTTGGGGTTATGCCTTGACCTTGGCGATGATGGCTTGCGCAATGTCGCGGGTGCCATGCGGGGAGTCTTTCTTGAGGTCGGGGGTGACGACTTTGCCTTCGCGGATGACGTCGCGCACCGCCTGCTCGATTTTTTTGGCCGCCGCACTTTCACCCAGGTGCTCGAGCATCATCGCGCCGGCCAGAATCATGGCGGTGGGGTTGGCGATGCCCTTGTCGGCAATATCTGGGGCACTGCCGTGTACGGCCTCAAAAATGGCGGCATCGGTGCCGATATTGGCGCCCGCCGTCAGGCCCAACCCTCCGATGAGTCCGGCAGCGAGGTCGGAAAGAATGTCACCAAAGAGGTTGGTGGTGACGATGACGTCGAAGGTTTCCGGCTTCATCACCAGCTGCATGCAGCAGGCGTCGATGATGCGGTCGTCAAAGTCGATTTCCGGATACTCCTTGGCAATCTCCCGGCCGATTTCAAGGAATAAGCCCGAGGTGCATTTGAGGATGTTGGCCTTGTGCACCAGCGTGACCTTGCGGCGCTGGGCCTTGCGGGCATATTCAAATGCATAGCGGATGATCCGCTCCGAGCCCTTGCGGGTGACAATGGCCATGCTCTCGGCGGCGATCTTTTCACCATCCACCTGAATGAAATGTTCGATGCCGGCATAGAGGCCTTCGGTATTCTCCCGCACCGTCATGAGGTTGACGTTCTTGAAAATGGTATCGGTGCCCTCAAACGAAACCGCCGGCCGGACATTTGCGAAGAGATTGAACGTCTGGCGCAAGGTGACGTTGACACTGCGATAACCGCCACCCACGGGCGTGGTCAGCGGTCCCTTCAAGCAGAGACGATTGGCGCGAATGGAGTCGAGCGTCTCCTCAGGCAGCGGGTTGCCGCAGTGATCCACGGCGGCCATGCCGGCCAGTTGCCGATCCCAGGTGATCTTGACGCCGGTCGCCTCGATAACTTGAACAGCCGCATCGACGATAGAGGGGCCGATACCGTCGCCGGGGATGAGGGTGATTCGATACATGCAGAACTCCTGGATTGTTGCCGATGAGAGGGTTTTGGGGATTATCCACCCGCGCGGCGCTGCAGTTAAAGCGCCCCGGTGAAGATGGAGTGTTTGCTGAATGCTTTACTTTGGCGAGCCGATCCGATGCCTGTGCCGGATTTCCCGGCCCGGTAAAGTCTGATAAATTTACTAGGTTTTTACCCGACCTTCCCAATCAGAGACACGTTATGGACGTCATCAATCGCATCGAATCCCAGCTGGCCGAAAACCCGGTGATCCTTTACATGAAAGGCACGCCCGCCTTCCCGCAATGCGGCTTTTCCGGCCGCGTCGTTCAGATTTTGCAGCACTGCGGCACGCCCTTTGCTCACATCAACATCTTCGAGGACCCGGAACTGCGCGAGAGTCTGAAAACCTATTCCAACTGGCCCACCTTTCCGCAACTTTACATCAAGGGTGAGTTGGTCGGAGGCTGCGATATTGTGATGGATCTGTTCCAGAGTGGCGAATTGCAGAAGATGCTGGACAGCGCCAACGCGAGCACTGCGTGAGAGCCTGACACCAGCTATCGCGAGTCAGGGTGGTCCGGGTTCAGGGCCTGGAGAACTTGCCAGCGATTGACGATACCGCAAAACAGCCGGGCGGTCTGTTCTGCATCGTAAATTGCCGAGTGCGCCTCATTGTTGTCCCAATCCATTCCGGCGGCCTGAACGGACTTGGCAAGTACGGTCTGTCCGTAGGCCAGGCCGCTGAGGGTGGCAGTATCAAAGGTACTGAACGGGTGGAACGGGTTCTTTTTGACCCCGGCCCGATCGACCGCCGCATTGAGAAAACTGATATCAAACGCCGGGTTATGACCCACCAGGATGGCGCGAGTACAGCCGTTTTCACGCACCGCATTGCGAATCGGCTGAAAGATTTTCTGCAGCGCCTCCTTCTCATCCAGGGCCATGCGAAAAGGGTGGAAAGGGTCAATCTTGTTGAAGCTGAGCGCCGCAGCCTCCAGCTTGGCTCCCGGAAATGGGTTGACATGGCTGGCGATGGTCTCCCCCGGCTCTATCCGGCCGTCCTCGCCCATACGCGTGATCACGGCAGCGATCTCCAGCACGGCGTTCTGTTTCGGGTTGAAACCCGACGTCTCAATGTCGACGATCACTGGCAAATAGCCGCGAAAGCGTCGCGCCATGATGGGAGTTTCGTGATTTAGCATGGATGCGTGTAATTTATGCTCGACGGCGTAAGCGAAGCTTATTATATTGCCCTAATCTGTCCACTCGGGCAGGTCGAGTTCAGCTGTTTTACCAATTAGCCCCGGCAGCCAGGTCGCCGGTCGAACTGCCTTCAGGTCCTAACACCATGACTAGTCCTTGCCCTTCTAACCCATCTCGGCGATTCATTGCGGTCCTGATGGCTGTTGTCTTTTTCCATGGCTGCTCCTCGACCCCCACCAAACCGAAGGATGAACGTGATCCGATGGAAGGATGGAACCGCAGCGTCCAGAGCTTCAATGACCGGCTCGACGATTATGTGATGAAACCTATTGCCACCGGTTACAAGAAGGTCACGCCTTCGCCCATCGATAAGGGCATCACCAACTTCTACAACAACGTGGAAGACGTCACGGTGATCGGCAACGACCTGCTCCAATTCAAGATGAAGCAAACGGGTCAGGACATTGGCCGATTACTGGTGAATTCCACCGTGGGGCTGGCTGGCTTGGTGGATGTTGCGAGCAAAATGAATTTGCCCAAACACAATGAAGATTTCGATCAGACTTTTGCCATGTGGGGCGTTCCGTCCGGTCCCTATTTGGTCTTGCCCATGCTGGGGCCGAGCACTCCACGCGGCATGGCTGGTTTAGCGGGCGATACCGCTTCAAATCCCATCAATTGGATCACGCCAATGGCAGGATACAGCATGTCTGGCTGGCATTTCACTGACTGGATCGTGCTCGGATCCGGTGCTCTGCGCCTGACAGACCAGCGCGCGGACTTGCTGAGTGCGTCCAAGATCATGGATGAGGCTTCCGTCGATCGTTACGAATTCATCCGCAACGCTTACTTCCAGCAACGCAACTACGTCATCCATGATGGTGCACCTCCGCTGGATGAGGAACTGGAAAAACAGATGGATCTGGATCTTGAGGGCCTGGATACGAACGGCGCCGAGACGGCCAGCAAGCCATCTGCCCCGCCGGCTGTGAAGGTCAGTCAATAAATTTTCCGCCACGAGTGTCCAGCTCGCGGCGACTGAGCTGGACAGCCCTCGAAGATAGTGCGGTCACTGAGGGTCCGTCCGCTTTTAAATTCCTCTGAGGTGTTACGCCGACACTGAAAATGCGCTTCATTTTCAGATGCTTTGGCCCGATGTTAGAATGTGGCCAGTTCTACCTACCTTTCGCCGCTTCGGCCCGCTTTTCTGAATGCCCTCAAATCCCTCGCAAAACCCCAATTCCGCCGCCGTTGAGCTCAAGTCCGGCTCAATTACCCTGCCGATACTCAAGGTGCACTCGGCGGACATCGCGGATGTCGATGAACAGTTGCAGCAAAAACTGGGCAAGGCGCCGGAGTTCTTTCGTAATGCTCCGATCATCATTGATCTGGGCGAGTTGACGGATGAGCAGAGACAAAACCTGGATTTCGCCGCCTTGCTGAAAACGATTCAAGGCCTCGCCCTAGCTCCGGTCGGCATGCGCGGGGGTTCGGCGGAACAACAGAAGCTTGCGCAGGCTGAAAAAATTGCGGTGCTGGCCGATGTCAGGACAGAAAGTGTCCCAGACGCGGCGACCGAGAAGAAACCGGCACCCAAGCGGGCGATTCCTCCGCCCCGACCGATAACGGCCACGACCAAGGTCATCGATCAACCGGTTCGCTCCGGCCAGAGAATTTATGCCACCGGCGGCGACCTTATTGTGCTGGCCCAAGTCAGCCCCGGCGCCGAGATCATGGCAGATGGCAATATCCACGTGTATGGCCCTCTCAAGGGCCGGGCACTCGCGGGCGTGCAGGGCAATCTGGAGGCCCGCATCTACTGCTCTGACTTGCAGGCCCAACTCATCGCCATTGGCGGAAATTACCGTACCAACGAGGGCGAGGATGACTCATTGAAGGGAAAACTCGTGCAGGTCTATCTGCAGGATGACGCCATCGTCGTTGAGTCGCTCTGATCGTAACGTTTAAAAAACCAGGAGAGTTTTCGTGGCAAGAATCATTGTAGTGACTTCAGGCAAGGGTGGGGTCGGAAAAACCACGACCAGTGCCGCCATTTCCATGGGACTGGCCCTGCGTGGCCACCGCACGGTCGTCATCGACTTCGACATCGGTCTGCGTAATCTCGATTTGATCATGGGCTGCGAACGCCGCGTGGTGTATGACTTCGTCAACGTCATCAACAACGAAGCCAGTCTCAACCAGGCACTGATCAAGGACAAACGCTGCGAAAACCTCTTCATCCTCCCGGCCTCGCAAACCCGTGACAAGGACGCCCTGACGCTGGAAGGCGTCGAGCGTATCCTCAATGAGCTGTCGGAAAATTACGATTACATCGTCTGTGACTCCCCGGCCGGTATCGAGCGTGGCGCGCATCTGGCCATGTACTTTGCCGACGACGCCATTGTCGTCACCAACCCCGAAGTGTCCTCGGTACGCGACTCCGACCGCATGCTCGGCCTGCTGGCCAGCAAGTCGCGACGTGCGGAACAGAATCAGGAGCCGATCCGCGAATACCTGCTGCTCACCCGCTACTCACCCCAGCGCGTAAAGCTGGGCGAAATGCTGAGCGTCGATGATGTACAGGAAATTCTCTCCTTGCATCTCCTGGGCGTCATTCCGGAATCCAAGGCCGTGCTGAGTGCTTCCAATTCGGGCAACCCGGTCGTCATCGATGACAAAAGCGATGCCGGTCAAGCCTATCAGGATGTCGTCAGCCGCTACCTGGGCGAAGAAGTCCCGCACCGCTTCATCGACGAAGAAAAGAAAGGCCTGTTGGGTCGATTATTTGGGGGTAAAGCATGAGCTTGATGGATTATTTCCGGTCATCCAGACCCAAGTCTGCCTCCATTGCCAAGGAACGCCTGCAGATACTGGTCGCCCATGAGCGCCGTGCCGAACGCAATCAGCCGGAGTATCTGGCAGATTTGCAGCGTGATCTGCTCGCCGTCATTCGCAAATACGTGAATGTCGACCAGAATGCTATCACCGTGAACATGGAGCAGGACGAGAACCGTGAGGTCCTCGAACTCAATATTGTGTTGCCGGAAGACGCGCCGCCGAGTCGCCGCCGTTCTGCGCTCTGATTCGTTTCATAGCAGGGACTCAACGCTGAGCAAGAATTCATGCGGGGCTGGGTGGCTCCCGGACAAGGCTTGGAAAACGCTGAATTAAGCAGTGGCGAGAGGCAAGAACGATTCTTTCGGTCTGGTCGACTGAGCACCGATCCGGTGACCACTGAACTACCCATGAGGGGCTGGATGCCGGGCATCCAGCCCCTTTTCAGTTTCAGTGGTGCGCTGATTTAGGGGCGGCGGGAGCAGATGTGACCGGCGCGGTTTTTTCTATCAAAGTCCGCTCATCGATTTTCAGGAGGGTAATGCCTTGGTCCAGGATATAGCGGCACTCTGCCCGCTTGGCAGAACCAACGTTGTTCCAGGCCAGAGAAACATAGGTCATACCGTCGCTGTTGGATTCGGAGGGTGTATAGGGGTGGGCGGTCACCTCCTTGCGCACCGCTTCGGAGCACTTGTCCAGCGCAAGACTATTGAGCATTCCGGAGGTTTGCAAAAAGGCGCCCTGAACCTTTTCCTGCTGGGTTTCTCGCGTGGTCCCGACAATCACGAAACCGACGATCATCAGCACGACGAACCCGATCATCCCCTTAACTAGATTTGATTCCACGATGGCCTCACATTTTGAGTGGTTAATGAACGACATGGACTATAGCAAAAAGCCGTCCCGAGGGAATTTTTAACCGGCCACGCTCAAGGTCTGTTACTCAGGAGATTCAGCGCCCTAATCAGGTTATTGGCCCCGGCATCGCGTGGCCCCAACGGAGCAAGGCCAAAACGGGTTTCGATCAACTTCAGGATTGAATTTGTCTCGTACTCCGTATGGTCGATATGACCACCGCGCGAGAAGGGGGAGATGATCAGCGTCGGCACCCGACTGCCCGGCCCCCAGCGGTCACCCTTGGGCGGTGGGACATGATCCCAGAAGCCTCCATGTTCATCATAGGTCACGATGACCACCATGTGTGGCCATTGCGGGCTTTTTTCCAACTGACTCAGAATACCGGCCACCCGCCGCTCGCCGGTCAGCACATCGGTGCTGCCGGGATGTTCGTTATACGTCCCGATCGGCTTGTAGAAAACCACCGGCGGCAAGGAACCCCCGGCGATGCTCTGGAGAAAATCCGCCTCGTCTTTCAGATGGGCTGCGCGTTCCGCCGTTTCGTCACCATATCGCTTGAAATAGGCGAAGGGCTGGTGATGAAACTGAAAGGAGGGATCCGGTTTGCCTGCCAAAGCGTCACTCCAGCCCGCCGCATACCAGGCCCAATCGATACCCTTGTCAGAAAGCCGATCACCGATGGTGGGAAGCGTGAGAGGAGGCAGTATTTTTTCGGGATGCTTCGCCTCGGGGCTCTGTGGGCTATAGCTGGAATAAATTGTGTTGACGGCATAGCCGTCGGGCGTGAATGCACCATCCTTTAGCAATTCACCCCGGGTGCCGAGTTCGACCCTATTGTCCCTAGGCGGATTGGGGTGGTGGGGCGTACAGGCACAGATCAGCCACATATGATTGATAAAAGAACCGCCAAAAGCACCCGCAAAAAATCGGTCCGCCAGCGTATAGCGGCGGGCAAAATCCCATAGCGGCAGGTCGCGGCCATCGTAATAGCCCATGGCTAGCGCACCAACATTGGAAACTGCCGCAAAGCGATCCATGCGCCCACCATTGATTTGAGCCTGATGCTGATAAAAGCGATGGGTCGGGTCGCCGATCCGCTCGCCCTTCGGAACGAACTGGCCAATCTCGAAGGGGCGATTCGGCAACTTTTCTGGAAACCGGCGATCAGGCTCGGGAGGTTTCTTGTGCGTGTCCATCACCCGGGGCAAATGGACATAGGGCTTGCCCTGCAAATCCGTCTGCAGTCTTGTTTGCCGGGTCGCATTGGCCAGGCCATCGGCCCCGGGAAATAGCCCGTAAAGATTGTCGAAACTGTGGTTTTCCAGATAGATCACCACGATGTTTTCTATTCGTGATACGTCCTCCGCCGAAGAACTGGCAGCCCCGGAAGTAGTCGGGGCGACCAACGCCAGAACAGAGAAAAGAACAGTTAGAACGGACGCCTTCATAAAATTTTCGTTGATAAAACGAGACCTCACCGACAAGGATAAAGGGCCTTGGTGCCCCCGCCTCCGGTGAGTTTTTGCCGGAATGCCATGATTTCCACCCAAACCTCCAATTTGCGGCGTTGCCCCTTACCGACGTGTATACCGATGCTTTACGCCGACCGGAAAATACTCGCTATCACCAAAAGCGCGCAGCATAACCACCGGTGTTTGTCGTTCGGGCGGCACATAGTGGCTGAATTCGCTGTTGAGCCGGAGCAACTGTGTTCGGATGCTGTCGGCCAGCCGGTTCGCCACGCCGTCATTTCCCGCGATGCCGGGCCGTAATTCGGCCGTTACGCGCAAGTGCTTGTCACCGCGGGCGTCCTCGCACACCTCCAGGACAAACTTGCCGGTCAGCCAGTCCATGACTGCTGGTTGCTCCAGACCTACGGTGACATTTTCCGGGTAGATGTTGGCGCCATAGAACGAAACCGTGAAATCCGCGCGGCCGAACACGAACACCAGCGGCAACTCCCTGACCGGAGTGTCTGGTCCCAGCGCCTCCGCCATCCAGTCCTCGGCACCGTGATCGCGCAGGAAATCCTGCATTTCGCTGAAGCCGATCACCCCGCCCTTGTCAGCGATGTGATACCGCACCAGCGGCACACCGCTGTCCCCGGAAACCACCAGCGTCTGTTCATGGCTCTCGAAAAAACGGCTGCGCGGGTCGAATTGCACCAGCGTGGGCAGCCGCGATTCCCCGAACACTTGGCGAGCGGCGTCAGGATGCTCGGCCAGAAAGCGTCGGGCCGCGATGGTGTAAGCCGTTTCATTGCCCAGAACACCACCGTCCGCCGTTCCATAGAGCGAGGCCGTGTCATGACAGGGCGAAGAGGAACCGGCACGCCGAATTAATTCAGCCCGCCATTCCTCGCTGAAGACCTCGCCGGCAAACACCATGCGCACGTTGTTCCGTGACCAATCGATGCCTTCGGCCAAGCCGGCATCGATCACGTCTTTGACGAAGGGCGGGTAGCCCAGCAATACGGTCTGCTCGAACTCCGGCGACAGTGCGCGAACAATGCGGAAAATCTCATCCTTGTTGTTGCCGGGCGTCGCCACCATGAGCGGATAGCCTTTCTGCGAGAGATGCCAGCAGCACGACGTAGTGAACAACCCACCGACCCAGTTGCCCAGTGCAAAGCAGACAATGGCCAGTGTGCGCCGCTCATGGGCGCGGAAACTGTCACGAAATACCTGCTCGAAGCGGACGGCAATATCAAGCTCATGCCGAAGCGAACGCGGCCAAAAGGTCGGTTGGCCGGTGGAGCCCGAGGAAACGGCGATGCGATCACAGCTCGTCAGCGTGCCGGTTTCGCAGCGCTGCGCCAGCGGATACGCCTGCATGTAGTCTGGCTTGGTCATCAGCGGCAGACGGCGGAAGTCAGACATTGACGTGACCGTTTCGGGTTGAATGCCATGCGCCGCTAAGAATGCCTGGTAGGCCGGGACCGTGGCGGCGGTTCGCTGAAACAGCCCAAGCACTTCGTCTAAGCCATTGTCCGCTGCAGGCCGGAGCAGGTCGTCCAATCCGGTGAACAAGAAACGCTCCTGTGCATCACGAGCGGCGGCCTGATTGGACTCGTTTCTCATCGCTAGCTCCTGTCGATGCCGGGGCATCAGTTGGTCTCGTTATGCCAGAACGGGGTGCCTACCACGGGGGTGCTGGCCTCGGCGGACTCCCGCTCAGCCATCGCTCCACCCAGATAGGCCAGTCGCCCGGCCTGTATTGCCTGAGCAAATCCCTGCGCCAGGGCTATCGGGTCGGCGGCCTGAGCCACGGCGGTATTCAGCAACACACCATCGAAACCCCACTCCATCACCTGACAGGCGTGGGACGGCAAGCCGATCCCTGCATCGATCAACATGGGAACATCCATCCGCTCGCGCAACAACCTCAGTGCATAAGGGTTTATCGCGCCCTTGCCGGTACCGATCGGCGCTGCCCAAGGCATGATGGCCTCGCAGCCGACATCGACCAGTCGACGGCACAATACCAGGTCCTCCGTGCAATACGGCAACACCTTGAAACCTTCACGCAGCAGTCGGTCGGCCGCCTTGGCCATATTGAGGGTGTCAGGCTGAAGCGTGTAATCGTCGCCGATCAACTCCAGCTTGATCCATTCGGTGGCAAACACTTCGCGCGCCATCATGGCCGTGGTGAAGACCTCATCCTCAGTGTGACACCCGGCCGTGTTCGGCAGAAACGGAATATCCAGTTCGCTGAGCAAATCCCAGAATGCCTGACCGCCGATCTCGTTGTGCCCGGCGGCCTGCCGACGCAACGAAACCGTCAGCATGGCCGGCGTTGCCACACGGACGGCCCGCTCCAGAATCTTTGGCGAAGGGTAACGCGCCGTGCCCAGCAGCAGGCGGCTGGGGAAAGAGCAGCCGTAAAGGGTGAGTGGATCGATTGGTGACTGAAGTGGGGGCATGGTCTTGTTCATGGTTTTTCTACCCTAGGCCAGTTCGGAAAACTCGCTTCCTTCAGGCCGTGGATTTTTTGGCAACGGCATAGAGGACATTAGCTTCCACGGCTACGATGTGGGCGTCACGGACAAATTTCAGGTTGGCTTCCCGAACGCGTTCGCGTGCCGGGATGCTCAGCTGATCCAGCGTGCCTCGGTAACCAGAACCCAACAGCGTGTTCCACCAGGCCTCCGGCGAGGCGATGGGGTGCTCATAGAGCTCAGTGGAGATGTCGCACGCCCGAATACCGCCATCCGCCAACATGGCCCGCAGCGAATCGGGGTCACTGATGCGATCCCAGGGGTTGACACCCTTATGGAGCTCAGGCGCATGCGCTTGAATCGTATCCCAGAACACCGCATTGGCAGGCTCGAAGAAATTTGGCCCCCACGTGGTGAGGACAAGCCGGCCGCCCGGACGCAGCATGCGCCACAATTCACGGACGGCGGCCGGCATGTGCGGTACAAAGAAGATCCCGAAAACACAGACCACGGCATCAAAGCCCTGATCTTCCAGCCCCAATGACAGGAAGTCGCCAACGCGAAACTCGATGTTCGTCAGGCGAGCGCGAGTTGCTTTGGTTCTGGCCAGTTCGATCAGGTTCTCAGCCAGATCAACGCCCAATACGCGCCCTTGCGGGCCGACCCGCTGCGCGGCCGGAATGGCTGAAGCCCCGCTACCACAACAGACATCAAGCACGGATTGGCCAGGCTGGAGATCCAGCCAATCGATAGTGTTGCGCCCGAAGCGGTCCCAGAAGGTGTTGACCGGATGGTCAAAATGGTCCGCAGCGGCATTGTAGGTGGCGGTGGCGCGAGCCTTGGCTTGCTCCAGTTCATTCATTCTCAGCCTCCTGCCACCGGCTGGACGATCTCGAGCTGATCATCCGGCTGCAGCACCGTGGTGGCATAATTTTGGCGATGGACAAAACTGAGGTTCAGCGCCACGGCAAAGGGCGGCTTGGCACCAAAAACATCCAAGGCCTCGGCAACCGTGGCACGCTCGGGTAATTCCAGAGGTTTCTGATTGATCTTGATCCACATACCGCTCAAGCCGCCTCCTTGAAATGGTAAATCGGGGCCCAGCGCTGGCCATGGCGCCAGTCCTCAAGATCGGCCGACGATCGGCCCAGCTGATGGATCAGACCGAGCGCCGCATCCATCACCGCCGGCCCCATCAGGTAGCCATGCCGGTAGAGCCCGTTGATCCGGATCAGCCGTTCACCGTCCCAGCGAATTTCCGGCAGATTATCCGGCAAAGTGGGTCGACATTGGGTCACCATCTCCAAAATACGGGCCTCGCCAAACGCGGGATGAACAGAATAAAGCGCGGAGAGCAGTTCCAGCGCCGAGCGAACGCTGGTCGGCGAAGTATCCTCCGACTCGATCTGCGTGGCGCCGATGACGTATACGCCATCCGGCTTGGGCGCGATGTAGATCGGGTAGCGCGGATGCAGCAGGCGAATCGGGCGGGACAGCGCCACCTCCGGCGAGTGAACTCGCACCACCTCGCCGCGCACACCGCGCACTGTCGGCCAACTCGGCTTCGCGCCCAGCCCGCGACAATCGATAACCCAGTCAGCCCGGATGTGTTCCGGCTCAGCCTCGGTGTGCCAGCGCAAGCGGACACCCGCCTCAACCAGCGCACTACCCAGAGCGGACAGCAAGGCCCGATTGTCGAGCTGGCCCTCCTTGGGCAAATAGATGCCCCGGGCAAAACGCTGGCCCAGGGCCGGCTCCACGGCAGCAATCTCCGCGCCCGAGAGCTCCCGGGCCCAGCCCTCTGGCGGTAATTGGTCGTCGAACCGATGCAGTCGCCGGCCGAACTGTGCGGCCTGATCACGGTCCTGTGCATGCCAGACAATCAGAGTGCCGCTCTGCTGGAAAAACACCGGTTCGGGCAGAGTCGCTAGCAGTTCTGGCCAGCGCTCCAGGCTGGCCTGCCCCAGACTGACGACCAGCGGCTCGGACTCCACGGATTCCGCCAGGGGCGCCAGCATGGCCGCCGCCACATAGGCCGCCGACTTACTCGCGTCCGGGCCACCCCGATCAAACAGCTCGACGCTGTGCCCTTCACGCGCCAGTGAGACCGCCATCAGCCGGCCCATCAAGCCCGCCCCCAGCACGGCGAACGACGCACTCATGCGATGAATGGACAACCACTCTGCATCGTGCCGAGGGGACAGGATGCGCGAGAAAAATGAAATGGCATTTAGGCAGCAGGCTCCTCAGTCATGACAAGGGATCAAACCGGGGGCCAACGAGGGGAAGTATGGCTCTCAAGCCAGATTCCGGAGGAACCGAAGAGCCTTGAAACTTCCCACGCCGGCATTATCCGGATCGGGTTTGAGGGTCTCTCTCAGCACTGCGACTTTGGCAGGCACCCCTGTTTCAACGAGTCGCGATTAAAGCACAATCCCCGGCAATCGCGAAGCCTGACGGGCGTAATCGGTTAGCCGCTCTTGCGCAGAAGGACCCACCACCTGAATCCGGCCATGCACAGCGCGCCGAACAGGATGGCCGAGACATCCATGCCGATGCCGGCCCAGACACTGTGCACCTGAAAATAGCGGGTCATGAGGTTTTTCAACACCGCATGCATCCAGAACAGGAAACCGCCGTAGTAAATCATGGCGCCGGCGATGGCCCAGGCCAGGGCGGGCTGACCCCGGCTGTCCGCCGTTCGGTAATACCAGAAGGCCGAAAGCAACACGGCCAATACGGACAGAATTGCGGTCATGGGCGTCTCCCTTGGGTGATGCGGTACTCTACCAAAACGATATCCAGTCGCGACCCATCGGGTCTGCGGCCAAATAGACTGCCCCCCAGGTAATCTCATGCCCCAGCCAATCCGAATTCAGTCGTTCCTCTCCAACATTCCCGCAAGACTTCCCGAGGAAGTCTTTGAAACCTGTCTGGAGACCCCGGCCTTCCGGCTGGAACGGATTCTCTCGCGAGGTCACACATCGCCGGAAGGCGCCTGGTATGACCAGGCACTGGACGAGTGGGTGATGCTGCTGCAAGGTCGTGCGCGCCTGCAGGTGGAAGATCAAGTTGAGCCGATCGAGCTGCAACCCGGCGATACCCTGCTAATCCCTGCCCATTGTCGACACCGGGTCAGCTGGACCGACCCCGATCAGGACACCGTCTGGCTCGCGCTGCATTTCAAAGCCGGGGACGAGCAGCAAGCATGCGATCGCTGTCTGCCCCCTTAAAAAGGAACCTCTAGTCGGAACGGCTCACCTTGAGGATCACACCTTCTGCATCGGTGACCCGGACCCTTGCGCCCTTCGGACAATCCTCGCCTTCGACCCGCCACGTTGAATCATCCACGTGAATCTTCCCGCGCCCATTGACGATGGGCTCCTCCAGGGTGAACATGCGACCCACATACTGAGCGGTCCGCTGATTGAGCAGGGGGCGATCAGACTGGATGGGCCGGCGCTGGAGATAGCGGCGGAAGGCAGCCACACTGATGACGGACAGTACCGAGAAAAGAATGACCTGATACTCGAAGTCGCTCCCCGGAAACAGCCACAGTACGACGCCCACCACAAAGGCGCTTTCGCCCATCCAGATGAAGAACATGCCGGGAACCAGCAATTCGATGATCAGCAGAATGGCACCCAGCGACCACCAGTGCCAGAAAACGGGTTCGAAGGGCATGACGGCTAACCTTCTTTCTTCTTGAACGCTTCGCGGGTCAGTTCACCAATGCCGCCCAGTGCGCCGATGATGCTGGACGATTCCAGCGGCATCAGGATGATCTTGCTGTTATCGGCGCTGGCCAGGCCCTGCAGGGCCTCCACATATTTCTGGGCAACAAAATAATTGACCGCTTGCACATCCCCCTTGGCAATCGCCTCGGACACCATCAGCGTGGCGCGGGCCTCGGCCTGGGCCAGTCGCTCGCGGGCCTCCGCTTCACGAAATGCGGCCTCCTTGCGTCCCTCGGATTCCAGCACCGCCGCCTGTTTCTCGCCCTCGGCCTTGAGGATAGCCGCCTGCCGCAAGCCTTCGGCTTCGAGCACCGCCGCGCGCTTGTCGCGCTCCGCCTTCATCTGCCGCGCCATCGAATCGACCAGATCCTGCGGCGGCTTGATGTCCTTGATTTCGATACGGGTCACCTTTACACCCCAAGGCGTCGTCGCGTCATCCACCACGGACAGCAGCCGGGAGTTGATCTCGTCGCGCTTGGAGAGCAACTCGTCGAGATCCATCGAACCCATGACCGTGCGGATATTGGTCATGGTCAATTGCAGGATGGTGTATTCGAGGTTGCTGACCTCATAGGCCGCACGGGCCGCATCGATGATCTGGTAGAAAACCACCCCGTCGACCCGCACCATGGCGTTGTCCTTGGTAATAATTTCCTGCGACGGCACATCGAGCACCTGCTCCATCATGTTCATACGCGCACCGACTTGGTCGATGATCGGCATGATCACATTCAGACCCGGACTCAGCGTCATGGTGTACTTGCCGAAGCGCTGCACCGTATACGCCATGCCCTGCGGCACGAATTTGACGCTGAGCACCACCAGCACGATCGACAAAATCAACAGAAACAGGACAAATGAACCGAAGGCGGACATGGCAACCTCCCAAGGGTGGCGGGTAGATCCAGGGTACACAACGATAGCGGCGATTGAAGGGCAGGCCGCGCATGCCTCGACATCATAGAGCACTGCGCTCGAGGGCGTCGCCACCATCCCCAAACATGACCGAACGCGGCACAATAGCCTCACCTCATTCAGGAGACACCCATGCAACACGCCATCGTTTCAACGCTTGATGAAAGCGACTACCTGTCGGGCGAGGCGCTCAGCCCCATTCGTCATGAATACGTGGACGGCCATGTCTACGCGATGGCGGGGGCAAGTAAGGTGCATAACATCATCGCAGGCAATCTCTTTTCGCGCCTGCGTCAGCATCTGCGCGGTTCTCCATGGCAGGCGTTAATCGCCGACATGAAGGTCAAGGTCGAGGCTTCACGTGCCTACTACTACCCGGATGTGGTCGTCACCTGCGCTGCGGAGGATACCGTCAGCTCAGGGCCAAGGGACTATCTGACCGCGCCAGTCCTGATCGTCGAAGTCCTGTCCGAAACCACCGAAAACATCGACCGACGTGAAAAGATGCGGGCCTATGCGGTGCTCGATAGCCTGCAGGAGTACCTGCTGGTGGATAGCCGCAAGCCCCAGGCCGAACTCTACCGCAAGCGGCCCGAAGGCGGCTGGGAGCAATGGATCGTCACACCGGGCGACACGCTGGCACTGACCAGCGTCGGACTCGATCTGGCTGTGGAAGACTTTTACGAGGACACCGATCTGTAGAAGGTCAGCCCAGCCCTCACTGGAGCCCCGAAAAACCGGGCTTCGAGAGGCTCCCCTAGCGCAGCCGAAGGGCAGAAACGGATGGTTCTTCGAGGCCCCCTCAAGCAGAAGAAACGCCCAACCTGGCCGCTGCGCGTACTATCTTTGATGCGGCTCAGTTAAAACCTGTGTCTCACTTCCCCCAGACGCGATCGACCAGCCGGACCGCCGCGCCATCAGCCAACCGCCCCTTAGCCGAGGCCGCCGACCTTGCGCTGAACCGCAGTCAGGATGCCGCGCAACAGATGCAATTCCTTTTGCTCAGGCTGGGCACGGTTGCAGATACGCCGCAAGCGACGCAGGATGGACATCTCATGCTTGGTGGCATGTAAATAACCGATATCGCGTAGGGTCGATTCCAGATGCGCGTAGAACGACTCCATCTGTTCACCCGTCGCGGGGATATCCACATCACCAATCACAGACTCCTTTGCCGGACTATCCGCCAAAGCGGCCTGATAGAGCTCGTAAGTCACCACCTGAATGGCCGCCGCGACATTGAGCGAGCCGAATTCGGGATTGCAAGGAATATGCAGCAGAAAGTGGCAGCGCTCCAGTTCTTCATTCGTCAGGCCGGAGTGCTCACGCCCAAAGAGGATGGCTGTCTTCAACGGAGAACAGCTTACTTTCTCCGCACACTCGCGCGGATTGAGTTGGGGCCAGGAGATGCTGCGGAGTCGGGCACTGGCCCCAATCACCCGCTCGCAATCGGCGATGGCCTCTTCCAGAGTGTCACAGACACGGGCTCGATCGAGAATATCGCTCGCACCTGCCGCACGGGCAATGGCATCACCGCTGGGGAATTCCTTGGGTGCCACCAAGGCCAGGTCACTCAGCCCCATGTTCTTCATTGCCCTCGCCGCCGCGCCAATATTGCCTGGGTGAGTGGTATGGACCATCACGATCCGAACATGGGAAAGGGGCATCGTTGAGAAACCGGCCGGCAGTTGAAGGCCCCAAAATATAGCAGAAGTCTGCTACCCTTGTTCCCCTGCGAAAAGGTCACGAGCCCGCCGCAGAGGGACCCCGAGAGGGTCTGCTCTTTCTTTAAAAAACCACGACAGCGCGAACCCGAATCATGGATCCCATGCTCAATATCGCGGTCCGGGCGGCACGTGCAGCGGGCGACATCATCGTCCGCTCCATGGACCGCGTGGACCTGCTCAACATCACCACCAAGAGCCGCAACGACTTCGTCAGCGAAGTCGACCGCCAGGCCGAATACGAAATCGCCAACATTCTGCAGAGGGCCTACCCCAGCCATGCCATTCTGGGGGAGGAACACGGCGAGCAGGGCATAGCCGGAAGCGACTATGTCTGGGTGATCGACCCACTGGATGGCACCACCAACTTCCTGCATGGATTCCATCAGTTCGCGGTCTCCATCGCGCTATTTCATCGTGGAAAAGTCGAACGGGGGGTCGTGTATGACCCGGTCAAGCAAGAGCTCTTCACTGCCCAGCGCGGCGCCGGTGCCACCCTCAACAATCGCCGACTCCGCGTGACCAAGCAAAAAGGCCTATCCGGCGCCTTGCTCGGTACCGGCATTCCCTTCAAGGACCAAAGTTATATCGACCCCTATCTGGGCATGCTCAAAAGTCTGCTCAAGGATGCCGCCGGCATTCGCCGGGCTGGTTCCGCCGCACTCGATCTTGCTTACGTCGCCGCCGGGCGCTTCGACGGGTTCTGGGAAATCGGCCTGGAAAAATGGGACATGGGCGCCGGCGCGTTGCTGGTGCAGGAAGCCGGTGGCATCGTCACTGACCTGGAAGGCGGCGACCGATATTTCGAGACGGGCGCCATCGTCTGCGCTAATCCCAAGCTGCACGGCCCCATGCTGGAACTGATCCAGCCGCACCTGACCGATCAGTTGCGTTACAAAGCTCGTTGATCCAGCCCAGCCGAATAACCGACTCGGCGCCGAAAAATACCCCCGTGAAACCGAAGCTTAAACGGGGGTACTTGCGGGGCCAACCGGAGAGGTTAACCCGCCAGGTTGGCGGTTAACCTCTCCGCGAGATGATCTGGCGCGGCCTTTCTCGCACATCCGATCAGCTCCTCCCTCACGGTTTCTGACCCGGTAAGAACCCCGCCGGTCGGCTCCTGCCTTGCGATCTCTGGTCCGGTCAAAGTCCCGGTGCTTCTTATCGCCTCGCTCAGAGTCGCTCCAGTCACGGTCCTTGCTCTTGTGACGCTTGGCCTTATCACCACGGTCATAGCCGTAATCATCGTCATGGCTTCCGCCTTTGCCTTGTCCCTGGGCATGGGGAGGTGGCCCCTGTTCGCCGGCAAAAGAGGGGCGCTTCGCGTTGGCATGTGGGGCGGGCCCTTGGCAAAGGTGGCGGAAGCAAAGCAGATGAGCGCGATGGCCATCGCATTTCTGACGATCATTGGCAATTTTCTCCGTGGTTAGCCAATAGGAACGAGCAACTTTGAGTCAGTGACTCAAAGTTGTGCGGCGATTATCTCACTCTGTTGAGTTTTCGATACATTGACGCCAGAATTGACTCGAAAACACCTAACCGAGATTGAAGCTCCACTCGCGCGCGCATTCATCAGTTTTAATCGCTAGCATCAGCGCCCTGAACCGACGGTGCAACCAGGGATGAGGCCAGATACTTCAATTATCCTCAAAAGTCTCCCGAAACAGACTGATCTCCCGGCAATGGTCGGAAAGCATAACGGTCTTGATTTCAATGCCATTGACCTCCGATGAACGTATGAGAATGGCAGGGCCAACCCACTACTGCCGCCGGAGTTCAAAGGTACGGCCAACCCGACTGATAGGGCGAAAATCACTGCATCCCTCATTTTTTATGACGATGGCGGGTATTTCGCCTAGCCGAGGGCACGGGGTAGCTCATGCAAGACGCCAACCAGTAGTGGGCGATATTGGCCAGGGCCATGATCATCAGCACAACACCAACCACGATATGTGGTGATCACACACTTGCTTTCATGGGGAATAACCAGGGAGAAGGCCGGGTGTGAAGACTTGAGAGCCAGACTTTGCTGTCTGGATAATCTTCAACAATGAGCACTGAAACGTCAGCACCGCACGCCAAACTTTTGCGGGACGGTGATTGCCTTCGGCGCCAAATTCATTCCCGCCAACCATTCAGCAACAACAGGGTCTCTGAACGAGGCGCCCGGAATACTCTAAGGCGCTTTCAGAATCTCTTGTATTTTGGCACCAGACGGCGTTATAAGTAACGCCGTACGGGAAACTGCCCGACCCTGGCCCTCCAAGGGGGGCATGAAAAACGACCCGGTCCGCAGCTAAGGAACCTCTGAACAACTCCCTGCGGTAGGATAGCCCTCACCGTTTGCTGCCCCTCGGATGCCCCCATGAAACAGACCACCTTTGCCTCCCTCAGTTATGACGCCAAGAAGAAGCAAACCCGT
>JBILGM010000040.1:0-28368 GCA_044351045.1 Methylococcaceae bacterium | reverse complement strand
CGTTGAGCTCAACCTGTGGTTGGGTCAGCGTTGTCAGGCACTCTGGGCAGAACTCCAGCATCCCGAGTACAGGGGCTTCACCATTGCCGAGATGCTGGAGCAGGAACGCACGGCACTGATGCCGTGCCCGCCGCCATTTGATGGCTATGTGGAGAAACTGTCCCGGGTGTCCAGCACCGGTCTGGTGAGTGTGGATCGCAACCGCTACTCAGCACCTTGCGAACTTGTGGGTCAATGGCTCAGTTGCCGACTGTATCCCGGTCAGATCGTGATCGTGGCGGGTGATGTCGTGGTCGCGACTCATGCCCGGTTGTCCGATCGGGATCATGTTCAGTATGACTGGCAGCATTACATTCCACTCATTGAGCGCAAGCCGGGAGCCCTGCGCAATGGGGCACCGTTTGCGGCGATGCCAGAACCGCTGGCCCGACTCAAACAGACCTTGTTGCGACGCCCCGGCGGTGACCGCGTCATGGCGCAGGTATTGGCCGCTATCCCGGTTTCGGGTCTGGACGCGGTCTTGGTGGCTATCGAGCTGGTGCTGGAATCCAATCTGGTCAGCGCGGACCATGTCCTCAATGTGATCGCTCGACTCCAGGCCGAACCCCAGCCCGCTAGCGTGGAAACCCGTCTCACGCTCACTGAAGCGCCGCGGGCCAATACCCGCCGCTATGACAGTCTCTTGAGCGCTGAGGAGAGCGAGTTGATCGATCTCGAAGCGGAGGCCACCCATGAGTAAAACCGCGACTGTTGATCGCCTGAAATCGTTGCGTCTTTATGGCATGGTGGCCGCGTGGACCGACCTGATCGCCCAGGGAGAATCCAGCATCGCCTCATCCAAATGGCTCATCGACCACTTGATGGACGCCGAGGAAACCGACCGCGCCATGCGGTCCGTGCGGCATCAACTCGCAGCCGCCAAACTCCCGATCCACCGGGATCTGGCTGGCTTCGACTTCAGCGCCGCGAAGGTGGATCAAACCCTGATCACCCGACTGGCGTCGCTGGAGTTCACTGACGCCGCCGACAATGTCGTGTTGGTGGGTGGGCCGGGCACCGGGAAAACCCACCTGGCGATTGCGCTGGCCCACCACGGCATCGCTCGACAGGGACGACGGGTCCGCTTCTACTCGACGGTCGATCTGGTCAACACACTGGAAAAGGAAAAGCGCGAGGGGCGGCCGGGACGGCTGGCCGAATCGCTGTTGCGGGTGGATCTCGTCATTCTGGATGAACTGGGCTATCTGCCCTTTAGCCAGGCCGGTGGCGCCCTGCTGTTCCATCTCCTGTCCAAGCTCTACGAGCGCACCAGCGTGATGATTACCACCAACCTGAGCTTCTCGGAATGGTCATCGGTCTTCGTCGACGCCAAGATGACCACGGCGCTACTGGATCGCCTCACCCACCATTGCCACATACTGGAAACCGGCAATGAATCCTATCGGTTCCAGCACAGCAGCATGGCCAAGCGAACACGTATCAAAAGTCGTGAGGATCAGCTCAAACAAAATAAAAACGAGGAGGTAAACCCACCGTTCTAATCCACAGCGGGCAGAAGACATTCAACTTCTGCCCGCCACTTGCATTATCCGAAGTCGATATTCGGGTCGGATCTGGTAAGTTACCCGTGGCTGTTCGGTTCAAAAAACAGCCTTCGTGCCTGGGTCATTTTTCAATCGGCACACTGGGTCAGTTTTGGGTCGGCGCCAACATACGCCTTACTTTGGTGAATACCCGCCGGACTTCTTCGACTTCATCGTCATCGACGAATGTCACCGGGGCGGTGCCAACGACGAGAGTAACTGGCGCGGCATCCTCGAATACTTCTCCCCGGCAGTGCAGTTAGGTCTGACGGCCACCCCGAAGCGCAAAGACAACGTCGATACCTATGCCTATTTCGGCGATCCGGTGTTCATCTACTCGCTCAAGGAGGGCATCAACGACGGCTTCCTGACCCCATTCCGCGTCAAGCAGATTTCCACCACGCTGGATGAGTACGTCTACACCGCAGACGATCAGGTGGTGGAGGGCGAGGTTGAAACCGGGAGGCGATATGAGGAACCCGATTTCAACAAGATCATCGAGATCAAGGAACGGGAGAAGAAGCGCGTCGAGATCTTCATGTCGCTGATCGACCAGCGGGAGAAGACTCTGGTGTTCTGCGCGACCCAGGATCATGCCCTGGCGATCCGCGATCTGATCAACCAGATCAAGACCAGCGCCGACCCCAACTACTGCCACCGGGTGACCGCCAATGACGCTAAGTTGGGCGAACAGTGGCTACGAGCCTTCCAGGATAACGAAAAGCACATCCCGACCATCCTCACTACCTCGCAGAAACTTTCGACCGGGGTGGATGCGAGGAACGTGCGCAACATTGTCCTGTTAAGGCCCGTGAACTCGATGATCGAGTTCAAGCAGATCATCGGCCGTGGCACCCGACTTTACGATGGCAAGGACTACTTCACGATCTATGACTTCGTGAAGGCACACCACCATTTCAGTGACCCGGAGTGGGACGGTGAACCGATCGAGCCGGAGGTTTGCGATAAATGCCAATCCAGTCCCTGCATCTGCGAGAAGCCGTCACCGCAGCCTTGTGCGGTTTGTGGCAAGACACCTTGCACCTGCCCCAAGGAACCCTGCGAGAAATGCGGCCAGCGCCCTTGTGTCTGCAAAAAGAAGGCGAAGGTGAAACTGGCTGACGGTAAGTCGCGCACCATCCAGCACATGATCGTCACCAGCTTCTGGCACCCGGATGGCACCCCCATGTCAGCACAGCAGTTCCTGGAGGCGTTGTTCGGCCGACTGCCCGACTTCTTCAAAAACGAAGAGGAATTGCGGGCATTGTGGAGCGCACCCGACACCCGGCGGAAATTGCTCGAAGGGTTGGCCGAAAAGGGATTTGGCAAGGATCAACTCGTCGAAATGCAGAAGATCATCGACGCGGAAAAAAGCGACCTGTTCGATGTTCTGGCCCATGTGGCCTATGCCATGGAGCCAATGACGCGGGAAGAACGAGCAGACAGGGCCATGGCGCTGATCACCGAGAGCTTCAGTCCGAAGCAGAAGATCTTCCTGGACTTCGTCCTATCCCACTATGTGGCGATTGGAGTCGAGGAACTGGATCGGGACAAGCTGACGCCCCTGCTGAAGCTGAAGTACCACGATTCAATACCGGATGCGGTGGCCGACCTCGGAAGGCCGGATGAGATCGGCAAGGTGTTCAGCGGGTTTCAGCGGTATCTGTATGAGGAGCCGGCTTAGTCAACCTGTCGGGTTCGAGGTCTGTCGGGTAGTTTCAGACCGCGGGTCCGACTGTAAAAATTTGCCGCATATGCTGCAAAGTAACAGTTGTAGCTGTAGCAAAACCCGTGAAAACAAAATTTGATCTCTGGATGCGGGCACAAAAAAGCCGCCCCGAAGGCGGCAATTTTGTTGATTTGCACTTACCACGCACTTACGAAATTATTTTATCCGGAAGCCAACATGCAAGTCATTGATAAATTGGTAGCAACGGGCGGACTTGAACCGCCGACACCCGCATTATGAATGCGGTGCTCTAACCAGCTGAGCTACGTTGCCAAACAGCCGCGTATAATATTTTCCGATGCCTTGGCTGTCAATAACCGCCCTTCAGTCGGGGTCGTTTCCATTCTCATTTCGTCCTGTAACTCGCCACTAGTTGAGCTTTCATGGTTTGGACAGATTATGTCGATGGGTCTTCGGCCTTGTGGAGCTTGTTCCTTAGCGCTTTTGTCTCCTCGACCCTTGCGCCAGGTGGGTCGGAGGCGGTTCTGGCTTATCTGGTGAATCGATCTGCACATGACCCGGTGTTGCTGGTGTCGGTGGCAACCTTGGGCAATACGCTCGGAGCACTGACGACTTGGTGTCTGGGGTATTGGGCGGGTCTGCGTTTCCCGGCGGATCGCCCGCTTGATCCAAAACGGCACAAGGCTGTCGTGACGGTTAAAAAGTGGGGTATGCCGCTGCTGCTGCTGTCCTGGCTGCCGGTGGTGGGTGATGGATTTTGCTTTGCCTCCGGGTGGTTGAAATTGCCATTCTGGACTTCGCTGCTGGCCATGGCGATCGGCAAGTTGGGCCGTTATGCGGCCATTACGTATGCCTTGATCGGTTAGGTCATGGGATACATTGGCATGTTTGGTATGCGGTAAAACGCACCGAGTCGGCAAGGATCCAAATTATCTCGATGCCTCTTGCGATAGCAATCGGTGTCCCAAACGCCTTGTATCAGGCAGGTTGTCCCTATGTCGCTGTCCGAGGCCACCCACCATTCGTTGTTGAGCGAAAGCAGGATTTCCGATCTTGAAAAGGCGATCGTCAATCACCTGATCTACCTTCTTGGGAAAGATCCGGTCGACACTCATCAGCGAGACTGGTTTGAGGCACTGGCTCGAGTTGTCCGCGATTTGCTGACCACGCAATGGATGGAGTCGATGCGCAGTTATTACCTGCAAGACGCCAAGCGGGTCTATTACCTTTCCATGGAATTCCTGATGGGGCGGACGCTCGGGAATGCGCTGCAAAATATGCGATGCTCTGATGACTTTCGCCACGCGGTGGAAGAGATGGGGTTGCGGCTGGAGGAGATCAGCCAGTGTGAAGCAGAAGCGGGCCTCGGTAATGGCGGTCTCGGGAGGTTAGCTGCCTGCTTTCTGGATTCACTGGCCAGCCTCGATATGCCGGGCTTCGGTTACGGTATTCGTTACGAATATGGCATGTTTACTCAGCAGATCGAGCAGGGTTGGCAGGTGGAGCACCCTGATAATTGGCTACGCTACGGCAATCCCTGGGAGTTTCCTCGCACTGATGTGATCTATCGGGTGCAATTCAAGGGCAACGCACAACGGGTGTCGGAAGAGGGCCAACCGGCGCATTACGTCTGGACTGAAACCGAGGATGTCATGGCGATGGCTTATGACACGCCGATCCCCGGTTACGGCGGGAAGACGGTCAATAATTTGCGACTGTGGTCAGCCAAGGCTTCCCGGGATTTCGACCTGAGGTACTTCAACGAGGGGAACTACATCAGGGCCGTGGAACAGAAAACCCAGTCGGAGAATTTGTCGAAGGTGCTATATCCAGACGATACCACCCAGATGGGGCGGGAGTTACGGCTCAGGCAGGAGTACTTCTTCGTTGCGGCGACTTTGCAGGACATTCTGTCGCACTTTACCAAGGATCACGATTCTTTCGAGGAGCTCCCCAACGAGGTCGCGATTCAGCTCAATGACACGCATCCTTCGATCGCAATCCCTGAGCTGATGCGCATTCTGGTCGATCAATACCGTCTTGAGTGGGACAAGGCCTGGGCGATTACATTACGCACTTTTGCCTACACCAATCACACGCTGTTGCCGGAGGCTCTGGAAACCTGGCCAGTTGGCCTGATTGGCCGTTTATTGCCCCGACACCTGTTGATCATCTATGAGATCAACCGGCGATTCCTGGCGGAGGTCAGTCGCCGTTTTCCGGGTGACATGGGGTTGATCAGACGGGTATCCCTGATTGATGAAGAACATGGGCAACGTGTACGCATGTCGCACCTGGCTATCGTAGGCAGTCACAAGATCAACGGCGTGGCGAAACTCCATTCGCTTTTGATGCAGACGACCATTTTCAGTGATTTCGCCAAGCTCTACCCGGATCGCTTTATAAATATCACCAATGGCGTTACGCCCAGACGATGGCTGGATCAGGCCAACCGGGGTCTTTCCGGTCTGATTAGCGAAGCCATTGGACCGGCTTGGATCAGCGATCTGGAGCGCCTCCGGCAGCTGGAACCGTTTGCCGATGCCCCCGCCTTTCGTGAGCGGTTCCGTGCTGTCAAGCACTTGAATAAGGCATCATGGGCAGAGACATTAATTAGCGTCACTGGTGTATCGGTTGATCCATCCAGCCTTTTTGATGTGCAGATCAAACGCATACATGAATACAAGCGGCAGTTGCTCAATGTGCTGCACGTTGTTACGCGTTATAACCGCTTGCTCATGAATCCTGCCGCGAGCAGTCCGCCGAGAACGGTCATCATCGGTGGTAAGGCGGCGCCGGGGTATCAAATGGCCAAGCTCATCATCAAATTGATCAATGATGTTGCTGCGGTCATAAACCGTGATCCGGTGGTCAGTGACAAGCTCAAGCTGGTGTTTCTTCCCGATTACAATGTATCCAGGGCAATGGATTTGATTCCGGCGGTGGATCTCTCCGAGCAGATTTCGACCGCAGGAACCGAAGCTTCCGGGACCAGTAACATGAAAATGGCCCTTAATGGCGCATTAACCATCGGTACCCTGGATGGGGCTAACATCGAAATCCGCGAAGCGGTGGGGTCGGAAAACTTCTTTCTGTTTGGCCGGACGGCCAATGAATTGGCTGACCTGCGACAGCAGGGCTACAATCCCTGGGACCGCTACCACGCCAATGTGGAATTGAGGCAGTCTCTGGACATGATTGCTTCGGGATTTTTCTCGCCGGATGATCCGGAACGATTCCAGCCTTTGGTGGATTCGTTGCTGCAGGGAGGGGATCGTTATGCTCTGCTCGAAGATTACGGCGATTACTTGGCGGCGCAAGAGACGGTGGATCGGCTTTATCTTGATCCCGACGAATGGAGTTACAAAGCTATTTTGAATGTCGCTAGATCAGGTAGTTTTTCCAGCGATAGAGCCATACAGACCTACGCGAGTGAGGTATGGGGGGTGAGTCCACGCCAAACCTGAAAGGGTGGCATGGACTATCTCAGGTATCAGATGTCGTTTTTCACATTGGTTTTAAGCAGCGCGAAGCGATAAACCACCAGCGCAACTATGATGCCCACGGCAATCCATGAATGTCCGATGAGCCCTGCTGACATGGTAGCCTTGTTGGCCGAGCCTTGGATAGCGCTAAGGTACGGCTTGGAAACGGACAGCATCCAGGCCCACGCGGGCAGCTGATAGGCGATGGCGCCGGCGATGGCCCACTGCACCGAGTTGGCGTGCAAGCGAAGTGCTGTCTTGTAAAACCAGTAGGCAATGCCAAGGGTCAGCAGTACAGAGATGAATAAGGCCATGGGGTTTCTCCTCCTTTGGGATATGGTTTTTGTTTGTGGGATGGCTCAGCGGCTACCTCGACCTTTCCTGGCCGTTTGTTGAATCTTCTCTCGGCGAAAGACCTCAATGCCAACTTATCGGGCCAGTAGCTTCAATAGCAGGCTGAGTATAACGCTGATAATCAGCAGGCTGGTGATCGGGACCAACACGAAATAGCCACCACCTTCGATGCGGATGTCACCCGGTAGTTTCCCGAACCAGCCGAAGGCGCTTGGGAAGATAAGCAGCAACGCTCCGCCGAGGCTGATTCCAAGGCCATGAACCATCAGCAGAGTCTCCATTTTCATCTTGCCCGGCCCTTCGATCCTTTCTCAACGCTGAAAACCATCACCAGGATGATCAAGGCCAGTCCGCCGAGGAAAGGCCGCAGATCGGTGATGGTGGGTCGTAATTCCGCATAGGCCGTTGAGCTGAGTGTTTTGGCCAGTTTGTCGGGACTGGTAAGTCGTTCGTAACCCAGTCCAGTAATCCCAGAGAGGGTCTTGAGATGGGGTTCATCAAGCCAGGAGAGATAGGGTCCTTCGCTGGGTAGCGTCCGCGTAATCACGCTCTCGGAATAGACCGTGGTCGAGACCGGCGGTTTTTCAATATCGGCATTTTCCCAGACGCCCAGCAACTGATTACTCCTGTCATAGCGGGGTACCGTTACCGGGGTGATGCCCCCAACCCCGATGATGATCCCCGATATTTCGCCCATGACCCCATCGGTCTGGGGTTTCACGGATTGAGGTGGGGTCTCCTGACCATCGGTCAAAAAGGCTAGGCGCAAATCCGGGTCTTGCTTTTTGAGATCACGAATCGCGTGATAGAGCCCCATTTCCACATGGGTGTCAGCGGACCAGGCCATACGCCAGTCAATGTGGTTAAGCACATCGTCGATGATTGAAAAATGGCTGCAGAGCTCGATTGGCTCGAAAAGAAAGTGGACGGTCTGGGTTGTGAACAGACCCAGACCGATTTCCGAACCGCAAGGCAGTTCGTGGAGCGCCGCCCGCACAGATTCTTTGGCAAAGGTCAGTCTGTCTTCTGGCCATCCTGCCTGATGATAATCCCGTGTGTTCATGCTCTGGGTGATGTCGAACACCACCATGTAACGAAAAACCTGACGAGGCAGTGGCCATTCCGGTCGCCAAAGACATGTCGCCACCAGAACGGTCGCCAAGCCCAGCAAAACCACCCGCCAATGCCTGCTGAGCAGCAGCAGAAGACTCCGTAGTCGGGTCATTCGGAGGAATCTGGTTGCATTGATTCAGTAACTGCATTCACGGCCCACCCCCGGGAATGGCGGGCAAGGTAGCAAATACACTCCCCTTTGAGCCCTGGAAATCATTCTTTGGCTTTTCCTTGGGTGGGGGGGTGATGCGAATGGCATATTCCAGGTTATAGCGTGCATCCCATTGATCGGGCGCCAGAATCAGGGATTCACGCAAATTATCCTTGGCGGCGGAGAGCAGGGTATTGACGCGGATGTGTTCCAGAAGGCCCCGATCCCGCCAGATCTTGGCAGCATCACGCAGATACAAAGTGCCCAGATTAAAGCGGACTCGGGCACGGAATCGGTTATCTCCCAGCTGCAGGATGCTGCCATAAAGCTGGATGGCTTCAATCGGGTCGCCGTGCTGCTGTTGATCATAGGCTTTGGCAAAGATCAGCAGGGGATCCGTCTCGTTTGTGACGATGATCTTTTCAGGCGTGGCCAGCAACGTATTATGACTTTTTAGCGTGAACAACTGAAAGGCGGAGAAGATGGAGCCCGCCAAGGTCACCAACAACAGCGCACCGAGCGTCCAGCGCGACAAGAGGAGCTTGATCAGGCGTTCCATGTCTTGATCTCCAAGGCTCTGGCACCTACCAGCAGGATCATCAGGCTCAGCGCCATGGCAAAAAAACGGTCGGAAAGATCCTTGCGTGGCAGTTTCTCACGGTAGGGGAGCGGCAGATTTTCGAGCCGTTCGACTTCGGCAATGGCTTTTTCCATGGCATTGGGATTTTCGGCTTCAAACGCACGGTAGGGTACCTCCAGCGACTCGAAGAATTCGTTCAAGAAATATTCCGGCGTCGTGGTCTCGTTAGGGTTTGCGGGCTTTTCGGTCAGCGGTGCACTGCTGGGATTGCGAAGATAGATCCAGTACAGCGTTGTATCGGTCTCCCGAAAGGTTTGTCGCAGTCGATCACGGGTCTCCTCGTCAATGCGAGCGGCGCCGTCCGAGACCAGCAGAATGATCCGTGAACCCTCGCGCGGCTTCTCTGCAAAGAAATCCAGCGCCATGGCCAGGCCGGGAGCAATGTTGGTCACGCCGTGCCCGCGTCTGCCGGCGGCGGCAATCGCGGACTGGACTGCCTCCCGGTCCTCTGTCAGCGGGAGGACATAGATGGGGGCTGCGGCAAATGCGACCATACCGAAGAGATCATGCTGGCGTCGCTCGACAAACTCTGACAGCAGTTTGCGCGCCATGGCACTCTTCGATTCCGTCGCTTTGGCCCCAAGGTATTGGCCGGTGAAATTCTCGTTCATGCTGCTGCTGCGATCCAGCAGCAGGGCAATATGGGCGCCGGTTCCAATCCGATCGACCCACTGTTCACGCAAGTAGGGTCCTGAAATGCCAATCGCCAGACAGACGAACGCGCCACAAGCCGCCAGCTTGAGGCTCCGGTCAATCCAGTCCGAAGTGGGGTCGCTTGGGATCTGGCTAAGGGATGAATACGCCAGTGCTGTCTGGCCTTGACGTAGCCAGGGGATCGGGGCGAAGCCGAGTAGTAGTAGTGCCCAGGGTTGCAGGAAGCCGATACTCATGAGGCCTTGCTTTCGGCCATGACGCAGCGCCGGGCCAAATCTTCCAGCCAGTTCCGAGTCGCCGGATCATGTGCATCTATGGTGCTGGGATCAAAAAATAGTTGGTTCGACTGCATGAAGAAGTTCGCAAGCCGATCTCGAAGGGGCAAGAAGCTTGGATGGGCTGCACAAAAGCGATCAATTTCCCGGGCGAACAGGGTTTCGCCAAAAGTCTGGTCAAAAGCGCGGTGCAGAAGCCGAATAGCCTCTCTCAGGGTGTTGGCATCCTGGCTTTTTGCCAACAGCGGATATAGCTTCTTCGAAGCAATCGCAAAAGGGCGAGTTCGACGACGACGAATGAATTCCCCAACAACCACCAGGATCAGCGTCAGCATGGTGCCGGTCACCCAAAGCAACACCCGGTTGACTGCCTTGGTGGTCGATGCGGGCTCAACAGGCAGTGGAGGGCGTTCATCAAGGTCATCATTCTCAATTTCTGGAGGAATGACCGGTGTGAGCGTGAACGACCAGGACGGGGTTTCAAACGACTGTGGTGTTTGACCCATGGTGCGGAGGCTCAGCGGCGGAATAGTGGCCAGTTCCGGGTTCCTTACCCCCTTGAACACCTGATAAAGCAGATGCAGTTGGGCCTTCCGTCGATCGCCGTCCGCTAGCAGTTCGATATCGCGGCTTCGCAAGCTAAGCCACTCATTGATCGGCCCGGTCGCGGGCAGTGAGGCGCTGTCCAGTGACTCGCCATCCGGCAGCCGGACGCTAAGCGACAGCGGAATAAGGTCACCCAGCACGTAACCATAGTCGCGGGTGGCATTCAGCGTGACAACGGGTTTTGATGACGGAACCGTTTCACGGCTACAACCCGTCAGAAGAAGAATCACCAGGCCCCCCCAAGCCAGCACAAGCCGAGACCGGCTATCCGGGCTGTCCATATCGGTCATGTTATTTTGCCAGAGCCTTGCTGGCGAGCTCATAAACATCTCTTGAAATATCAGGGGTTTGCATGATGCGCCCCAGTTGATCTCGCATCATGCCCTGGCGCTCTTCATCGTAACGCCCCATGGCAGTGAGTGGCATCAGCATCCGCGAGGCAATTTGCGGGTTGATGGCGTTGAGCTTGATGACCTGATCGGCCAGGAATTCATAACCTTCTCCATCACTCGAGTGAAAGTTAACCGAATTGGACTGGCTAAATACGCCAATGAGCGAGCGCACATGGTTGGGCATTCTCATATCGAAGGCCGGGTGGGTCATCAGTGACCTGACCCGATCCAGCGCACCCGGCAGGCGACAAGTCGCCTGCACCGTGAACCATTTTCCAACGACCAGATCGTCGGCATGCCACTGTTGGTAAAAAGCCCTCAGACATTCGGCTTTATGGGGATGATGGGTATTCACAATAGCCGATAACGCCGCTATTCGATCCGTCATCGTTCGGCTCGATTCAAACTGAACCAGTGCTTGTGTGTGCGATGCCGGCGTGTTTCTCTCCGAGAGATAATCGAGACAGAGATTTTTCAGACGTCGACGGCCAATGGCGGCGGCATCAAAAAGAAGGAAGTCATCTCGATGATGCCGCTGGTAAAGTTCTTCCCATTCGATGTTCAGCGCTTCAGCAATGGCCTTTTTAACTGACTGACGCGATTGGTGGATCGCTGTCGGGTCAATGGTGTCGAGAAATCCCCCGACATAGTCTTCGGAAGGAAGCGTCAACAGTAAGGCAAAATAGGAAAGGTCCGACCAGTTCAAACGGCAGACTTCCCTGAAAGCATTGATGAGTACCGGTGTGATGTTGTGCTGATCGCCGCTGGCGATGTGTTCGAGGATGGCCCGCGTGGCCAACTGCTGACCGGCATCCCAACGATTGAAAAAGTCCGGGTCGTGCGTCAACAGGAAAGCCAGCTCTTCGGCATCACGCTGTTGTTTCAGAATGATCGGTGCCGAAAAGTCGCGCAAGGCGGATACGACCGGTGACTCGGTTAAGCCTGTAAAGCGGAACCGTTGTTCCCTGTCGCGCAGTTCCAGAACGCGGGTATTGCCTGACGAAGGTCGCGACTCTCCCGTCAGCTGTAACGGATATTGCTGTCCTTGCGGCCCCAGCAACCCGATTGCGATCGGGATATGCAATGGCAGCTTTTCTCTCTGTCCGGGGGTGGGTGGGCACGACTGGCGGAGGGTTATTTCCAGTTCCTGCTTGTGCGGGTCGTACTCGCTGGTCAACTCGACCTCCGGCGTACCGGCCTGACTATACCAGCGGCGAAACTGGTTCAGATCAGCATTGTTGGCGTCTTCCATGCAGAGCACAAAGTCCTCGCAGGTAACAGCCTCTCCATCATGGCGGTCAAAATAGAGATCGGTACCCTTTCTAAACCCCGCTGCACCCAACAGGGTATTCAGCATTCTGACTACCTCTGCCCCCTTTTCATAAACCGTCAGGGTATAGAAGTTGTTAATTTCGATAAACGACTCGGGCCTGACCGGATGGGCGAGCGGACCGGAGTCTTCTGCAAACTGACGAGTCCTCAGCATGTTGACCTCATCGATCCGCTTGACCGGGCGCGAGTGACGATCGGCCGAAAATTCCTGGTCGCGAAAGACGGTGAGTCCCTCTTTCAGGCTGAGCTGGAACCAGTCGCGGCAGGTGATGCGGTTGCCGGTCCAGTTGTGGAAGTACTCATGCCCGATGACGCCTTCGATGTGTTCATAGTCAGAGTCTGTGGCCGTATCGGGGCGGGCAAGGACGTATTTAGTGTTGAAGATGTTGAGTCCCTTGTTCTCCATGGCACCCATGTTGAAATGGCTCACGGCAACGATCATATATAAATCAAGATCGTATTCCCGCCCATAGTTCTCCTCATCCCAGCGCATGGCATTCCTTAACGACACCATCGCATGACCACACTTGTCGATGTCCTGGGCTTCGGCAAAAATTCTCAACGTCACATTCCGGCCCGATTGCGTGATGAAGTGGTCTTCAAGGCAATCGAGTTGCCCCGCCACCAGAGCAAAGAGATAGCAGGGTTTTCTGTAGGGATCGACCCATTTGGCCCAGTGGCGATCGTCCAAAAGGTCGCCCGCACTTTCCAGATTGCCGTTCGCAAGCAGCACCGGATAAGTCGCCTTATTCGCGACCAGGGTTGTGGTGTAGCGTGCCATGACATCCGGACGGTCCGGGAAAAAGGTAATCCTGCGAAAACCCTGGGCTTCGCACTGGGTGCAGAACATGCCGCCGGAAAGGTAGAGGCCCTCCAGAGCCGTATTGGCCTTGGGGTTGATTCGGGTGACGATTTCAAGCTCGAACGGCTGATCCGGAAAGGCATGGATCGACAGGTTCTCTGGCGATACGCTGTAGCTTGCAGGACTCAGCGGCAGTCCGTTTATTTTCAATGAGCTGAGGGTCAGTTGTTCCCCATCCAGCAAGAGACTGGCCTCGCGCCTTACCGATTCCGGGTTGCGCCGAAGACTGAGTGTCGCGGTGACGCAGGTGTCCTCTTCTGCCAGATCGACGTATAAATCAACATGGTCAACCAGAAATTCGGGGGGTGCGTAGTCCTTTAGATAGATGGTTTTTGGAGTGGCATCGCGCATGGTGATCGATACGGAGAGAGGTAGGTGTTGATTAGGCGGTGGATTCGACCAACATCGAGCCCTGATGGGCAAAGAATACCAAACGGGCTCATCCTTTTGTTCGGGTTTGGTGAAGGGTCTGTGTAATCGACTTGAAGGACTGAATGGCCTAGAATCCAACCATTTTTCTAGCGCATGATCGCTGGGCAGGCACTGGCCTGACTGGCAAGATACATCCTGTTTCATTCTGCACATGACGAAATCCATGACTGATGTCACCCCGCTGACTCTGGGTATACCCGGGTTTTCCTATGTCGATTTGTATGATCCTGCGCGACTCCGGGATTTGTCCGCGTGTTTCGATCGCCAACTCGCCGAGGAGACGCCGGATTTGTTTGAGGAGTTTGCAAGCTACCGATCGACTCAGGGAGATGGGCTCAAACCAGAAGAAGTCTCCGACCTGCTGGTCAGATTGGCCTCCAAGCTGGGAAGTTTTGTAGCGCGTCTTTTTGGCGTGGAGGCAGAGCGTGAGGCCCAAGCGGCGATGATCGGGGCGGATTTCGAAACGGTATTTGCTTTCAAGAATGAAATTGTTGCCAAGTCGGCCAGCCGATTCAAGGGCGAAGATCCAGCTAATTGGGATCTAACCCAGCTCTCTGGTCACTTCACTCTGCTGGTCGAGGCAGTGATTGACGAGGAGCGCCTTCGTGCCGACCGCGAAGCATCCATTGCAGGCTTTTCCATTGCACTGAAGCGGGCGATGGAAAGTGAGAACTTTGCTGCAATCGGCCCGATCCGCGGTCGGATGATGTCGGATCAGAAAGCCTCCGCTGCTTTCGCCGGGGCCTTGGTCGGCGATGATGCTGCTTTGGCCGTGGCATTGAATGATTTGGTTGGTCGCTGGGTCTTTGCATCCATGCGTGACGAAACACTCAAATCCGCCGTCGCCGGCTGGGTCAGCTTCAAGACCCCGGCCAAGACGGACTTTACGTCACTGGTTCACCACGACAAGAAGTCAGTCAATGGTATCGGCGTCTGGACCGTTGCGGGAAGTCACCATCGCCGTCGCGATGGTTTTGGTCTGACCGATCCGCGTTTCCCCGAGCGGCGGGTGCTGTATGAGGTGGATCACTGCATCTACTGCCATGATCGCGACACCGACTCCTGCTCCAAGGGCATGCGCAACAAAAAGGATGGCACCTATAAGGTCAATCCTTTGGGTGTCACCATTACCGGTTGCCCGCTGGAAGAGAAGATCTCCGAGATGCACTTTGTCAAACGACAAGGTGACAATCTGGGTGCCTTGGCACTGATCACCATCGACAATCCCCTTTGCCCCGGAACCGGTCATCGTATCTGCAACGACTGCATGAAGGGATGCATTTATCAAAAGACCGAGCCGGTCAACATCCCCCAGATCGAAACCAACGTGCTCACCGACGTGCTTTTCATGCCGTGGGGTTTCGAGATTTACAGCCTGCTGACGCGCTGGAATCCGCTCAACGTCAAACGCCCCTTTGCGCTTCCCTACAATGGCCGCAATGTGTTGGTGGCCGGCATGGGGCCAGCGGGCTATACCCTGTCGCACTATCTCGTGAATGAAGGTTTTGGTGTGGTCGGTATTGACGGCCTCAAGATTGAACCACTGCCCGGGCATCTGGTGGGTGATGCCGAAAACCCGCCGCAGCCGATTCGTGATTTTCGCGATCTTTACGAAGATCTCGATCAGCGGATTATGTTAGGTTTTGGCGGTGTGGCCGAATATGGCATCACCGTGCGCTGGGATAAGAACTTCCTCAAAGTCATCTACCTGAATTTGCTAAGGAGACAAAATTTCCGCATCTATGGCGGTGTGCGCTTTGGTGGAACGCTGACGATCAATGAAGCATGGGACCTGGGATTCGACCACATTGCCATTGCTTCCGGGGCGGGTAAGCCCACGCTGATCGACCTCAAGAACAACCTGATCCGAGGCATTCGCAAGGCGTCCGATTTCCTGATGGGCTTGCAGCTGACCGGCGCAGCCAAGGAATCCTCCCTCGCCAACATGCAGGTGAGATTGCCTGCCGGCGTGATTGGTGGGGGGCTTACCGCCATCGATACTTGCACCGAGGCTCTGGCCTATTACCCGGTTCAGGTCGAAAAGGTGCTGCATCGTTATGAAAACCTCTGTGCCATCCATGGCGAGGAAGCGGTGTTGAAAATGTATGACCCCGAGGAGCGAGTGATACTCGATGAGTTTCTCGCTCATGGCCGTGCCATCCAGGCCGAGCGCCAGCGGGCTAAAGCCGCCGGAGAAATGCCCAACTTCCTCCCCTTGCTGGAAAGTTGGGGTGGCGTGACCCTGTTCTACCGCAAGGGTATCGAGGATTCTCCCGCTTACCGCCAGAATGCAGAGGAAATCACCGAGGCGCTGGATGAGGGCATTCGTCTGGCCCCCGGCATGAACCCGCTGGAGGCTCTGGAAGATGAGCAAGGGCATCTTCGTAGCGTCAGGTTTGAAAAACTCGAACTGGAGGAAGGCAAGTGGCGTAAGTCTGGTGAAATGGATGTGCCGCTGCGGAGTCTTTTTGTCGCCGCCGGGACTTCGCCCAATACCATCTACGAGTCTGAGCACCCTGACAGCTTTGAGATGGACAAAAAGTTCTATCAGCGTTTTGAGCCCAAATGGATCGGGGATATTCCGGAGCTGGAACTGGTTCAGGACGAGGCGGTGGCCAAAATCGGCAAGCCAGCCCCTTTTACCTCCTACCGCCGCAATGGCAAATTCATCACCTTTTATGGTGATAACCATCCGGTTTATGCCGGAAATGTCGTCAAGGCCATGGCGAGTGCCAAGGACGGTTACCCCTATATCACCAAGCTTTATGAGAAAGAGTTGAGTGCGCTTGCGCCGGCGCAGCAACCCGCGCGTGATGCGGCGCTCAAGCACTTCCAGAAGCGGCTGGATGATCAGCTATTGGCGCAGATTGTCGAGATCAATCGCATTACCCCAACCATTATCGAGGTGATCGTGCGCGCGCCGTTGGCGGCCAAATATTTCTGTCCCGGCCAGTTCTATCGGGTTCAGAATTTCGAAGCACTTGCCCCGGTTATAGATAACACCGTTCTGGTTGCCGAAGGACTGGCTCTGACCGGCGCCTGGGTCGACAAGGAGCGGGGATTGGTTTCCCTGATCGCCCTGGAAATGGGTTCTTCATCTCGACTACTGTCCCTGTGGAAGCCGGGTGATCCCGTCGTAGTCATGGGCGTAACCGGGGCCCCCACCGAAATTCCCGCCGGACAGACTGTGGCGCTGATTGGTGGCGGGCTGGGCAACGCCGTGTTGTTCTCCATCGGCAAAGCCATGCGCGCCGCCGGAAGCAGGGTGATTTATTTTGCCGGGTATCGCAATCGCGAGGATGTATTCAGGGTTCATGATATCGAGGCGGCTTCCGACGTCGTTGTCTGGGCGGTTGACCCGACTCCAGGCGCGGAGCCCGTGCCTGTTTTGCGCTCACAAGACAAGACTTTCGTCGGCAACATCGTTCAGGCGATGGTGGCTTACGCAAAGGGTGATCTCGGTGAGACGCCCATCCATCTCGACGATGTCGATCATCTGGTCGTCATTGGTTCGGACCGCATGATGGCCGCCGTCAAGGCGGCTCGTTTCAATGAGTTGAAACCCTATCTGAAGCCTCATCATCACGCGATTGGCTCAATCAATTCGCCCATGCAATGCATGATGAAAGGCGTCTGCGCGCAATGCCTTTGCAAGCATGTCGAGCCTGATACTGGGAAGGAGTACTTTGTTTACTCCTGCTATAACCAGGACCAGGATCTGGACCGCGTGGACTTCCCCAATCTCCAGGCGAGACTGCGGCAGAATTCCGTTCAAGAGAAACTCTCGGGGATGTGGCTGGCGCATCTGGTCTCGAGGCCGCTCTGACGAGGGTTTCCGAGCCCTAAAGACCGACGCGGGGAGTACCCCGATATGTATGCATCGATGTCCTGAGCTGGCTTTTGCTGACGGCTCGCATAGGATTGCATATAAAGCATGACAAGCTTGGAGAAGTCTTTTACTATTTGACCCGGTTGCGGCCTTGATCGAAGAATTCGAACCCGCAACAGGTTTTTTCGACAACAGATTGGTTGCCTGAAAGGGTTGCCAGAGGAGACACAAGACAAATGAAAATGACCAAGATTTCTACCGTAGTGAGCAGCGCACTTCTGGCCCTGGCTGTTTCTGGCAATGTTTTTTCTGCTGAAAATGCAGAAGGTGTGAAGGAGCATTTCGCTCTGACCCAGGAGAAGACCAAGGAAGCGCAGGCCGCGGCTGCCGCTGGTAAGAAAGACGAGTGTCTGGTAGCCATCAAGTCCGCCAAACAGCACTACAAGGAAATCACCGGTAATGCTGCCAGCAAAGGTTTGCAGGATGCCATCAAGGTTCTTAAGGTTGGCCAGGAAGAATGTGAAAAAGGCGATACCGCCAAGGCAGCAACCACCATTGGTGAGGTGGTCACTGCGCTTGACGCCATTAAGGCCAGCGTAAAAGATTGATTCAGCGCTAACTAACAGCGCCAAGCCAAAAAGGCAGTGTGAAATCACACTGCCTTTTTATTAAGTAACCTTCCTGCCGAGCAAATCGGTGTAATCGACCGACCGATCAGCGCTGCTCCCAGTACTGCTCAAGGTAATAGTCCAGAGACACTCTGTCGCTGGATTCAATCTGCGCCTGCTTCTGCAATGACAGACGGGCTTCTAGCGCAAAATTACGGTTTCTGTCCTCGCTGATGGTTCTTTTTTCCCAATGTTCAGCGTGCTGCCGTGAAAGTCGCAAGGCAAATTCCGTAAACGACTCCCGATTAGTACGCATCTCATTCAGAATAATCGCTGACAGCGTATGGTCCGGGTCGGCGACCGCCGGTCGGTGTTTTTCTATGCTGTTACGGTAGGGCTGTCCCGCTTCTGCTTCATCCAGGATATCTGCAATGGGCAGGAGCTGATCGAGGATTGCGCTCGCCC
This sequence comes from Methylococcaceae bacterium, assembly GCA_044351045.1. Lineage (GTDB taxonomy): Bacteria > Pseudomonadota > Gammaproteobacteria > Methylococcales > Methylococcaceae > UBA6136. The sequence continues at coordinate 9,897 of JBILGM010000040.1, read as the reverse complement.
AATGCTTAAGGAGGATCGTGTGCCCTTGCCTGAACAGCATAAAGTCCTTGCCCCGAGCGCAGCAGGCCACGTTCAGGCTGTTGCGATTGCATTCGACTTTTTCTGGTGCATCGATGAATGGGCTTTCACTCAGCAGGCAGAACAGCACAAAGGCTTCCAGAAAGCGCATTTCGTCCAGCGAAATGCCCTCTGGCTGCGTGCACAGTAGATCCAGCGCCCGCAATTCCACGTAGCGGACCCCACGCTTTTTGAGTGCCAGCGTGGGCTTTTCGCCCGAATGCGTAATCTGTTTGGGACGTATGGAGCTGTAGTACTCGTTCTCTATCTGGAGAATGTTGGCGTTGAGCTGACGATATTCGCCGTCGACCTTGATTCCGATCGCCTCATAATCCGGGTAGGGCTGATTGGTGGCGGCATCCAGGCTGGCAATGTACTCATTTAGCGCATTGACCGAGATATCTAGACTGGTCTGGTTATCGTTGCGATAGCCAATATCGCTCATGCGCAGGGACGTCGCGTTGGGTCGGTAGAGGGTCTCGGCGTCGAGTTCGGCAAAACGGGAGGCGAGGGACTCGCGCCCCCGGAAGAAGGACTTGCAGATGGCCGGGGAGTTACCAAACAGATAAATCAGTAACCAGCCATAGCGATGCACATTTCTGATGACACCAAAATAAGCCTCTGCAATAAAGTCAGTCAGCGCACCACGATGTTCAGCGATGTCCTGCAGCACCGGCCAGAGGTCCTCATTGACGGAGTAATTGAAGTGCACACCGGCTATTGACTGCATGGTCCGCCCGTAGCGATAGGCCAGACCGCGCCGGTAAATGTGCTTCATCTGGCCGATGTTGGAATGGCCGTAGCGGGCAATCGGAATGCTGTCGTCGCCATTCAGTCCAATCGGCATGGAGGTTGCCAGAAGAAGCTCATCTTCCAGGTGGGGATGCACATAGGCGTGGATGTCGCCCATGAAATCGAGCGCTGCCTCCGCTGTTTCGCAGGGTGGCGTGATCAGTTCTATCAGCGCCTCCGAATAATCGGTGGTGATCCAGGGGTGTGTTAGTGCTGACCCCAAGGCGGCAGGATGTGGGGTCTGGGCAATCAGCCCCTCTGCAGTGATCCGAAGGCTCTCTTTCTCAAGCCCCTTCAGTCCGCCACGGACAAGCCCTTGCTGTCCTGAGCGGTACAAACGGTCCATGCGGCTGCTTGGAGGCATAGTCGTGGCAATTCTTGTCGGGCAGTGTGCGAACAGAAGGGATGATCGACGGGTGACTGTCAGTCAGGGTCGGCGGAGTGGGTCAAGCGATCCTGGGTGAGGGGTTACCAGCTAAACAGCACCCACTTGTTGATATTCATACCGCGTTCGTTATCGCTATGGCGAACTTCCAGATTGCCATCGCCATTGGTATCGACGAGAACATAGGAGGGACCAATCATCGGGGTAATCTTGACCATATAAAGCTGGTTATTGATACGATACTCCTCAATCGTCTCCTCACCGCGCCGGATGATGGTGACGTCGGGCTCCATGGTCTGACCGCTCTTGATAGGCGCAGGCAAATCCGGCTGATCCGAGATGATCACGGGGGTTTCCTCCTCTGCGTGGGCCATTGATCCCAGCAAAAGCAGTGTAGTAGCCAGGGAACGAATCATGAGCTTTAAACGCAACTTCCAGTGATTTTGGGCGCCATGATATTACAGAACCGCCCCCAATTGTGCCGTGGCCGGTGGTGCCGGTATCACTAGAGGGCAATTGCCCTGTTTGCAAGGGCTAAAAACGATGAGTGGGGTGCCAAAACATGGATGACAACGATTTACTTCGCTACAGTCGCCAAATCCTGCTGCCACGGATTGATCTAGAAGGGCAACTCCGGTTGCTTGAATCCACCGTTCTGATCATCGGCCTGGGTGGCCTCGGCTCACCGGTTTCCAGCTATCTGGCTGCTGCGGGTGTGGGTCATTTGATCATCAACGATTTTGACACGGTCGATCTCAGCAATCTCCAGCGTCAGCCATTGCATACCACGGAAGAGCTCGGTCAACTAAAGACCGAATCGGCTCGTCATGCCTTGAACCGATTGAACCCACAAGTTCGCGTTACTTGTATCAATGAACGTCTCGACGAGGCGGGTCTTGAGGCCGCCATGCTCGGGGCTGACATCGTACTGGATTGTTCCGATAATCTGACGACCCGTTTTGCGGTGAATCGGGCCTGCTTCAGACAAGGTAAGCCCCTGGTTACCGGGGCAGTCATCCGCTTTGAGGGTCAGCTGGCGGTGTTTCGCCCGGGCCAAGATGACAGTCCGTGCTACAACTGCCTGTATCAAGGCATAGATGAACTGGCCGAAACCTGCACGCAAACTGGAGTGATTGCCCCACTCCCGGGCGTGATCGGGAGCCTGCAGGCTTTGGAGGCCATCAAGCTTATTACCATGCCGGATACCGTCCGCATGGGAGAAGTCACTCTATTTGACGCTTTCGGGTTGGATTGGCAGAAACTGCGGCTTCCGCGCAATCCGGAATGTCTCACGTGCGGTAGACAAAACTCAAGCAAACCTTCGAGAATAGGTGTCTGAAGATTAAGGCCACACCATCCCATATAGGTTATGAAGAACGCTAGTGCGAATTTCACGGCGAGTGGCCACCTTGATAAACCATTCATCATTACGCTTTGGCTTCGTCTGGTTTTCGTGGGTTCCCAGCACGGGCCGCCGCTTGAGTAGAACCTCACTTTGCCAGTGCTGAGCGACTCTTGGAGCATCAACCAATCAATGTCGGGGCCTGGATCGGGTTGTCCGGCCAGCGTCCATGAATCATCACATATGAACAAATACAGCTATCAGAAAACTCCGTCGGCTCCTGTTGCCCGTGCCCGGCGCGGGCATGATCTCTATATCTGGGGTTTCGGGTTCCTGATTTTGGTCTTCTGGGATTCGCTGCTCGATCTGCTCCTGCATGGGTTGCACATCGTGATCGAGTTTCTGGAGCTGGGACTGGAGGAACTACTGGAGCTCGTCTTTCATCTTGAGGGGCATGAGGCCCAAATGTTTACCGCATGGACCGGGTTTGCCGCTTTCTTGGGGCTGGGCATTTTTGTCTACCTGAAGCTTGTGCGGTTTATTCGCTCCCGCTTTCGCTCGTGGAATCATTTACGGTTTGGGCTCACCCAATGGGTGCGGCATAACTGGCTGCCTCTATCCCTCCTAATCTCAGCCTACTTGGCTACTGTTTTGCTTCTCTGAAGCGCTGACGTGAAATTAAAACGCGTTGCCCGGTCGAATCTTCGCGTAACGAGGTCTCTATCAATCTTTCCGCAGGCCACCTGCCCACGTAAAATGCAGTTTTTTACTGACTGAATGGATCACTGACACATGGCCGATTACAAAAAATTCATCTGTTCTGCGTGCGGTTGGGTGTACGACGAGGAATTAGGCGATCCGGATTCGGGCTTGGCGCCTGGCACCCGCTATGAAGATATTCCCGACGATTGGGTCTGCCCTGAGTGTGGCGTGGACAAGAGCTATTTTGATCCGTTGGACTGATATTCTCAGCGGGTCATCGCAGGAACTGGTCACCCGATGCAACCCGGTGGGAAGCATCGGGGAGCATGCGTTTCAGCAATTCCGGCAAGCGGCTTCCAACGGGTGCCTGAGCAAGGGTTTGCAGGGCTTGATGCTGGATGTTGCGCGCTTCATCAATGAATTGTTTGCGGGCATCATCTGCTGCCGCAAATCCTTCGTTCACTTGTTCGCCAATGGCTGCCAGGCCGGCGGTGACACCGGCTCGCAATCCCTTAAGGGCGCTGCGCTCTATCGATGGGCGTAATTGTCGATAGGCAAACCAAGGCAACAGCCAGGCCAAGCCAATCAAGAGAAGACTGTGTACAGCAAAATCAGTACCGAGATAGTTGCGCTGTTCGGTTGCGCTGTCGTAATAGCCTTTGACCACGTGATAGCTCGCCCAGCTAAGGGCTGCCAAAGGAAGCATCACCGCCAACAAACCCATCACTTTGAGACTGGCCCGTTGCAATCCGTTGCCCGGTTGAGCCAGTGCTTGACGCAACATCAGCTGGGCGCGGCTCGATACCTGCTTGCCGGTTTCCTCTGGCCACTTTTCCAGTTCCTTCTTGAAGGGAAGGAGAGGCAGTCCTCGGTGACCCGCTTCGACAACCAGCTGGCCGATCGCGTCGCACACACGCCCCTCGGCCCAGTCATCCCATAGAACGACCTTGGGTTGTGAGGGTTTGCCGTCAAGCTCAACGGGCGTTGCCAGGTCCAGTGAGCGGGTCAACGGGTTAGCTTCGTTCCCGCTATAGACTGCAGCCGTGCTCTTCATGGGCCACTCGAGGCCCGCCAGCAAATCTCTTTGTGCGGTTTCCCAGATTTTTTCCCATTCGTTATTCAATGCCTGGTAGGTAGTTGCCTGACCTAAACGGTCCAGTGCCGCATCAATGGCCTGATTCAAGCCATTGATGCGAGCCTCTTCGGCGCGTGTTTGCAGTTGCCCCATTACATGCTGTGCGGAAATCTCCCGCAGCAGATTTTGCAACTCGGCAAAATCATCCGCTTTCCGCTCGGTCGCCTGTTCACGGCAGTCCGTACGCAGGACAACCGGATTGGAAAAGCCCGCGGTCGCCAGCAAACTGAGAAAGTCATCGAACTGGATAGCCTGTCCGCGATCCCATTGGTTCAGAACGAACAGCCAGGCATGATCCCCACCGTATTCGCGCAATAAGCGCCAGCCCTTGTCATCGCGATAGCGTTCCGGACTCACGACGTAGATCAGAACATCGATGTGCGGTATCCATTCCAGCACCAATTCGCGATTGTGCTGCTCCACGCTGTCGATATCCGGCATGTCGACCCACAAGACTTGCCGAGCCCCGGTATCGTGGTGTTGCGCGATCCGCACCTGGTCAAGAGGAAAGTCATTGGGAAGTCGGCTGATCTGCACCGAGTCGTGCACATACAGAGAGACTTCGCGTGAAGTCGGCCGCTCGACACCGGTTCTGGCCACAGCCTGTCCCGCCAATCGGTTCAGGAGGCTGCTCTTGCCAACCCCGGTGCCACCAAAAAATGCCGTCACCAGAGGCCGATGAGTCCCCGGTTCGAAGAGGGAACCAGGGTGACGGGTTTCAAGGCTATTTATCTCTCGGATATCTTGAGGTTGCAGCCAGTGTTGATCTGCCGCGCGTTGCGCCCATTGCAGGGTGCTCTGGAGGAGTTCATCAAAAGGATGTGGCATGGAGAAGGAGTGGATCAGCTATTGGGTAAGGTGAGCATAGGCAGATGATCAGGCAAGGGTGGGGATTCTCTGAGTGCCTTAGCGGAGTTCAACGGCAGCCTGATTCAGTATTTCGGGGGGAATGCCGACCCTGGAGGACGGGTCAATCTGGTCCGGAACCGCTGCGAGACGCTCGCGGATGGCGGCATTCAATAAAATCGCGACCGCCTCTCGTTGACGGCTTCTCAAGCGCTCGGCCGATTTGTTCATAAATTGACCGAGTGCGCTTTCGGTCAACAGCGTGGTGACCGAGAGCATGGCAGGGGCGATCACTAAATCCTGCACGCCAATGCCGCCTGTGTGTAGTGCGATCGCGAGAGCGGCAGCATCCGTCGTCACGCGTGTCGCACGCAGGCTATTGAGCACCATGGGGTGTTCCTGCAGATGTTCGAATAGCCCATGGGCTGTCTTGTCGATTTCAGGCTGAAAATTCTCAACATAGGCATGTGTGGCCTGGTCAAACTGGACCAGGATCTGGCCACGTTGCCGCATGACCTGGTGATTCAGATTACCCCACCATCGCTGTTCAACCGGATCGCTGCTGCCATTCAGCATCAGATCCTCGCTGATACGGACGAAGGCATGCTCGGCAATCTGATGCAGAATGGCGGGTTCACCGCCATCCACGGCTGAGTGGTGGCCGGCGGCGAGCTGACCCAGCTTGCTGATTTGTTTCACCGGCCACGTCACTAGTCGCCGGGCATGCAGCAGGGCGCTCCCGATGCCCGGTATTTCGAGCAGGGTCAGCAACTCTGCTAATGCGCGCTGGAATGTCTCGTAATGGTTGGGGTGATCCAGATAATCGCGCTGGTAGCGATCCATGCACTCTCCAATAATCCGATCCAGTCGCATATTCCATTCAGCGGTCAGGCGATGCTCAAAAATAATGGGCGCGGTCCAGGCTGGCCAATGTTTTTTGATCAGGCGTTGCCCTGCTCGGGCATAACCAGAGCGATCGACTTTTCCCAATGCCACCTGCAAGCGGGCCATTGCCTGGTCATGCAGTTCACCAAGGCTAGCGAGTTCTGCTGGATCGGTCAGGTAAGGAATGGGAATGATGGGTGGCGCCGGATCGGCACGGAAACTTCGCCATTTGTCTTCAACCGAGCGCAACAGAGTCAAGCGCGAGTCGGCATCGGTCTTGTTCAACAGCAGCAGGGTCGGCTGTGCCAGGGGTTCCAGCAATCGCATGAACTCCCAGACGGACAGGTCAGCATACTTGTCCTTACTGACCACCAGAATGATCACATCGGCCAGTCCTGCGACGCGCAAAACAGCATTCTGGTATTCGCGGGACTGGACCGAGTCGAAGTCGGGCGTGTCCCAGACGATGGTGTTGCGAAGGGTGGGGGAGGGCTCGGTATTCTGGGCAGATTCCAGGCTGAATGCGTTCAATTGCCGATGGTCAAGATGGTCTCGGCTCAGGCGCTGATAATCATGAAAATAGTCGTCCAGCGCATCCAGTTGAGCAGCATCCCGACTGAGAGCGAAGCCTTGGGGATGGACGGTAAAACCCGCCAGCGGACTGGCCTCAGCCAGGTAGGAACTGGTCAGCCAGTTGATGACTGAGCTTTTTCCAGCCTGGGTTGGGCCAACGATAGCGATATGAATGGGATGCGGTGATTTTTGTCCCAACCATTCGTTCTTTTCCAAAACCGCCTCGGCCAACGCCAGGGACGTCAGTAAGGGGCGGAGTTCCTGCGCGCGAAGATGATCGGAAGGCGATGATGCATCAATCAGAATCTGGTAACGCTGTTGGAGCAGTCGGAGGAAGAAAAGCATGGAAACGTCGCACGAAAACCCGGCTTTGGAGGTTGCCGGATTGTACACGATGGCATTTTTACGGAGCCGGCTGAACATCACCGATACAGCTTGAGCTGAAAGTCGACGGAGCCAGAGACTTCAATGCCTCTCAGCGATCAAGCGCTACGAAGCCTCAGCCAGCGAACCAAGGCTACCGCGCCGAGCGGGATGATTAATCCCATCAGGGTGACGACGATCAACAGTTGACCCAATTCACTGTAGTTGGCAGGCGTGGTCATCAGTCCGCTGACTGGGTCCTTGACCTCGCGGGTGACGGTGTAGATTTGATTCAAATATTTGGTCCCCAGCTGGCTAAGCGCGAGGGATAAATTAGTGAACGAAGCCATCACGGCGAAGAAGGTCGCCTTCAGGTGGCTGGGGGCAGAGTGGGCGATCCAGGCCAGCATGGGCACCATGGCGATATGACCGAGCGGCGATTCCAGTGCGGTGTCAATCAGGGCGATGAAGCGTGCATCGACCAAGCCCCCCGTCAACTTGGCGGTCCATTCATGCAGTCCGTAATACATGCCAATGGTGGGCAGTGATAACACCGTGCCGATCAGCGTCAGCAGGATCACCACAGAAGCAATCGGGCGTTCCGCCATGAAGCGCCGAAACAAAAACAGACCTGCCAGGCTAAGGACGCTGCCGATCAAAGACAGTTTTGCCATAAAGGATTGATCAAAATCGAGCACATCGATCATCCACCAGCTGGAGCCCGGACCCGGCGTAGGAATCGCCCGAAAGAAGAAGATCAGCACGGCCGTTCCCAGAAGCATTTTACGGGCATCGGATTCCATCTCATCCATCAGCCGGTACATCAGCGCCAGGATAATGCCCATGGAGAGGACAAAGATGATTTCCTGCCCAAAAGCCAGATCTGCAAGGCCCACTGTGATGGTGGCTAATGCAAAAGCCAGTCCCCCGCCCAGAATCCACCAATTTGGCGCAGTGGAGGTGGTATGGACTTCGGTGAGATGATCGATCTCCGCCAGGGTATAACCCAGCGAGTGGAGTGATCTTTTTTGTCTCCGTTTAAGCATCCACGCAAAAATCACCCCAAAGCAGGAGGTGGCGGGGATGATCAAAGCCATTTGATAAAGACGTTGATAAATGGCCACCTTTTCGGTTTCTGCAATGCTTTCCACGCCATTGAACATGAAAACATTGACCAGAGCGACGATCAAGGTGCCGGCAATGATGGCCACGCGTCCCAGCGTTTGCATGGTGGCATGCATCAGGCGTTGTTGACCCTCGGGTATCGTCAGCCCCATCTCGTCTGTGGTGGGCACAGCCTCCACCGTCATGGCATCGGCAACGACATCCTGGATGACATAACCCACAGGTGCCAAAAGCACGCTCAGAACGTACCAGGTGCTCGCCGGCAAAATAGCCTCCATCGCCATCCGGTCATTCAGCAAGCCCAGCATGATCAGAAGGCTGGCCGCAATCAGACCAGCGCCAAGGAAAACCAGACCGCCCTTGTAACGCCAGATGAGGTCGACGAGATGCCCGACCGGAAGTTTCAAGGTCCATGGCAACATAGCCCAGAATGCTAGTCCCGCCAGAAACTCGGCTGACAAGCCCAGGTAATCCTTCACAAAGAAAGTCCCGACGATCGCTGTGAGCCCCGAGATGCCCGCCGCTAGGTAGACCATCAGCGGCGGTAGGTAGCTCAGACGCATTTCACGCCCGAGTTCAATGAAATTACGGTCGATCCAGCGCCATAGCCGCGCGAACAGATTGGGGGATGAGGGAGTATGCATATGGATTGAATGAGGGAGTCTAAATTTGAATGTTCGAAAATCTGCCAAGCAAGCTCAATGTCGATGGTTGCTCCATGACTTCGAGATCAAAACCGAGATAAAGCCTGAGTGAACTGTTAGCGCGTGGGAAGATACGAGGTCTTTGATGTCCTCACGTTGCAAGGCGACCATGAACCTGCAACTGTCCTTTTGGAACGACATCACCATTGACGATCTGTTGATGGACATTGGAAACCATAGGTTCGGCTGCGGCGACACCGGCCGCTGAGCGGATAACCAATAAGGTCGATATTGCAACTGCCTTGTTCAAGGTTTCCATGATTTCGTTTGAGTTTTGATATACCGGTTTCAATCCAGGTTATGTCATGCATTCCGAGTGATTGCTGATCAGGGGAGAGTCTATAAAAACTTCTCGGTAATGCCCTTGGGGAAGCTCAGGGGCCTTCTTGAGAGGCCGTAATTTCGAGGGTGGCTGAATGCCCAAGACATTGCGCTCAGGCGGCTGATCGCGTCCACAACCCGGCCATTATGAAACACCCCCAACCCCATCTTAGCCAGTTCAGCAAGGTATTCGCCAGCCAAAGAGCCCAGCCGAGCATGAGTGCGCGATAGACCCAGAGCGGGACCGATACCACCCAGGGCCGGGGAAGGGCATCCGAGGTGCGGTCCTGATACCAGTTCAAGTGGCCAGCGTCCGAACCAAAGCCGGCAATCTGCATGGCCGGGAGCCCCAACAAACCCCCGGCTACCGCCTGAGCCAGAATGGCCAACGCTGCTAATGTAAGGAATGCTAAACCCACTTGCAGGGTCTTAAAGCCTCGTTCAGACAAATTCTGGCCGTTTTTGCCACGCCAGGCCAGCAACAAAAGCCAACCGACCACTATGCCGCCGCCCATAAGGGACGCCTGACTCAGGCCCACCAGTAACAAGGCCCATTGCCGGAAGCTCGCTGGGCTGTCTGGGATCCGGCTGAGTCCGTAAGCCAGCAAAAGCAGGGTGGCCAAAAGTCCCCAGAAGAGCACCGCAGGGCCCAGCACCGGGCCACCCA
>JBILGM010000073.1:0-9617 GCA_044351045.1 Methylococcaceae bacterium | reverse complement strand
AAAAGCACTCGGTGTAAGATCACCGCTATCGGTCTATACCGAATGGCTCGCTCAGAGCCGGCAAGCCCCATCATCCCAACACTAACCCAACGTGTTGCACTTCAGATTTGAATCCGCCGAGTATTAAATCGAAGGGGTTGTAGACGGCTTCGCCGGTCCAGTTGTAGCCGTTGTAACAGTCGCGGATCTGCTGACGATCGAGTCCTGCCAATTCCGGGGAAAACACGCTGTCGACATCGACTTCGGTAAAGCCACACAATGCAGAATAAGCCGTGGTGCAAAGACCTCCAAGTTGAGGGCGATTAAGGCTTCGTAATCGTCGGGATGAACGCATTTAAATCTATTGAAGGGATCGGCCATCAAGGCTTCGCATTCAAGATCGAGCATGTCCAGCCAGCGCTGGCTGAGGAAGGTGAAGCGCGGGCTGCCATCCGGGGCGACCTGCATGACGTAGGTGCCGACCAGAATGTTCTCCGTCAGTTGAAGCGCCGTCTGTTCGGGCGGGATATGCAATCTCAGGATGCGGGTGGTTTCTTTGTTTACGAGTTAAGGCTCCCGGCGGGGTTTTTTATGAACCGCTTAATACTCAAAAACAAGACAAGGCGAGCCACAAAACGGCTGAACGACGGCCCCTGCGATATCGCCCGGACGCGCTGACCGAAGCTGGGGCGGGGGGCTCCAACGGCATGCTGACCAGATCAGGGCCTGTTGACACATGCGGAGCGCCTCGACGATCAGCGCGAAATGGATGAAGCCGGTGAACATGACATCAAGTTTGTCAAAGCGTGAGAAGACACGGGGAAAGCCCTTGAGTCGGCGAAACAGCCGTTCAACCTCATTGCGCTTGAAATACATGACCCGGTCATAGTCCCAAGGATGCAGCCGATTGCTCTTGGGAGGCACGACGGGGACATAGCCGAGATCCAGCGCCCATAGGCGTGTGTCGTCGCCTTCGTAGGCGCGGTCCATGATCAGCGGGGTCGGCTCTGCCACCGGCCCAAAATCGATCAGCAGCTGGCGTCCTGCCGGCGCATCGTGATCTTGGCCGGGGGAGAGTCTGAAGGTGATGGCGCCGCGATCACTCGCGGCAACCAGATGAATTTTGGTGGTCCAGCCACCCCGGGATTTGCCGATGGCTTAGGGACCGTTTTTTTTGAGCGCCGGTACCATCGGGGTGCACCTTGATGATCGGGCTGTCGAGGGAAACGGCTTCGATTTTGATCTGAATGATTTGCTGAGTTTGCATGGCCTCGAAGACCTGATCCAGAACGCCGCTCTTGGCCCAGCGCATCATGCGGGTGTAGACCGTGTGCCAGGGTCCAAAATGCTCGGGGAGCCCCCGCCATTTGCAGCCCTGTTCGGCGACATACAGAATGGCATTGAGGACCTGAAAGTTGGAGAGTCGCACATTGCCGCGCTGAACCGGGAGGCAATGGGCGATTCGTTGGTATTGGGTTTCGCTGATTTCCATCCGCGAAATTTACCCGAATATGTGTTAACGGGCCCTAGCATATCGCGGCGGACAAGCCCAGCTTGTGCCGTCCTACCCGTGATCTTTGCTGATCTGGAGCCGACGACGATGCGATTCAGGCCCAGCGGTTTAATCTTCACTTCTGGCCGACCCCAAGACCAAGACGGTATGGCTCATCCGTGAGTAGCTGGGTGATTGCTTGCGCAAACACATCAGGACGCTCCAAGGGAATGATCAAACCATTGTTTCCCTTGACCAGGCGCTCGGCTTCGCCGACTCCGGTGGTGAGAATAGGCAGGCCCATGGCGGCGGCTTCGGCCAAGGCCATGCCGTAGGACTCGAAGGCACTATAGGATACGAACAGATCCATGGAAGCCATGAGTCTGGCCAGCGATTCAGGCGGCAAAGGACTATGCCAGACTACGCGGTGTGTCAGCCCCCATTGACTGATGCGCTGTCGCAGCGCTTCGACATAGTCCGGGTCGATGTCGGTTTCGCCCGCGAGATGCCATTCCCAGTTCGCATCAATAGGGGCCAGAAGCTCCAGTAGCTCCCGCTGCCGTTTGCCGGGCAGCAGGTTGGCGACGGTGATGAGGCGTACCGGCCCCGGCTCGGCATGCGTCCGACGGTGGCTGCGCCACTGATGGAAGATCGGATCGACCTGCGGCTCGCGCAGGAAAACAGCACAATTTGGTTGATTTTGGCGCATTTCATCGGCCACCCGCGCCCCAGTGGCCAACAGAACGCGCATGCCTTGCGCGACACGCAGGAACCGGTCCTGCCATTGCACCCGCTCGGCCGCGTCGAGCAGCGGATTGGCGTAGGGCAAGTAATGAACCAGCAATCCCTGACGGGGCCAGTCGCTCAGACCCGGCCATCCAGCGAGATCACGCAGGAAAAGACTGTCCCAGAGCAGCAAATCGTTGCGTGAATCGAATTGCGCCAGCAATCCGGGCCAATCCGATTGTCCTTGCCATGCGATGGAATCCAGCCGAATACCAAGCCGCTCTGCTGTGCGGATCAAAGCCTGGTTATAGCGAGTGCCGCCGGTGACCGGCCCCTCCAGCGGCGGATGAATGAAACGCAGCGTCATGAAAGTGGTTGGGGAACCCTAGGGTTTAATGTCATCATCTTGGCCAGTATTTGCTCCAGAGGCCCCCGCCCCATGACCGAAACCAAAACCGACCCACTCACTCGATGGACCGAACAACATGCCCTACTCATGTGCCTGGGTATCGGCGGGGCGTGGCTAGAGCATTCGCTGCTGCTGCTGGCTGCCATGGCGGCGGCATCGTTCAGCGCCCTGCTGGTGCGCAACCGGGGTCAGTACACGCCCGGGGGCACTTTTGGCGTGGCCAATGGGCTGACGCTGACGCGGGTGATCGGCACCCTCACCCTGCTACTGCTGCCGACCCTGCAACCTGGCTGGCAAAGCGGTGCGGTCCTGCTGCTGGTCATCGCCGATGGCCTGGATGGTTGGTCGGCGCGGCGCTTAGGAACGGCCTCCAATTTCGGGCAACGCTTTGATCATGAGAGCGATGCCCTGCTGTTGCTGACGGTCTGCCTGTTGCTGCTGGGCTCTGGCCGGGTGGGTAGCTGGATTTTGTTACCTGGGGCACTGCGCTATGGTTACGTTCTGCTCAGTGGCACCAAACCACCTCGAGAACGAGCTACGCCAGGCAATCGCTTCACGCGGCTGATCGGCGTCACCACCACGCTGGGTCTCGCCACCTGCTGGCTACCCGCCATCCCTCCGACCCTGGCAAGCGCTATCGCAGTCGGCTTGTCACTGGCGCTGGGCGGCTCTTTCCTGTTTTCCACCTGGCAGTTGTACCGTCCGATGAGCGTTACCTGAATCATGCCTCTGCAGACCACCCCGGCGGAGTCTGTCGAGGACATCCGCACATTCTTCGATGCCATCGCCGCTACTTATGCCGATACACATGGCCAAGCGGACCAGGCATTGCGGGTTCGGCTGGCGCTGATCGAATCATTACTGGCGGGCACGCGTCGCGATACTTTGGTCGAAATTGGCTGCGGCACCGGACTTCATTTATTTCCGCTGGCGGAGACTTTCCAGCAGGCCATCGGCACCGACCTCTCCCCCGCTATGATTGACCGGGCGGAAGCGATTAGAAGCAATCACCCGCAAGCCAATCGCATGGCGTTGCGGGTGGACCCCGCGGAGTCGCTGGCAACCGTCGCCCATGATGTTGCCGATGTGGTCCTCTGCGTGGGCGCACTGGAGCATATGCCGGACAAGGCCGCCGTGCTTCATCAGGTGTTCCGCATCCTCAAGCCGGGGGGCGCCTTCGTCTGCCTGACCCCGAACGGCGACTATATCTGGTATCGCCACCTGGCACCGCGCTTGGGTCTGTCGATCCAGCACCTGAGCACAGACCGGTTTTTGGGCAAGGCCGAACTAAGCGCACAGCTGTTTGATAGTGGCCTGATGCTTGACCAACTTCAGCCCTGGACCTTCATCCCCCGCGGCGACATGCCAGCCCGCTGGGCCGAGGCCCTTCAGTGCGCGGATTGGGCTGGGCGGCTGACCGGGATGACCTGCTTGCGCGGTGGCCTCGCCTTTCGGGCTATCAAGCCGCCGGCTTCTGCGCGACCAGATCAATCTGGTGAATGATCAACCCCAACTTGCGGTCGGCCAGTTGCGCCTGACGATAGCCCAGCCAGTCATCCAATGCTTGCGTCTCGAATCGGCCCGAACGCAGCCCCTCGCCATGGATCATGTCCAGCAAGGCGGCCAAGCACAGCTCGTCCGCGTCGCGATAGCCGCCGCAATAAGGAGTGATGTTCCAGTCGGAACTGCCCAAAGCCAGGATATCGAAACCGACTTTACTCAGGGCGGCATGCAAATGCCGCCCGGACTGCGCGCCCCCGCAAGGCTGCCCCCCCACTGAACGGGCCATGGAGGCGTCGTAAACATCAAGCAGCGCCGCTTCGAATTGGTTGCTTGGATATTCTGGATAAAGGACGGTACCCGCATCGTAGTTGAGCGAGGCATAAAAGAGACCGGCGGGTGCCAGCCATCCGCGGATTCGCTCCACCATCCGCTCCAGCGGCAACAGGTCCATTAGCGCCTGGGCAATAACGGCATCATAAATCCCGGACTGCGCGGGCTCATAAGTCGAGAGGTCTGCCGCTGCAAAGCGCAGAGTGACGGTCTCCCGATTGCGGCGCGCCTCGACCACCTCGGCAGACATCGACAGCTCGAATTCGGCCATCTCCAGGTTATGCACAATACGATCACGAGCCCGCTGCAGAAGATCGGCGTCGCGATCGACCCCGGTCAGTTCGATCCGGCCATGCAATCCGGCCTGGAGCAGCCGGCGCAGACTGGCCCCGCTGCCACAACCCATATCCACTATTCGGAGGGCGGAATGACTGCGCAGAGAGGACTCGAACAGGGCGCGGACATCGCCATTCAGGCTGCGCTCGTCGAGCGGGTATTTGGCATCGAGATACTCGGCAAAGGCAACGCTCATCTCCGTACCATCAATCCCATTGGCTCAGGGAAAGCATGAGATTCACAGCACACCACCATAGGCCGCCCAGTCATGGTCGTTCTCCCAGAGCTTGACCGTCAGCTTGCGACCGGGGAGAACCAAGACATCGCGCAAATGCTCCCACAGGATGCGCGAGAAATGCTCAATACTGGGATTGAGGCCAGCGAATGCGGGTTGCTGATTGAGCACGCGGTCGGCATAGGCATTGATGATCCCGGCAAGGGCCGATTCCAGGGCAACGATATCGATCAGATAACCGTGCTGGTCCAGTTGTTGGCCTTCCACACTGACTTCGGCGCGGTAGTGATGGCTGTGTTCCTGATTTTCCGCCCCCCAATCACCTCCCACCAGGAAGTGTCGGGCAATGAAGTCGCGGGTGATGGCCAGCTGATACATGAACTCAATACTCGAAAATAACTTGCAAGGCCCCGGAATTCGGGTCGGCGGCCCATTCGAAAGCCGTCTGACAGTCGGACAGACCGAAGCGGTGGGTGATGAATTGTTCTGGGGCAATCCGGTCCAGCCAATCAAGCGCCAGCGCGAGTCGCCGTTCTTTGGACCAGCGACCGCTGAGGACTGGATTGATGGTACTCACCTGACTGGAAATCAGCTTGACGCGACGGCGGTGGAAATGACCGCCGAGATCAACCAGACCGGGATTTCGCCCATACCAGGAGCCAACTACGATGCGGCTATCAAACCCGCAGAGGCGGATCGCCTGATTCAGCGCCTCAATCTGTCCGGACACCTCGATGGCGAAATCGAGGCCATCCTGCTCATCATCGAAAAGACACTGCTCCAGAACGGCCAATTCTCGGCCTCGCGAGGGATCGACGACCAGACTGGCGCCGAGCTTTTCAGACCACTCCCGGCGGAGAGCGATCGGGTCGGTGGCTATGAGTTCCTCCAGCGGAAGTTGGGACAGAACGGCCATTGTCAGCAAGCCGACGATGCCCTGCCCACAGACCATGCCCCGCTCGCCTGCCAGCGGCGCCGCATCCATGACCAGATTGAGGGCGGATTCCATGTTGGCGAGAAACAGGGCCCGATCCGCCGGCATACCCTCAGGCACCAGGTAACAGTAGCGTTTATCGATAACCGCCTCGGCCTGATGGGGGTGAAAGGCAAACACCCGTCGCCCCTGCCAGTGCCGATCATCAGCACCGCCGGCGGCGATGACTTCACCCACCAGGGCATACCCATATTTGAAGGGATAGCGGAAATCACCCACAAGAGTTTCCAGACCGTCATCCTTCTTCCAGTCTTCCGGAACCCCACCCCGAAAGATTAGGGACTCGGTGCCGGGACTGATGGCGGAGCACACGGCACGGACTAGCAATTCCCCCGGCCCCGGCTTGCTGGTGTGGACCTCACGCGCCTGCACGGTGTGTTGCGCAATATGAAAAACGGCTTGAGCACTCATGATTGGGAAAAGCGGACTGGACCGTAGGCAATGATGTCGGAACCCAGCGTCTGGTATCGGCAATCGGACAGGGTCAGGGGAGCTTCACCAGCAGCGCTCAGCCCCTCGATGGCCCTGAGCCCGCCAATGATTTTGGGGGTGATGGTAATGACGCAGTAGTTCACGAGATGATGCTTGAAAAAGGTTGAAATGGTTTTGCCACCGCCTTCGACCATAAGCGTGCGGATGCCATGGGCCGAGAGGGCAACAAGGGCTTGCCGGATATCGACACTGCCGCTGTCGTCGCTGTCGACCTCAAGAATCACGGCACCCCGGCCAGTCAGGCGGCTTCGCTGTTCGGAATCAGACTCGCGCGTCGTCAGAATGATCGGCGGCTTGCCCGATTGTCCCAGCACGCGACTATCGACTGACGTCCGCAAATGGCTGTCGAGTATGACGGTTTGCGGACTCTCGCCGTCCCAGTGACGCACGGTCAGCTGGGGGTCGTCCGCCAGGATGGTATTGACCCCGACCAGCAGCCCATCATGATGTGCACGCAGGTAGTGGGTCAGTGTCATGGCTTGTTGGGAGCTGAGCAGCAGGGGTGCTCCCCCGTCGGCGGCAATGCTGCCGTCCATGCTCTGGGCATAAGTCAGTGTGACGAAGGGGTAGCCCTGCCCTTTATCAGCCTGAGCCAGGCTCAATTGATCAATGAGCGGTTCGATAAAGGCGAGTTCATGGTGCTCGGGCGTGCGCTCACGGAAACTCAACAAATGTGACATGCGATCAGCCTTGGAACGTAGGTAGCCGATATTATCCTGATGATGCCCAACCTCGATCGGCATGCGGGTGTCGACAGCCACCCCGTGGCGTTGCAATTCCTCGACCTTGTGCGGATTATTGGTTATGAGTCGAATGGATTCGACACCCAGATCACTCAGTATCCGTGCCGCTATTCCGTAATCGCGTTCATCCGCTTGATGACCCAGGTGGATATTCGCTTCCACAGTATCCATGCCCTGATCTTGGAGGTTGTAGGCTTCCATCTTCTTCCGAAGACCGATACCGCGACCCTCCTGACGAAGATAAATCAGGACGCCCCCCTCGACACGACCCAGATACTGCAGCGTGTGTTTAAGCTGATCACCACAATCGCAGCGCCTGGACCCGAACACGTCCCCCGTCAGGCATTCGGAATGCACTCGGACCGGGATTCCCAACTTGCCCCGCACCTCGCCCTTGACCAGCGCTAGGTGCTCTTTGCCATGCTCGACATAAAGGTAAAGGGAAAAATCGCCAAAGCCGGTGGGCAGGCGGGTTTTGACGAAATTATTGATCACAAAGCTCAATGAGAGGGCGGAAATACAGCGAGACAGTATAACGGAGAAAGGAGGTCAAAGCCCCGGATGCTGAGCGTTTCGCAATGGTTTCACGTCAGGTCAGGGCGGCCGAGTTCCCGCCTTATCTCACTCTCATGAGTTTCAACGCTTGCGGAGAGACGGAACTGACCGAGCGCCCGCCTCAGATTCTGGCCGGGCGCCTGTACTTTGAAGTAGACATCTCCGGCCAGGTGGTCAGTGAGAAAACGAAGACCCAACTCGAAGGGCAACAGCCGGATCGCGTCATAGAGATAGTCCAGATCGTCCCGAGTCAGGGTTGACCGTGCTTCGCGCAAATAACCCTGCAGCACGGCCCGGAAAACTACGACATCAAACGCGGCCGCTTCCGGCCGTGCGGCTTCGCTGGACCGATTGCAACAGGATCTGAAGCAGTCGCCCAGATCGTAATGAAGCAGTCCGGGTTTGACTGTATCCAAGTCAATCAGGCTGACGGCCTGCCCACTGGCGATGTCAAAAAGCACATTGTCCAGTTTTGGGTCGCCATGGATCACA
This sequence comes from Methylococcaceae bacterium, assembly GCA_044351045.1. GTDB lineage: Bacteria > Pseudomonadota > Gammaproteobacteria > Methylococcales > Methylococcaceae > UBA6136. Next base: position 1,331 of record JBILGM010000073.1, on the reverse strand, counting down.
TGGCATTTGAGCTTGCCATGGGCCCTGGCGACCTCCAGCACATCGGCCCGAGCACGGCGTGATTCAACAAACTCCATGGCCTCGGCCAGTTCCTCCGCATCACGCCCATCAAAGCCTTTCGCAAGGACCTCATCAAACTCATCCAGATACCCGGGCGTAACATGAAAGCCGGGCAGAGTGTCATGCAGGGACTCCGCCGGCAGTTCGCCGACCAGACTATGAAACCACCCCAAAGCCCGACCCACCTGCCCGGCCTGTTCAGGCCGGGTAATGGCGGAGAGACTCTCGGTCTGATCGATATAGGTGATCGCGCGCCAGTACTCGCCATGATCATCCTGATAGACATCATTTCCCGCGCGAGTGGGAATCACTTCGGGCAGACGCCAAGGTGATTGGGGACAGCCTCGACGAGCGCGGCTGGCGTGATCGGTAACCCGCCTCAGGTTCGTCATAACGGCGACAGGATCGGGGAAAACCCGGCGATTGATGCGTTGCAAAACCCAAGTCGACTGCCCTGCGGTAACGCGATAGGTGTCGTTGATCAGCCCGCGGCCCAGCGGGGCCAAGCCTGGGCTGTCGGCTATCGGGAGAAACTGCTGAGCAGCCTTTATGGCCGCGTCATTTCCAGGCTTACCTTCGTCACTCAAGGCTCGGGTTTCCCGGAGGAAAGCCCAAGACGCTCGCGGGTTTCGGCCTTGGCTTTCTCGCTTTTCCGGAGGAGCATGTAAACGGCGCCGGCCCCGCCATGCCATTTCTGGGCACTGTGAAAGGCCATCACCTCAGGAAAAAGCGGCAACCAGCGAACAAGAAAACTTTTGAGCAAAGGAATCTGGTCCTTGTTGCGATTGCCCTTGCCGTGGCTGATCAGCGCCGAACGAACGTCATAACGGAGACATTCGTGGATGAAGGAATACACCTCATGTCGGGCCTGCTCGACGGTCAGCCCATGCAGATCGAGCATCGCCTCGATTTCGTAGGCGCCTCTCTGCAGGCGTCGGAACACTCCATGCTGGATGCCGTCACGCTTGAAACTAATGATAGCTTCGGGACGCACGGGCTCGGCAAAAGCCGTGGGCAAGTGACTCTCATCCATCGACTGAGCACGTTGCGCCGACTCACGCCGATAGAACAGCCCGGGACTCGGGACCTTTTCCGGCCGGGCCATAAGCCGATCTTGAGGACGGGTCAACGGCTGGACATCGGCCATTTCCTTTTTAAACAGGTCTAGCTCATCTTGATTCATGGGATGTATCCGGATCGCGTGAATATCCGTTCTACGGGCAACATGAGGGTCTCGATGGAGCATAACAAAAAATCGGTCGCACCCGCTG